>NZ_JBVIXO010000020.1:95264-126060 GCF_055593565.1 Streptomyces sp. NPDC040718 | reverse complement strand
GGGCGTCAAGCTCACCACCCTCCGCCCCGAGCAGGCCTCCTACATCGGCGTCAAGGTCGAGGGCCCCTACAAGCCCGACCACTACCGCTACTGAGCCGGCCCGGAACGGAGTGACGACAAGGTGATCGCAATCGAACGCACGCACGGGTCGGATGTGCTCAACACGGTGACCGTGATCGGTACCGGGCTGATCGGAACCTCCATCGGCCTCGCCCTCACGCAGCGCGGTGTACGGGTCCATCTGCAGGACGTCCATGCGGAGTCGGTACGGATCGCCGAGGCCATGGGGGCGGGCACCGCGCTCGCCCCCGCGGACAGGACGGACCTGGCGGTCATCGCCGTGCCCCCGCGCAGCGTGAACGCCGCCCTGGCCGATGCCCAGCGGCGGCGGATCGCCCGGCACTACACGGACGTGGCGAGCGTCAAGGCGTCGCTCCCGGCTGCCGGAGCCGACTTCGGCTGGGATGCCTCCCGCTTCGTCGGGGGGCATCCCATCGCCGGCCGGGAACACCCCGGCCCCGGCGCGGCCCGCAGCGACCTCTTCCAGGCCAAGCCGTGGATCCTCACCCCGAGCGCGGACACCTCTCAGGAGACGACCGCCGCCGCCCGTCAGCTGATCGGCCTGTGCGGCGCGGACGCGGTGACGATGGACGCGGAGACCCACGACCGGGCCATCGCGATGACTTCCCATCTCCCGCACCTGGTCAGCAGTCTGATGGCCCGGATGCTGCGGTCGTATGACGAGAGGGCGCTCGGGTTGTCCGGCTCCGGACTGCGCGACTTCACCCGCATCGCGGCCGGCGACCCTGCGCTGTGGACGGAGATCCTCGGGTCCAACGCCACCGCGGTGCTCGGAGCGCTGGAGGGCCTGCAGCACGACCTCGAAATGACCAGGCGTACCCTGCGCGTCCTGGCCGACGCCCCGGAGGCCGGACCGACGCAGGTGGCGGCCTACCGCGAGCTGCTGCGCCGGCTGCTCGAGGAGGGCAGGTCCGGGCAGTCGCTGATCCCGCAGAAGTACGGGGCCCAGGGGCGCGCCTACGACACGGTGCAGGTGCTGCTCACGGACCGCGAGGGCGAACTCGCCCGGCTGCTGGCCGATGTGAGCGAGCTGAACGTGAACGTCGAGGACCTGTGGATCGAGGACTCCGCGGATTCTCCGACGGGGCTCGCGGTCCTCTCCGTCGACGCGACGGTGGCACCGGACCTGGCCGCGTGGCTGGAGGGCCGGTCCTGGCCCGTGGTCAGCGAGGGCCTGGCGATGGCCGAGCCGCGCTGAGCCGGCGGGCCCGGGACACGGGACGCGGGGCGTTTGCCGTCAGCCGACGGCGAGCGCCCCGTCCGACGTTTCCGGCTCCTGTCCGGGCGCGTCCTGCGCGGTCTCCTGGAGCAGGTACCCGCGGCCCCAGGCCGTGCTGATGCCCAGCCCGAGCGGGGCGATGCGCCGCCGTATCCGCATCATGTGCAGGTCGAGGGCGTTGCGGCTGTTGGCGCGGGGGGCCGCCGACAGGTGTGCCAGGGCTTCTCTGGCCACCAGTGAGCCGTAGTTGCGCACGAGTTCGGCGACGATGGCCACCTCCGTCGGGGACAGCACCACCGAGTCGCCGCCGAAGCTCAGTTCGCCGTCCACGTCGAGGGTGGGGACGCGGTAGGCACTGGCCTTGGCGCGCAGCGCGGTGACCCGTGCCGCGAGGTCCTCCCTGCTGACCGGGGTCCTCACCCAGTCCTCCCGCGGGTCCGCGGTCAGCGGTGGCGTCGCGCCGTTCTCCACGAGGAGCAGCCGCAGGGCTCCGAGTTCCCTGCATCTCTCCCGCTTCGCCGTCTCCAGCGGCCAGCGAACGATCCTCACCTTTTCTTTTTCCGGCGTGGTCAGCATCAGGTCCTCCGCCCGGTGCGGGATGACGGACGGCCCGTGCCGCGGCCCGGCCTCCGCCCCCTCGGGGGCGGGACCGGGCCGCTGCACGGGCCGTTGATTACTTGGTGGCGATGATGACGCCGTGGGGGGTCCAGCCCGGGAACTCGATCCGCTCGAAGGAGGCGGGGTCGAAGCCGGCCTTGGTCAGGGACTCCTCGTAGGTGGCCCAGGAGTAGATCATCCCGCCCTCGGCCGGCAGCGCGGCGAAGTAGACGCTGTCGAGCGCCGCCACGACCGGGCCGTCACCCTCGTCGTTGGACATCGAGTTGAAGATGATCACGCGGCCGCCCTCGGGCAGGGCGTTGTAGGCCTTCCGCAGCAGCGCGGTGTTCTCCTCCGGCGTCCAGATGACGAGCTGGTGGGCGAACATCACCGTGTCGTAGCCGGTGGGGAACTCGTCCGCGTGCATGTCACCGGGCTTGACCGTGATGCGCTCGCTGAGGCCGGCCTCGGCGATCTTCTTCTCGGTCAGCGGGGCGGTCGGCGGGATCTCCAGGATGCCGGCCTCGATGTGCGGGTTGGCCTGGGCCAGCGCGATCGAGTTGACGGCGTCGCCGCCGCCGCAGTCGAGCAGCTTGGAGGTGCCGGAGAGGTCCAGGATCTCGACCAGGTGCTGGTTGGCCAGCTCCGACCAGGACCGCATGTACTTGTAGAAGGCCTGCTCCATCTGCGGGTTCTCGTGCAGGCGGTGGTACAGGTCGCGGCCGGAGCCGCGGACCCGGCGCAGGCCGACGTTGCTGTTGGCGCGCAGCGACTCGGTGAAGTCCATCTGGCCCTCGTAGCAGACGTACTGCTCGAAGCCGACGGTGTCCTTGAAGCGCTGCCAGTCGTCGGTCTTGAGGAGCTCGGCCAGGACGGTGGCGAGCTGGTAGCGGCCGTCCTCGACGGTGAGCATGCCGGTGGCGGTGGCGCCCAGCAGCAGGATGTCGTTGGCGCGGTCGGCCAGGCCGAGCTCGGCGCCGATCTGCGGCTTGGTCAGGCCGGGCTTGTCCTCCAGCAGCTCGAAGAGGTTGAGCTCGCAGGCGGCGTTCAGGTACTGGAAGGCCGAGGCGCCGAAGAGGATCCAGGCCAGGCCGTCCATGTCGAGCGGAGCCTTGCCGACCGGCGGGCCACCGGCGGGGTTCTGGGCGGAGGAGGTGTTGTCGAGGGTGACGGACATGGTGGTGTCTCTCCTTGTGTGGTGGTGCGGGATCAGGCGGCGCGGGCGGGGGTCGGCCCGTCCCATACCGTCTCGATGTGTTCCAGGCATGCGCTGCGCGGGCCGTCGAACCCGGTCGGACGCCAGCCGTCCGGGACTCGGCGTTCCTGCGGCCAGATCGAGTACTGGCCGAAGTCGTTGGCGACGACGGTGCAGAGGACGGAGTCGTCTTCACCCAGGAAGGTGGTCATGCTGGTCACTCCTTTCGTTGTCATGCCGGCCCTTCCTGGGCCGGCAGGTGCACCCTCCGGACGACGAGTGAGGCGTTGCCCCAGGTGTCGACGTCGAGGGCGGCCGCAGGGGTGATGTGCTCCGGGATCCCGGTGGCGGGATCGGTGCCCGGGGCCGCCGCGAGGGACCGCGGCAGTCCGTCGATCCGGTCGAGGACCCTGAGCCGGGTCCCGGACGACGGAAGTTCGATTTCGACGCGGATGCCCGCGTCGGGTACGGCGTGCAGCCACAGCTCCCAGCTGTCGTTCTCCGCCGGTACGGCGGCGGGCTGCGACCAGGTGCCGTCCTCGACGCGCCAGCGGCGTACCCCGCCGCCGACGACGGCCAGGGACAGCTGGCGTGCGCCGCGGGGTGAGCGCAGGTGGAGCAGCAGGCGCCGGCGGCCGGCCTCTCCGGCCGCGTCCTCCACGACGGTCACCTCGGGAGCCGGCAGGTCGAGCCGGGGGGCCGGCGCGTGGAGGAAGTCCCGCTCCCAGCCCGGGAAGTGCTCCGGGAGACGGCCCTTGGCCGGCTGGTCGCCGAGGAAGGCGCGCGTGCGCTCGGAGGCGGACTCGTCACTGCTGATCCACAGTGCCTCGGCGCGCTCGGGGTCGAGGAGGTGGCTGATCGTCTCGGGCGGCGGCGCTCCCTTGCCGCGGCGCAGGAAGCGCCGCGCGGCCACACCGCCGGCCAGCAGGAGGCCTCCTGCGGCGGCGGCCCTGCGCACCGGGCGGGGAAGTTCCGCCAGTGCGGGTGCGGCCAGTTCGCCGCACAGTTGGAGGGCGACGACCGCGGTTCCGGCCAGGCGCGGGGTCAGGCCCTTGAAGAGCAGCCGGGACAGCGGTACGAAGAGGGCGGCAGCCGGGGCCGCGGCAGCGGCCGCGCCCAGGGCGTGCCGTACGGACGGCGCCCGCCGGGCCTCGCCCGGGCGCTCCGCGCCGAGGAGGCACAGGCCGGCGCCCGCGCCGACCAGCGGCCAGGTCGTCAGGTAGCTCCCGCCCGGCAGGCCGGCGGCGAGGGCCGCCGAGGCGGCCGCGAGCGGAAGGGTGGCCCCGGCCGTGCGGGCGGTGGCTGCCGTCCGGCCGGCGGGGCCCGTGAAGACGGCGGCGCAGGCGAGTCCGGCGACCGCGGCGTAGATGTCTCCGGAGCCGTGGAAGTCGCCGTGCCGGCGGAACTCGGGTGCCAGCTTGCCCATGGCCGCGGTGAACGCCGTGCCGGCGGCCGCGCCCGCTGCGATGCGCGCGGCGAGCAGGGCGCTGGTGCCGGCCAGCCGGCCGCCCGTCAGGCCGCCCTTGCGCAGCGCGTGCCGCATCGAACCGGCCCACAGCAGGCCCGCCGCGGCCGTCAGGGGGACGACGGCCTTGCCGGGGATGCGGACGAGACGGCCGCGCCCGGCGGGGAAGAAGACCGCGTCCTGGCCGCCGAGCTCGGCGAGGTCGGCGGAGCCGAGGCGGCGGGTCAGGGCCAGGGCGAGTTCGCCGTGGTGCTGGAGCGCCGCGGGGTCGACGTGCTCGATGTCGTCGAGGGGGCCGTGGTAGGCCGCGAAGCCGCCGATGTGGGCGAAGTTCAGGCCGGGGATCCCCCGTTCCTTGACCAGCGCGAAGTCGGTGGCGTTGGGCATCCGCCGGTAGATGGCGTCGAAGAGGGAGCTGGCGAACACGGGCACGCCGGTGCGGGCGAGCTCCTCCACCATCGGTCCGTTGCCCGGACCGGCCTCGAACATCAGGACGGGGCCTTCGGTGCCGCGGGCCTCGAAGTTGAACGCCACGCCCACGGTGCGCGCGAGCGGGTGCCGGTCGAAGAACGCGCGGGCGCCCAGCAGTCCGGCTTCCTCACCGTCGGTGAACACCACGAGGACGTCGTTGACGGGCTGCCCGCCCCCGGCCCGCAGGGCGCGGACCGCCTCCAGCAGCGCGGCCACCGGGACGCCGGCGTCGCTGGCGCCGGGGCCCTGCGACACCGAGTCGTAGTGCGTCATCAGGAGGACGGCACGTCCGGGTACGGAGCCCGGAAGCCGGCCGATGACGTTCTGTACCCGCCCGCCCGTCAGGTAGCGGGGGCCGTAGGGCGTGGGCCCCAGGTCGTGGCCGGAGACGGCCTCCTGGACCTCCGTCTCGAAGCCCAGTTCCTTGAGTTCGGAGAGCAGGTAGTCGCGGACGCGGTGCGCGGCCCGGGAGCCGACCGGGTGGGGTTCGACGGCGACCGCGTGGACGTGGCGCATGGCGCGTTCCGCGGAGAACTCCTCGGCGGCCGATCCGTCGGGGCGGGGCCGCGGCGAGGTGAGCGAGGTGGCGGCGTACGCCGCCGCGGCGCAGGCCGCGGCGGCGGGACCGTAGCGGGCGAGGCCCTCGCGCAGCGCGTGGGAACCGCGGATCACGAGGCTTCCCCCTCGGTCGTGACGGGCGGCTCGGGGAGCGAGCGCAGCCGGATCTTGCGGAACTGGCCGATGACGCCGACGGCGGACCGGGACGAGCCCTCGGTGGCCAGCAGGCTCGGGGACGCGTCGCCGACGAAGTGCTCGCACACTCCGATGTGGGAGTCGTACGCCTCGGCGAGGGCGGCCCGGAAGGCGGCGGGCCGGTCGGAGCCCTGGCCGGCGAGCCACTCCCAGGCGCCCCGGGAGCCGGCCAGACCGGCGATGAGCACCTCGTGGTCGCGCCAGTGCAGGCCGCTCATCTTGGGCGGCGCGACCGGCGGCATGAGGGTGGGGCGTATCTGCTCGTTGTACTGCTCGCGGTTGGCGTCCCCCGCGTAGAGCAGGGCCCCCTGGCAGCCTCGCATCAGTGCCACGGCCGCCGCGGCGGACGCCTCCGCGCCGGGGAGGTCCTCCCGGTCGGCGCTGTCGCGCAGGCATGCGGTGGCGAGCGCGCACGCCTGGGCGAAGACCATGAAGACGTGGTGTCCGCGCACCCAGCGGCGCAGCGCGTCCTGGTGGACGGGCGGACCGGGCGGGCCGGCCGCCGGGACCGGCAGGGGCTGCGGTGCGCTGTGCGGGTCGGCGAGCCAGCCGAGCAGCGCGTCGAAACCTCCGAGGAACCGCTCCCAGGCCGTCTCGTCCAGGTCGGAGCCGTGGTCCACGGCGACTTCCAGGATGCCGATGAGGGCGGCGAGGGCGGCGTCCACCAGGAGTTCGGTCACCGGGCCGCGGGTGCGGACGATGCCGAAGGCGAGGTCGTTGTCGCGGTTGGCCTCGGACTCCGCCGGGTCCTCGCCGACCGGGCCGAGGCCGACCCGGGGCAGCGCGTCGCGGGTCTGCCTGGCCTGGTCCAGCAGGGCGGCGAGGCCCGTCCGGGCCGCCGGGCGGGCGAGGCCGCGTGCGGCCTCGCCCGCCCGCTCCGCGACGGCGTCGCGGAGCTCGCCGAGCGTCGCGGGCAGTTCCTCGGGGCGTCCGAGGCGGAAGGGCACCGTGGCCACCTCGGCCACGTAGTCGGGCTGGCCCTCCGGGTGCCGGAGCGGGGTGGTGGGTGCGTTCATCGGGCTTCCGACGGGGTGATGGGGTCGTGGACGACGTCCGCGGGAGCCGGCATGAATCCGGTGCGCACCAGGTAGTCCATGACGGCGTGGGCGTCGGCCTCCGTGGTCGGCGGGCAGGCGATGTCGCTGCCCTCCAGCATGCGGAGCGTCTCGGCGCACTCCAGGGCGGGCTGGACCTCGTCCATGTGCTTGGGGTCGAGGGCCCGGTGCGGCTCCGCCTCGGCGTCCTTGATGAGGGGGACGAGCGGGTACAGGAGGTGGCCGGGGCCGACGCCGAGGGCGCGGCGCCTTCCCTCCTCGAAGGGCACGATGTCGAACTCGTAGCCGTACCCCTTGATCCAGTCGCAGAAGGTGCGCAGCGGCACCGGCTCCGGGTTGAAGAGGTGGTAGAACCCGTCGATCGCCTCGCGCTTGCCCGAGATGTGCACGATGGCGGAGGCCACGTAGTCGACCGGGATCACGTCGAAGATGCGGGGGTAGTCGGGCAGGATCCGCATGGGCAGGAATCCGCGGAGCGCGACCAGCAGGTAGTCGATGGTCTGGGTGGCGCCGTTCTTCGTGTGGCCGAGGATCAGACCGGGGCGGAACACGGTGACCGGGATGCCACGGCGGCGGGCCTCGTCGACGACCTTCTCGGCCACCCACTTGCTGCCGGTGTAGCCGGCCGGTACGCCGACCGCGGAGTGCAGCGGGGCGTCGTTCTCCAGGAACGGGCGCGGCATGTGCGTGGCGAGGAGGGTGTCGATGGTGGAGACGTGGTGGACGGCCTTGAGGCGGGTGGTGCAGGCCAGTTCCAGGACGCGCTGGGTACCGCCCACGTTGGCGGCCTTGAGCGCCGAGTAGGGGTAGACGAAGTTGACGAGCGCGCCGTTGTGGTAGATCACGTCGACGGTGGAGGCGAGGTCGTCCCACTGCTCCTCGGTCAGGCCCAGGCGGGGCTCGGCGAGGTCGCCGACGACGGCGCGGACGCGGTGGAACTGGTCCTCGACGTCGATCTCGTAGAGGGCGAACCCCTCCCGGAGGCGTTCGAGCGCGTGCTCCTCGTCGCGGGCGCGGCAGAGGGTCACGACCTCTGCTCCGGTGCGGCGCAGCAGCTGCTCGACGAGGTGGAGGCCGAGGTATCCGGTGGCGCCGGTGAGGAAGACCCGCTGCGGGTTCTCCCAGTCGGCCTCGGGCAGTCCTTCGGGGCTGATCGACGGGTCGAGGGTGCCGTCGCCCTCCAGGGTCGCGGCGTGCTTGCGGCCGAGGACGCCGGCGAGGCCCTCGCGGCGGTAGATCTCGATGGTCTCGGAGACGCCGGCGACCGTCGGCGTGCGGAAGAACTCGTGCAGCGGGATCTCGACGTCGTGGCGGCGGCCGAGCAGGGAGGCCAGCTTCGCGAGGATCAGCGAGGTGCCGCCCAGGTCGAAGAAGTCGGCGTGGATGTCGACGGCGGGGACGCGCAGTACGGAGGCGAAGGCCTCGGCGACGGAGCGCTCCAGCGCGTTGCGGGGCTCGGCGGGGGCGTCCTGGCCGGCGGCGGGCGCCGCGGTCTGCCGGGACAGCAGCTCGGCGACGGCGCGGCGGTCGACCTTGCCGTTGGAGGTGAGCGGCAGCTCGTCCAGCACCGTGAACCGGTCGGGCACCAGGTAGCCGGGCAGCTCCTCGGCGAGTGCGGCACGGACCTGCTCGACGGACGTGCCGTCCGCCGCGTCGCCGTCGGCGGGGAGGACCAGGGCGGCCGCGAGGCGGGCGTTCTCGGTGCCGGCGTCGAGGGCCACCACGGCGGCGTCGCGGACTCCGGGTACGGCCTGGAGGACCGATTCGACCTCGGAGAGCTCGACGCGGTGGCCGCGGATCTTGACCTGGTCGTCGACGCGGCCGAAGAACTGGATGGAGCCGTCGGGGAGCCTGCGGCCCATGTCGCCGGTGCGGTAGAGGCTGGTGCCGGTGTCCCCGGCGGCGGCGAACGGGTTGGGCAGGAAGCGGGCCGCGGTCAGCGCGGGGCGGTCGTGGTAGCCGAGGGCGACGCCCGCACCGGTGACGACGATCTCGCCCGGAACGCCGTCCGGCACGGGCCGCAGCGCGGCGTCGACGATGTGCACGCCGCAGTTGTCGACGGGGCGCCCGATCGGTACGGGGACCGTGCGGTCGCCGCGCGGCACCCGGTGGCCGGTGGCGTCGATGGTGGCCTCGGTCGGGCCGTAGAGGTTGGCGACCTCGGCGGACCAGGTGGACTCGACTCGTTCCAGCAGGGTGTCCGTGAGGGGCTCGCCGCCGCTGAGCACCAGGCGCATGCGGGTGCAGGTGCCGGCCTCGTCGTCGTCGAGGAGCAGGGACAGCAGGGAGGGCACGCCGCCCAGGACGGAGACCTGGTGGTCGCGGAGCGTGGAGATCAGTGCGGCCGGGTCCTTCATCTGCTCCTCGGTGGCGAGGACGATGGAGGCGCCGGCGGCCAGCGGCCAGAACGTCGCCCAGACGGACGGGTCGAAGCAGAAGCTGTGGTTGTGCAGGACCCGGTCGTCCCCGGTGAGCTGCCAGTTCGCCTGGCGCCAGCCGATGTTGTTGACGACGTTCGCGTGGGTGACGACGACGCCCTTGGGGCGTCCGGTGGTACCGGAGGTGTAGATGAGGTAGGCGGGCGCGGTGGCCGGGACCCGGTCGGGGCGGCGGGCGCCGCCCTCCGTGCGGGTGCCCGTCAGCCCGTCCAGGAGCAGGGTGGGGACGCCGAGGTCTCCGAGCGGCTGGACGGAGCTCTCGGTGATCACCAGCGAGGGCCGCGAGTCGGAGAGCAGGTAGCGCACCCGCTCCTCCGGGTAGGCGGCGTCGACGGGCACGAAGGCCGCGCCGGCGGCGAGCGTGGCCAGCAGCGCGGTGACCGTCGAGGGGCGGCGGTGCAGCCATACGGCGACGCGGTCGCCGGGGCGCACTCCGCGCGCCGCCAGCTCGTCGGCGAGCCGCGTGGCGTCCGACCACAGCTGGGCGTACGTGACGTCGTTGCCGTCCTGGCGCAGCGCGACGGCGCCGGGGGTGGTGGCGGCCTGCTCCTCGACGAGGTCGACGAGCGAGCGGGTGTCGGCGGCGGTCCGTGCGCCGAATCCGGCTTCGAGGGCGATGCGGGAGCCCTCGGCGCCGAGCAGCGGTACGACGGCGCCGGTGACGTCGGCGGGGCCGCCGGGCAGGATCGCGTCGAGGACCGCGGCGAGCTGGTTGCCCAGGGCGCGCACCCGCTCCTCCGAGTACAGCTCGGTGTCGTAGTCGATCTGGGCGACGGCCACGCCGCGCTGGAGGACGACCGTCACGTCGAGGTCGTACTCGGTGCCGGACGCGGCGTTGGGGACCTGCCGGGCGGTGCCCGAGGCGCCGCCGAGCGGCTCGCGGGCGTCGACGGCCCGGACGACGGTCTGCACGTAGGGGGTACGGCTGATGTCCCGGCGCGGCGGCGCCACTTCGAGGAGGTGGGCCAGCGGGACGTCGACGGCGGGGGTGCGCAGCTGTCGCCCGACCGCGGCGACGAGTTCGGGCAGCGGCAGCTCGTCCGCGCCGTCCACGCGGACCGGGCGCAGGGCGTCGAGGGGGCCGACGACGGTGCGCAGGTCCCCGCCGCGGACCGTACGGACGCCGCAGGCGGCGGCGCCCGTGGCCTGGGAGCGCATGAGGACGACGAGCCAGGCGGCGGCGACCGCGGCGTCCCAGTCGGCGGCCTCGGCACCGCGTGCGGCGAGGGCGACGGGGAGCGGCAGGACCACGGAGGCGGAGGCGTTCGACTTGATGTCGGGGCGCGGGCCGAAGCTGGGGATCTCGGTCGCGGCGGGGCGGGCGAGCTCCTTGGCCCAGTCGGCCACGGCGGCCTCCAGACCGGCCTCGGCGAGTCGCTCGCGCTCTGCGCCGAGGGCCTGCTCCAGCGCCCCGGCGGTGTCCGCGGAGCCCTCCGGCTCGCCGTCGCCCAGCAGTTCGGCGACGAGCAGGTCCAGGGAGGTCGCGTCGAGGACGAGACGGTGTCCGGCGAGGACGAGTTCGGCGCCTCCGTCGGCGGAGCGCAGCAGCAGGACGCGCAGCAGCGGTCCGTGGCCGAGGGAGAAGTCCTCCTCGACGAGGTGGCGGACGAGCTCCTGGGTCCGCTCGCCGTCGGCGGCCCCGGGCGCGTTCACGGTGCGCAGTGCCACCTCCGCGAAGGGGAGGACCAGGCGGGCGGGACGTCCCGCGACCTCGACGAAGACGCTGCGCAGCGCCTCGTGGCGGGAGACCAGGGCGGCCAGCCGCAGCTGGAGCCGGGCGGCGTCCGGGGCGCCCTTGAGCTGGTACCGGCCGGTCACGACGGCCCAGGAGCCGCCGGCTATGCCGCTGAGCAGCCACAGGCGGCGCTGCTCCACGGAGAGCGGGGCGGCTGATTCCGCTCCGCGGTCTTCGAGCACGCGGTGTAGGGCGTCGGTGAAGTTCTCGGTGGCGTCGGGCCGGGTCACTGCGAAACCTCCAGGGGAGCGGGGTCGGAGCCGGGGGTCGCGGTCGAGCGGCGCAGCGTGGGGAAGTCCCAGCCGTCGTCCGCCGTTCCGCCCTCGGGCGAGGGCTCTGCGGTCTGCCCCGCACGCCCGTCCGGGTCTTGGGGTGGTGCGTGGTCCGCGCCGCCGTGCAGCTGGCCGACGGTTCCGGCGAGGCGTGCGACGGTCGGTTCCATGAAGAACTCGGCCACGGGAACCCGGGCACCGAGATCGCGTTCGATGCGCTGGAGCAGGTCCGCGGCGAGAAGCGAGTGTCCGCCGAGTCCGAAGAAGTCCTCGTGGATCCCGACTTCGGGAAGGTCGAGGAGTTCGCACCACAGTGCGGCGACGGCCCGCTCGGCGTCGGTCGACGGGGCGACGCGTTCGCTGCCGCCCTCCAGGCGTCGGCCGGTGCCCGGCAGGGCGCGGCGGTCGACCTTGCCGTTCGGGTTGAGCGGGATCTCCTCGACGGCGTAGAGCTCGGAGGGCAGCATGGCGGCGGGCAGCGTCTCGGCGAGGGCCTGCCGCAGCCGGGCCGCCTGTCCGGCCGTTTCCAGGGCGCCCTGGCCTGCCACCAGGTAGCCGGCGATACGGGCGTTGCCGCGCGGGTCGAGGACGGTGGCCGCGGCGTCCCGTACCCCGTCGAGGCCGCGCAGCGCGCTCTCGATCTCGCCCAGTTCGATGCGGTGGCCGCGGACCTTGACCTGCTCGTCGGCGCGGCCGACGAACTCGATCAGCCCGTCCGTGCGCAGCCGTACGACGTCGCCGGTGCGGTAGAGCCGTTCACCGGTGCGGTACGGGTCCGGTACGAACCGTGCGGCGGTGCGCTCCGGGTCGTCGAGGTAGCCGAGGGCCACGCCGGGGCCGCCGATGAACAGTTCGCCGCAGACGCCTGGCGGGACCGGGCGCAGGCCCGGGTCGGCCACCAGGGCGCGGGTGCCGGGCAGGGGCCGGCCGATGGTGACCGGCTCGCCGGGCCGGACGGCCGCCGCGCAGGACCAGATGGTGGTCTCGGTGGGGCCGTACAGGTTGTGCACCTCGGCCGGGGTGTGGGCCAGCAGGTCGGCGAGGTCCGGCGGCAGTGCCTCGCCGCCGGAGAGGAGCTTGAAGCCCGGACGCGGCCGCCAGCCCGCGGACATGGCCAGCCGCCAGACCGCCGGGGTGGCCTGGGCAACGGTCAGGCCGGGGGTGCTGAGCCGGGCGGCGAGGTCGGCGGCGCCGCGCTGCGCCGAGGAGGGCGCCACGACGACCGTGCCGCCGGTGACGAGCGGGCCGAGGAGCTCCAGCAGCGAGATGTCGAACGCGGTGGTGGTCAGGGCCAGCAGGCGGTCGCCGGTGCCGAGGGCGAGCCGCCCCGTCATGGCGTGCAGGAACGAGGCGAGGTTGCCGTGGCTGACGACCACGCCCTTGGGGCGGCCGGTGGAGCCCGAGGTGAACATCAGGTACGCGGGGTCCTGCGGCGCGGTGGCCGGTTCCGGCTCCGGTCCGCCGGCCGGCGCCGGGTCCGTGAGGGCGGACAGCGCGACCGCGCGGTCCCGGTACGCGGGCGGCAGGTCGTCCGGGGCCTCGCAGACGAGGACGGCGGGAGCGGCCTGCTCCAGGATCAGTTCGCGGCGCGGCAGCGGCGCGGCCGGATCGACCGGCACGTACACGGCGCCCGCCCGCCAGCAGGCCAGCATCGCGATCACCGCACGGACACCGCGCTCGGCGAGGACGGCGACGCGGTCCCCGGACGACGCTCCGGCTGCGCGCAGCCGCGCCGCCGCGGCGTCGACGCGCTCGGCGAGCCGGCCGTAGTCGAGGACGGTCTCGTCGTCCCGCACGGCCTCGGCGCGGGGGCTGCTCGACGCCAGCTCCCGGATCCGCGGCCACACCAGGGGCCACGGCTGTTCCAGCGGGCCGCCGTCGAGGAAGGGGTCGAGTACGGGGTGCGAGCCGTCCGCGGCCAGGTCGACGGACGACACCGTGACGTCGGCGTCGCGCAGGATCTGCCGGAGCACGGTGTGCAGCTGGTCGGTGAACCGTTCGGCGGTGGTGTGGTCGAACAGCGCCGAGGCGTACTCCAGGAAGCCGTCGATCGCGCCCGCGCCCTCCTCGAAGAGGAACAGCGACAGGTCGACGCGGGCGTTGCCGCCGTCGACGTCCTCGACGTCCACGCGCAGGCCGGGCAGGTCCCAGCCGCGGCGCACGTCCTGCTGGAGGCCGAACATCACCTGGAAGACGGGGCTGCGCTCGGGCATGCGCGGGGGCGCCAGGAGCTCCACCAGCTCGCCGAAGGGGAGGTCCCCGTGTTCGAGGACGCCGCCGAGCCGGTCGTACAGCTGCCGGACCAGTTCGCCGAGGGTCGGTTCGGCGCGCAGGTCTGCGCGGAGCGGGCAGGTGTTCGCCAGGTAGCCGACGGTGTCGGCGAGGTCGGCGTGGGAGCGGTTGGCGACCGGTATGCCGACGAGGAGGTCGTCGGCGCCGGCGTTGCGGGCGAGCACGACGACGTAGGCGGCGAGGAGCGTGGTGAAGGGGGTCACCCCGCGCTCGGCGGACCAGTCGCGGATCCGGTCGGCGAAGGGCGCGTCCAGCCGGACGGGCACCCGGGCGCCGGTGTAGGACTGCAGCGCCGGCCGGCGCCGGTCGACGGGGAGTTCGAGGACCTGCGGGGCGCCGGCCAGGGTCCGGGCCCAGTGGTCGCGGGCGGCCTGGCGGTGGGCGGACCAGTCGGGGTCGGGGGACTCCTCGCCGCCGTTGTTCCAGACGACGTAGTCGGCGAACTGGAGGGGCGGTTCGGCGTCGCCGGGGCCGCCTCCGGTGTAGTGCTCCAGCAGTTCGCGCAGGACGACCTGGAGGGACAGGCCGTCGCACACGGCGTGGTGCACGCACAGCAGCAGGACGTGGTGGGTGTCCGTGAGCCGGACCAGCAGGCCGCGCAGCAGCGGCGGTTGGGCCAGGTTCCAGCCGCGCTGCGCCTCCCGGCGCAGCAGCTGCTGGAGCTCGCGGTCGAGCTGACCGGCGTCCAGACCGCGGCTGCCGAGGTCGACGACGGGCAGGGAGACGGTCACACCGGGTACGACGACCTGCGTGAGGGTGCCGTCGAACTGGCGCAGTCCGGTGTGCAGCGCCTCGTGGCGTTCGACGACGGCGCTCAGTGCGGCCTGCAGCGCGGTGCGCTCCAGGGAGCCGCGCAGGTCCATCCGTACGGCGAGGCCGTACGCCTTGCCGGCCGCCTCGTTCATCCGGTCCAGGAACCACAGCCGTTCCTGTCCCGGGGATGCGGGGAAGAGATGGGCGTCGGGTGGGAGCCGGTCGCTCACGGGTACTCCAAGGCGTCTCGTCGGGCGGGCGTCGGGCGGTCCGGGCGGGGACGGCCCATCAGACGGTCCGGCCGTCGCCGGCCGCGGTGTACCTGCGGCGGTCCAGTCGGCGGACCGACCGGGGACCAGAGGGGTACTGGGGTGCCTCCGAGGCCAGCTCGCCCAGGAGCCGGGCCTGTTCGGCCACCGTCGTGTGCGTGCGCAGGGCGGTCAGCGGGAGCTGCACCGAGAACTCCTGGCCGATGAGGTGCGCGATCTTGCTCAGCATCAGCGAGTGGCCGCCGAGGTCGAAGAACTCGTCCGTCACCCCGATCTCGGTGACCGGCAGCGCCCGCGCCCAGCAGGCCGCGATCCGGCGCTCGGTGTCGTCGCGGGGGGCGATCCGGCCGCCCGCGACGAGCGGAACGGTGGCGAAGGAGGCGAGCCGGCCCCGGTCGAGCTTGCCGTGCCGGTTGCGCGGCAGCTCGTCGAGTACGGCGAACTCGACGGGGACCATGTAGCCGGGCAGCTCCTGGCCCAGGCGGCGGCGCACTCCGCGCAGCCAGGCGGCCGGGTCGCCCTCCAGCGGCCGGTCGGGCACGAGGTAGGCGGCCAGCCGGCGCTCGGTGCTCTGCCCGAGGGCCAGTACGGCGGCTTCGCGCACCGGTGCGACGGCGGACAGGGCCCGTTCCACGTCGCCCAGTTCGATGCGGAACCCGCGGACCTTGACCTGGTGGTCGGCCCGGCCGATGAACTCCAGCTGCCCGTCGGGACGCCAGCGGACCAGGTCGCCGGTGCGGTAGAGCCTGCGGCCGGGGTGCTCGGGGTCGGGCAGGAACCGGGCCGCGGTCATGCCGGGGCGTCCGGCGTAGCCGAGGGCCACGCCCGCGCCCCCGATGAGGAGTTCACCGGTGCCGCCGAGGGGGAGCGGGCGCAGGCCCGCGTCGACGACGCTGAGGGAGGTGCCGCCGACCGGCCGGCCGATCGGGACCGGGCCGCTCGTGTCCGGGCCCAGGTCCGCGTAGGTGGAGTAGGTCGTGGTCTCGCTGGGGCCGTACAGGTTGACCATGCGGACACCGGGCACGCGCTGGTGCACCGAGCGGACCAGTTCGGCGCCGAGCGGTTCGCCGGCCACGTTGACCACGCTCAGGTCGGCGGGGAGGGCGTCGTGTTCCAGCAGGCCGGCCACCGCCGACGGCACGGTGTTCAGCAGCGTGGCGCCGGCGGCGTGCGCCGGGGAGTCCAGCAGGTCCAGTACGCCGTCGAGCAGCCGTACCTCGCAGCCGTGCGCCAGGGGGGTGAACAGCTCGAAGACGGACAGGTCGAAGGTGGTGGGGGTGACGGCGAGGGTGCGCGCGAGGGCGTCGGTGCCGAATTCGGCACCCGCCCAGCGCACCAGGTTCACGGGTCCCCGGTGCGGGATCACCACGCCCTTGGGGCGGCCGGTGGATCCGGAGGTGAAGAGCAGGTAGGCCGGGTCGTCCGGGGTGACGGAGGGCTGCGGCACGACCGGGTCCGCGTCGCCTTCCGCGAGGACGGCGTCCACGTCCAGGGTGCGTACGGGGAAGAACTGCCCCCGGTCCACCGGGACCGACCCGACGAGGACGTGGCGGCAGCCCGCGTCCTCGACGACGGCGGCGATCCGGGCCGCGGGGGTCGCGGCGTCCAGCGGCAGGTAGGCGGCGCCGGAGCGGAGCACTCCGAGGAGGACGGCCGGCAGGTCCCTGCCGCGGGGCATCAGGACACCGACGGTGGAGCCCGGGCCGGCGCCCTCCGCGGCGAGCGCCGCCGCCACGACGGCCGAGCGGTGCGCGAGTTCGCCGTAGCTGAGGCTGCCGTCCCCGGCGACGACCGCGGTACGTCCGGGGTGGCGCCGGGCGGTGGAGAGCACCAGCTCGTGCAGGGTGCCCTCGCCGTCCTCGGGCACGGGGGACAGCGACCACTCGCGTATCCGGGCGGCCTGCTCCCGGCCGACCGCGGAGGTCTCGGCGAGCGGGCGCTCCGCGTCCTCGGCCACCGAGTCGGCGATGGCGAGGAACGCGTCGGCGAACTGTCCGGCGAGCCAGCCGGCGTAGCGCGAGGGGTCGACCTCGACGCGGCCGCTGAGCGTGCCGTCCGTCTCGCTGAGCAGCGTGGTGAGCCCGAACGGGCCGATGCTGGGCGGGACCACGGCGACGCCGAGCTCGACACCGCCGAGCCGGACCCCGCCGCCGAGCAGGCCGGCGCCGACGCCGGGCGGGGCGCCCGGGGTGTCCTGCTGGAGCAGCAGGGCGGCGTCGGGGGCGGGTACCTCGGGGCCGCCGCGGGCCGCGGACAGGGCGACCAGCTCGGGGTAGCCGACGGTGCGGTGGGCGAGTGCGCCGCGCAGCGCGCCGGACGCCCGTCCGACCAGGTCGCGGACGCTCCCGGTGGTCGTCTCGACCGGCAGGGTGACGGTGGAGACGAGGTAGTCGACGGCGCGGTGGGTCGCGGATCCGCGGCCGTGGAGCGGCACCGCGACGGGGACCCGGTCCGCGCCGGTGAGCCGGGCCAGGGTCAGCGACTGCACGGCGAGCAGCACCGCGTACAGGGTGACTCCGCACTCCTTCGCCAGTGCGGTCAGGGCGGCGGTGCGCCGGGCGTCCAGGGTGAGCGGGGCGTGGGCCGCGAGCCTGGCCCGGCCGGCCGGGACGACCTGTGCGGGGGTGTCCGAGGGCGGCAGCTGGAGGGGGGCGACCCCGTCTTCGAGCAGCCCCTGCCAGAAGTTCCAGGCGCGGTCCAGCCGCCGCTCGTCCGGACCCTCGTGGGCGGCCTGCGGGGCGGGCGGCAGGGATGCCGCCGCGGCCGCCGGGTCACCCGAGGCCAGCAGGTGGGCGAGTTCGGCCGCGAGGACGCCGATGGACCACAGGTCGGCGATCGCGTGGTGGACGGTGATCACCAGGTGGGCGGGGGCGTCGTCGGCGAGGACTACCTCGGCCTGGAAGAGCGGGCCTTCGGCGAGGTCGGGCACCCGGCGACAGCGCTCGGCGAGGGCGTCGGCGAGCTCGGACGCCCCGATCGCTCCGAGCCGGGTGAGGGTGCAGTACCTGCCCCAGGGCTGCGCCGCCGGGGCGGGGGTGTCCGCCGGATCGACGACGCGCGTCCAGTGCTCGCCGTTCCGAACCAGCCGTGTGCGCAGCGCCGGGTGGCGGGCCACCAGGGCGGACAGGCCGTGGGCGACGTCCTGCGGGGCCGCGGCCCCGGGCAGGGCGAAGGCGATGCCGAGGACGAGGCCGGGGGCGGCCGGGTCGAGTTCCTGGAGCAGGCACAGTGCTTCCTGGCGCGCGCTCGCGGGGGACTCGGCCGGGGCGGGGGAACCGCTGTCGTCGGCGGGTGCGGACAGGGGGCGGGCGGAGCGGATGAGTGCGGCGAGCGCCTCGGCGTCGACGCCGGCCAGGATGTCGGTGACCGGTACCGACACCTTGAAGGCCTGCGTGGCCTCCCCGGCGAGCTGGGCGGCGCGGAGCGAGTCGAGGGAGTGCGTCGTGCCGCCCCGGCCGCCGTAGTGCGCGATGACGGTCGCGGCCAGCTCCACGATCAGGTCGCCGGAGCCGGCGGCGGGGGAGGTGCGCCGCGCGGCGGTGGGGGCCGCCGTGCCGGGGGCCTCGTCCGCCGTGTCGCACAGGATGGTGGCGAGCGATCCCTCCAGGTGGGCGGCCCGTGCGGCGGAGCGCTGCACCTTGCCGCTGGAGGTCTTCGGCAGGGTCGAGGGACGGATCAGGTGGACGCTCCGTACGGGGGCGGAGTGGGCCCGGGTGACGGCGGCCCGTACCTCCTGGGCGATCCGGCGGGCCTGCCCGGCGTCGTCCGCGGCCTCGGGCCGCAGCTCCGCCACCACGAGGATCTCCTCGCTCCCGTCCGGCCCCGGTACGCCCGCGGCCGCGACGCAGCCCTTGCGTATGCCGGGGTCGGTGGCCTGCACGGTCCGTTCCACGTCCTGCGGGTGGAGGTTGCGGCCGCGGACGACGATCACGTCCTTGATCCGCGCGACCGGTACCAGCTCGCCGTCCTCGGTGAGGAAGCCGAGGTCGCCGGTGCGCATCCAGTCGCGGGGCGATCCGGGCAGGGACGTGCCGAAGACGCGCGTGGTCTCCTCGGGGTCCTCGAAGTAGCCCTCGGCCACGCCGTCCGACGCCACGAGCACTTCGCCGATCTCTCCGTGCCCGGCGGGCGTGCCGGTGGCGGGGTCGACGATCCGCACCTCGGTGCCGGCCACCGCGGGTCCGCTGGAGACCAGTTCGGTGGCGGCCGCGCCGTCGCGGGCGGGCTCCACCCGGCCGAGTGCGAGCGCCTCGGCGTCGAGCCGGTGCGTGCGCAGTCCCGCGCCGGGCCGGCCGCCGCTGACGATCAGTGTGGCCTCGGCGAGGCCGTAGCAGGGCAGGAAGACGTCCGGGCTCAGTCCGGCCGGGGCGAAGCGCTCCGCGAAGGCCCGCAGGGTCGCCGCGTCCACCGGTTCGGCCCCGGAGAAGGCGACCTGCAGTCCGCTGAGGTCGAGGGAGGCCACGTCCTCGTCGCGGGCGCGGCGGGTGGCCAGCGCGTACCCGAAGTTCGGAGCCCCGGTGTGGGTGGCGCCGGTCTCGGAGACGAGCCGCAGCCAGGCCATCGGGTCGGAGACGAAGGACAGGGGGGAGAGCAGGTGGATGGGGAAGCCGGTGACGAGCGGGGTGAGCACTCCCCCGACGAGTCCCATGTCGTGGTACGGCGGCAGCCACAGGGCGCCGGTGCTCGACGGGCCGAGGCCGAACCGGTCCGTGATGGCGTCGACGTTGGAGAGCAGGTTGCGGTGCGATACGAGCACTCCGCGCGGGGTGCCGGTCGAGCCCGAGGTGAACTGGATGAACAGGGGCTGCTCGGGGCTGACCGCGGGGGCCCGCCAGTCGTCCTCCGCGCCGGCCGGGACGCTGGTGTCCACGAGCCGCTCGGGGCGCACCTCGGGGAGGCGCTCCGCGAAGAGCTGCCGCAGCGGCTCCAGCAGCCCGGGTTCGGTCAGCAGGGTGGCGTCCGGCAGCTTCGCGAGGATCGCGCCCAGCCGGGCGAAGTCCCGCCGGACGTCCGCGGGGTTGGGCGGGTAGACGGGCGCGGCCGGGAGGCCGGCGTAGGCGGTGGCGAGGAAGCCCTTGAGGTAGTCCGGGCCGGGCTGCATCAGCAGCAGCACGGGGCCTTCGGCCACCTCGCGCAGCTTGACGGCGAGCGCCCTGGCCTCGCGGTCCAGTTCCTGGCGGGTGAAGCGGACTTCCTGCGCGAGCCCGATCGCGGGCTGGGCGGGGAAGACCGCTGCGGTCGCCGCCGGATCCGCCTCGCAGACCGCACGCATGACGTCGAGGGCAGTGTCGCGCCCCGTCCTCGCCTGCATTCCGTCCCCATCTCTCTCTGCCGGCATTCGCCCTCGGAGCAGAAGTTAGACGGGTGCGGAGGCAGTTGCCGAAATTCTTTCCAAACCATGATGGATTTAGGAAAGAAGGCGACGAGCAACATCTTGCAGAATTCTTTCCGCCGTGCCGGTGGGCTGTTCGTTCTCGGGTAGCAAGGAAACTCGTCACACTGCCGTCCCCAGAGGAGAAACCACCGTGCCCGGAAGCTCTGTCGCGCAGAATCCAGCGGCCCGACTGGCCGGCCCGGCCGACCCTCTGGGGCTGCGCAGGCTCTCGGCCGGGCTGAGCCTGCTCAGGCGCCCCCTGCCCTTTCTTCAGGAGCTGGAGGGCAGTTACGGCGCCGTGTGCGCGATGCCCGGCCGCCGCCCCCGCACGGTGTTCGCCTTCGGTCCCGAGCAGGCCCGCCAGGTGCTCACCGGAAAGTCCTTCGTGTCCGACTCGTTCCGGCACCTGCGGCTGCCGCCCGGCTCGCCGATGATGCTGCTGACCAGCGGTCTGCTGCGGCTGAACGGCACCATCCACCGCAAGCACCGGCAGGCCATGCAGCACGCCTTCTCGCCCCGCCACGTGGCCGTCTACACGGACACCATCGTGCGCTTCGCCGACGACATGCTCGACCGGTGGCGGCCGGGCGGCTCGGTGGACCTGCACGAGGAGCTCGCCCGGCTGGTGACGCGGATCTCGCTGGCCACGATGGCCGGCGTGCAGGACGAGGAGTCCGCCCGCCGTCTGAACGACAAGATGGTGCAGCTCGCGGCGGCGGCCGGCCACCCCCTGACCGCGGTGCTGCAGGCCCCGCTGCCCGGTACGCCGTTCCGCCGCATGACCCGGATCGCGGGGGAGATCGAGGACATTCTGCGGGCGCTGATCGCCGCACGGCGCTCCGGCGAGGCCGCGCCCGACCTGCTGAGCAAGCTGACCGTGCCCGACGGGGAGCGGACGGAGGAGCTCAGCGACGACGAGCTGCTGGGCGAGGCGTACACGGCCCTGTGCCACGACAGCGTCGCCTCCTCGCTGTTCTGGACCCTGCTCCTGCTCGACCAGCACCGCGAGTGGTGGGAGAAGCTGCGCGCCGAGGTGGCCGAGATCGCCGGTGACGCGGCGCCGGGGCCGGACGTCCTGGCCCGGATGCCGGTGCTGGACCACGTCGTCAAGGAGAGCGTGCGGCTCATGCCGCCCGCCGGCTTCGGCGTCCGCTACGCGCAGGAGGGCGCCGAGATCGACGGCCACGCGATCCCCGAGGGCGCGATGGCGATCTTCAGTTCCTTCGTGACCCACCGCGACGCCGGGGTCTTCCCCGAGCCGCTGCGGTTCCTCCCCGAGCGCTGGGAGACCGCGCAGCCCGCGCAGCACGAGTACTTCCCGTTCGGCCTGGGACAGCACAACTGCATCGGGCGCAACCTCGCCCTGCTGGAGAGCAAGCTGGTGCTCACCCGCATCATGCAGCGCGCCCCCGTCGTGCTGCCGGCGGGCACCGAGGTCAACCCGGTCGTCCGGATCTCCACCGTCCCCGACGGCCATGTCCGGGCGGTGGTCGTGGCACCGGACGGCCAGGCCCCGCAGGTCAGCCGAGTCACCGGTTCGATCAACGAGATCGTCTCGCTGCCCGGCCGGCCCTGAACCGCCTCCGCGTGCGGACGCACGCGTGGCCGAAAGCTTTCGGACTTCTGACATCTCCGCCGTACGGCGCAACCGCAGTCACCACACTCTGGGCCGACACCACCCTGCAAGACGCAGCCCGGACAAGGGAGATCTGTATGAGACGCCGCGCCTTCCTCGGAGCCGGAGCAGCCTCGGCGGCGGGCCTGCTCCTGCCCGCCACCGCCGCATCGGCCGGGGGACCGCCGTGGGCCGCCCTGCAGCGGGGCATCGACGGCACCGTGGTGCTGCCGGGAGACCAGCAGTACGACAGCGTCCGGACACTGGCACTGCGCCAGTTCGACTCGATCAAGCCCCAGGCCGTGGTGCGCTGCAAGACCGCCGAGGACGTCGCCGAGGCCGTGCGGTTCGCCGCGCGGCACCGCGTCCAGGCCGTGGCCCGCAGCGGCGGCCACTCCTTCGCCGGCTACTCCACGACGACCGGCATGGTCATCGACGTGTCCCCGATGAACGGCCTGCGGCTGGCCGGCCCGGTCGCCCGGGTCGGTCCCGGCTGCCAGCTCATCGACCTGGAGGAGGGGCTCGCCCCCCACGGCGTCGCCGTGCCGACCGGCTGGTGCCCCACCGTCGCCATCGGCGGTCTCGCCCTCGGCGGCGGGCTGGGCTTCCTCACCCGCATGTACGGGGTCGCGAGCGACCGGATGCGCCGGGCACAGGTGGTCCTCGCGGACGGACGCATCGTGGAGAGCGGGGCCCACCACCACGAGGACCTGTTCTGGGCGCTGCGCGGCGGGGGCGGCGGCAATTTCGGGATCGTCACCGAGTACGACTTCGACCCCGTACCCGCCCCGGACATGACCAGCTTCACGCTCACCTGGCACTGGGCCTCCGCCGCCGCGGTGCTGGCGGCCTGGCAGCGCTGGACCGCGGACGCCCCGGACGAGCTCACGCCGCTGCTGAACATCTCGACGTACGGCGACGACCCCGCCGCCGAGCCCGGTGTGACGGTGTCCGGCGTCTGGCTCGGTTCGCCGCAGGAGCTCGACGCGGTGCTGGGCCGGCTGACCGCCGCCGTGGGAACCGACCCCGTGACGAGCGACCGGCGTACGGACTCGTACCGCCTCGGCATGCGCCACTGGTTCGGCTGCGACGACCTGGAGCCGGCCGCCTGCCACCGGATCGGCCACAACCCCCAGGCCCAGCTGGCCCGCTTCGGATTCGCCCTGGCGCGCGGCAACTTCTTCGACAGGCCGCTCGACGCGGCGGGCATCGCCGCGGTCCTGGGGGTCTTCTCGGCCGCCCGCCACGCCAACGAGGCCCGCAGCTTCGACCTCCAGGGGCTGGGCGGGGCGCACAACCGCGTCTCTCCCACCGCCACCGCCTACGTCCACCGCAGCGCCCTGTTCTACGCCGGCTGGTCCGTGGGCATCGACGTCCCCGAGGGCGAGGTCCTCGACGCGGTCCGGCGGCGGGCGTGCCAGGAGTGGATCGACGCCGCCTACGCGCGCACGCACCCCTGGTCGTCCGGCCACGCGTACCAGAACTACATCGACCCGGACCTGACCGACTGGCGCCGGGCGTACTACGGCGTCAACTACGAGCGGCTGACCGCCGTGAAGCGCGCCTACGACCCCAAGGGGTTCTTCCGCTTCGCCCAGTCGATCGCGTGAACCGACTGCCGGAGGGCGGTGGACAGGACCTGTCCACCGCCCTCCGGCAGTTCGTGCCCGCGCGCGCCGTGCGCACGCGGTCCGGCCCCGGTCTAACCGGCGACCGGCTTCCCGGTGTCCAGGTCCGTGAGGGCGATCGCCTCGGCCGGGCAGAACTCGGCCGCCTCCAGCAGCCGCCCGTCCGGCGCCGACCGGTCCTTCAGCGCCACGGCCTTGTCGTCACGGGAACCGAAGACCTTCGGCGCCAGCGACTGGCACAGCCCTGACATCAGACAGGCACCGCTGTCGACCCGTACGCCCCACTCGCCCTCCTGCGCGCCCACCCGCTACCACCTCACCGGGAGGGACTCGACGCCGCGCAGCACGACCCCCGCCTTCCAGCGGAGTTCGCCGTCCGGGACGGCCTGGCGCAGGTCGGGGAAGCGCCGCAGCAGCGAGCGCAGGGCCGTGACCAGCTCCAGCCGCGCCAGCTGGGCACCCACGCAGTGGTGCGACCCGTGGCTGAAGGCGAGGTGCGGGTTGTGCTCCCGGCTCACGTCGAGCCGCTGCGGGTCGTCGAAGACCTCGGGGTCGCGGTTCGCGGAGTTCATCGACGGCACCACCGTCTCGCCCGCCCGGATCAGCACCCCGCCCAGGGTCAGGTCCTCGCGCGCCACCGCCGGCTGGTCCACGGCGAGCAGCGGCACGAAGCGCAGCAGCTCCTCGACCGCGTTCGGTACGAGCTCGGGCCGGTTGCGCAGCAGCTCCAGCTGGTCGGGGTTGCGCAGCAGGAGGTACAGGAAGTTGGCGAGCTGGGAGGCCGTGGTCTCCATGCCGGCGACGAGCAGCCCGAAGGTCATCTCGATGAGTTCCTTCGAGGACAGCCGGTCGTCCTCGTCGCGCGCCCGGATGAGGGCGGTGAAGAGGTCGTCCGTCGGCTCCGCCTGGCGCTTCTCGATGAGCTCGGTGAAGTACACGTGGAGGTCGCCGACGGCCTGGCGGATCTCGTCCGGGGTCTTGGCCGTGGTGGAGACGACGGCGTCGAAGAACGGCATGAACCGGTCGCGGTCCTCGTACGGGACCCCCATGAACTCGCAGATCGAGATGCCGGGCAGCGGCCAGGAGAAGTCGGCGTAGATGTCGGCCGGGCCGCCCTTGGCCTCCATCGTGTCGAGCAGTTCGTCGACGATCGCCTGCACGCGCGGCTCGAACTCCTGGACCCGGCGGGCGGTGAACGCCTTGGCGACCAGCCTGCGCAGCCGCGTCTGCTCCGGCGGGTCCATGATGCCGATGCCCTCGACCACCGGCTCGGGGAAGAAGCGCGGCCGGTCGGCCTCGGTCTGCAGCTGACGGCTGAACCTCGGGTCGGCGAGCACCTCCTTCACATCGGCCATGCGGGTCACCAGCCACGCCTCGCCGCCGTACGGCATGGTCACCCTGGATATCGGCTCCTCCACCCGCAGCCTGGCGAATTCGGCGGCCTCTTCCAAATCCTTCGCGGGGAAGGGATAGCTCGGTGCAGTCGTCGATGTCATGCCCCTTCTCTAGCACCGGCGGACCCCGCGGACCGGATTTCTTTCCATGACCTGTCAGCGGTCGACTCGGGCTCCAATACGAGCCATTGACCGGCCGGGAACGGACTGGTAGCCATGTCCCCGACCTCAGCGCGACAGGCAACATTCAGACAAATACGAGGAATCATGCCAGCCACACTCTCCGGCGACGTGAACCGTGTCCTGCGCCGTGTCCTAGCCTGCGAATTCTCCACCCTGTCCGGGAGCAGCCGTCCGGTGACATGGCCCATGGCCTTCCTGTGGAAGCCGGAGAAGAACGAATTCGTCCTCAGCTCCAGCATCTCCGTCGCCCGCAAGGCCGAGCACATCAACCGCGACGACAGGGTCTCCCTGCTCATGTCCGACTTCACCGGCAGCGCCCTGCCCGCCAGTGCCCCGGCCGTCCTGGTCCAGGGCCGGGCCACCGCCCCGGAGGAGATCCTCACGGTCGAGGGCCTGGAGGACTTCTGGGCGGAGCTGTTCCGCAAGCGGCCGGCCGGCGCGCTCGAAGCGCTCGACCCCGAGGTGCGCGAGCAGTTCCACCCCAGCTTCTACTGGCGACTGCGCATCACCGTGACCCCGGAGAAGATCTGGGCCTTCCGCAAGGACGCCATGGGCGCGACCGCTCTGGAGCGTGTCGCATGAGCGTCTGGAACCGGCTCGACGGCTACCTGCACCTGTTCAGCACTCCGGTGCTGTCCTTCCAGGACACCGAGGGCTTCCCCTTCAGCCTGCGCTGCCGGCCCCGGCAGGACCGGGAGACGGGGGTCATGACGGTGCGGCTCCCCGACGGCGTCCCGGCCGCGGCGGGCCCCGCCTGGCTGCTGTGGCACAGCCACGACGACGAGTTCGGCTCCCTTCAGGCCCTGGCCGTACGCGGCGACCTGGCCCCGCACGGAGAGGAGTGGTCCTTCAGCCCCCAGCGGGTGCTGCCCGGCCCCGGTCTCGGGCCCGACGGCTGGTCGGGTGTCGTGGAGAGGATCGAAAGGGACACGGCACGGTTCCTGGAGAGCCGGAGCCTGACCCCGCCCCGGGACATCGACTGGGCGGCGCTCGAAGACATCGCCAGGAAGGCCCGCGCGGACAACGAGGAACGTGCCCGGGCCTGGGCCGAGCTGCCCTGACGCCGGCACGCGGCGCCGTACGGACGCCGCCCCGAGATCCTTTCAGCGAACTGTCCCCGCTCCGCACGGCGCCGTCCCGCGGACCTAGCCTCGGGATCCTCATCGGCACCGAGCAACGCTGGAGCGGACTCATGGCAGATCCCGGGCACGTCGACACGTTCAACCGGATCGCCCCGCGCTACGACGCCAAGTTCGGCAAGGACTGCGAGACCGCCCACGACGCCGTCCTCGACTGGGCGGAGCGGGCGGAGCTGCGGCCGCAGGCGGTCCTCGACATCGGCTGCGGCACCGGGAAGCTGCTCGAAGCGGTGGCGGCCCGCTGGCCCGAGGCCCGCCTGCACGGCATCGACCCCGCCGAGCGCATGGTGGAGATCGCCCTCGGACGGCTTCCCGGCGCGGACCTGGCCGTCGGCCACGCCGAACGGCTGCCCCTGCCCGACACGAGCGTCGACCTGGTGGTGAGCACCACGTCCTTCGGCCACTGGACGGACGCGGCGGCCGGGCTGCGCGAGGTCCACAGGGTGCTCCGCCCCGGCGGATCCGTGCTGATCGCCGAGCACGCGCCGCCCGGCCTCCTGCTCACGCTGGTGCTCAAGGCGCTGGGGCGGCTCCCCCGGCTGTACGACGCCGCCGGAATGCGTGCCCTGGCCGGGGCGGCCGGGCTCCGGGCCGAGCGCGTGGAGACCGTCCCGGGGACGTTCGTCGTCACCCACGCGACCCGCAACGGCTGATCCGGGCGCCGCCCGCAGCCGCTGCGCCCAGACCGAGTTGGACCAAGGAGAGTCTCATGCCCAGTTCCCCGTCCGTGCTCATCGTCGGCGCGGGGCCGACCGGTCTCGCCCTCGCCGCCGAGCTCTCCACGGCCGGGATCGCCTGCCGGGTGCTCGACAAGCGGACCAGCCCGTCGCCGCATTCCCGGGCCTTCGGGCTGCTGCCCCGCACCCTGGAGCTGCTCGACATGCGCGGCCGTGCCGAGTCGTTCGTGGCGCAGGGGCTGCCGTGGGCGCACGCGGCGCTCGGCGACGGCAAGCGCTGGCTGGACTACCGCCGGGTCGACAGCCCGTTCCCGTACATGCTCGTCATCCCGCAGAGCCGCACCGAGGAGCAGCTGACCGCCTGGGCCCTGGAGTCCGGCGCCGTGATCGAGCGCGGGGTGGCCGTCACCGGCCTGCGCCAGCACGAGCACGGCGTGGACGTCGAGGTGGAGGGGCCCGACGGGCCGCGCACCGAGCAGGCCGACTTCGTGGTGGGCTGCGACGGGGTGCACAGTACGGTGCGGCAGCTGGCCGGCATCTCCTTCCAGGGCTCCTCCTACGACAGTTCGCTGATCGTCGCCGACGTGCGGCTGGCCACGCCTCCGGACCCGCAGGTGTACGCGCGTACCGGCAAGCGCGGCATGGTGGTCTTCTTCCCGTTCGGCGACGGCACGTTCCGGCTCATCGCGCTCGACCACGCGCGGATGGCGGCACCGGTGGACGAGCCGGTGACGGTCGAGGAGCTCCGGGAGAGCTGCCAGGCGATCCTCGGTACGGACTTCGGGCTCCACGACCCCCTGTGGATGTCGCGGTTCCGCAGCGACCAGCGGCTCAGCGACCGCTACCGCCTCGGCCGGGTGTTCCTGGCCGGCGACGCGGCGCACACCCACATCCCCTCCGGCGGGCAGGGCCTCCAGACCGGGATCCAGGACGCCGTGAACCTCGGCTGGAAGCTGGCCGCCCATCTGCGGGGGTGGGCCCCGGCACATCTGCTGGACACCTACCAGCGCGAGCGCCGTCCCATCGCCGCAGCGACCCTGCGCCGGACGGACATGGTCTACAAGTTCGAGGTGTCGAACTCCCCGGGAGCCCGGCTGCTGCGCGGCATCACCACCCGCGCGATGGGGCTGCCGCCCGTCCAGAACACCGTCCTGGAGCAGCTCTCCGGACTCACCCTGCGCTACCCGCCGGCAGCCGGTGCTCCGGGCGCCAAGCCGCACAGGACGGTCGGCCGGCGGCTGCCGGACGCCGCGCTGCGACCGCGCGACGGCGTGGGCGCGGACAGCCGGCTGTACGGCCACTTCCGGCGGGGCGCCTTCGTCCTGCTGGACCAGTCCCACGGCGGCTTCTGCGCGGGGGTGGCCGAGGACGGCTGGAAGGACCGCGTCACCACCGTCCGCGCGGTGTCCGACAGGACGGACCTGCCCGAGGCGGTACTGGTACGGCCCGACGGATACGTAGCCTGGGCCGGTCATGCGGGGGACACGCCCTCCCTGCGGGTCGCACTGCGCCACTGGTGCGGCGATCCGGCGCCGGACGCGTGATCTGATCTTCGACAGGCCCCTTGACCGGGGCCTGTCGCCGTATAACCCGAACTTTTGGGAGCACCATGCCGAAAAGCTCATTCCCTGACAGCGGCACGTCGTGGATCAGGGTGGTCCGCGCCCGGACCCACAACCTCAAGGACGTCACCGTGGACATCCCCCGCGGTGGCATCGTGGCGTTCACCGGTGTCAGCGGCAGCGGCAAGACCTCGCTGGCGATCGACACCGTGCACGCCGAGGCGCAGTTGCAGTACCTGGAGGGCCTCTCCCCCTTCGTCCGCCAGTACATCACCCCCAAGGACCGCCCCCAGGTCGACCGGATCGACGGCCTGAGCGCCACGCTCGCGGTCGACCAGCGCCGCCTGAACCGCAACTCGCGCTCCACGGTCGCCACGATGACCGGCATCGACGCCTACCTCGGGCTGCTCTACTCGCGGCTGCCGGCGGTATCCGGCGGCGGTGCGGAGCTGTCCAGCGGCCACTTCAGCCGCCACAGCCCGGAGGGAGCCTGCCGTTCCTGCCACGGCGCGGGCGGCACCCCGCAGGCGGACGCCTCGCTGATCGTCACCCAGCCCGGTCTTCCGCTGCTGGAAGGCGGATCGCCGTGGTTCGACAAACTCCGCTCGCCGGAGCAGGTGGCCGTCCCGTTCCTGGCCGAGAAGTACGGAGCGGACCTGTCGCTGCCCTGGCGGGAGCTGCCCGAGCCGTTCCGGAACGCCCTGCTGTACGGAACGGGCACGGAACCGGTGAGCGTCAGCGTCCAGGTCCCCAACAAGAACTCCGATGCCGAGGTCGTCTACCAGCTGAACCAGCCCCTGCGCGGCGCGCTCGCGGAGGTCGAGCGGCTGTTCGCCGCCGCCGGCACCGAGAACGCCAAACAGCGGTACCTGCCGTACATGCGCCAGGTGCCCTGCCCGGAGTGCGGCGGCAGCGGCTACGGGGAGGCCGCCCGTACGGTGTCCCTGGCGGGGGTGACCTACCAGGAGCTGTCGGCCCTGAGGGTGCACGAGGTGCAGGCGTGGGCGGCCGAACTCGGCGGGCTCCTCAGCGGTGTCCAGCGGGAGATCGGCGAGGCGCTGCTGCCCGAGGTCACGAACCGGCTGAGGCTGCTCGACCGGCTGGGCCTGGCCCACCTCGAACTCGCCCGCACCGCGCCCACGCTCTCCGGCGGCGAGCTCCAGCGCGCCCGTACGGCCGCGCAGCTGAGCACGTCGCTGACCAACATCGTCTTCGTGCTCGACGAGCTGGGATCCGGGCTGCACCCGGCGGACAAGGAGAAGCTGCGGGACATCCTGGAGGGGCTGCGGGACTCGGGGAACACGGTGCTGCTCGTGGAGCACGACCCCGATGTCGTGGCGCAGGCCGACTGGGTGATCGATCTCGGCCCGGGGGCCGGCCGCGCCGGCGGCGAGGTGATCTTCTCCGGGCCGCCGCACGAACTCGCCACGGCTTCCGGCTCGGTGACCGGCCGCTACCTGGACCGCAGCCTGCCGCGGATCACCCGTGCCCGGACCGGCCGGGGCAGCGGCAACTGGCTGGCCCTGAAGGACATCCGGGTCCACACCGTACGCGTGGACGAGCTCCGCGTCCCGCTGAACACCCTGACCTGCTTCACCGGGGTCAGCGGCAGCGGCAAGAGCAGCCTGCTGGGCCACGCCGTGGCCCCGGCCCTCACCGCCGCCCTGGCGGGGGACCCCCATCCCGCGGTCGCCGGGGTCAGCGGGATCGACGCCGTCGCCTGGGTGGACTGCGTCGACCAGAGCCCGATCGGCCGCACCCCGCGTTCCAACCCGGCCACCTACAGCAAGGCGTTCGACGCGATCCGCAAGCTCTACGGGGCCACGGACCGGGCCCGCTCGCTGGGTCTGGGCGCGTCCGCCTTCTCCTTCAACGCCGCCGCGGGGCGCTGCGAGGCGTGCACCGGCTACGGCAAGAAGCTGGTGGACATGCACTTCCTGCCGGACGTGTGGGCGACCTGTGACGTGTGCGAAGGCCGCCGCTTCACCCCCGAGGTCCTCTCGGTCACCTACCGCGGCCTGGCCGTCGACCAGGTCCTGGACCTGACCGTCGACGAGGCGGCGGAGTTCTTCCGCGAGCCGCGCGGGCTGACCGCCGTCCTGGGAGCGCTCCGGCAGGTGGGGCTCGGGTATCTCCAGCTGGGCCAGAGCGCCACCGAACTGTCGGGCGGCGAGGCTCAGCGGCTGAAGCTGGCCGATGCGATACGGCGGGGCACCACCGGCGGGCGCGGTGGCGTGGTGGTGCTGGACGAGCCGCTGACCGGGCTGCACCCGGCCGACGTCCAGCGCATGGTGGGCGCCTTCGACGCCCTGCTGGCCGCGGGGCACACCGTACTGGTGGCCGAGCACGACCTGCACCTGGCGGACTGCGCGGACTGGCTGGTCGACATGGGGCCGGGGGCCGGTGAGCACGGCGGGCGCGTCGTCGCGGCCGGCACCCCCGCCGAGGTACGGGCCTCCGGCACGGCGACGGCGGACCACCTGCGCCGGCTGGTGGGCGACCGGCGCGGCTGACGGGGCACGGACGCGGGAGCGGTCAGGGGGGGGTGGGTGTTCGGGTGCTTCCTCGGCTACCGTCCGCTCTGGGGGGGCTGTGGTCCTAGGCTGATGGCCCTTCCTCGTCGCCAACT
>NZ_JBVIXO010000020.1:0-95254 GCF_055593565.1 Streptomyces sp. NPDC040718 | reverse complement strand
GGGCCTCAGGGAAGGAAAGGAGGAACCACCTGCCCCGGTTTGGGGGAGACAGATGCGGCCGACGGGACACGGCCGCGGGCCCCCCGGCCGGGGGTTCCCCGCCCGGCCGCTCCCGCGCACGCGCTCCCCTCGGAGTGCCCGGGGGCTCAGACCGCCTGGCCCTGCTCGGCCGTCGGCTCCGGCTGGGGCTCGTCCTTCTTCTTCGGCAGGGCCAGCAGGCACACGACCATCAGGGCCGGGATGGCCAGCGACCACAGGAACCCGGCCCGGAACCCCTCGGTCAGGGCCTCGGGGGTGGCGCCTCCGGAGGACGCGGCGACCGAGGCCGTCACGCCGCTCAGGATGGCGAGGAAGATCGCCGCACCGATCTGCTGCGAGGTGCCGAGCAGGCCCGAGGCCAGCCCCTGCTCCTCGTCCGGTACGCCGGTGGTGCAGAGGATCATCGACGGGGCGAAGCTCAGCGCCGCGCCGACGCCGCCGATGGCCAGACCGGGGAAGACCTGTACCCAGTACGAGCCGTCGACCGTCACGAAGCTGAGCAGCAGCGAGCCGACCGCGAACAGGGCGGCCGAGGCCAGCAGCAGGGTGCGGACTCCGAACTTCTCCACGAGCGGGCCCATGCGCATCGAGACGCCCAGGATCAGCAGGGTGACGGGGGCGAAGCCGAGGCCCGCCATCATCGGGCTGAGGCCGACGACCTGCTGCATGTAGAGCGTGCCGAGGAACACCGAGACCGTCGCGCCGCCCGCGGTCAGCATGCAGATCATGTTGCCGTAGCGGACGTTGGGGTTGCGGAAGAGCGACAGGCGCAGGACGGGGTTGTCGACCCGCCCCTCGTGGACCACGAAGACCGCCAGCAGGACGACGCCGAGCACACCGCTGATCAGCACGGGGAGGCCGACGCCGCGCTCCGCGGCCTGCGACACGGCCGTCACGAGCAGCACGACGCCGGCGGTGAGCAGACCGGCGCCCGCCATGTCGATGCGGCCCGTGTTGCGCGACTCGTCCTTGCGGACCAGTCGTGCCACGGCCACGATCACGATCAGGCCGAGCGGGACGTTGATGAGGAACAGCGACCGCCAGCCCGCGAGGTCCGCGAGCACGCCGCCCAGCAGCTGGCCGGCGATGGCGCCGCCGGAGGAGACCGCTCCCCACAGGCCGAGCGCCTTGTTGCGCTGCTCGCCCTCGCCGAAGCTCGTGGTCACCAGCGACAGGGCCGCCGGCGAGACCAGCGCGGCGCCGAACCCCTGCACCGCGCGGGCGATGAACAGCGTCAGCTCGTCGGGGGCGATCCCGCACAGCAGCGAGGCGACCGTGAAGAGCGCGAGGCCGCCGAGGAGGATCCGCTTGGGTCCGAACAGGTCCGCCGCACGGCCGGACGCCACGAGGAAACCACCGAAGGCGAGGCCGTACGCGGTGCTGACCCACTGGATGTTGGCCGCTGAGATGTCCAGCTGCGACTGCATGGACGGGACGGCGACCGCGACCACGGCGACGTCCAGGATCAGCATGAACTGGGCCAGACACAGCAGCGTGAGAAGTGTCTTCCCCGCCTTGGCGCCTACGGCGCCCTGCTCGGTGACCATGTGCATTACCTCTCAGTTGGGGGATTGCTCAGGGATCAGGCGATGCCCTGGGCGAACGAGAAGAACTGGTGCCGGTCGTACTTGCGCTTGACCTCGACCAGCCGCCCGTAGTTCTCGCCGTAGTAGGCCGACTTCCAGTCGGTCAGGGAGGGGTCGATGAAGTTCTGGTAGCTCTCGTGGTTGGAGTACGGGTCGATGGCCCGGAACCCGCCCTCGGCCCAGGCCTCCCCCGCCGCCTGGTCCTGTGCCGTGTACTTCGGGTCGTTGAGGCCCAGCGAGTACCCGGCGTAGAACTCCGTGTCGCGGTGCACGAAGGCCGTGTCGGTCCGGCGCGGCTCCTTGGCCGCGCCGCCCAGCGCGAAGAAGCTGAGGAAGCGGAACTGGCCCGCGAGCGGGTTGGCGACGAACGCCTCCAGCGCCTTCTCGATCCCGGCGTCCGGGATGGCCGCGGAGAACAGCCTGCTGCGGTCGATCGCGTAGTTCGTACGCGGGACCGCCGCCTCCGGCGAGTAGCCGACGGTGTGGCACTGCTCCGGCGTCAGGTCCGCGCACCCGTAGTAGGACATCATCGCCTTCTGGTACGGCTGCTCCTCGACCGTGCGCGTGGTGGGAGCACTGCCGACGTCGGCCACGAGGGCGTCGAGCACGGCGGTGAACTTGTCGGCGGGGCCGAGCCAGCCGCCGTAGACGAGCAGGTCGGGGCGGCCGGTGCCGGCGTCCAGCCACTGCACGCCGAGCCCGGTGCCGAGGTCGCGCGAGCCGCCGATGACCCAGCGCTGCCACGCGGCGATGAGCTTCTGGGCGGTCTCCCAGGGCCAGGTGAGGTTGAAGTTGACGATCGAGGGAACGTGGGTGGGCCGGACCTCGAAGCTGGTGACGACGCCGAAGTTGCCGCCGCCGCCACCGCGCAGCGCCCAGAACAGGTCGCAGTTCTCGGTGGCGGAGGCGGTGACGCGGCGGCCGTCGGCGAGCACGACCCTGGCCGATACGAGCCGGTCGGCCGCCATGCCGAACTTGCGGGTCTGCCAGCCCATGCCGCCGCCCTGGACGAAGCCGCCGGGGCAGACCCCCGGGCACAGCCCGCTCGCGACCGAGACGCCGCGCGGCGCCAGCTGGGTGAGCGCGTCGACCTGCTGGATGCCGGGGCCCATCACGACCGTGTTCGACGTCAGACGGACCGAGTTGAGCCGGGAGACGTCGAGCACCAGGCCCTCCGTCGTGGAGTAGCCGCCGAAGCTGTGGCCGCCGCTGCGCGGCACCAGGCGCAGGCCGTTGTTCTGGGCGAAGGCGAGCGTCGTCTGTACGTCCTGCTCGCTCTGGCAGTACGCGACGGCCTGGGGGCGGATCGTGTCGAACTGGCCGATGGCCAGCTTGCTGGCCTGCTCGTAGCGGGCGTCGGTGGGAAGGACGAGGGTGCCGGAGAGGCGGCCGCTCAGCTTCGTCCAGTCGACACCCGTGCTGCCGCGGGCGGCGGAGCCGCTCGACACCGCGGCCGACGCCGCGCCGGCGACCATCGTGCCGCCGATCGCACCGGCAGCGGCACCGGCTCCGATCCGTATGGCCGTACGACGATTGAACATGGTTCTCCCCCTGGTGGATTCATCGCGTGAACGGGCGCGGAGCGGTGCTTTCCGCACGCGCATCGGCAGCGATTGTGGGGGCGGGATGATCTTCCGCCAGGGAACCTGTCGGAATGCTGACAGCTCAGCGATCGTTTCCCGCCCGCGGCGGTTATGAGCTCGCGTCGGCCGACTCCAGGACGTATCCGCGGCCCCAGACGGTGCGCAGTCCGAGCCCGAGCGGCTTGACCCGGCGGCGGATGCGCATGACGTGGAGGTCCAGGGCGTTCCGGCTCGGAGGGGAGGTGCGTGACAGTACCTGTAGGAGCGTCTCCCGGGACACGACCTGAGAAAACGAATCTGCAAGCCGGCTCACCAGGTCCGTCTCGGTGGGCGAGAGCACGGCGGACATCCTCCGGAACCGGAGGACCCCGTTGGGGTCCACCACCGGCAGGTGGTCGGAGCTTCCCTTGACGCGGAGGGAGTCGATCCGGGCACGAAGATCGCTCTTGCTAATGGGAGTGCGCACCCAGTCCTCACGGATGTCCGTGCACACGGGCGCCTCCGCCCCCGCCTCCAGGACCAGCAGCCGCATGACTCCCTGGTCCCGACAGGTCTCCCGGCGCGCCGACTCAACGGGCCACCGGATCAGCTCCACTTTGGTCTCCAGCGTGTCCAGCACAGCTGCAAGTCCTCCCTCTGCGGTCGTGAGATGTCATCCCGAACGGCCTTCCTTCGGGACAGTAACCAGGGAAGAGTCGGGTGCGAACGGACGGTCCAACGCCCCTCAAGCGCCCTTCCGCCAGAAACTAGAGGCTTGCTGGGGAGCCTCCGGATCGGACCGGGAGCGCGCGTTAGCGTGACTTTTTCGCCGGGTTTCGGCCCCGCCGTGTCAGGGAGTGCCATGACCGTCGCCACAACTCGCCCTCCTGTCGGAAAACCGTCTGCCGCCGCTGACCGTTTGCGGTTGTTCGTTTTCCACCACGCGGGCGGTTCCCACCTCCTCTACCGGGAATGGCCCGCCCTCTTCCCGGCCGACTGGGACGTACGGCTGCTGGACGCGCCCGGCCACGGGCGGCTGATGGCCGAGCCCGCGCATGTCGACGCCGCGGCCCTGGCGGACCACTTCCTGGACCTGCTCCGCCCCGAACTCGACGTTCCGTACGCCTTGTTCGGGCACAGCATGGGCGGCCTGATCGCGTACGAGCTGGCCTCGCGGATGAGCGCGGCGGAGTACGCGCCGCCCGTATGGCTGGGGATGTCCGGCCGCGGTGCGCCGCGGTCCGGTGGCCGGGGCGTCCTGCACCCCTCGATGGCGGACGCCGATCTGCGCCGAGAGCTCGCCGCCATGGGCGCGACCCCCGCGGCCGTCCTCGACGATCCCCGGCTGTGGCAGATGTTCGAGCCCGTGATCCGTGCCGATCTGCGGCTGGTGGACAGCTGGCGGCCCGATCCCGCCGCGGCGCCCCGGACGGCCGTGTCCGTCTTCGGCGGACTGCAGGACACGGGCGTGCCGCGCGAACACCTGGCCGCCTGGGCCGACCGTACCGAGCACTTCATGGGCCTGCGCATGTTCCAGGGCGGACACTTCTACTTCCAGCCCGACCCGCTGCCGCTGATCCGCCGGATCGTCGACGACGTCCGCACCGCGCGGCGGACGCCCCGCCCCGCGGCCCCCCGCTGAGGCACCGCTACAGGGGGTCGCCGAGCGGGCCGAGCCGCGGCTCCAGGACCTCGGCCCAGTAGGCGCCGAAGTCGGGCTGCGTACCGTCCGCATCGGTGAACCCGTAGTCCTTGTACAGGTCCCAGGTGGCCAGGGCGCGTCCCGTCCTCGCCATGACGTCGGGGTCGGCCGCCAGCGCGGCCACCGCCCGGCCCAGGTACGCGGGGGTCTCGGAGTGGGCGAAGTCGGGGTCTTTGGCCACGCCGTCGCGCCAGTTCGCCTCGGCGACGCCGAAGTGCTCCAGCAGGGCTTCCGAGCGCAGGAAGCCGGGTGTCAGCGCGACCGCCGCGACGCCGTGCTCCTTCAGCTCGGCCGCCTGGGCGAAGGCCATCCGGATCACCGTCGACTTCGCGAGGTCGTAGAAGAACGAACCGCGGTACCGGGCGGTGTTGCCGTCCGTGACCTCCACCACGAGCCCGCTCCCGCGCGCGACCATCAGGGGAAGGGCGAACCTGCTGGTGATGATGTGGGTGTCCACCGCCTGCCGCAGCAGCCGCAGGCCGGTGTCGACGTCCTGCTTCCACAGGGGGCTGTTCCAGTCGGTCAGCGGGTCCCCTCCCCAGACGCAGTTGACCAGGACGTCGAGCCTGCCGTCCTGCTCCGCCGCGATCCGGTCGACCAGCGCACGCACCTCTTCGGGCCGGCCGTGGTCGGTGCGCACGGCGATGCCGGTGCCGCCCGCCGCCGTGACGCGCTCGGCGGTCTCCTCGATCGTCTCGGGCCGGCCCAGTTCGGAGCGGCCGGCCGAGCTGCTGCGCCCGGTCACGTACACCGTCGCCCCCGCGGCCCCCAGCTCGACGGCGATGCCGCGTCCGCCGCCCCGCGTGCCTCCGGTGACCAGGGCCACCTTGCCGGTCAGCTTCCGGCTGTTGTCGGTCATGATTCCTCCGTGTACGGGGCGAGGGCGGCGGTGATCTGGCGGGTGAGCCGGTCGGCCAGGGTGCCCTGACGGTCGAGGGCCCAGGTCAGGCCCGCCCCCGCGACGACCGTCTGGACCGTGGCGGCCAGGGCGCCGACGTCGGTTCCCGCACGGAGCTCGCCCGCGGAGACGGCCTCCGCGAGCAGGGCCTCGTACGTCCGGCCCTGGGCGCGGTGGATGGCGAGGGCGTGCTCGTGGAGCTGGGGGTCCGTCAGATCGAGGCACAGGAACGCGAGGTGGTTGGCGTAGGCCTCGGGCGTGGTCATCAGGCCCATCGTGCCCACGGCCAGTTCCACCACCCCGGCGAGCCCGCCCTCCGAACCTTCGTACGGGGCCTCCGCGTCCTTGGCCGACTGCTGCGCGAGTGCCAGGAGGAGCCCGCGCTTGGAACCGAACCGCTGCACCAGCGTGCCGGGAACGACTCCGACGGCCCGGGCCACCGCCGCGAGCGTGAGACCCGCCGGCCCCACCTCCCCGATCACCTCCGCCGTCACGCGCAGGATCACCGCGTCGTCGATCCTCCGAGGGCGCCCCACCACCGTGCCTCCCAGTTAATAAATGCCTGTGCATTTATTAAAACAGGAGTGGGCCCCCACCACAAAACGCGAGGTCAGGGGTGGGGGCCGGGCGGAACTGGAAGGGCGGGTCAGATCACGCCCTGGACCAGCATCGCGTCCGCCACGCGTTCGAAGCCGGCGATGTTGGCGCCCGTGACGTAGTCGCCCGGGGCGTCGTAGGGGGCGGCCGTTTCGTACGCGACCTCGTGGATCGAGCTCATGATGGCGGCCAGTTCCGACTCGACCCGGTCCCGGGTCCAGGCCGTGCGGCCCGCGTTCTGGGCCATCTCCAGGGCGCTGACCGCGACGCCGCCCGCGTTGGCGGCCTTGCCCGGGCCGAAGGCGACGCCCGCCGCCTGGAAGAGGTGGACCGCCTCGGGGGTGCTGGGCATGTTGGCGCCCTCCGAGACCGCCTTGACGCCGTTCCCGATGAGGGCGCGCGCGTCCTCGGCGCCGAGTTCGTTCTGGGTCGCGGAGGGGAAGGCGACGTCGGCCGGGACCTCCCAGACGCGTCCGCCGGGCACGAAGCGGGCCGAGGAGCCGCGCCGGGCGGCGTACTCGCTGACGCGGCCCCGCTCGACCTCCTTGATCCGGCGCAGGAGGGCGAGGTCGATGCCCTTGTCGTCGACCACGTAGCCCTGCGAATCGGAGCAGGTGAGCGGGTTGGCGCCGAGCTGCTGGAGCTTCTCGATCGTGTACAGGGCCACGTTCCCGGAGCCGGAGACCACGGCCGTCAGGCCGTCGAGGGACTCGCCCCGGACCTTCAGCATCTCGGCTGCGAACAGGACGCTGCCGTAGCCGGTGGCCTCGGGGCGGATCGCGGAGCCGCCCCAGCCCTGCCCCTTGCCGGTCAGGACGCCGGCCTCCCAGCGGTTGGTGATGCGCCGGTACTGGCCGAACAGGTAGCCGATCTCGCGGCCGCCGACGCCGATGTCCCCGGCGGGGACGTCGGTGTGCTCGCCGATGTGGCGGTGGAGCTCGGTCATGAAGGACTGGCAGAAGCGCATGACCTCGGCGTCGGAGCGGCCGTGCGGGTCGAAGTCGCTGCCGCCCTTGCCGCCGCCGATGCCCAGGCCGGTCAGCGCGTTCTTGAAGATCTGCTCGAAGCCGAGGAACTTCACCACGCCGATGTCCACGGACGGGTGGAAGCGCAGCCCGCCCTTGTACGGGCCGAGCGCGCTGTTGAACTCCACCCGGTAGCCGCGGTTGACGTGGACGTGCCCGTGGTCGTCCGTCCACGGCACCCGGAAGATGATCTGCCGCTCCGGTTCCACGAGCCGCTCCACGAGCCCGGCCTCGGCGTACTCGGGGCGTGCCGCGAACACGGGGGCCAGGGTGTCCAGCACCTCCCGTACGGCCTGGTGGAACTCGGGCTGGGCGGGGTTGCGGCGCTCGATGTCGGACCGCAGTGCGTCCAGCCTGTGCTTCGGGTCGGTCACGGTCTGATTCCTCTCCGGCGTCCTGGCGGGCGTGCGGGCCCAGCCGGAGGGTACCGCGCACCGGGGGTGCTCCCGGAATAGGCCATCCGGCCTGCACCGCGGGGGCGTTGGGCCTGTGCGATGGCACGGGAAGTGGCGCGTGTACGACCATAGGATCAACCGGGGACGGCGCGGATCAGGGGCGGAACGGCCGGGGATGGGCGAGAATCCGGCCAACGCGGTGCGGCAGCGCATGCGGCACCCACATACGCGGGGGGACCACGTGGAAACGGCACGGTTCGCGTCACTGATCGCTGCGACGATCACCATGGGCCTGGTCAGCGGCCTCTTCTACGGGTTCTCGGTGGCGGTGATGCCGGGGCTGCGCGCCTCGTCCGACCGGACGGTGATCGAGACGATGCAGCGGATCAACGTGGCCATCCTCAACGGCTGGTTCCTGCTCGGCTACATGGGCGCGCTGGTGTTCACCGGGCTGGCCCTGGGCCTGCACCTGCCGGGCGACGGGCACCACGCGCTGGTGCCGCTGGCCGGCGCGTTCGTCGCGTACGTCCTGGCGATGGCCGTCACCGCCCGGGTGAACATCCCGCTCAACAACGCCCTGGAGAAGGCGGGCCCGGTGGACCGGATCGCCGATCCGGCCGCCGTGCGCCGCGCGTTCGAGGGGCCCTGGGTCCGGGCGAACGTGTGGCGCGCCCTCCTGTGCACGGCGGCCTTCGGGCTGCTGGCCTGGGCGCTGGTCCTGCACGGCCGGCACGCGTAGGCGCCGGCCGGCAGTCCCGGCGGACGTGAGGGGTCAGCGGGCGGTCGCGCGGCCGTGCAGGAGGAGGGCGCGGGCGAGGGCGGTGAGGGCGGCGGTGCAGAGCAGGGTGCGCAGGACGTTCGTGGTGACCCAGGTGCCCTTGAACTGGTCCACCACCGAGAAGTCGGTCAGCTTCACCGCGTCTCCCAAGGCCGCGAGCTCGTTGTTCAGCGGGATGTTCACCGCGAAGGTGATCACCAGTACGACGAGGTAGGCGACGGCCGCCGCGGCCGCCCACGCGGCGGTACCGCGCCTGCCCTTGCGGTACTCGACGACGGCCGCGGCGGCGGTGGCGAGCAGCGCGAGGACGAAGGCGCTGCCGAAGAGGCCGTTGCCGTCGATGGCGGCGTTGAAGTTCTGCATGGCCGTGACGTAGGTGCGCAGGTCACCGGCGGCCAGGCCGGGCATCACCGAGACGTCGAAGGCGAAGAACAGGCCCGCCATCAGACCGATGAGGACGGTGGAGAGACCGAGGAGGAGGCCGGCCACCCTCTCGGTGCCCGTTCGGGATGTGCCGTGCGTGCCGCGTGCCAGGTTGGTGCCGTGTTCCGGGTTCATGGATACGTCCTCGCCTGATGGCCGGTTACCGGCGGGCCCACGCCCGCGGCGCAGTGATCGTGGCATCCGAGCCCGGTCCCGTACCAGCGATTTCGCCGAAATCCCGGGAAGGGCCGGGGAGTTCGCCCCGGCCCTTCCGAATGGCGGAATACCGACCGCGAGGTCAGCCGTGGACGTGCAGGGGCTTCCCGGCGAGGGCGAGGTGGGCCTCGCCCAGGGCCTCGGTCTGGGTCGGGTGGGCGTGGATGAGGCTCGCCACCTCCGACGGGAGGGCCTGCCAGTTGAAGATGAGCTGGGCCTCGCCGATCTGCTCGCTGACGCGCGCGCCGATCATGTGGATGCCGATGACGGGGCCGTCGACGACCTGGACGAGCTTGACGTCGCCCGCGGACTTCAGGATCTTGCTCTTGCCGGTGCTGCCGGCGTTGAACTTGCCGACGACGACCTTGTCCTCGCCGTAGACCTCCTTGGCCTTCGCCTCGCTGAGGCCGACGGAGGCGATCTCGGGCTCGCAGTAGGTGACCCGCGCGACGCCGTCGTAGTCGATCGGGGTCACGGGCAGGCCCGCGATCCGCTCGGCGACGAGGATGCCCTCGGCGAAGCCGACGTGGGCCAGCTGGAGGGTCGGGATCAGGTCGCCGACGGCCGAGACGGTCGGCAGGTTGGTGCGCAGCAGCTCGTCGACGACGACGTGGCCGCGCTCCAGGGCGATGCCCGCCTCCTCGTAGCCGAGGCCGGCGGAGACCGGGCCGCGGCCGACGGCGACGAGCAGCAGCTCGGCCTCGATCTGCTTGCCGTTCTCCAGGGAGACCCGTACGCCGCTCTCGGTGTACTCGACTCCGGAGAAGCGGGAACCCAGCTCGAACTTGATCTTCCGCTTGCGGAAGGCGCGCTCCAGGGACTTGGAGACGTCCACGTCCTCGGCGGGCACCAGGTGCGGCAGGCCCTCGACGACGGTGACGTCCACGCCGAAGGACTTCCAGGCGGAGGCGAACTCGACGCCGATGACGCCGCCGCCGAGCACGACCGCCGACTCGGGGATCCGGTCGAGGAACAGCGCGTGGTCGGAGGAGACGACCCGGTTGCCGTCGATGGCCAGGCCGGGCAGCGAACGCGGCTGGGAGCCGGTGGCGAGGACGACGTGGCGGCCCTTGTAGCGGACGCCGCCGGCCTCGACCTCGGTCGGGGAGACGAGGCGGCCCTCGCCCTCCACCAGGGTGAGGTTCCTGCGCGACTTCAGCATGCCCTGCAGGCCCTTGTAGAGGCCGGCGATCACGCCGTCCTTGTACTCGTGCACCCCGGCTATGTCCACGCCCCCGAAGGTGGCCTTCACTCCGTAGGACTCGCTGCGGCGCAGTTCGTCGGCGACCTCGCCCGCGTGCAGCAGCGCCTTGGTCGGGATGCAGCCGTTGTGCAGGCAGGTGCCGCCCAGCTTGCCCTTCTCGATCAGGACGACGTCCAGGCCGAGCTGGGTCGCGCGCAGGGCGCAGGAGTAGCCCCCGCTGCCACCACCGAGGATGACCACGTCGTACACACCGTCGGCGGAATTCTCCATTGCAGATGACCTTTCGTCTTCCGTGGCGTTACCAGCCCTCCCGGCATGCTCTCATTTGCCGTTCGGGTGAACGGTTTTGGGGCCGCCGGGGACCCGTCCCGGCGGTCGGGCGGCCGGATTCAGCCGTTCTTGAGCCCGCCTCCAGCCACTGTGCGCACCATCTCCCCCGCATCACCTCGCGTCAGGACGGATGGGTGAGAAGAAATGCCTGAAGACGCTCGTGGTCCGCTCCCGGACGTCACCGTGCCCCCGGACGACCGGATCGCGGTCCTCGGCCTGTCCTGCCGCCTCCCGAAGGCCCCGGACCCCGACGCCCCGTGGCGGCCGCGGGACGACACCGCCGACGACTTCGACCCGGCCTTCTTCGGGGTCTCCCCGCGCGAGGCCGCGTCGATGGGCCCGCGCCGGCGGCTGATGCTGGAGCTGTGCTGGGAGGCCCTCGAACACGCGGGGATCGTGCCCGGGTCGCTGCGCGGCGAGCGCGTCGGCGTGTTCGTGGGCGCCGTGCGGGACGGGCACACCGCGCCGTCGTACCAGCGCGGCCCGGAGACCATCGGCCACCGCACCGGCGGCCTGCTGGGGCTGCGCGGTCCGAGCACGACCGTGTACACCGGCCGTTCCTCCTCGCTCGTGGCCGTGCACCTGGCGTGCGAGAGCCTGCGCGGCGGCGAGTGCGACGTCGCCCTGGTCGGCGGGCTCGGTCCCGAACCGGTCCCGGGCGCGTCCGTCGCGGCGGCCGGCCCCGGCGGGCCGGGCGCCGGGGCCCGCGCCCGCGGCTCCGTACGCTGCGAGGGCGGCGGCGTCCTCGTCCTCAAACCCCTCGCCCGGGCCCTGGCCGACGGCGACCGGGTGCTCGGCGTCATCGCGGGCAGCGGCGTCGACGAGGGCGGCGGTACGGGGCCGGCCGCGCCCGACGGCGACGGCCGGCCGGGCGGGGAGGACGTGCTGCGCCGGGTCTGCGAGCGGGCCGGCGTCGGCCCGCGCGAGGTCCGGTACGTCGAACCGCACGGCGCGGTGGGCATCACGGACCTGATCGGGGCGCTGCCGGGCGCGGGCCGGGACCGCCGCGCGCCGGCGCCGGGCGGGCGCGCCGGGGCGTCCGGCCGGCGGCCCGTCGTGGGCGTCAGCTCCTGCGGTACGGGCGGCCCGGACTGCCACGTCGTCCTGGAGGAGGCACCGCGTACGGCCCCGGCCGCCGGCACCGGGGCCGACGGGGCGGACTACGGGACCGCGCACCCGCTGCCGTACACCGTCTCCGGCACCACCCCGGAGGGCCTGCGCGCCCAGGCCCGGCGGCTGCTGGCCTGGCTGGGCGAGCACGCCGACGCGCGGCCGGGGGCGCTGGGCCGGGCGCTCGCCACCACGCGTACGGCCTTCGCGCACCGGGCGGTGGTCGTCGCCGCGGACCGGGAGGAGCTGGTGCGCGGACTGGAGGCCCTCGCCCGGGACCGGCGGGCCGCGGGGCTGGTGCGCGGGACCGCGGCGCGGCCGCGGGACCTGGCCGTCCTGTTCACCGGCGAGGACGGCCTGCGGCCGGGGACGGGCCGCGGGCTGTACGAGGCCTTCCCCGTGTTCGCCGCCGCCCTCGACGAGGTGTGCGCCGAACTCGGCGGCGGGGTCCGGGAGGCCGTCTTCGGCGACGACGACGCCGCTGCCGGTGCCCTGAGCCGCACCGGGACCGCGCAGGCCGCCCTGTTCGCCGTCGAGGTCGCGCTCTACCGGCTCGTCGAGTCGTGGGGGGTCGTGCCCGAGTTCGTCGGCGGGCACTCGGCCGGCGAGATCGCCGCCGCCCACGTGTCCGGGGTGCTGTCCCTCCAGGACGCGGCCGTGCTCGTCACCGCGCGCGGACGGCTGATGGAGGCCCTGCCCGAGGCCGGGCTCATGGTCGCCGTCCGGACGGGCGCGGAGGAGGTCGCCCCGCTGCTGGTGCCTGGCACGGCGCTCGCCGCCGTCAACGGGCCCCGGGAGGTCGTCGTCTCCGGTGCCCGCGAAGCCGTCCGGGCCGTCGTGGGACGGCTGGCCGAGCAGGACGTCAAGTCCAGGACGCTGCGGTCGGGGCACGCCTTCCACTCGCCGCTGATGGACCCGATGCTGGAGGAGTTCCGGCGGGCCATCGCGGACCTGGACTTCCGGCGGCCCCGGATCGCCTTCGTCTCCGCGCTCACCGGCGGCATCGTCACCGATGAGGTCGCGCACCCGGACTACTGGGTCGGCCACGTCCGAGAGACCGTCCGGTTCCAGGACGCCGTCCGCACCCTGGAGTCCGAAGGCGCCACCGCCGTACTGGAGTTGGGCCCCGGCGGCGCCCTCGCGGGCATGGCCCGGCCCTGCCTCGCCGACGGGGGCGCCACCGTCGTCGTGCCCGCCCTGTGCCGCCGGGGCGACGAGGTCCGGGCGCTGCTCACGGCGACCGCGACCCTGTACGCGCACGGCGTCCTCGGCCGGCTGCCGCTGGGGATCCCCGCCGGGGCGCCGCTGTACGGCCTGCCCGCGTACCCCTTCCGGCGCGAGGACCGCCGGCCGGGCCAGGGCCCCGCCGCCCGGGCGGGGCGGTACCCGGCCGGCGGGTCCGTGCGGGCGCGGCCGGCTGACCGGCCCGGACCGGCCGGGGCCGACACCCCCGGGACGGCGGGCCCGGCCGCGACGGGGATGACCGCGACCGGGCATCCGCTGGCCGCGTGGCGGCTGGACCTCCCGGAGGCGGGGGCCGTCCTGTTCACCGGCACGGTCTCGGCGCGCAGCCACCCGGAGTTCGCCGCGTCCGGCCGCGTGCCGGCGCAGGCGCTGGTGGAGGCGGCGCTCGCGGTGGGCGGCGCGGTCGGCGCGCCGGAGGTCGAGGAGGCCGCCGCGGAGGCGGCGCTGACGCTGCCCGCACGGGGCGGGGTGCTGCTCCAGCTGCTGGCGCAGGCCCCCGACGCAGCCGGCCGGCGGCGGCTGACGGTGGTCTCGCGGGCCGGGGCCGCCGACCCGGAGGAGCCGTGGGTGCGGCACCTGACGGCCGTTCTGGCCCCGGGCCGGGCCCCGTCCTTCACCCTGGCGCAGTGGCCGCCGGCCGAGGCGGAGCCGCTGGAGGGGGCCGGGGAGCACCCCGCGGTGGAGCGGGCCTGGCGGCGGGGCGAGGAGTTCCTCGCGGAGGTCCTGCTGCCGGCCGCGCTGCACGGGCAGCCGTACGCCCTGCACCCCGCGCTGCTGGAGGCGGCGCTGCACCCCGTGCTGGCGTCGGCGCCGGAGCCGCTGTCGGCGCGGGTGTGGCGGGACACGGCCCTGTACGCGACCGGGGCGACCTCCCTGCGGGTGCGTGCCGTGCGCGGCGCGTCCGGGGTGGTGGCGCTGGAGCTGGCCGACGCGGAGGGCGGTCCGGTGGCCGCGGCGACCGTGACCCTGTCCGAGCTGCCGGGCGGGCCGGACGGCCGGCCCGTCACCCCGCTGGCGCTGGCGTGGGAGCGGGCGGCGGAGGCCGCCGAGCCCGTCCGGCGGCCGCGCCGGGCCGCCAGCCGGCGGGCCGACGAGGGGGCTCCGCCGGGTGGGCCGGGCGGGGGCACCTTCGCGGGGCTGCTGCGCGGGGCGCACGCGCAGGGCCGTACCGCCGAGGGCGTGGCGCTGCTGATGGCGGCGGCCGAGCTGCTGCCCGGCTACGACTCCCGGTCGGGGGTGGCGCGCTGGCCGGCTGCGGTGCGGCTGGCGGCCGGGCGGGAGGGGGCGGCGGGGCTGTTCGCGTTCCCCTCGCTGGGCGCGGCGTCCGGCCCGGACGAGTTCCTCGCGCTGGCGGCGGCCCTGGACGGGCGGCGGGGCCTGACGGTGCTGGCGCACCCGGGTTTCGCCGGCGACGGGGTGCTGCCGCGCAGCCGGCAGGCGCTGGTGCGGGCCCAGGCGGAGGCGGTGGCCGAGGCGGCGGGCGCCGCGCGGCCCGTGCTGCTGGGGCACGCGTCCGGCGGGTGGATCGCGCACGCCGTGGCCCGGGAGCTGCTGGAGATCGGCCGTGAGGCGGCGGCGGTGGTGCTGCTCGACACGTACGCGCGGGGCGGGAACCGGCGCGGGCCGGCGGTGCTGACGGAACACCTGCTGGGTACGGACGGCCCGCCCGGGGTGCCCGGTGACGCGGCGCTGCTCGCGATGGGCGGGCACCTGAGGGTGTTCGCCGACTGGACGCCGGAGCCGGCGTCGGCGCCCACGCTGCTGGTGCGCGCCTCGGCGTCCGCGGCCTCGGCCGCGGGCGGCTGGGAGTACGCGGACCACTTGGCCGAGGTGGCGGGCGACCACTTCTCGCTGCTGGGCGCGGACGCGGGGGCCGTCGCGGACACGGTGGACGGCTGGCTGCGGAAGGTGGCCGGCTGATGGCGGCGCCGGCGGGCCGGCTGATGGCCGTGTCCGACCTGCACGTGGTGCACGCGGAGAACCGCCGGCTGCTGGAGGAGGAGGTCGTGCCCGGGTCGCCCGGGGACTGGCTGCTGGTGGCGGGGGACGTCAGCGAGACAGCGTCCGAGATCGAGTGGGCGCTCGGGCTGCTGCGCGAGCGGTTCGCGCGGGTGGTGTGGACCCCCGGGAACCACGACCTGTGGACGCCGGCGGACGACCCGGTGCAGTTGCGCGGGGAGCCGCGCTACCGGTACCTGGTGGAGATGTGCCGGAGGCTCGGGGTGCTCACGCCGGAGGACCCGTACCCGGTGTGGGAGGGGCCCGGCGGGCCGGTGGTGGTGGCTCCGCTGTTCACGCACTACGACTACTCCTTCCGCGACCCGGAGCTGACGAAGGAGCAGTCCCTCGCCGCCGCCCACGCGTCGGGGGTGGTGTGCACGGACGAGTTCCTGCTGCACCCGGATCCGTACCCGGGCATGGACGGCTGGTGCCGGGCCAGGGTGGCGGCGACGGCGGCCCGCCTGGACGAGGTGGACCCGGCGCTGGGGACCGTGCTGGTCAACCACTACCCGCTGGTGCGGGAGCCCACCGACATCCTGCGCTACCCGCAGTTCGCGCAGTGGTGCGGGACGACGCTGACGGCGGACTGGCACCTGCGCTACCGGGCGGCGGCCGTGGTGTACGGGCACCTGCACATCCCGCGTACGACGTACCACGACGGGGTGCGCTTCGACGAGGTGTCGATCGGCTACCCGCGCGAGCGCAGGCGGCGGGGCCTGCCGCGCGGGGTGCTGCGGGACGTCCTGCGGCCCCGCGGGAGCGGGGCCTGAGGAGCAGGGCCGTGTTCAGGCGGTGAGGGCGGTGATGTTGCCGTAGGCGGTGGTGGCGTGGATGGTGAGGGCGGCGCCTTCGCCGGTGTTCTGGAGGGCGTTGCTGATGCGGCCGTAGGAGGTGCCGGCGTCCAGGGAAGCGCAGACGCCCCGGGCGGCGCCGACGCTGATGTCGCCGTGCTCGGTGCGCAGGGTGACGGTGCCGCCGGTGGCCTCGGCGACCGTCAGGTTCCCCTTCTGGGTGCGGATGTCCGACGAGCCCCCCAGCCGGCCGACCGCGATGTCACCCGCGGCCAGGGCCAGGCGGACACCCGCGGCCTCGTCGAGCTTGACCGTGCCGTGCGCGCTCTCCAGGGACACCTCGCCCAGCCGGCCGACACCGCGGAACTCGGCACTGGCCGTCCTCGCCTCCACACTGGAGCCGGCCGGCAGCTGCACCGTCACCTCCACCGCACCCGAAGCCCCGAACACCTGGCTCTTGCGCGGGGCGATGATCCGCAGGACACCGTCCCGGAACTCCACGGACGTCTCCTCGGCGGCCTTCACGTCACGGCTCTTGGAGGCGTTGGCCGGCAGGACCTCGACCGTGGTGTCGGCGCGGTCGGCGGCGATGAAGCGGATGTTCCCGGCCGGGACGTCCAGGACGGCGGCGATCGCGGCGGCGGTGGCGAACTTCTGCATGGCTTCTCTTCCTTCGGTCTCTGTCACTCGCTGTTTCCGACGACCTGAACGCTACGTCGCGTTCAACAACCCAGCAACACACCCGTTGCGAAGAACCACCATCACCGCAGGCCAGAGCCCTGCAATCGTTGCACCAAGCCTGAATTCAACGCAACGAACACCACCCTGACGTTGCAACAGACGAAAACTGAACGCTACGGGGCACTGCCCCGCCGCCACTCCTCCGCCGCCTGGACCATGGCCCGGCCGACGTGCTCGAAGAAGTCGCCGATGTCCTGCATGCGCGTGCCCGCGGGCGTGGACGTCCCGAGGGTCCGGGCGCTGCGGCGGGCGAAGTCGGCCAGCGTGGTGTTCTGCCGGGCGCTGGCCATCCAGCCGCGGAACCAGGCGTCGGCGTCGATGACGTAGCGGTCGCGCCGCCGTCCCGGGTCGCGTTCGCGCCTGATGAGTTCCTGCTGTTCGAGTTCCCCGACGGCCTTGGAGACGGACGCCGCGCTGACCTGGAGGCGCCGGGCGAGCTCGGTGGCGGTCAGGCTCCCGCCGTCGGTGACGTACAGGCAGGTCAGCACCCGGGCCGTCATGCGCGGCAGGCCGCTGCCGACCATCATCGCGGTGAACTGCTCCTCCAGTTCGCGCACGGCCTCGGGGTCGCGCCCGTGCGCGTCCTCCACACCCGGGGCGGCCGGGGCCTGGGCCGGGGCCTGCGCGCGCCGCCTGGCGCGCCCGGCGGTCGCCCGGTGCGCCGCGTCGGCCCGGTAGGCGCCCGCGCCACCGTTGCGGGCCACCTCCCGGGTGACGGTGGAGACGGGCCGGTCCAGCCGGGCGGCGATCTCCGAGTAGGTGTGGCCCGCCGCCAACCCCTGGGCGATCTCCCGCCGTTCCTCGTGCGTCAGCCGGCCTCCGGGCACGTGCCACCTCCGTCGTCATATCGGTCCGCGTCGGCCCCAGTATTGCTTTCGCAGGCAGCTCATTGCAAACAATCGACCTTGCGTTTGCATTTGCCTTCACCCCATTGCAAAATAACAGCACCCTGACCTGCCTCTTTGCAAATCGCTTCGACCAATTCATTGACGATTGACTGAAAGCTAATTAGCTTTCAGTCATCTGCGAAACAAGGAGCCCGCGATGACGTCCTTCCTCACCCCGCTGCGCACCTGGCACCGCCCCCTGGTGGTCTGCGGCGCGCTCATGCTCGGCCTGGTCCTCGTCTCCGGTGCGGGGCTCGCGGTCGACGGCCGGACGCTGCTGGACGAGCCGGTGTGGGTCAAGCCCCTCAAGTTCGGCTTCGCCTTCGCCCTCTACGCCGGCACGCTGGCGTGGCTGCTGACGAAGCTCCGCAGGGGCCGACGGGTCGGCCAGTGGTTCGGAACCGTCTTCGCGGTGGCCGCGACGGCGGAGGTCGGCGCCATCACCGTCCAGGCGGCACGCGGCACCTTCAGCCACTTCAACGCCGACCAGGGCGACCCGGTCACCCGCGCCCTGGTCCCCGTACTCACCTTCGGCGTGATGGTGATCGTCATCGCGCAACTGGTACTGGCGGTCGTCGTACTCCTCCAGCGCGGCGGCGGCGCCGCGCTGAACCGGGCCGTCCGCGCCGGGCTGGCGCTGGCCACCTTCGGAATGCTCGTGCCGGTCTTCTGGATGACGACGGAGATCCACGCCCGTACGGTGACCGACGCCAACGGCCGCGCCGTGCCGATGTACCAGGGCCACGGCATCGGCGACCCCGACGGCCACGGAATGCCGCTGACCGGCTGGAGCACGACCGGCGGCGACTTCCGGGTCCCGCACTTCTTCGCCCTGCACGGCATCCAGGTGCTCCTGCTGGTCGCCGCCGTACTGGCCGCCCTGGCCGCGAAGCACGTCTGGCTGCGCGACGAGAAGGTGCGCGCCCGCCTGGTCGGCAGCGCCGCCCTCGGCTACGGCGGGCTGGTCGCGGTGGTGACCTGGCAGGCCTGGCGCGGCCAGTCCCCGGCCCACCCGGACGCGGCGACCCTCCTCGCCCTCGCCGCGGTCCTGCTGCTCGGCGCGGCGACCGCCGCGGCGGTGGCGGTCACCGCGCGGCGGCGTGCGGCCGCCGCCGCCCCGGCCACCGCCCTCGCCGCCTGACGCCCTGTTCCCGGGCGGTGCGGGAACACGAAAAGGCTGCCGCGATCCGACGGGGGTTCGGATCGCGGCAGCCCGGTCTCGGTGCCAGGGGCCGGCTCAGCCGGCCTTGCGGCGGAAGGTCCGTCCCTGGCCGGTGGGTCCGCTGCCGCCCTTGAGCTTCAGGCCGCCCGCGTTGTGCGCCTGCTGCGAGCGGGTGGCGGGGGCCTTGCGCTCCAGGGCCTCGCGAAACCTGGCCTTGTCATCGGGCTCGACGGCCTCGACGGCCTCGTCGGCTTCGTTTTCCGGCGTATCGGACATGGGATACCTCCTGTTTTTTCCGGAGCGGGTTGATTGTGTCATCCGGGCAGGTTCGCGGCGACCATGTTTTCGATCACCGGTGGAATTCCGGGCGGGGAATTGACGAACCTTCACGGACCGGCGTCAGGAGCGGTCTTCCCATTGTCCGGCGTCGTGCACGTAGAGCGCGACCTGCACCCGGTTGTCGAGGCCGAGTTTGGCCAGGATCCCCGAGACGTGGGTCTTGACCGTGGAGACACCGAGATGGAGCGCCGCGCCGATCTCCGCGTTCGACTTGCCCTGGCCGATGCCGAGGGCCACCGCCCGCTCGCGCTCGTTGAGGACCGCCAGCCGCTCCTCGACGCCCTGCCGGCCCCCGTCCTCGGGCAGGGACACGACCTTGTCGATGAGCCGCCGCATGACGGCCGGAGACAGCACCGGCCTGGCCGCGTAGACGGTCAGGGCGGTGCGCGGCGCGCGGTGCACGGCCACGGTGAAGAGCGCCGCGAGCATGGCGCCCGCGGCGCTCGCGAACGGCACCGAGAGGGCGATCAGCACGCACGCGGCCCCGGCCGGCCTGCTGCGGCGCAGCCACAGCAGGCCGCAGGCGAGCGCGCCGGCCACCGGCTCCAGGTCCGTCCAGTCGGGCCCCGGTCCCGGGGCCGAGTGCATGCGGCTCCGCGCGGTCGCCGCGGCGTAGGCCACCGCGAGCAGGAACAGGAGGGCGTCCACGGTCCAGTCCCGTGGACTCCTCCGTACGGGAACGGGCCGGGGAGCTGTCGTGAAGTGGGGCACGGATCGGACGTTACCTTCATGATCCCTTCCCGCCGCGGGTCCGGACGGCGGACGGTACTTTGGTCGGACGATCGGAGACCTTGGTGCCGTACGGGCCGCCGTACGGGCCGCCGTACGGCACGCGGTCGAGTCAGGCCGCCGCTTCGGCGGCCGCGCGGGTGCGGACGGTGCGGCGCAGCTCACCGCGTACGGGTTTGCCGACGGGGGTGCGCGGGACGGCGTCGATCGCCTCGACGCGGCGGATCCGCTCGTAGGGCGCCAGGCGGGTGTTGGCGCGGGCGGCGATCTCCTCCAGTACGGCGGGCCCGGCGGCCGCGCGGTCGCGGAGCACGATGCCGGCCCAGGTGACCGATCCGTGCACGGCGTCGGGCCAGCCGACGACCGCGCACTCGGCGACCCGCGGGTCGGAGCCGAGGATCCGCTCGACCGCGCTGGGCGAGACGAGTTCGCCGTCGTGCAGGAACACGTCGCCGAGCCGGTCGACGAGGAACAGCTCTCCGCCGGGGCCGATCCGGCCGACGTCCCCGGTGGAGAACCAGCCGTCCGCGTCGGCGGGCGGGCCGCTCTCGTCGAGGTAGCCGGCCATCAGCTGGGGGCCCCGCACCTGCACTTCGCCGGTCTCCCCCGGACCCAGCGGCACCCCGGTGTCCGGGTGCACGATGCGGCACCCGGTACCGGGCACGGGCGTGCCCACCGAGCCGGGCACCGGCCGGTCCGGGCTCTGCGAGTGGGTGAGCGGGGAGAGTTCGGCGAGGCCGTAGCCCTGGAGGACGGGTACGCCGAGCCGCTCGCCCAGGATCCGGGCGGCGTCCGGGGACAGGGCGCTGCCGCCGGACAGCACGGCGCGCAGCCGGGGGCCCGCGGGGACGCCGGGGAGGGCGGCGGGGCCGCGCAGGCGCTCGTCGGCGGCGAGCCGGTGCAGGCGGGCGGGCAGCCCGTAGTAGTGGGTGGCTCCGGTGCTCTCGGCGAGGGCGAGCGAGACCAGCGGCTCCGGGTCGGGGCACAGCACCTGGCAGGCGCCCGCGTACACGGCCGAGTTGAGGTGCATCGGCAGGTGGAGCGGCAGGTGGTTGAGGGTGACGGAGCCGGCGTCGAGGCCGTGCGCGGCGGCGGTCTGCGCGGCGTTGGCGACGAGGCTGCGGTGGGTCAGCCGCACCCCCTTGGGGCGGCCGGTGGTGCCGGTGGTGAACTGGACGCAGACCTCCGCGTCGGGGTCGAAACCGGCGGGTTCGCCGGGGGCCGCGCGGTGGGTGGCGGCGGCGACGGCGTCCAGGACGAGGTCCACCGGGACGGTGTCCCCGGGGACGGGGTCGTCCCCGGCGCCGGTGACCAGGACGAGCGACAGACAGGGCGGCCGGCTGTCGGCGTCGGCGAGCAGTTCGGCGGTGGCGCGGGGGACGAAGGCGAGTTCCGCTCCGGCCGCGCCCAGCACCTTCGCGAGCCGGGTGGGCGAGACGAGCGGGTTCAGCAGGACGACGGTGTTGCCGCTGCGGACGGTGCCGTAGTAGGCGGCGGCGAAGTCCGCGTCGAGGGTGTTGGCGACCCCGACGCGGGCTCCGCGGCGGCCGACCGAGCACTCCAGGAAGGCGGCGATCCGGTCGGCCCGGGCGTCGAGTTCGCCGAAGGTCAGCGTCCGGGCGCCCACGCGGAGCGCGGGGGCGTCGGGAGCTCGTTCGGCGGCTCGGCGGAGCAGTCCGTCGAGTGACAGGTGCGGGAGGTGCGGCGGTTCCGGTTGGGCGAGGGCCGGCACGGCTCTGCTCCCCTCTGCGCTGGGCGCTCCCGGTGACAGGGCCCTACCAAGGTCCGCGCCGGCGCTTGAAGGTCCTTCAAGGACCGCTCGAACCGCGCTGGGGAAGTCCCGCCAGGGCCTTCGCGAGGGCGCGGTCGGAGCCGGAGACGACCACCGGTGGGCGGCTCCAGCCGTACGCGGCGACCCGGCGGGCGGCCTCGTGCGCGAGGGCCCGCGCGCCCGGGTGGCCGCCGACGGCGACGGGCTCCCCGGCGGCCAGGGCGGGGGCCAGTGCGGCGAGGACGGCGGCCGGGTCCGGTGCGGTGGTCAGCAGGGCCCGCGCCCCCCGGTGGCGTTCGGCGAGGCGGTCGTAGCAGTCCTCGGCGGCGCCGGGGGGCGGGACCAGGCAGACCAGCCCGGCCCCGGCCGCGGCGGCCGGGCGCAGCACCCGGGCGGCCGGCACGGGGTCCGGTGCGGCTCGGGGCGGGGGCGCCCCGTGCAGCGGCGCGAGCGCCTCGGCGACGGTGGTGTCGGGCCCGGCCTCCAGTGGCAGCCGCCGCAGCAGCAGGGCGGTCTGCCAGAGGAGTTCGGCGGCGTCCCCGTCCGTGATCCGCGTCCGGTCGTGCGCGGCGGTCAGCGTCAGCCCGCCGTCGTGGTCGTGCCGGGCCGTGACGGCGACCGGCATCCCGGTGAGGGCCCCGACGGCCTCGGCGGACTCCGGACCGGACGGACCCGACGGACCCGACGGACCGGACAGACCCGCAGACGCCGCAGACGCCGCAAGCCCCGACGCCCCCGGCAGCGGGGTGGCGTTCCTCCCGCCGTCCTCCGGCGGGAGGAACGCGAGCACCGACTCCGTGCGCGGGCTCCCGGGGGCCCAGCCCCGGATCTGCCCCGGCGAGACCCACTCGTACGCCGCGAGGTCGACGGCCCGGCCGGCCAGTTCGCCCAGCAGCACGGACACCGTCGCCCCGGGGTGCACGTCCACCGCCACCGGCAGCGCGTTCCCGAGGGGGCCCGGAAGCTGCCCGGCCCCCTCCAGCGGGATGCCCCGCCCGGAGACGGCCGCCGAGAACGCCACCGGCACCGCGCCCGGTGCGCCCCCGGCGCCCGCGCGGTACAGCAGCAGCGCCCAGGCGGCCTGCAGGGCGGTGCTTTCGGCCGCGCCGAGCAGGGCGGCCCAGGCGCGCAGCCGGCCGGCCTCCGCCGGGGTGAGGCGCTGGCGGGTGCGGCCGTGCCCGCGCTGGTGGGTGGGGCCCCGGTCCAGGGCGGGCAGGGTCACGCTCCCGGCGGGCGGGGCGGCCCAGGTCCAGAACGCGCGGGCCGGGGCGAGGTCCCGGGCACCGACCCAGCGGAGGTGGTCGCGCAGGTCGGGCCGGCGCTCGCCGCCCCGGGGCGGGCCCTCGGCGGCGTAGGCGCGGTGGAAGGAGGCCAGCAGGCGGCGGGCGCCCACCGGGTCCAGCAGTGCGCGGTGGTAGGTGAGCAGCACCCGCGTGCCGCCGTCCGCCGTGCCGAGCAGGGCGATCCGCAGCGGGCCGGGCCGCGTCAGGTCGAACTCGCGCAGCCGCTCGGTGGCGAGGAGCGCCTCCCAGTCCCGCGGACCGGTGCCGCCGGGGCCGTGGTGGGTGATCAGCGGGGCCGCGTACGCGTGTACGGCGAACCGCGGCGCGGCCCCGGCGGCCGGCTCGGCGAGGCCGGTGCGCAGGACGGCTTCCTGGTCGGTGACGGTCTGCCAGGCGCGGGCGAACCGCTCGGCTTCGAGCGGGCCGTGCCAGCGCCAGTGCAGCTGCTCGGTGTACAGGCCCCGGCCCGGGTGGGTGAGGCCGTCGAGGAGGACGTCGAGCTGGAGGGGTGCGGCGGGGTGGATCCACGGCCGGGGTACGGCGGCCCGAGCGGCGGACGGCGGCGGGCGGTCGCCGGGGGCCGCGTTCACCGCTGCGGGATCAGGCTGCGGACGGCCGTCTCCGCGTGCCGCCGGGCCAGGTGCAGGACGCGGGTGCTCGCGCCGCCCAGGGTGCGGCGTACGTGGTCCCGGGCCTGGGTGAGGTCGGCGCCGGGGCCGAGCACGGGCTCGATGTCCTCTTCGCGGAGCAGGACCTGGTGGGTGGCGACGGCGGTGACCCCGGTCTCGTCGGGGTTGACGGCCCATTCGCCGGTGTGCGCGGCCAGCAGCCGGGGGGTGCGGGTCTGCTTGAAGACGATCCGGCCGGCGTGCGGGAAACAGACCCGGACCGATTCGCTGGTCTCGGTGGCGCCGTCGGCGCCTCGGGTGTCCATGCCCAGCAGCTGGACGCCCTGCCGGTCCTCGACCACGTCGGCCCGGGTGATCTCGGGCAGGTGGACGGGCCAGTCGCCGGCCCGGTACAGGAAGTCGTAGACGAGCTCGGACGGGCCGTGGACGCGTACCGACTCCTCGAAGGTCAGCAGCAGGCCGTCGAGCTTCGCCCACAGTTCGGCGGTCTCCTTCAGCTGGTCCAGTTCGGCCCGGCTGTTGGTGTCGGTGGCCCGGGTGAGCCACTCACGGCCGGCCGGGTCGTCGTCGCGGACCGCGAACCGGTGCAGGAGGGTCAGCCGGGAGCGGGCGGGGCCCAGCTCCTCGACGGCCCAGTGGCCGCCCATGGAGGTCGCCGGGGCCGCCGGGACCTCCTGGTGGAAGTCGATGGTCCGCCGCCGGGGGTCCAGGGAGCGCTGGGAGACCCAGGAGGTGACCGTCCCGTTGGCGGTCGCCCACATGCCGAAGCGGTCCCGGGTCCCGTCGAAGTCCAGCCGCTCCACGTGGACGCTGGGCGGGACGAACAGCGGCCACTGGGTGGTGTCCGCGATCAGCGCGTAGACCACGCCCGCGGGGGCTGCGACGTCCACCGAATACGACGTGTGCTGCACACGCTCACCTGACATCGGATCACACCTCTCTCAACCTCGCTCCCGACCATCGCGGGCGTCGGCGGAGGAGCGCTCGAAGTGCCCTGGACCCCGGCTGCACCGGCCGTCCACGGCCCCTCGTGAGGTCAGGCGGCGGCTTCGGCCGCCGCCCGCAGGCGCAGGCCGCGGCGCAGCGAGCGGCGCTCCGGCTTGCCGGAGGGGTTGCGCGGGACGGCTTCCAGGACCTCCACGCGGCGGATCTGCTCGTGCGGGGCGAGCTGCTCGTTGGCCGTCTCGACGATCGAGTCGAGTACGTCGAGGAGTCCGGGGGCGGCCGGATCGGCGAGGACGATGCCGAGCCAGACGAGGGCTCCGTGGACGGGGTCGGGCCAGCCGACGACGACGCAGTCCTCGACGCGCGGGTCGGCGGCGAGGACGGCTTCGACGGCGGTGGGCGAGACGAGTTCGCTGTCGTACGAGAAGACGTCGTCGAGGCGGTCGGCGAGGAACAGTTCGCCGTCGGGGCCGATCCGGCCGGCGTCCCCGGTGGAGAACCAGCCGTCGGCGTCGGCGGGGGGTCCGCTCTCGCCGAGGTAGCCGGCCATCAGCTGGGGGCCGCGCACCTGTACCTGGCCGGTCTCGCCGGGGCCGAGCGGGAGGCCGGTCTCCGGGTGTGCGATGCGGCATTCGGTGCCGGGCACGGGCGCGCCGACGGTGCCGGCGCCGGTGCGGCCGTCGGGCCGCTGGGAGTGGGTGAGGGGGGAGAGTTCGACCATGCCGTAGCCCTGGATGACGGGTACGCCGAGCCGTTCGCCGAGCAGCCGGGCGTCGGCGGGGGCGAGGGCGCTGCCGCCGGAGAGGACCGCGGTCAGGCGGCCGGGCCGGCCGGGAAGGGGGTGCGGCAGGCCGGCGCCGCGGGGGCCTTCGGCGAAGCGGACGTCGGCGGCGAGCTGGTGCAGGCGGGCCGGGACCGTGTAGAGGTGGGTGGCTCCGGTGCGGTCGGCCAGTTCGAGGGCGGCGGCGGGGCGGGGGCAGGGGCACAGCACCTGGCAGGCGCCCGCGTAGACGGCCGAGTTGAGGTGCATGGGGTGGTAGACCGGCAGGTTGTTCAGGGTCACCGAGCCGGCGTCGAGGTGATGGGCGGCGGCGGTCTGCGCGGCGTTGGCGACGAGGTTGCGGTGGGTCAGGCGGACACCCTTGGGGCGGCCCGTGGTACCGGTGGTGAACTGGACGCAGGCTTCGGTGTCGGGGTCGAAGGCGGCCGTTGTGCGGGGCTCGGGCCGTGGCGCGGAGTCCAGGGCGACGCACAGCGGGACGGCGTCGGCGGGCACGATCCCGTCGGGGGCGTCGGTGACGACGACCGCGCGCAGCAGGGGCAGCCGGTCGGCGGCCTTGACGAGCAGCTCGGCGGTGGCGGTGGGGACGAAGGCGATCTCGACGCGGGCGTCCTCGCACATGTGGCGCAGCCCGGCGGCCCGGACGAGCGGGTTGAGGAGGACGGCGGTGTTGCCGCTGCGCAGGGTGCCGTAGTAGGCGGCGGCGAACTCCTCGCCGAGGGCGTTGGCGATGCCGACGCGGGCTCCGCGCCTGCCGAGGGTGTGCTCCAGGTAGGCGGCGTGGCGGTCGGCGCGGGCGTCGAGTTCGGCGAAGGTCCGCATGCCGTGGGCGGTGCGTACGGCGCAGGCGTCGGGGTCGCGCAGCGCGGCCCGGCGCAGCAGCCCGTCGAGGGGCAGTTCCGGGTATCTGAAGATCGGCACGGCGCTGTCCTCCTGATCGGGGGTGATCCCGGCGTACCACGGTCCTCATTCCCGGTTGAGGCCGCTTGGAAGGGCACTGGAACCGGCCACGCCGACGGCCGCCGCGGACGCCGGGCACGCGTGCGCGTACGCGTGCCCGGGCGTCGGCGGCGGCCGTCGGCGTGCGGGGCCGGGCCGGGGCGGGTCAGCGGCCCCGGAGCACCATGGCCGCGTTGAAGCCGCCCCGGCCGCGGGCCAGGACCAGGGCCGTGCGCAGCCGTTCGGGCCTGCGGACCTCGGTCACCAGGTCGATCGGGCAGTCCTCGGCGGGCGGGCCGGTGTTGACGGTCGGCGGGATCACCCCGTCCCGCAGGGAGAGCAGGGCGGCGGCCAGGTCGAGGGAGGAGCCCCCGGCGGCGAGGCGGCCCGTCATGGTCTTGGGCGCGGTCACGGGGACCGCGTACTCCCCGAAGAGGTCGGCGATGGCGCGGGCCTCGTCCCGGTCGGCGTCGCGGCGTCCGGCCGCGTCGGCGAAGACCACGTCGACGTCGGCGGGGGTGAGCCCGGCCTCGCGCAGGGCGAGCGCCGCGGCGGCGCCGAGGCGGGGGGCACCGCCGGAGCCGGGCGGCGGGTCGAAGGTGGCGGCGTACCCGGCGACGGTGCCGTAGGGCTCGGCGCCCCGTTCCCGGGCGGCGTCGGCGTCCTCCAGGATGAGCAGGGCGCCGCCTTCGCCGACCACGTGCCCGTCGGCGGCGGCGGAGAAGGGCCGGTAGGCGCGGGCGGGGTCCTGCGCGGTGCTCAGCTCGCCGGTGGCCAGGTGGGCGGTCCAGCCCCAGGGGCAGAGCGAGGAGTCCATGCCGCCGGTGACGACCAGCCGGATGCCCTTGCGGATCTGGCGGCGGGCCTGGGCGACCGCGTCGAGGCCGCCGGCCTGCTCGCTGACGATGACGCTGTTGGGGCCGCGCATGCCGTTCTTGATGGAGATCTGGCCGCTGTTGACGGCGTAGAACCAGGCGAAGGACTGGTACGCGCTGACGTACTGGCCGCCCTTGCTCCACAGGGCCTCCAGCTCGCGCTGCCCGAACTCGTAGCCGCCCGCGGAGTTGGCGGTGATCACTCCGGCCGCGAACTCCGGCAACCGTGCCGGGTCCACGTCCGCGTCGGCGAGGGCCTCGTCTGCCGCGGTGAGTGCGAGCCGGGTGACCTGGTCGGTCTGCGGGAGCAGCCGGCTGGGCAGGTGCTCGGCGGCGTCGAAGCCGGGGACTTCGCCGGCGACCTTGGCGGGGTACGGCCCGGCGTCGAAGCGGGTGAGGGGGCGGATGCCGTTCTCGCCGCGCAGCACGGCGGCCCACCAGGCCTCGGTGCCCAGGCCGTTCGGGGCGGCGACGCCGATGCCGGTGACGACCGGTGCGGTGGTCCTGGCGGCGGGTACGGCGGGGGCCGTGTCGGTGGCGGTGGCGGCGCTCATGCGGCATCTCCCAGACGCGGACGGGTCAGGATCATGGCGCTCTGGAAGCCGCCGAAGCCGCTGCCGACGCTGAGGACGGTGTCGGTGCGGTGCTCGCGTGCGGTCAGCGGGATGTAGTCCAGGTCGCAGGTCGGGTCGGGGGTGTGGAGGTTGGCGGTCGGCGGGACCGTGTTGTGCTCGATGGCCAGGGCGCTGGCGGCGACCTCCAGGGAGCCGATGGCGCCGAGGGAGTGGCCGATCATCGACTTGATGGAGCTGACCGGGACCTCGTAGGCGCGCTGTCCGAGGCTGCGCTTGAAGGCGGCCGTCTCGTGCCGGTCGTTCTGCTTGGTGCCGGAGCCGTGGGCGTTGACGTAGTCGACGGCGGTGGCGGGCAGGCGGGCCTCGTCGAGGGCGACGGTGATGGCCTCGGCCATCTCGCGGCCCTCGGCCTTCAGGCCCGTCATGTGGTAGGCGTTGCCGCGGCTGGCGAAGCCGGCGATCTCCGCGTACACGTGGGCGCCGCGCCGGCGGGCGCTCTCCAGCTCCTCCAGGACGAGGACCGCCGAGCCCTCGCCGAGGACGAAGCCGTTGCGGGTGGCGTCGAAGGGCCGGGAGGCGGTCTCGGGGTCGTCGTTGCGCGGTGAGGTGGCCTTGATGGCGTCGAAGCAGGCCACGGTGATGGGCGAGATGGGGGCCTCGGTGGCCCCGGTGACCATCACGTCGGCGCTGCCCTCGCGGATCAGCTCCACGGCGTGGCCGATGGAGTCGAGCCCGGAGGTGCAGCCGGTGGACACCAGGGAGACGGGTCCCTGGGCGCCGACCCGCCAGGCCACTTCGGCCGCCAGCGAGCTGGGCACGAAGTAGTCGAACAGGTGGGGGACGGCGAGGGTGTGGTCCACCTGCCAGGTGGAGCCACCCCGGCTGACCGCTTCGTACTCGATGTCCAGGCCGGTGGTGCAGCCCACCGCGCTGCCGAGGGTGACGCCCGTGCGCGTCGGGTCCAGGGCCGCGGTGTCGAGGCCGCTGTCGCGGATCGCCTCGTCGGTGCTGACCAGGGCGAACTGCGCGGCCCGGTCGAGGCGTGCGACGTCCTCGGGGGTGAAGCCGTGGGCGAGCGGGTCGAAGTCCACCTCGGCGGCGATCCGGGAGCGGAAGCCCGTGGCGTCGAAGAGGCTGATGGCACGGGTCGCGGTCCGGCCGGAGGTGAGCCGGGCCCAGTACGCCTTGGTGCCCACTCCCCCGGGTGCGACCACGCCGATCCCGGTGATGACGACGCGTCGGTTCATGGGGTGTCCTTCACGGTGAGTCCTTCTTCTGAGCCGGCTTCGGCGAGCCGCGTCCGTACCGCCCTGCGCAGGGAGCCGATGACGGCGGCCACGTCCTCGTCGCTGAGGCCGGGGTGCAGGGGCAGGCGTACGGTGCGGTCGACGGCCCAGTCGCAGGCGGGCAGCCGGGCGGCCGGGGGCTCCCCGGCGCTGTCCTGCGGCCGGAACCGGTGCAGGGGGGCGTAGTGGGAGGTGGTGTCGATCTCCTCGGCGAGGAGGTCGCCGACGACCTTGTCCTTGATCGCGGGGTCGAGCTGCACCCAGTAGAGGCAGTGGGTGGTCTGCTGGCCCTCGGGCAGCGGCGGGGGCGTCAGCAGGCCCTCGGTGTCGGCCAGTTCCCGGTCGTAGCGCTCGGCGATCCGGGTGCGCCGCTCCACCATCTCGGGGAGGCGGCGCAGCTGTACCTGGCCGATGGCGGCCGTCAGGTCGTTGCCGACGATGCCGCGGCCGTACTCGGGCAGGGGGGCCCGGCCCGCCCCGGAGCCCACCGCGGCGTGGCCGAAGCTGGTGGCCCGGACCAGGCCGCGCTGGGCGAGGAGCCTGGTGCGCGCGGCCCGTTCGGGGTCCTTGGCGTACACCATGCCGCCGTCGCCGGTGACGATGACCCGGCCCGGGTCGAAGCTCCAGACGGCCAGGTCGCCGAAGGTGCCGGCGGGCACCCCGCCGACGCTGGAGGCGACGGAGCAGGCGCCGTCCTCGATCAGGAGGACGCCGAGCTCGCGGCAGCGCGCCGCGATGCGGACGACGTCGCCGGTGCGGCCGCCGTAGTGCAGCAGGAGGACCGCCCGGGTGCGGTCGGTGAGGACGGCCTCGATGTCCTCCAGGGACGGGTTGAGCGTGCGGCGGTCGACGTCGCAGAAGACCGGGCGGCCGCCGCGTCCGGCCACGGCCTCGGCGGTGGCGGGCAGCACGATGGAGGGCAGGACGACCTCGTCGCCGTCGCGGAGGTCGAGGGTCTCGACGGCCAGGTGGAGGGCGGTGGTGCCGGAGCTGGTGAACACGACGTGGTCGGCGGGGATCCCCAGGTGTTCGGCGAAGGCCTCCTCGAAGGCCCTGGTGCGCCGCCCGCTGCCGAGCCGGCGGTCGTGGAACACGCCGGCGACCGCGTCGAGTTCCTCCGCCCCTACCTGGGGCTGAAAAAGGTTGATCATGGTCGCCTTTCGCGTACGGGTCTCCGTCCGAGCTTGTGAACAGCCGCTCGACGGCCGATGGAGCCCCGGTGGTCCCTCCCCCGGTCGGGGCCGTGGCGGCGGTGTGGTCCGCGGGGCGCGGACCAGGGCCTTTCGAGTTCCGCTCCATCGGGGTGCCGGATGCTCCGCGTGCGTCGCCATTCGAGATTCGCTGAGGAGTTCACATGCCGGACCAGGACCAGGGCCAGACCAAGCGCGTTGCCGTCGTCACGGGCGCGACCAGCGGTATCGGCCTGGAAGTGGCCCGCACGCTGGCCTCCTCGGGCCACCGGGTGTTCATCGGCGCCCGGGACGCGGACAACGTCGCCCGGACGGTGGCGGAGCTGACCTCCGAGGGCCTCGAAGTCGACGGCGTGAGCCTCGACGTCCGCAGCGGCGAGGACGTACGGGCCTGGATCGGGGCGGCCGTGGAGCGCTTCGGCACCATCGACGTGGTGGTCAACAACGCCGGCCGCTCGGGTGGCGGGGTTACCGCCGACATCGCCGACGAGCTGTGGGACGACGTCATCGAGACCAACCTCAACAGCGTCTTCCGCGTGACCCGCGAAGCCCTGAACGCCGGCGGCCTGCGGGCCAAGGACCGCGGCCGGATCATCAACATCGCCTCCACCGCCGGGAAGCAGGGCGTGGTCCTGGGCGCCCCCTACTCGGCGTCCAAGCACGGCGTGGTGGGCTTCACCAAGGCGCTGGGCAACGAGCTGGCCCCGACCGGCATCACGGTCAACGCCGTCTGCCCCGGCTACGTCGAGACCCCGATGGCCGAGCGCGTTCGCCAGGGCTACGCCGCCGCCTACGACACCACGGAGGAGGCCGTCCTGGAGCGCTTCCAGGCGAAGATCCCCCTCGGCCGCTACTCCACGCCGCAGGAGGTCGCCGGGCTCGTGGGCTACCTGGCCTCCGACACGGCCGCCTCGATCACCTCGCAGGCCCTCAACGTCTGCGGCGGCCTCGGCAACTTCTGAGGCCCCGCTCCCGGCGCCGGCCCGCCTAGGCGCGGGCCGGCGCCGGCTCCCTGCGGGGGGCGTGGCCGAGCAGGCCCGCCTGGAGCTGCTTGAGTTCGGCCGAGGGCTCCAGGCCCAGTTCGTCGGCGAGCAGCCCGCGCACCTTCTGGTAGGCCTGGAGGGCTTCCGCGCGGCGGCCGGCAGCGCCGAGCGCGGCGATGAGCCGGCTGTGGAACCACTCGTTGAGCGGGTAGTCGTTGATGAGCTTGCGCAGCTCGGGAATGGATTCGCGGTACCGGCCGAGGCGCACCTGCGCCTCGATGCGGGTCTCGAAGGCCCGGATGCGCAGTTCCTCCAGGTGCACGATGTGTCCGGCGAGGACGTCGCCGGCGGGGAAGTTCGACAGGGCCGGCCCCCGCCAGAGGTCGAGTGCCTGGCGGACGGTGCGCAGGGCCCTGGCCGGCTCGTCCTCGGCGAGTTCGTGGCGGGCCCGGGTGACGAGCCGTTCGAAGATCCGGACGTCGACGTCGGAGTCGTCGACCTGGATGGTGTAGCCGGCCGCGCTGGTGACGATCAGGCAGCGGTCGGCGGGGATCAGCCGCTCCTGCGTGAACATCCGGCGGGCGTGGTAGACGTACGTCTGGAGCGTGGTGACGGCGCTGCGCGGCGGGTTCTCCCCCCACAGCTCCCGGATGAGGCATTCGGCCGTGACGATCTCCCCGGGCCGGGTGAGCAGCAGCGCGAGCGTCTGGCAGACCTTCGGGGTGCCGGGCTGGTAGGTCCTGCCGTCGTCGGTGACGATCTCGAAGGGGCCGATGAGATTGAAGCGCATGGAAGATGACTCCTCATCAGCAAGGACGACGGACGTCTGAAATCACGAAAAGTCTCTTGTGCGGTAATGTGCACGTCAACCAGCGGTATGTCAGAACACGGTCAATCTGCGTCAGATCCGAGCCACCGTGGCCGGATCCCCCTCACTGCGGTGGGTTCCCGTGCTTGCGGGCGGGCAGGTCGGCGTGCTTGGCACGCAGCATCTCCAGGGACCGGATGAGCACCGTGCGGGTCTCGCGGGGGTCGATGACGTCGTCGACGAGGCCGCGCTCGGCCGCGTAGTACGGGTGCATCAGCTGGTCCTTGTACTCCGCGATCCGCTGCGCCCGGACGGCCTCGGGGTCCTCCGCGGCGGCGATCTCGCGCCGGAACACCACGTTCGCGGCGCCCTCGGCGCCCATCACCGCGATCTCGTTGGTGGGCCACGCGAAGGAGAGGTCGGCGCCTATGGAGCGGGAGTCCATGACGATGTACGCGCCGCCGTAGGCCTTGCGCAGGACCAGGGAGATCCGCGGCACCGTCGCGTCGCAGTACGCGTACAGCAGCTTGGCCCCGCGCCGGATGATGCCGTTGTGCTCCTGGTCCACGCCCGGCAGGAAGCCGGGCACGTCGACGAGGGTGACCAGCGGGATGCTGAAGGCGTCGCAGAACTGCACGAACCGCGCGCCCTTCTCGGACGCCTCGATGTCGAGCACCCCCGCGCTGGCCATCGGGTTGTTCGCGACGATGCCCACCACGTGCCCGTCGAGGCGGGCCAGCGCGCAGACCAGGTTGGCCGCCCAGACCGGGTGCACCTCGAAGTACTCGCCCTCGTCGACGACCTCCTCGATGACCCCCCGGACGTCGTACGCCTGCCCGGGCTGCACCGGGACGAGGTCCAGCAGCGCCTCACAGCTGCGGTCGGCCCGGTCACCGGTGTGTTCGACGGGGGCCAGCTCGCGGTTGTTGGACGGCAGCAGCCCCAGCAGGTAGCGGACCTCGGCGATGCAGCTCTCCTCGTCGTCGTACGCGAAGTGCGCGACTCCCGAGACGGCCGAGTGGACGTCGGCGCCGCCGAGGCCGTTCTGGCTGATCTCCTCGCCGGTCACCGCCTTGACGACGTCCGGGCCGGTGATGAACATCTGCGAGGTCTCCCGGACCATGAACACGAAGTCGGTCAGGGCCGGGGAGTACGCGGCGCCGCCGGCGCAGGGGCCGAGCATGACGGAGATCTGCGGGATGACCCCGGAGGCCTTGGTGTTGCGCTGGAAGATGCCGCCGTAGCCGGCGAGAGCGGAGACGCCCTCCTGGATGCGGGCGCCGGCGCCGTCGTTGAGGGAGACCAGCGGGGCACCGGCCGCGATGGCCATGTCCATGATCTTGTGGATCTTGGCGGCGTGGGCCTCGCCCAGCGCGCCGCCGAAGATCCGGAAGTCGTGCGCGTAGACGAAGACCGTGCGGCCCTCGACCGTGCCCCAGCCGGTGACGACACCGTCGGTGTAGGGCTTCTTCGCCTCCAGCCCGAAACCGGTCGCCCTGTGCCGCCGCAGCTGCTCGACCTCGGTGAAGGAGCCCTTGTCCAGCAGCAGCGCGATGCGCTCGTGCGCGGTCAGCTTGCCCTTGGCGTGCTGGCGCTCGGTCGCGCCCTGGTCGCCGCCGCGCGCGGACTCCTTGATCCCGTTGAGCTCCTCGGTGCGCGACCGGATCGTGTCGTCCGCTCTGGACATGCGTTCCACCTTTTCTGTGGGTCGTGAAGCGGGCGCCGCGGAACCGGCGATCAGGCCCTGTCTTCGGCGTAGGCCTTGGCGTGGCCGAGGGTGGCGCGGCTGTTGTTGCTCACCGCGGTGCGCACGTACTGCCTGGCGTCCTCGACGGTGGCGTGCTCGCCGAGGATCGCGGCGATGTTGGCGGCGTTGATGGTGATGGTGTGCTGCGAGGACGCGGCCACGCCCTCGCCGTTCTCGGTGAAGGTCCAGTAGCCGGTGTGCAGGGCCATCAGCGCGGGCAGGGTGGTCTGCTTGTAGGCGATCTTCTGGTGGGGGAAGGTGACCCGGTAGGACTTGGTGGTGTGCACCGAGCCGTCCTTGGCCCGGGTGTCCATCTCCAGCTCCTGCAGCCCCGGCGTGTCCTCCACCAGCCGGACCGCCGCCACGTGCGGCAGGCGCTCCTCCCAGCGGTCGGCCTCGTTGACGAAGTCGTAGACGTCCTTCGCGGACCCGTTGATCTGCACGGTGTCCTCGAAGGAGAAGGTCAGGTCCTCCGCCGCGTGCGCCAGCTCGACGTTCGTCTTCAGCGCGGCCAGCTCGGACTTCGAGTTGCGGTCCACGGCCTCGTCGATCCACGCCAGGCTGTCGGCGTCGTCGTCCACGGCCCGGTAGTCGTGCAGCAGGCGCACGCGGGACTCGCCCTCGCCGAGGGGCTCGATGATCCAGGTGCCGCCCATGGCGGCGACCGGCGGTGCCGGCACCTCCTGGCGGAAGGTGATCCGCAGGCCCTCGGGGTCCAGGGCGCGGCGGGAGGTCCAGTTCTTGGCCTCGCCGTTGGCCGTCGCCCAGATGCGGATGCGCTCCTCGCCGGCTCCTGCCGGGGTGTGGTCGACGTAGATGGTCGGCGGGAAGATCCGCGGCCAGTTCGTGACTTCTGCGATCAAGCGGTAGACGGCGGCGGCCGGGGCAGAGATGGTGATCTCGTGCTCGACCTCGCGCAGGCCGGGCTGCGGCATGCTCATGGCTCCTCGGGAGTGGGGACGGGTTCGGTCGGCGGATCGCGGTGCGACCGGCGACGACGGCCGCGCGCCTGGGCGGCGGCGACGGTGCTGCTCCGGGACGGACGGGTCCGGCACACGACCCGGCGCCGCCTCAGCGGACGGGCGCCGTCCAGTCGTAGAACTGCGTGGCCATCGCGTCGGCCGGCGTGCGCCAGGTCTCCGGGTCGTACGGCTGGATGAACGGCTGGAGGTCGTGGCTGATGCCCGTGAACCTCGGATCCGTACGTGACTCCTGGATGCGCCGGCCGCCGTCGCCCTCGGCGAAGTCCTGGAGGTGGAAGTAGAGGCCCTCGTACGCGAACAGGCGGCGGCGCAGCGTGCCCATGCGCTCCGGCATGCCCGTCTTGTCGAACTCGGCGAAGAGCCGGGCCACCTCGGCACTGGAGCGGACGTCCATCCGCGCCACGATCAGGTTGCTGTGCTGCATCTGGTTCCTCTTCCACGCTGCCTGAGGCGCTCACCCGCACCGGATCCTCGATCAGGCCTCCAGGGACAGCGCGCCGGATCTTGACTACAAGGTTCTTCGGACGCGAGCGGCCGTTCAATGCCGTCGGCTTCAGGAGTAGGTCAGGTTCCACAAGGCCCCGTCCGGTGCCTCGGGGGACGGAAAAGGTCCGCCCAACCCCCCTCGCCGAATTGACAATTCGACGTCAACGCGGGTTGCGGACCGGCCGGGCATGGGTTGCGATATCGACATTCAGGTCGAGTACGGGCCGTGACCGCGAGGGGGACCCCGTGTCGGAAGGGCGAGTCGCGCGGGCACGTTCCGCGGAGCGGGGCAGCGCGTCCCTGGACGAGATCGCGGACGGCGTGTTCGCGTACGTCCAGGCCGACGGGGGCTGGTGCCTGAACAACGCCGGGTACGTCCGCTCCGACGACCGGCCCGTGCTGATCGACACCGCCGCGACCCATGACCGCGCCCTGGCCCTGAAGCGGGCCGTCGCCGAGGTCGGCCCGGCGCCCCGGTTCGTCGTCAACACCCATTCGCACGGCGACCACACCTTCGGCAACTCCCTGTTCGCCGACCGGGCCGTCGTCGTCGCCCACGAGACCACGGGCGTCGAGATGGAGACCGTGGGACTGCACCTGACGACGCTCTGGCCCGAGGTGTGCTGGGGCGACCTGTCGGTGGAGCTCCCCGGGCTGACCTTCCGCGACGGCCTGGCCCTGCACACCGGCACGGCACGGGTCGACCTGATCGCGTTCGGCCCCGCCCACACGGCCGTCGACACCGTCGTCTGGCTGCCCGAGCAGCGCGTGCTGTTCGCCGGCGACCTGCTGATGTCGGGGGCCACCCCGTTCTGCGTGATGGGGTCGATCTCGGGCTCCCTCGAAGCGGTCGCGGCGATGCGGGCCCTCGGGCCGCGGACCATCGTGGCCGGGCACGGCCCGGTCGCCGGGCCCGAACTGCTCGACACCGCCGAACGGTACTTCCGGTGGCTCCAGGACCTGGCCCGCGACACCGCCGCCGCCGGGCTGTCCCCGCTGGAGGCCGCGCGCGAGACCGACCTCGGCGAATGGGCCCACCTGCTCGACTCCGAGCGGCTCGTGCCCAACCTCCACCGGGCGTACGCGGAGCTCCGCGGCGCCGAGCCGGGAGCGCGCCTGGACATCGGGGAGATGTTCTCCGACATGGTCTCCTTCCACGGCCGGATCCCGGTCTGCCGCGCCTGAGCGGCTCCTCCCCTCTCTGACGCCAGGAGACCCGACGATGACCACGACCGCGGCCGGCCACTCCGCCGTGTCGACCGACCTGTACCTGCGGGTCCAGCACTTCTACGCGCACCAGATGCAGCACCTCGACTCCCGCAGGTTCGAGGAGTACGCCGCCACCTTCACCGAGGACGGCGAGTTCCACCACTCCCCGGGCGCCGAGCCGGTCCGTACCCGGCCGGCGATCGTCCGCGAGCTCGTCGAGTTCCACAAGCGCTTCGACGACGACCCCGTGCAGCGCCGCCACTGGTTCAACCACATCGCGCTGGAGCTCCGGGAGGACGGCACGGTCTCCTCGACCGCCTACGCGCTCGTGGTGACCGTCCGCCCCGGCGGCAAGCCCGACATCGCCCCCAGCTGCGTCGTCCACGACACCATCGTCGACGGCCCGGAGGGCATCCGGGTGAAGTCCCGCCACGTCAGCCACGACCAGCACTTCTGAGCAGGGCGGCCTGCTCCCCCTGCGTCACCGCGCCCCGCGGACGGCTCCGGCCGTCCGCGGGGCGCAGTCTTGACCTCAACCCGCCTTGAGGTTCTACGTTCGTCTCCAAGGCCCCGACGGGCCGGCCGACCCGCACTTTCCCCGAGGAGCACTGACCATGAAGGCTGCGGCATTCCACGCGTTCGGCGGACCCGAGGTCCTGGAACTCCTCGACGTGCCCACCCCCGTGGCGGGCCCCGGCGAGGTCCGCGTCCGGGTGAAGGCCGCGGGTACCCAGCCGACCGACTGCGCGGTGCGCACCGGATGGAACCCGCCCGGTGTCACGATCACGTTCCCGCACGTCACGGGCGGCGACTTCGCCGGCGTCGTGGACCAGGTCGGCGAGGGCGTCACGGGCCTCTCGGCGGGCGACGAGGTGCTCGGCTACCGCCTCCAGGGCACCTACGCCGAATACCTGACCGTCCCGGCGGAGCAGGTCGTCGCCAAGCCGGCCGGTGTCCCCTGGGAGGTCGCCGGATCCCTGTCCGCCTCCGGGCAGACGGCGCACACCGTCCTCGAGGACCTGAAGGTGTCCGCGGGCGAGACCGTGCTGATCAACGGCGCTTCGGGCGGCGTCGGCACCATCGCGGTGCAGCTGGCCGTGCTGCGGGGCGCCAAGGTCATCGCCACGGGCCGGGAGGACAACCACGACTACCTGCGCGAGCTCGGCGCCGTACCGGTGGCGTACGGCGAGGGCCTCGCCGACCGCGTCCGGGCGCTCGCGCCCGAGGGCGTCGACGCCGCCCTCGACACGGCCAGCGCCGACGGCCTGCGCGTGGCGGCCGAGCTGGTCGAGGACAAGGACCGGGTCGGCACCATCTTCGCGTACGGGGTCCACGAGGAGCTCGGCGTGCGCTGGCTGAACAGCCGGCGCAACGCGCAGCGGCTGGGCGAGCTGGCCGCCCTGGTGGACAGCGGCGAGCTGCGCGTCCACGTCCGCCGGACCCTGCCCCTGGCCGGGGCGGCCGAGGCGCACCGCGAGCTGGAGACCGGCCACGGCCGCGGCAAGATCGTCCTGCTCACCGACTGAGCCGGGCCGGCCGGCCCGTTCCGGCGCGGCCGTCGGCCGCTCCGGAACGGGAAAAGGCGGCCACCCCGCCGGATTGCTCCGACGGGGTGGCCGCTCGGCGTCACCTGTCCGCGATCACTCGCCGAGCAGGTAGCGGATGTGCTTCACCAGCTCGCCGATGTCGTCGCGCAGCAGGCTGTAGTGGTCGGCGTCGAGGTCGATGACCGTCGGCGGCTCGGCCGAGTAGCCGCTGCTGTTCTCCAGGAACGAGTAGTCGTCGCCCTCCGCCTTGAAGATGCTGATCGGCGCCTGGAGGGTGCGCTCGGCCAGCTCGTGGAAGGAGTACTCGAACTCGTAGGTCTGGCCCACGACCGAGATGATCCGCCGGGCGAGGTCGACGTCGATGCCCTTGAGCTCGCTGATGAACTCGGCGAAGGACGCCTCGTCCGTCACGGTCTCCAGGCACCGGTCGAGGTCCGGGCCGGAGATGGTGCCGGTGAACACCGAGAAGAGGATCGTGGTGTAGCCGCGGTTGGCGAAGGACGCCTCCCGGCCCCACACCTTGCCGTTCTCGGCGCGCACCTTCGGCGAGCCCGGGGCGATCAGGAAGAGGTTGTCCACCTTCTCGCCGGCCTGCTCCAGCTGGTACGCGGTCTCGAAGGCCACGCGCGCGCCGAAGGAGTAGCCCCACAGGGTGTAGGGGCCGGTCGGCTGGAGCTCCTTGATGGCCTCGATGTCCTTCTTGGCCATCTCGGTGATGGTCTCGTACGGCGCCTCGCCCTCGTTGATGCCGTAGGACTGGACGCCGTAGAACGAGCGGCCGAGGCCGATCTCGCCGGCCAGGGAGCGCAGGTTCATCGGGTAGCCGCCCAGGCCCGGCCAGCAGATCACGGGCTTGGCCTTGCCGGTCTCGGCGTGCAGGCGGACCAGGCGCGAGGACTCCTGGGCGACCTCGCGCTCCAGGCGGCGGGCGAGCTTCTCGATGGTCGGGGACTCCAGGACGCTCTGGAGCGGCAGGGAGACGCCCAGGCGCGAGTTGAGCTCGCGGACGAGGCCGACGGCGATGAGCGAGTTGCCGCCCGACTCGAAGAAGTCGTCCTGGACGGAGGCGTTCTCGCGGCGCAGGGCCTTCTCCCAGACGCCGGCGATCTCCTTCTCGGTCTCCGTGCGCGGGGCGACGAAGGGGCGCTCCACGAGTTCGGCGTTGACCTGGTCGGAGACGGCGAGCGCCTTGACGTCGATCTTGCCGTTGGCGGACAGCGGCAGCCGGTCGAAGACCACGACCCGGTTGGGGATCATGTAGTCCGGGAGGAAGCTGACGAGGTCGTCGCGGATGAGCTCGGCCGGACCGCGCATGTGGACGCTGTCCTCGCGCATGCCCTCGTGGCCCAGCTGGTCGTCGCTGACGCGGCCGCCGACGAAGAAGTACATCGGGCCGCCGTCGACGCCGTTGGCGCCGAGGACCGCGTCCATGCGGCGGGAGGCGGGCAGCGGGTTGCCGGTCTTGGAGCTGTAGCCGGAGGACATGAAGCCCAGGTTCAGCCCGTTCATCATCAGGTGCTGGAGCTTCTTGCCGAGGGTGATGTAGTGCAGCCACTCCTCGGGGGCCCGGCTGTAGACGCTGATGCCGAAGCTGGCGGCCTGGTACACCGACTGGTTGATCGCGATGACGTGCTTCTTGAGGACGATGTCGTCCGAGAAGCGGGTCAGTGCGCCGTTCTCGTAGCGGTACTGGCCCTCGGGCAGGCCGGCGACCTTGCCGCCGTGCGTCTGGACGTAGACCTCGGCGTGGTCCTCGCGCACGCCCTCGTTCGGGACCAGCTCGAAGGTGCCCAGGTAGTAGTCCTCGTCGGCGACGTCGAGCAGCTCGCGGACGGCCGGCTCGTAGGCGCGGTCCTGGATGTCGAGGCCGTAGGCCGGCAGGACCTGCTCGAAGAGGCCGAGGATGTGGCCGGTCTCGATCTCCAGGACTTCCTGGATGTTGTTCTTGTAGACCGGCTCGATGCCGCTCTTCTTGCCGATGAAGTGGATCTGCGCGGTGGGCTTGCCGGTGGCGGCCCGCTCGCTGATCAGGACGAGCTGGTGGCGGACCGGCTGGTAGTAGTAGTAGCCCGGCTTCAGCCCGCCGACGCCCTCCAGCTCGAAGTACAGCTGCGTCGCGTACAGCGCGCCCGGGGAGGCGTAGCCGTACTTCGGCAGCAGGCGCTCCTCGCTGATGTACTGGCCGAACCAGCGCAGGATCTGGCCCAGTTCGGAGGAGGCCAGGTCGGCCGCCTTGCGGGAGTAGGCCGCGGTGACCTTGGAGCCGAGCAGCTTCAGCAGGTCGTCCTGGGTGACCGCGCCGCCCTCGTAGAAGCGGTACGTCTTGCGGGCGAAGACCCGGGCGCGCTGCTCGGGGGTGGGCTCGGAGCCCTCCAGGTCGAAGGTCGGGCGGGCGGCGAGCTCGGCGTCGTCGCGCAGGCCCGGGTTGGACAGCTGCGCCTTGACCTGGAGCTTGCTCTTCTTCGACGCGTGGTGCGAGCCGTGGTTGCCCTGGTCCATCAGGGCGGCTTCCTTCTCGCTCAGCTCGATGCAGGCGATCAGGTTCTGGAAGCCGGTGCGGCCGTCGTTCTTGACGATGACGGCGGCGTTGCGGACCCAGTCGTGGTTCTCGATGGCCAGGGATATCTCGTCGAGCTCGACGCGGTAGCCGCGCAGCTTGACCTGGTTGTCGGCGCGGCCGGCGAACTGCACGGTGCCGTCCGCGTTCCACTGGCCGAGGTCGCCCGTCTTGTACAGGCGGACGGGCTCGGCGCCCTCCTCCAGCTCGATCTGCAGGAAGCGCTCGGCGGTCAGGTCGTCGCGGTGCAGGTAGCCGCGGGCCAGCTGGACACCGCCGATGTACAGCTCGCCGATCTCGCCGACGCCGACCGGCTTGAGGTCCTCCTTGCCGAGGATGTGGTACGTGGTGCCGTGGACCGGGGCGCCGATGGAGATCGACTGCGGGCCCTCGTCCAGCTCGGCGGGGTCGACCACGAAGGAGGACGAGTTGATGGTGGTCTCGGTCGGGCCGTAGACGTTGATGAGCGCCCGGCCCGGCATCTCCTGCGTGGCCTGGATCGCCAGCAGGCGGGAGAGGGCCTCGCCACCGCTGAAGATCTGCTGGAGGGAGACGCACTCGGGGAACTTCTCGGTGTCGATCAGGCCCTGGAGCAGCGTCGGGACGCACTGGAGGGTGGTCACGCCGTGCTTGACGATGGTCTCGATGAGGCCCTCGGGGTCGGCGTAGACGCCGGGGGCGCCCATGACGACGGTCGCGCCGTTGGCCGGGGAGAGGATCTCCCACTGGGCGGCGTCGAAGCTCATCGGGGTCTTCTGCAGGATGACCTTGCTGCGGTCGATGCCGTAGGTCTCGCGCAGCCAGCCGAGCTGGTTGACGATGCTGCGGTGCTCGATCATCACACCCTTCGGCTTGCCCGTGCTGCCGGAGGTGTAGATGACGTACGCGAGGGTGTCCGGGCGGGCGTCGGCGCCGGCGACGACGGCCTCCTGGCCCTCGGGGCGGACGAACGCCTCGGACTCGCGCAGGGTCACGATGGTGACGTCCTGCGGGGCGAGTTCGCGCAGGCGGGACACCAGGCGCTGCTGCGCCAGGATGATCTTCGCCTCGCTGTTCTCGATCATGTAGCGGAGCCGGTCCTCGGGGTACTCCGGGGACAGCGGCAGGTAGGCGGCGCCGGCGCCCAGGATGCCCCACGCGCCGACCATGAGGTCGATGGAGGGCTCGACGAAGAGGCCGACGCAGTCGTCCGCCGAGACTCCGAGGTGCCCCAGGTAGTCGGCCAGGGCGGAGCTTCTGGACGCGAGCTCGCGGAAGGTGAGCTTCTCATCCCGGTAGGCGACGGCGACCGCGTCGGGGTGCTCTGCGACGCGCGCCGCCAGCAGGCCGGACAAGGTGTTGGTACCGCGCAGGGTGGGCTCGAGCACGCTGGTCTCCTGAAGAGTCATTTCCCGCTTCCTTAAGTTCCGTTGTGGAGCAGCGGGCGCCGTCGAACGCCCCCGCGAACCGGGCTCCGCGTGGCGGCGAGCCCGGTGTCAGTGGCCGGCGCGACTGCCCGGCCGGATGAAACCGAAGAACTGAGGGGCGCAAGGGCAGAGCCTCACCACCCGGAAGAACCGGAACGGCGCGGTGCGTGCTGCGGCCGCCTCCCCCTACGGACGGACGGGCCCCCATCGACCCGCCCGTCCGGGCGATCACCGGCTCCGCAGGAGCCGGGTTACAGATCCGTTCTCGAACACCTCTCGCGAGGCGCCCGCGATGAGCGGGGCGATCGACAGGACTGTCACCTTGTCGAGGCCCAGTGCTCCGGGCACCGGAAGGGTGTCCGTGAAGACGAACTCGCTGACGCGCGAGTTCTTCAGGCGGTCCGCGGCGGGGCCGGAGAGCACCCCGTGCGTGGCCGCCACGATGACGTCCCGCGCACCCTGGGCGAACAGGGCGTCGGCGGCGGCGCAGATCGTGCCGCCGGTGTCGATCATGTCGTCGACCAGGACGCAGACCCGGTCCCGGACCTCGCCGACCACCTCGTGGGCCGTGACCTGGTGGGCCACGTCCTTGTCGCGCCGCTTGTGCACGATGGCCAGCGGAGCGCCGAGGCGGTCGCACCAGCCGTCGGCCACGCGTACGCGGCCGGCGTCGGGCGAGACGACGGTGAGGTCGTCCGGGTCCACCTTGGAGGCGATGTGGTCCGCGAGGACCGGCATGGCGAACAGGTGGTCCACCGGGCCGTCGAAGAACCCCTGGATCTGGTCGGCGTGCAGGTCGACCGTCAGGATCCGGTCCGCACCCGCGGTCTTGAGCAGGTCCGCCACCAAGCGGGCCGAGATGGGTTCCCGGCCGCTGTGCTTGCGGTCCTGGCGCGCGTACCCGTAGAAGGGCAGGATCACCGTGATGCTGCGGGCCGAGGCCCGCTTCAACGCGTCGATCATGATGAGGTGTTCCATGATCGACTTGTTGATCGGGGCCGTGTGGCTCTGGATCACGAAGCAGTCCGCGCCCCGCACGGAAGCGTGGTAGCGGATGTAGATCTCGCCGTTGGCGAAGTCGATCGCCTTCGTCGGGACCAGCTCCGTGCCCAGTTCGGCCGCGACGGCCCTGGCCAGCTCGGGGTGCGCGCGCCCCGAGAAGAGCAGCATCTGTCCGGACTCGCTCACGCGGCGGGCTCCGCGAGGTGAGCGGAGTGCGCGACGGCCAGGCGGCCGGCGGCCTCGGCGCAGGAGGCGAGGACGGCCATGTTGGCCTTGGCGGAACGGCCGTCCGTGGCGGCGTCGACCGCCCGCATCAGGTACTTGGTGATGGCCTGGCCGGAGACGCCGTCCCGGGCCGCCTCGGCGACCGCGGCGCGGATGGCCGTGTCCACCTCGGCGGAGTCGATGGCGTCTTCCTCCCTGACCGGAGTGGTGATCAGGAAGGAGCTGTGGTTGCCGAGGGCCCAGTGGGCCTCGATCGCGCGGGCGACGACCCGTTCGTCGTCCAGGCGGTGGGGCGCCTTGTGGCCGCTCGTACGGCAGTAGAAAGCGGGGAAGTCGTCCGAGCGGTAGGCGACGACGGGGACGCACTGCGTCTCCAGGTACTCCAGGGTCAGGCCGAGGTCCAGGATCATCTTCGCGCCCGCGCAGACGACGGCGACCTTGGAGCGGGTGAACTGGATCAGGTCCGAGGACACGTCCCAGGTCTCCTGCGCGCCCCGGTGCACGCCGCCGATGCCGGCCGACGAGAAGAACGGGATGCCGGCGAGTTCCGCCGCCACGACCGAGGAGGCCACGGTGGTGGCGCCCGGCCCGCCCTGCGCCAGCACGACGGGCAGGTCGCGGCTGGACACCTTGGGGATGCCCGGCAGGGAGGCGAAGCGCTCGATGTCTGCGTCCGACATCCCGACGCGGATCGCGCCGGCCTCGATGCAGATCGTCGCGGGCACCGCGCCGCCGGACCGTACGGCGTCCTCCACCTTGCGGGCCGTGGCGGCGTTGTCCGGGTAGGGCAGCCCGTGCGTGATGACGTTGCTCTCCAGGGCGACGACGGCCTTGCCCTCGTGGAGGGCCTCGCGGACCTCCTCGGTGTAGACGACGGGGACGTCGTTGCTTGCGCTCATCGGGATGTCTCTCAACTCTCGTTCAAGTAACCGGGCCGCCTGACCTGCCGGTCCGGACGGTCCGCCATCTCGGAGAGGACCTGGGTCTGCCAGTCCTCCGGTGCGACCGGCTCCAGGGAGATCGAGACGGCGTCCTCGCCGATGGCGAAGCTCTGCGTCACGGCGGCGGTCACCGCCTCGTCGATCGCCCTGAGCTGCTCGGCCGTGAAGTCCCTCGGGTAGTGCCTGATGTGGACGTGGGGCACGGACTCGGTCCTTCCACGGTTTCGGGGTCGGGGAGGTGGGCGGCACACCGCGGACGGGGGAGGCCGCGGTGTGCCACCACCGCTCCCCACCCTGCTCCGGGGGGCAGGGCCGGGCGGGGAGTCGTGGGCGGGGCTCCGTCGCGTTACGCCTTGACGGATTCCCGCGAGGTCTCCGGTACCGGCTCGGGGCCGGACGCGGGATCGGGATCGGGTTCGGACCGCTGCTTGCCCTGCCTCGGCTGGGCCAGGACCACCGACCCGACCACCGTCAGCGCTCCGAGGATCTGGAGCGGCGACAGCGACTGGCCGAGGACGAACCAGCCGAGCAGGGTCGCGGTCAGGGGCGAGCCGAAGCTCAGGAACGACACGGTCAGCGCGGGCAGCCGCTGCACCCCGCGGAACCAGATCGCGTAGGCGATCAGGGCCCCGATGATGCCGAGGTAGGCGAAGCCCCAGAGGTTGGTGGCGGTGATCTCGCCGGGCAGCCCCTCGCCGATCAGCGTGACCGGCAGCAGGACCAGGCCGCCGACGGTGAGCTGCCAGCCCGTGAAGGGCAGCAGGCCCACCCCTTCGGGGCGTCCCCAGCGCTTGGTCAGCACGATGCCGGAGGCCATGCTGAGCGCGCCCAGCAGACCGGCGATGACACCGGTGGCGTTGAGCCCGGCGTTCGGCTGGAGGACGAGCAGGGCCACGCCGGCCGTGCCGAGGGCACAGGCGGCCACGTGGATCCGCTTGATCCTCTCCTTCAGCAGGACGGCGCCGAGCAGCATCACGATCATCGGCTGGATGGCCATCACCAGCGCCGCGACACCGCCCGGCAGGTGGTAGGCGGCCACGAAGAGCAGGTAGAAGAAGGCCCCGATGTTCAGCACGCCCAGCACCAGCGCACGCCACCACCAGATGCCCTTCGGCAGCACCCGGCCGATGAGCACCAGGATCAGGCCGGCGGGCAGGGCGCGGAGCAGCGAGGAGAGCAGGGGTCGGCCCTCGGGCAGCAGCTCCGTGGTGACCAGGTACGTGGATCCCCAGACCACCGGTGCGAGCACGGTGAGCGCGGAGTCCGCGAGTGACCGGCTGCCCTTCATCAGGCCGCTGCCGAATCGGTGGTGCCGAAGTAGCGGTCGCCGAAGTCGCCGATGCCCGGGATCATGAACGCGTTCTCGTTGAGGCGCTGCTCGATCGACGAGGTGACGATCTTGACGTCCGGGTGCTTGGCAAGGACCGCCGCGATGCCCTCGGGCGCCGCGAGCAGGTTGACGAAGACGATGTTCTCCTCACGCACGCCCGCCTCCAGGAGGACCTCGATGGCCGTGTTGGCGCTGCCGCCGGTGGCGAGCATCGGCTCCAGCGCGAGGACGTGCCGGTCGGCGATGTCCTCGGGGAAGTTCTTGTAGTACAGGTGCGGGAGCTTGGTGACCTTGTTCCGCTGGATGAGGAGCTTGCCGACGGTGATGTCGGGGATGACCTGGCGCAGCTCGTCGAGCATGGAGTCGCCGGCCCGGATCACCGGCACGGCGCACAGTTTGGTGCCGAACTTCAGTCCGTCGTACGTCTCGCCGACCGGCGTGACGGCCTCGTGCTTGTCGAACGGCAGCTGGTCGAGCGCCGATTCGAGGAGGAGGCGGATGATGCGCCGGGAGTAGAACACGAAGTCCGAGCGGGAGGCCCCGCGGTCACGGATGATCGTGTGCATGGCCCGCAGCTGCTTCGTCTGCGGCAGCGGGTGGACATTGGGGTGGCCGGTCGCCATGAGAAACCTGCTTCTCGTCGGTCGTGGAGACGGGCTGCGGCCGGGCCCGGGCCCGGAGGGGCCGCGGGGGCCGCGGGGGCCGCAACCGTTTGGTCGGGTACCGAGGTCAGGCGTCGGTTCTCTCGGCGTCGGTGACGGCGCCGGCCTGCACCAGGTCCTTCACGTCGCTCATGCGCGTTCCTCTTCGGGATGGTTCAGATGGATCGGATGGATCCGACAGGTACCGGGAGACCGAGTGCACGTGTCCCGGTGTGACGGTTTCGCTGCACGTCTCGGGATGCTCACCAAAACCCTCGTCGGTACGCGTCCACGGGGTCAACGGGGTCTATGTCAGATCCACGTCAACCTTCTTCAGGTCGCCGTCAGACCCCGTCACGACCCGGCCAACGGCCACGTCGCGGGCGAGGAGGCATTCCTCCAGGAAGGACAGGGCCCGCAGGTGGTAGGTGCGGGCCGCCCATCCCAGACTGATGTTGTGCCCGGCATGCGGCTGCCGGGCCACCTCCGTGGGGGCCGCCATCAGCGGAGTCAGCAGTTCCTCCAGCGCCTCCCCGTCGTGCCTCCACCACAGTTCCTGCTCGGCGAACGTGAAGCGCACGGGCACCCTCACCCCGGCCGCCACGGCGGGGTACATTTCCGGCCACCGCCGCGTCTCCCGCGCCTCTACGGCGGGGACCGGCCGCAGCAGCCGCTGACCGAGCCGGAAGGCGTCCGGCGGGTAGAACCTCAGGGCGCCCCAGTGCCGGCGCCACTCGCCCGGCAGGTCGGGGCCGGGCAGCCGGCCGGGCTCCACGGCGAAACGCCGGCCGATGCCGGAGACGTCCACGCCGATCGGTACGAGGCCGCCCCGGGCGGCGCCCGCCGCCGCGAGCGCGACGCGACCGCCGCCCGAATGGGCCACGAGGAAGACTCCGGCGCCCAGTTCGCGCCCCTCGGCGAAGCCCTCCAGGGCCGCGAGCACGGTGGCGGTCTGCCCCTGGAGGTCCTGCCCCTCGGGCAGTGCTCCGGCCGAGGCCCCGTACCCCGGCCGGTCCAGAGCGAGTACGGCGTACCCCAGGCCGGCGCCGAGCTCCAGCAGCGAGAGCCCGGGCCGGGCCCGGCTGTCGAAGTAGCCCGCGCTCATCCCCGAGCCGTGCAGGGCCACCACCAGCGCCCGGGGTACGGGCTGTTCGGGCAGGGCCAGCAGACCGGACAGCGGGATCCCGTCGGCGTCGAGGGTGACGGGCCGGACCGGGGGCACGCCGGCGGGCGGCACAGGGACCATGAGGGGCATCTCCAGAAGGGTCAGGGAGTCCGGGCGGACGGGGTGCGCCCGGCCTTGGCGACGGCCAGCCCCCAGGCGGCCCGGCGGCGCAGCAGGGTGGTCAGCGGTGGTGCCGCGCACGCCCGTGGGGGGCCTTCGGCAGCCGGTGCGGAATCCCTGGCGGGGACCCGGTGGCCGGCGGTCCGCACGGCGTTCATCCGGTTCTCACAGCCGGACTCCGGCGAGTTCGGGCAAGCGTACGCCGGAGTCCCACACGACGTGGAAGGCGACGTGGCTGAGCCGCCAGCCGGCCGGCGTGCGCACGGCCCGGGCCTCGGAGTACCCGCCGACCTCGAAGTGGGCCGCGGGCCCCTGGCCGGCGTGGTGGACGTGCGTGGTGAGCTGCTGGGCCCGCACGGTGGCCCGGTCCCCGTCGAGGTCGACGGAGTGGTTGGAGCTGGAGTGGTGGGTGCGCGCCCACCGCTCCCGGGCCTCCCGCTGGAAGGCGGCGAAGGCCTCGATCCCCGCGCACACGCCGATCGGGAAGGCGAAGGTGGCGTCCTCGGTGAAGAGCGAGGCGTACCGGGAGTCCTCCGGCCCCCTGCCGTCGTAGGTGTCGAGGGCGGTCACGTAGCGGTCGAACAGCTCGCGCAGCTCGGCGCGGTCGCGCAGGACCTGTATCTGCTCGCGCAGTGCCGCGATGTCGTCATGGGTCGATGGCATGGCCTCTCCAGTCGGCGGACTTGGGGCACGGGCCGGCGGTCAGGAGCGTCCGCCCGCGAACTCCTTGACCGGGGCGATGAGTCGGCGGGGCCGGCCGGTTCGGCCGGTCCCCGGGCGAGGAGGGGTGCGGGCGGGCGGTACCGGGTCAGGCCGAACGGGCCTCGCGCCAGGTGCGCGGGCCGAGGAAACCCCGGGCCCGCTCGGGCAGGCGCCAGCCCGCGAGGGTCGGCCCGCCGCCGGCCGTGCCGCCGTGCTCGCCCTCGTACGCGGCCGCCCGCGCGAGCACCACGGCGGTCAGCGCCGCCAGTTCCTCGGCGTCGGGGCGCCCCTTCACCACGCGGATGAGTTGGCCGGGCTCGACTGTCGTCTCCACAGACTGCTCCTCGTCTCGTGATGTCCCGCCGTCACTCGCTGCGGCTGCGGCGGGTCCGCGTGCTCGCGGGCGGGTGCGCCGGCTCGCGGCGTACCCGGGGAACGGATCAGTACCGTGCGGGTCTCGCACGGACCTGTGACATCGCTGGTGCCGGGATCGGAGCGTGGTGGTGGCGGGCTCGTCCCCGGCCGGAGCCGGCCGGTCGGCGCCCTGGGCGGGCGTCCCGACCGCCCCGTTCCGTGGCCGTCCGGTCACGTCCCCACCTGCGGTTCAGCCGGCGAGGACCGGGTCGTGCGGTCCGGGAACGGCGCCGCCGCACACGGTGTTGTCCGCGGCCAGCCAGGTGTCGGGCACCCACCTGACGTCGACCACCTTGGGGGCGGGGCCGGCCACCGCCACCGCGGCGGCGTGGGTGGCGTCGGCCGGAACGCCGACCATGGTCCAGCCGTCCGGGTGGCGGCCGTGTTCGGTGCCCAGGTAGTCCTCGGCGGGCGAACGGCTCAGCCCCGTACCGAGTCCCTTGAGGAACGCTTCCTTCCGGGTCCAGATCTGCCCGAACAGCTGCCGCCGGTCCTCACCGGTCTCGGCCTCGGCGATCTCCAGCTGCTCGTCGGGGTGCAGCGCCTTGGAGCAGATGTCCACGGTCTCGGCGCCGGGGAGTTTCTCCACGTCAACGCCGAGGGGCGTGGTGCCGACGCCCACCATGGCCACGCCCCCGCTGTGCGAGAGGGAGTAGTGCAGCGGCGGCGGCGGGGGCGAGAGCGCGGGCCGGCCGTGCGGCTCGCCGCAGCCCGGGCAGGGCTCGCGCATGAAGCGGACGTCCTGGGGCAGCGTGGCGGTGTAACGTCCGAGCAGTCGGCGCACCGCCACGTGGGCGGCGGCGTACAGCAGGCCGTCCGACTGGCGGATGAAGGAGTCGGTGCGCTGGCGCTCCTTCTCGTCGAGCTCGCCGACCGCCAGGGCCTCGGCGTCCGCGCCGGTGGGACGGCGGATCAGCCAGAGGTCGACGCGGTCGGCGGAGAGGGTGAAGTCGGGCCGGTCCAGGTCCTGGTGGTTGACCACGGGGCGGACGGCCGGGAGCAGGGTCGTAGTGCTCATGCCGGCACCGCTGCCCCGTGCAGGTGGGCCTCGGGGCCGAGCTGGCCGGCGAGGCAGTCGATGAGTTCCTGGGCGCTGTTGGCGAGCAGCAGGCGCTGGAGGTTCACGTCGACGCCGAGGGTCGCCTCCATCCGGTACTGGAGCTCGATACCGGAGATCGAGCCGATCCCGAGGCAGCCCATGGGGCGGCCCGTGGTGTCCACGAGGTGGGGCTCGATGCCGAGGATGCGGCCGAGTTCCTCGCGCACGTACTGCTCCAGGATGCGGGTGCGCTCGAGCAGCCCGGCCGTGGCCAGGACCGCCATGTCGGGCCTGGTCATGTGGACCAGGCCGGTGTCTGTCTCGTATGTCTGTGACATGTGAAGTGTGTTCATGATGCTTTCCGGGTTGAGGCGGACGGGTGACCCCGTCCGTCCGTGGTCGGAGCCGCCGGGTGGGAGAGGTGCCCGGCGGGGTTCGCTGACGGGTCGGAGGGATGGAGCAGGCCGCGCAGGGCCACGCACGCGCCGGCCAGGCCGACGGCGGTGACCAGCCAGAGCGCCGGGCCCCGGCCCGCGGCCGCGTACAGGCCGGACGTCAGCGCGGTCGTCAGCGCCGCGCCCAGCTGTACGCAGGTCTGGTAGAGCCCGCCGGCCGCCGACTGGAGGGCGGGCGGGACCGTGCCGGTGGCCTGGAGGTGCAGGGCGGTGAAGGCCAGCACGAAGGCGACGCCGACGAAGGACATCGCGGGCAGCAGGTCGGTGTGGTGCACCGGCCCGCCGCCGTGCGGGTAGAGGGCGTAGCCGAGCGGGGCGGCGGAGGCCCCCGCGGCGACGGCCCGTGCGGGGCCGAGCCGGGCGGCGATCCGCCCGGAGTGCAGGGCGCTCAGCGCGAGCGGGAGGCTGGCCGGCAGGAAGGCGAGGGCCGTCTGCCAGGGGCTCCAGCCGGCCCCCCGCAGGTGCAGGGCGGCCACCAGCAGGAAGCCCACGTACGAGCCGTTGAGCGCGGCCGCACCGAGCGCCGAGCGCAACAGCGGCCCGTGCCGCAGCAGTTCGGTGCGCAGCAGGGGCCGCGGCGCGGTGCGTTCGGCCCGTACGAGTACGGCGGCCAGCGCCGCGGCCCCCGCGAGGGCCGCGGCGGCGTACCGCTGCTGCCCGCCGGGACCCGCGATGCGGGAGAGCGCGTACACGAGGAGCAGTACCGCTCCGGTCAGGGCGGCGCCCGCGACGGGCGGGTGCCGGCCGAGCGGGTCGCGCGGCCCGTCCCCGTCGCCGGGGACCAGTCGCAGCCCGGCGGCGAGCAGCAGCAGGGCCACGGGCGCGGGGAAGGCGATGGTCCAGCGCCAGTCGGCGCCGGTGAGCAGGCCCGAGAGCAGCAGCCCCGAGCAGAAGCCGGCGGCGCCGAAGAAGGAGTAGACGGACACCGCCCGGCGGCGCTCGGCGCCCTCGGGGACGGCGGAGAGGATGATGGCGAGTCCGGTGGGCGCGGTCAGCGCCACACAGAAACCTTTCACCACGCGGGTGGCCGTCAGCAGGAGCGCGCTGTCGGTCAGCGCGCCGGCCAGCGAGGCGACGGCGAAGGCCAGCAGCGCCGCCAGGTAGACCCGGCGCCGGCCCAGCCGCTCGACCAGCCGGCCGCCGAACAGCAGCAGCCCGCCGAAGCCGGCGGCGAAGCCGCTGACGAGCCACTGGACCCGGGTGACGGACAGCCCCAGACCACTGCCGACGGACGGCAGGGCCACCAGGGTCGCGGACACCTCCAGGGCGTCCACCAGCATGTTGGCGGCGAGTACGGACACGAGGGCCCAGCGGGCCCGGGCCCGGCCGCCGGACTCGATGTTCATCGGGGTGTGCACTCTCGCGTTTCGGAGGAGGAGAGGGAGACACGGGAAGGGCGGAAGAAGGGGACGGGCGGCCCGGGGAGGGATCCCCGGACCGCCCGCCCGCCGCCGGCGCGGCGCGTGGGATGTGCGCCGGCGGGGTCCTGGAGTGCTCGGCGGCTCAGCCGAGGAGCGTGCCGCCGGTGGCGTCGACGAAGGAGCCGGTGATCCAGCGCGCCTCGTCGGTGGCGAGGAAGGCCACCACGTCGGCGACGTCCTCCGGTTCGCCGACCCGGTTGAAGGCGGACAGACCCGCCATGTGCTCGACGGCCTCGGGGATGTCGAAGACCGGGTTGCCGTTGCGGGTGATGCCGGGTGCCACCGAGTTGATGGTGATGCCCCGGGGGCCGAGGGCCTTCGCGAAGTGCAGCGCGAGCTGTTCGAGCGCGCCCTTGCTCATCGCGTACGCGATCTCGTCCGGGTTGGCGAACCGGGTCAGGCCGGAGGAGATGTTGATGATCCGGCCGCCGTCGGGCATGTTCCGCAGCGCCCGCTGGATCAGGAAGAAGGGCGCCTTGGCGTTGACCGCGAAGATCCGGTCGAACTGCTCGGGGGTGACCTCGTCCGCGGGGACCCCGCCCATCACCCCGGCGTTGTTGACCAGGACGTGCAGGTCGGTGGAGCCGGTGCGCTCCAGCAGTTCCGCCTCCAGCGCGGTGAACAGGGTGTCCACGTCCCCGTCGACGCCCAGTTCGGTGCGCAGCGCGAAGGCGCGGCCGCCGTCCTTCTCGACCGAGGCGACGACCTCGTGGGCGGCCGTCTCGTCCTGGTTGTAGTGGACGGCGACGAGCGCGCCCTCCTCCGCCAGCCGCATCGCGGCCGCCCGGCCCATGCCCCGGCTCGACCCGGTGACCAGCGCGGTGCGGCCCGTGAGCCGATCCGCCCCGGCGCCGGTCCGCGCCGGTGCCGCCGCGTGCGCCGTGAGCACCGCGGCGGGGGTGCCCGCGGTGGCGGGTGCCGCCGGGCGGACGGCGGGCTCCCCGGTCCGTTCGGGCCCGAACCAGCGGGCCAGCGCCCCGGTGAGCGGGCCCGCGTCGGGACCGTCGGCCCAGACCACGTGCCCGTCGGGGCGTACCAGCACCGCGGTCACCGCCTCCCCGGCGGAGCCGCCCGCCACCGAGGCGGCGGCCACGGTGCGGACCCGGCCGGCCCAGGGCGCGGCCGCCTCGGCGAGTTCGGCCCGGCGGGCCTCGTCGCCCGGCGGCAGGAGCAGCAGGCCCCGCCCCGGGCGCAGCAGTTCGAAGGTGCCGGTACTGCCCTCGGCGGTGGTGCACTCCCAGTGCGGCACCCGCAGGCCGAGCAGCCCGGAGCCGCCGTCGCCGGAGCCCCCGTCGCCGTCCGGGGCGCCGACGGCGTGGCGTACCGAGAGGCCCGAGATCAGCCCGGCCAGGTGGGTCCGTACGTTCTCACTGGCGGTGAGCTCGGCGAACACCTCCCGCACCGCGTCCACCTCGGGGCCGCCGAGCAGCAGCAGCGCCTGGGTGCGGATGTTGCCCTGGACGGCCTTGCCGACGGGGTGCCGTTCGGCGTGGTAGCTGTCGAGGAGTTCCTCGGTGCCGTGGCCGGCGATCCGGGCGCCCAGCTTCCAGCCGAGGTTGAAGGCGTCCTGGAGCCCGAGGTTGAGGGACTGGCCGCCGATCGGCATCTGCTGGTGCGCGGCGTCCCCGGCGAGCAGGAGCGGGCCCCGGCGGTACTCGGCGGCCTGCCGGGAGGCGTCGCCGAACGAGTTCACCCACAGCGGGGTGCCGGAGCCGATGTCCTCTCCGGTGATGCGCTTCCAGGTGTCGGCGACTTCCTCGAAGACGGGCTGCCCGAGCCGGGGGCGTGCCCCGAACTCGTGGACCATCACCCGGGTCACGCCGTCGGGACGGCGGGCCGCGATGGCCAGTCCGCCCGCCAGGCGCTGGAAGCGGCGGTTCGGGATGTCGATGCCCGCGACGTCGGCCCGCAGGAGTTCGCGTTCGGCGTCGGTGCCGGGGAAGCCGAAGCCGCCCAGGCGCCGCACGGCGCTGTTCTCGCCGTCGCAGCCGACGAGGTACGGGGCCCGGAAGGCCAGTTCCTCGCCGTCTTCGGTCCGTACGGTGGCCAGCGCTCCGTCCGCCGTCGCGGTCAGCCCGGTCAGCTCGTGGCCGCGCCGGATGTCCGCGCCGAGGTCGGCCGCCCATTCCCCGAGGACTTCCTCCAGGCGGGTCTGGGCGACCTTCCACTGCCCCGGGTAGGGGCCGGGCAGGCCGAGGTCGAGGGGTATGCCCCCGAAGTGGCCGGTGTTCTCGCGCGGTACGTCGCCGAGCCGTTCCAGCAGGCCGCGGCTGTCGAGGATCTCCACGGTCCTGGCGTGCAGGGACGACGCCCGGGATTCGGCGGTCGGTGCGGTGAGCCTGTCGAGCACCACCACGTCCGCCCCCGCCAGCCGGAGTTCTCCGGCGAGCAGCAGTCCGACGGGGCCCGCGCCGACCACGATCACCTGGGTCTCGGTGCAGTCCTGATCGATGGCCATGGGCGTACTCCCTTTCTGTGGGCTGGGGTGGGGGGTGTGGTGGCGGGCGCGTCAGGCGTCGACGGCGACCTTGAGGCTCGCGTTGACGGCTTCGACGAGGGAGCGCGGGGTGCTGTTGTCGCTGAAGATGTCGTCGTCGAGCGTGATGCCGAACTCGCGCTCGATACGGCCGCCGGTCTCAAGGAGCGCCAGCGACTCGTAGCCCAGGGACTCGAAGTCGATGTCGAGGATGTCGCCGTCGAGGTCGACCCCCTCGTCGGCGCCCGCACCCTCCAGGAGGATGCGCTTGAGGTCGTCGAAGGTGAATTCCTGCTTGGCCACGATGGGTCCTTTCATCGGTCTTCCGCCGCCGGGGAGTCCGGCCGCGGGAGTTCTGTCGTGCCGGGTCCGGCCGGGTGGGCGCCGGCGCGGGCCGTCAGTCGACGGCGCGGAGGAGGGCGGCGGAGTTGAAGCCGCCGTGGCCGCGGGCCAGGACGAGTGCGGTGCGCACGGATGCGGTCCGGGAACGCCCGGTCACCAGGTCGATGTCATAGGCCGGCGAGAGTTCGACGTTGGTGGTGGGCGGGATCAGCCCCTCGCGCATCGCCAGGACCGCGCAGACCACGTCGACCGGCGCCCCGCCCGCGCTCATCCGCCCGGTCATCGTCTTGGGCGCCGTCACCGGCACCCCCCGCGGACCGAACACCGCCGAAACGGCCCCGGCCTCCTCGCGGTCCAGTCGCGCGACACCGGCGCCGTCGGCGAACACCACGTCCACCTCGGACGGATGACACCCCGCTTCCGCCAGCGCACCCTCGATCGCCCGCCGCAGCCCCGGCTCGCGCCCACTGCCCGGCCGCGGGTCGAGCGTCGCCGCGTACCCGGCGAACTCGCCGTACACGTTGCGCCCGCCACGGGCCCGCACGCTGTCCTCGTCCTCCAGGATGACCATCGCGCCACCCTCGCCCGGCACGTATCCGGACGCCGCCTCGTCGAAGGGCAGATAGGCACGCTCGGGCTCACCGCTGACGGAGAGCGATCCGCCGGCCAGGTGCGCGGCCCAGCCCAGCGAGCAGATGGAGGCGTCGAAACCACCGGTGGCGATCAGCCGGCTGCCCTTGCGGAGCCTGCGCCGTGCGTGCGCGAGTGCGTCCAGCCCACCGGCCTGGTCACCGACGAGGACCCCGGTCGGACCCCGCAGGTCGTTCCGGACGGAGATCTGACCGCTGTTCACCGCGTAGAACCAGGCGAAGGACTGATACGCACTCACATGTCTGGCTCCCTGGCCCCACAGCTTGCGCAGTTCCCGCTCACCGAACTCGAGCCCGCCCGACCCCGCCGCGGTCACCACACCCATGTCGCACGGATGGACGTCCCCCGGCACGATCCCCGCGTCCTCGAACGCGCAGTCCGTCGCGACCAGCGCGAGCTGGGTGACCCGGTCGGTCTGCGGCACCAGCCGCCCCGGCAGGTGCTCCCCCGCCTCGAAACCGTGGATCTCCCCCGCCAGACGCGCCGGGTAGGAGGAGGCGTCGAACCGCGTCACGGGCCCGATCGCGTTCTTCCCGACCCGCGTCGCCGCCCAGTAGTCCTCCACCCCCAGCCCGCTGGGCGCGGCCACACCGATTCCCGTGATCAGAGTCCTGCCGCTCACGGCATCCTCCTGTCCGGCCGGGCCAGCACCATCGCGCTCTGGAACCCGCCGAAGCCGCTGCCCACCGTCAGCACCGCATCCGTGCGCTGCTCCCGCGCCACGACCGGCACGTAGTCCAGGTCGCAGTCCGGGTCACGCGTACGCAGGTTCGCCGTCGGGGGCACCAGGTGGTGCTCCATCGCCAGCACCGACGCCGCGATCTCCAGCGCCCCTACGGAACCCAGCGAATGCCCGATCATCGACTTGATCGAACTCACCGGGGTCCGGTAGGCGTGCGGGCCCAGGGCCAGGCGGTACGCGGCCGTCTCGTGGGCGTCGTTCTGCTTGGTCCCCGAGCCGTGCGCGTTGACGTAGTCGAGGTCGGCGGGGCCGAGGTGCGCCTCGTCGAGGGCGACCGTGATGGCCTCGGCCAGCTCGCGGCCGTCGGGGCGCAGGCCCGTCATGTGGAAGGCGCTGGAGCGGGAGGCGTATCCGGCCACTTCGGCGTAGACGCGGGCGCCGCGGGCGCGGGCGCTCTCCAGCTCCTCCAGCACGAACACCGCGGCGCCCTCGCCCAGGACGAAGCCCTTGCGGGTCGCGTCGAACGGCCGGGACGCCCGCTCCGGATCGTCGTTCAGCGTCGTCGTCGCCTTGATCGCGTCGAAGCAGGCCAGTGTCAGCGGAGTGATCGGCGCGTCCGTCGCGCCCGTCACCATCACGTCCGCACTGCCCTCGCGGATCAGGTCCACCGCGTGGGCCACGGAATCGACCCCCGACGTGCAGCCGGAGGAGACCACCGTCGCCGGCCCCTCCGCACCCACCGCCCACGCCACCTCCGTGGCGAACGAACCGGGTACGAAGTGGTCGTACAGGTGCTGCGGCACCATGGTGTGGTCGACGGCCGGGATCCGGCCGTCGAGGCTGGCCGCGCGGTACGCCTTGTCGAGGCTGCCGACGGCTCCCACTCCGGTGCCCATGCTGACGCCCGTGCGGTAGGGATCCAGGCCGGTGAAGTCGAGGCCGCTGTCCTCGACGGCCTCGCGGGCCGCGACCACCGCGAACTGGGCGGCGCGGTCCATGCGGCGGATCTCCTCCTGCGTGAGCCCGTGCAGCTCGGGCAGGAAGTCGGCCTCGGCCGCCACCCGGGAGCGGAAGCGGGAGGCGTCGAAGTGGGTGATCTCCCGCGTCGCCGTGCGCCCCGAGCTCAGCAGTTCCCAGAACTCCCGGACACCGATGCCTCCCGGCGCCAGCACCCCGATGCCCGTGATGACTACCCGGCGGTCCACGATCGGCGCCCTCCCGTCGTGTCTGCTCCGGCGGAGGTCATTCGGCGGTCCAGTCGTAGAACCGCGTGGCCATCGCGTCGGCCGGCGTGCGCCAGGTCTCCGGGTCGTACGGCTGGATGAACGGCTGGAGGTCGTAGCTGATCTTCATGAACCGCGGGTCGTTGCGGGACGCCTGGATGCGCTCGCCGCCGTCGTCCTCGGCGAAGTCCTGGAGGTGGAAGTAGAGGCCCTGGTACGTGAACAGGCGGCGGCGCAGCGTGCCCATGCGCTCCGGCATGTCCGTCTTGTCGAACTCGGCGAAGAGCTGGGCCACCTCGGCGCTGGAGCGGATGTCCATCCGCGCCACGATCAGGTTGCTGTGCATCTTTTCTACTCTCTCCAGGGATCGGCGGGGTCAGCGGGAGGTGGTCGGGCCGTACAGCCGGATGAAGTCGTCGACTCCGTCGGCTATGAGCGCGTCCTCCTCTTGGCGCCCGAGCGGCAGCGCGCCGTGGAAGGAGCGCTGCACGACGGACGAGGGGACCAGCAGGATGAAGCGTTCGGCCGCCTGGTCGGCGTCGGTGATGTGGAGCAGGCCGCGGTCGGCGACCTGGCTCAGCCGGCGGGCCAGCTCGCGGCGGGCCTGCCGGGGGCCGGTGGCCTGCCACTTGTCGACGGCTTCGGCGGGAAGCGTGGTGACCTCGGCGCTGATGTGCCGGACGATCGCGAAGTGTTCGCGGAAGGCCTCCAGCGGCGCCAGCCACGCCCGGCCCAGCTCGATCAGGTCCGCCCGCAGGTCGGTGATCTCCGCGAGGTAGGTCTCGGCAACGGCCGCGAGGCAGGCCGCGACGGAGGCGGAGCTGTCCAGCAGTACGCCCAGCAGCAGCTTCTCGTGGTCGGGGAAGTGCCGTGCCACGGTGTCCGTGCCCACTCCGGCCTCGTCGGCGGTGGCCTCGGCCGTGCAGCGCCTCCAGCCCTCGCGGGCCAGGACGGTCCTGGCCGCCCGTACGATGTCGCGCCGTTCCCCGTCGGGGCCGGTCAGGCCGGAGGGGAGGCGCTCGATCGTTGCCTGCGGCGTTGCCATGTGTGGTTCCTCCGATTGACGTTCTCGTCCGGTCGCCGGATGCGGCGGCCGTCAGGGGGTGCGCCGGTCGTCAGGGGGTACCGAACCAGCGTGCGAGTGCCATCGGCAGGTCGTGGTGGCTGCCGGGCGCGGCCCACGCCACGTACCCGTCGGGCCGGATCAGCAGGGCGGTGGTGTCGTGCAGTCCGTCGGCCCCGGACGCCGCCTCGCGCGGCCGGGCGGTGACGGTGTCGACCCGCTCCGCCCAGGCCGCGGCGCGCTGGCGCAGCCGGGGGTTGTCCGCCAGGTCGAGGAGCACCCCGCGGGCGGGGCGCAGCAGTTCGGTGCTGGAGGTGGGTCCGTCGGCGCCGGTGAGCTCCAGGTTGGGCATGCGCCGGCCGAGCAGCGGGTGGCCGCCGCGGCCCACCTCGTAGGTGATCTCCAGGCCGGTGACCATGGCGGCGAGGTGCCGGGCGACGTCCTCGTACGCCATGAGCTCGCGGAGGGAGTCGCGCAGCGGCTGTACCTCGGCACCGCTGAGGAACAGCAGGCCCTGGGCCCGGGTGTTCATCAGGAGCCGCCGGCCGACGGGGTGGCGTTCGCCGTGGTAGGTGTCGAGCAGGGCCGTCGGGGTCTTGCCGAGTACGACCGAGGCGAGCTTCCAGCCGAGGTTGACGGCGTCCTGGATGCCGGTGTTCATGCCCTGGCCGCCGGCGGGCAGGTGGATGTGCGCGGCGTCGCCGGCGAGCAGCACCCGCCCGCGCCGGTACTCGGTGACCTGCCGTGCCGCGTCGCCGAAGGCGCTGACCCACACCGGTTCGGCGGCCGAGATGTCCTCGCCGGTGAGGCGCTGCCAGGCGGCCGCGACCTCGTCGAAGGACGGCGGGCTCTCGCGCCGGCGCGGCGGGGTGCCGCGTTCGCAGACGACGATGCGGGTGGTGCCGCCGGGCAGCGGGCCGACCATGACCATGCCGCCGGGGAGGGTCTCGCCGATCATCCGGGGCTTGAGTTCGATGCCCTTGATGTCGGCGAGGTACATCTCCATGGTGGCCGCCGAGCCGGGGAAGTCGAAGCCGGCCGCCTTGCGCACGGTGCTGCGCCCGCCGTCGCAGCCGACCAGCCAGCCGGCGCGCAGGGTGTGCGTCCCGTCCGGTCCGCGGACCTCGACGTCGACGCCCTCGCCGTCGTCGCGTACGGAGAGCACCTCGTGGCCGCGCCGGATGTCGGCGCCCAGGGCGGTGGCCCACTCCTCCAGGTGCGTCTCGGTGACGGACTGCGGCACGGTCTTGGCGGCCTGGCAGGCGCCGTCGAGCACGCCGAAGTCCAGCGGCAGCCCTCCGAAGTGGCCCAGCGTGCTGCGCTCGATCTCGCCGAAGCGCGCGAGCAGGCCGCGCTGGTCGAAGGTCTCCAGCGTGCGCGTGGTGAAGCCGAGTCCGCGGGATTCGCCCGTACGCCGTTCAAGGCGTTCGAGGACGACTACGGCGACTCCCGCCAGTCGCAGTTCGCCGGCGAGCATCATGCCCGCGGGACCCGCGCCGACGACGATCACTGGGGCGTCCATCACGTCTCCTTGAGTTCAACCTCCGGAGACAGTGCACCGGATCTTGACTACAAGGTTCTTCGGCCGCGAGCGGCCGTTCAATGGCGCTGGATTCAGGAGTAGGTCAGGTTCCACAAGGCCCGGTCCGGTGCGTCGGAGGGCGGAAAAGGGAATGTCAAACACCGGTCAGACGGCTGGATCCGGACCCTGCCGGATGCCGTGCTGACCGGTGCTGAGTGCTGCTCCGGCTTCTACCGCGCGTACGGGGACGAAAGGTTCAGGTCCGGGCGGCCGCCCGGCGGGTGAAGCAGTCCCGGACGTCGTCCTCGTTGTAGTAGGTGCGCCCCGCGCGGTTGCGCCGCCGCCAGCGCTCCTCGCTCGCCAGCCGGTAGACGGTGCCCGTGGGCGTGTGCCACAGCTGCGAGATGTCGGCGGCGGTCAGCCAGCGCTCGGTGGCCGGCGCGGCCGGGGCGCCGGGCTCCCGCACGGTGTCCATGGAGCGGCTGAGCGTGCTCCACCGGTCGCTGGTCCAGCGGTGTTCCGGGTCCGCGGCGCACACGATGGCCGGCTCGTCGGCGCGGGCCCCGGCGCGCACCGCGAGGGTGAGGGCGCCGGGGCAGCCGGACTCGGGGCAGTCGCCGAGGCGGATGCTGCGGGCGGGGTCGGGGAAGGCGGCGCGGCGTCCGGCCCGTACCAGCCGGGCGATCTCCTCGGTGGCCTCGCCGGCGGCGGAGTGGGCGGCGAGCCAGTCGGCGTTGCGCAGCAGGAACGCGGTGAGCGCGGCGACGGTGCGCGGCGGCGGGGTGAAGCCGCGCTGCTGGGCGACGAGCCCGCTCCAGGAGCCGAGTACGGACACCATCCTGGCCCGTACGTCGGCGGCGGCCCCGTTGAAGGGGAGTCCGGGGTGTTCTCCGCCGGTGGTGCGCTCGCGCAGGCTGCCGGGGGCCGCGCCGCCGAGGACCCGGCCGCACTCCTCGTACAGGTGCGCCAGTTCCGCGAGGCCCGAGGTGAAGTGCTCGCGGCAGGACCGGCAGAGCCGGCTGCCGTCGGTGGTGCGCCTGCGGGCCCGTCCGCCCGCGTGTCCGGTGCGGCAGCCCTCCCCGTGGCACAGCGCCGTCACTGCCATGCTCGTCCCCCCTCGGCTCGTGTCGTGCTCGGCGGTCGTCCTCCCGCGGCACCGCGGGAGGGGGTTCAGGCGCCCTGGCCGAACCGGAAACCGACGCCCCGGATCGTGATGATCCAGCCGGCGCCGATCTTGTTGCGGAGCGTGCTGACGTGCGTGTCCACCGTGCGGCGGGACCAGGAGTCGCCCCAGACCTGCTGCATCAGCATCTTGCGCGGGATGACGGTGTCGGGATGGGACGCGAGGAGGTAGAGCATGTCGAACTCCTTGCGCGTGGTCTCGACGGGCTCCCCGTTCAGGGTCACCTCGCGCGTGCCCGCGTCGATCCGCAGCGGACCGCAGGTGATGGTGGCGGCGACGGGGCGGGTCGGCCGCGCCCGGCGCATGACCGCCTCCATCCGCGCCATCAGCTCGCGGAACCCGTACGGCTTGACCAGGTAGTCGTCCGCGCCCGCCTGGAGTCCGAGGACGCGGTCCAGTTCGCTGCCCCGGGCGGTGACGGCGATCACCGGGATCTCGTGGGCGGCGCGGATGCCGCGGCAGACCTCCAGACCGTCGAGGTCGGGGAGTTCCAGGTCCAGCAGGACGAGGTCGGCGTCGGCGTAGCAGCGCAGGGCCTCGCTGCCGGTGGCGACGATCTCGACCTCGTGTCCGTGGCGGCGCAGGCCGCGCGCGAGCGTCTCCGCCTCTATCGTGTTGCTCTCCACGATGAGGATCCGCCACAAGGCCGACTGGGTCGGCGCGTGCTGCGGCGTTCTGAGCCCCTCGGCCGGCAGGAACCCCCCGGTCACGCCCGCGGCAGCTGTGTGAGGTTCCAGTACAGCGATGGTCCGCTGGTTCATCTGCCCCCCTCCCCTCAAGCTCGGTTGAGCCAACGTCAACGAAGATACAAACCGCTTCGTCGGTTTGTCAAAGTCCACAAACCCCGGCAAGTCCCTTGAAAAAAGGACCAAATCGGCCCGTCAGGTGGCGGGAATCTTCGCCAAACCGGCTGGGAACGGACACCTGGACCCCATTCCCATACCAACGGCGCGGTTTAATAATGGAAGGAAACTGATACAGGAGCTATGCGTGATGAAACAAGAACGCGCCGTCCGGACCCGTCAGGCACTGATCGAGTCAGCCGCGACCGTGTTCGGACGGCGCGGCTACGCAGAGGCGACGCTGAGCATGATCAGTGTCGGGGCCGGAGTGAGCCCGGGCGCGCTGCACTTCCACTTCGAGAACAAGGCGGCGGTCGCCCGGGCCGTCGAGGCCGCCGGGGCCGAGGCCCTGCGCGCGGGCGCCCGCGAGGTGTACGCGCAGCGCACGTCCGCCCTCCAGGCCCTGGCCGACAGCTCCCAGGCGCTCGCCGGGCTGCTCCTGGGGGACGTCGTGGCCCGGGCCGGTTTCCGGCTTGGCCGGGAGTCGGCGTACGCGGCCTCCTGTGCCCTGCCCCGGGAGTGGCACGAGTACGTCCACCGGCTGCTGGCGGAGGCCGCCGAGGAGGGCACCCTGCTGCCCGGCCTCAACCACCGCAGCGTGGCGGCGACGGTGGTGGCGGCCACCCTCGGCTTCGAGGCGCTGGGCCGCGACGACCCGCAGTGGCTCGCGCCGCGCACGCTGGCCGGATTCTGGCGGGTCGTCATGCCCTGTCTGGCCGTGCCCGCCACCCTGCGTGAACTGGACAGCGCCGGGCGCGGGAGCTGAACGGCGCGGCGGCCCGCCACCGCGGGGGGACACGGTGGCGGGCCGCCGCCAGGGGGAGTCAGGAGTGGTCAGGGAGGTCAGGGGTGTCTCACACCGAGCGCAGGGTCCTGACCGGATCCCCCGCGTACCGCGTCGCCGGCTCCAGCACGGCCCGGCTCTCGCGCCCGACCACCTCGCGCACGTACCGCCGCGCCGCCGCGAGTTCCGCGCCGGGGGCGGGGCTCCGCCCCACCGCCCTCCGCCCCACCGCACGCTCGTCCAGCAGAACGTCGTGCCGGCAGGACACGGTGACCCCTGACGGGTCCGGCTCCACGCACCACTCGCCGGCGTGTGCCGCGAGCAGCGGGTGCGGCCGGGTCCGCTTGAAGACGATCCGCCCGGCCGCCGGGAAGCACACCCGTAACCCCTCGGTCGGGTAGGCGGAGCCGTCGTCGGCCAGGTTGACCAGCCGGGTGCGCTGCACGCCGGGCCGGTCCTCGGACACCTCCGCCTCCATCACGTGCGCGACCCGGCCCGGCCAGGAGGCCACGCCGTACAGGAACTCGTACACCGGCTCGGCCGGGCCCTCGATCCGTACGGACTCCTCGAAGGACAGCACGAGTTCGTCGAGCCGCCGCCAGCGCTCGGCCGTGGTCCGCAGGCCGCCCAGCGCGGCCCACGCGCTCTCCTCCGCCCGCGCCAGGGCCCGTTCGGCCTCCGCGGTCCGGCCTCCGTCGAGGGTGATCTCCTGTTCCAGGGTCAGCCGCGACCAGCCGGGGGCCAGTTCCTCCACGGCCCAGCTGCCGCCCGAGGCGGCGACGGGCGCGTCGGGGCGCTCCTCGCGGAACAGGACGCGCCGCCCGCCGGCGTCCAGGGTCCGCCGCACGAGCGAACGCCGCAGCTCCCCGCCGGCGTCGGCCCACCGGGCGTACCGGTCGGCGGCGCCGTCGAAGTCCAGCCGCTCGACGTGGACGGTGTCCGGCAGGAACAGCGGCCACTGGGTGGCATCGGCCACCAGGGTGTACAGGGCTCCGGCGGGGGCGGCCGCGTCGACCGCGTATGACATCCGGTGCACTCGCTCGACAGACATCGGACACCTCTCTCAACGCTTGGCGCAGAGCCTGTCGGCGTCCGCCGGATTCCGCGTCGAACGCCGCTGGAGTCTCAGACGGCGGCTCGGCTGCCCAGCACGTCGTTGACCAGTTCGAGGAAGAGCCGGGGGGTCTCGCCCGTTTCGAGGAGCTCCCCGTCGAGGAGGATGTCGAACTTCCGCTCGATCGACCCTATGGTCTGCAAGATGGAGAGGCTGTCGTACCCGAGCTCGATCCAGTACAGGTCCTGGACTTCCTCGGTCAGCTCGACGCAGTCCTCCTCGCCTCCCCAGACCCGCAGGATGCGGGTGAGGTCGGCGAGTTCCAGCCGGACCGTGGCTCGCATGGTTTGCCTCTCTCCTCGTCCGCCGGCGCAGCGGCTCATACCGGGTCGCCAGGAGCCTGGCCGCCGGTCCTGGAGAGCCCCTCACGCCGCGAACGAGTCCCGCTGGAGCCGCGGCGCCTCCCCGCCGCGACCTGCGGCCTAGGCCGCGTACAGGTCGAAGGTGGAGCTGCGGCGCGGTCCGGCGACCACGTCGAGCGCCGGGTCCACCCGCAGCATCGCCTGGTGCAGGCGCTGCAGCTGCTGGGAGGGCTCGACGCCGAGCTCCCCGATCAGCCGGGCCCGGAGCCTGCGGTACACGTCGAGAGCGGTGGCCTGCCGGCCCGAACGGTACAGCGCGACCATGGCCTGCGAGTGCAGGCCCTCGTGCTGCGGGTTGCGGGCCATCAGCTCGGTGAGCTCGGCGAGCAGTTCGGTGTGCCGGCCGAGGCGCAGGTCGACGTCGATCCGCCGCTCGGTGGTGACCAGCCGGCTCTCCGCCAGCCGCAGCACCTCGATCTCCAGGATCGGTCCGACGCGTACGTCGACCAGCGCGGGCCCCTGCCACAGGTCGAGCGCCTTGCGCAGCAGGTCGGCGGCGCGCTCGTCGTCACCGTCGTCGAAGGCGTTCTGCCCGGCGGCGACGAGGGCCTCGTACTCGTGCACGTCCACCGACTCCTGCGGGATCTGGAGCAGGTAGCCGCCGTGCCGGGTGGCGAGCACGTCCTTGGCGGTGCCGGGGGCCCCCGGACCCATCGCCGTACCGAGCCTGCGGCGCAGCTGGAGGATGTACGTCTGAAGGGTGGTGAGCGCGCTTTCGGGCAGGTTCGTCCCCCAGATCTCCTCCATGAGGGTCGGTACGGGCATCACCCGGCCGGGGTAGAGCGCGAGAAGCGCCAGGATCTGACGCGGCTTGCCCGCCGTAGGAACGATCGATGCCCCGTTGACCTCGGCACTCAACGGACCCAGAACCTGAATCTTCACGGTCTCCCGTCTCCCCTCCATATTTCGTCGAGATACTCTCGGTTTTCAGTATTCGACCCGATGACGGTAAGCCAGCCCAGGGCAACATCACCGGGCATTCAAGCCGACATCGAGCGGATCTCCGAAACAGGCGAACAGACGGCGGATTCGAAAGACAGGATTCCGACTGGACTCGAAACCCCATGCTCAGCCCGATGATCGAGCTCGTCGTCTTTGTTCCTATTACCGTTGATGCAAATCAAATCTCAGATCCGGCCCAGCACTTCCTTAAATCCCCGTGCACCATTCACCGGCCGATCACCCTGTGTTGGGATCAGCCGACCCGCGCGAGCCGCTTGCGGGCGGTCTCCGGGGATTCGGCGGGGGTCGCCTCGGGGCCGCTCATGAGGATCGACCGCTGGAGGCTGCGCAGGGCGGCCGAGGGCTCGATGCCGAGCTCGCGCACCAGCGTGGCGCGCAGCCGCTGGTAGACGTTGAGCGCCTCGCCGCGGCGGCCGGAGCGGTGCAGGGCGAGCATGAACTGGCCGTGCAGGTTCTCGTGGATCCGGTAGCGGCTGGCCAGAACGGTCAGCTCCGCGAGCAGCTCCCTGTGCCGGCCGAGCCGAAGGTCGGCCTCGATGCGCTGGTCGAGCGCGCACAGCCGGGTCTCCTCCAGGCGGCGCGTCTCCATGTCCAGCTGCACGCCGCCGTCGACGTCGGCGAAGGCCGGCCCCGACCACAGGGCGAGCGCCTCCCGCAGCAGCCGCGCGGCGCCCGGGAAGTCCGCGGCGTCCATGGCCCGGTAGCCCATCCCGGCCAGCCGGTCGAACTCACGGACGTCGCTGGTCCCGCCGGCGCTGTTGAGCATGTAGCCGCCGGGCAGCGTGACGAGGACGTCCTTGGCGGTGCGCGTCCCGTCGGTCCCCTCCAGCGCGGTGCCGATGAGCCCGCGCAGCTGGAGCACGTAGGTCTGCAGCGTGGTCCGCGCGCTGCGCGGCGGCTCGGTGCCCCACAGCTCCTCTATCAGCGCGGCCACGGGCACGACCTGGTCCGCGTGCAGCGCGAGCAGCGCCAGCACCTGCCGGGGCTTGGCCGCCGTCGGCGTGATGGAGACCCCGTTCTCCCGAACGGTCAGTGCACCCAGTACATCGATGTCCACGCCGTACTCCCCTGCTTCGTCCATGGATGAGCCCTTGACTTTCGCTGGAACGAGCAAAAAACAGACGAGCCGGTTTGTCAATACCAAACCGGTTGTACTGTTTTTCGCCGCCGGATCCCCCCACCGGAAGCCTGCAAACCCGTCGCGAGCTGCACACTCGCCCTCAAGAGGAGGACGGAAGGGGCCTCCAGGACGCCCTCAGGAGGAGACGAACCGACCTGGAGAGGTCGTCTATCGGCCAACAAACGGCCGGAAACCTACCGTTCGGCTCGCCCGGAGAGACCCTCGCAGTCGTCGACGTGAAGGAGTGATACCGCCCGCCCCACCCTCAGGGACTTCCGGGTTCCAGTTACAAACCGCTTTAGCGGTTTGCTCGATGGCATTTACACTTGTCGGTCAGCAGAGCCGGACCGGAGCCGGGCTCGAACACCGCTCAAGGCGAAGGGGAATGACTCCCACCGATCCTCGGCCGACGGCCGCTTCCCGGGCCGGAACCCAGCGGCCCCAAGGCCGACCGGCCATTCCGCCGCTCCGCCGCGAGCTCCTGCGCCGGACAGCGGAGCGGCCTCCCGCCCACCCGGGGCCCAGGGCGGCGGCGCACCGCGGCCGGGCGGCGGAATCACCCGTGCCATTCACTGCGGCAAACCATGAAGACCCGCGCCCCGGCCATGGAGGCGCCCCGGCGACCGCTCCGGGCGCACGCCGTCCGCGGCGCGGCCCGCTCCACGCCCCACGCGCCCACAGGACCGCTCTGGACTGGGGAACCTCGCAGGGCGAGCAGCCGGCACACCCGTGCGCGGAACAACTCCGCGCCACCCGGGGCGTCGTGACGGAGAGCGAGTCCGCCCCCCGTACCGCAAACTGGACCTCTGATGCGAATCAGCCACCCTTCCCCGTAGACCACCCGCCCGCCCACGGGCGACCGGCTAAAGAATCGCTCTCGGGCCGGTTGAGATGGTTCGGGTCGACCGGCGGAGATTCGAAGCCGCCCCACCTGCGGAGAGCTGGGGAAACACCAGGGCGGGGGTTTGGCCGGAATGGATAGCTCCACATATTTCCAGGGCAAGCGGCTCGCTCCCTCTGGATAAAAAACCGGTTGGTATATATTTTTCTCGCAGGTCACACCTGTAACTCGTCAGCGCTGTCTAGGGGGAACAATGAGCGCGAGCACGTTTCATGCCGAGCGCACTCCGACCTACGACCCCGCGTCGCGGGCCGCACTCATGCCAATCGAACAGCGCGGCTATCGCTTCCCGTCGTTCACGGCCACCGTTCCGAAGGAGCTGGTGCATCGGGCGTCCGTCGCCGAGGTTTTCCTGACCGACTGGCAGCGCCTCGACGACACCCGCTTCTCCGTCACCGCGCAGTGGCCCCGCAGCCACAGCTTCTTCACCCAGGTCGCCGGCGACCACCACGATCCGCTCATCTGCATAGAGACGATCCGCCAGATAGGCAGCCTGCTGGGACACGCCGAGTTCGGCGTGCCCTTCGGCCACCAGTACCTGCTGTGGGACCTCGGCATCACGGTCCACCCGGAGCACCTGAAGGTGCAGCGGACACCGGCGTCGCTCGACATCGAAGTCACCTGCCAGGAGATCGGACGACGGGCGGGCAGGCTGGTCAGCCTCACCTACGAGGCCGTCGTCCGCCGCGAGGGGCACGTCGTCGCGACGGGGCGGGTCTCCTTCACCTGCACCAGCCCGGCGGTGTACGAGCGGGTGCGGCCCCCGCACACGCTCCGGGCCGACCACCGTGCGCTGCCGCTCACGGCTCCCGCGGCACCGCAGAGCGTGGGGCGCCTGTCGCCGACCGACGTGGTCCTCTCCCCCATAGGCGAGCCGAACCGCTGGCAGCTGCGCGTCGACACCCTCCACCCCGTCCTGTTCGACCACCCGGTCGACCACGTACCGGGCATGGTCCTCCTGGAGGCCGCACGGCAGGCCTCGGCGGCCACGCTGGGGCGTTCCTCGTTCCTGCCGCTCGGCATCACCAGCGACTTCAAGCGGTACGTCGAGCTGGACCAGCCCTGCGTGATCGAGGCCGAGCGCCTGTACTCGGACAAGCCCGGAGCGGAGGACGCCGTACGCGTGACGGGCCACCAGAACGGCTCCCTGGCCTTCACCGCGACCGTCACGGCGGCCTCGTACTCCTCCTGACCGCGGTTTCCGCCCCTTCCCGCGCGGAGACACGCCGGGCGGCGCCAGGCGCCGTGGTCCACCGCCGCCCGGCGCCGCAGCCTCCCCGAACGGTTTCAGCCCTTCTCGCCCTGTGCCGCCGCCACCCGCCGACCATCCGGCCATGGCGGGAACCAGCAGGTCAGGGGCGGTCCACCGGCCCTTCTGCAAGCCGTCCGGTTCAGTCGTACCCGCCCCGGGAATCGTCTCCCTCCCCTCCCCTCACCGCGCATCGACGCCGGATCGAGGTTGGCGTGGAAGTTACCCGCTGTAAGATACGTACGGGACGGGCGGTTTGCACCAGGCTTCCAACGCTTCGAGATCCCGTGAAGGAAGGAGCCGGCATGGCTGAGCAGGTCCGAGCTATCCGCACGCGCCAGTCGATCTTGGCGGCGGCGGCCAAGATCTTCGAGGAGCGGGGGTACCAGGCGGCCACCATCTCCGAGATCCTCGCCACCGCCGGGGTGACGAAGGGGGCCTTGTACTTCCACTTCCAGTCGAAGGAGGACCTGGCCCACGGCGTCCTCGCCTCGCAGAACCAGAACCTCGTCCTCCCCGGCCGGTCGACCATGATCCAGGAGATCGTGGACATCATCATGCTCCACACCTACCGCTTGCAGACCGACGCCATGGTCCGTGCCAGCGTGCGGCTCGCCATGGACCAGCTGGCACGGGGCCTCGACCGCAGCGGCCCGTGGCTCACCTGGGTCGTTCCCATCACGGAGCGCCTGGAGAAGGCCCAGAGCCGGGGCGAGCTGCTCCCCCACGTCACCCCGACGGAGACCGCCGACGTCATCGTGGGCGCCTACGCCGGCATCCAGTCCATGTCCCAGGCCCTCACCGACTACCAGGACCTGGTGATCCGGGTCACCGCGCTCCTGCGCCACCTGCTGCCCAGCGTCGTGCAGGCCTCCGTCCTCACGTCCGTGGACATCACCGAAAGCCGGGCGGGCAAGGTCTTCAACGACGCGGTGCGGTACTCGCAGGAGATCGAGACGGAGGAAGCGGAGAAGGCCAGCGCCTGAGGCCCGCGCGGGTCACGAACAGGCGCCGGGTCCGAACACCCAGCCCCGTCACAGTCACCATAACAGACCAAGCGCCCCGTTTTGTCGCGGTCCCGGCGCCACCCCTAGGCTGAGCCGATGATCAGCTCATCCCTCCGCCTGGTGCCGGTGACCCCGGACAACTTCGAAGCGGTGACCGCCGTCCGCGTCCGCCCCGACCAGGAACACCTCGTCGAGTCCGTCGCGCAGTCCCTCGCCGAGGCCTACGTCCACGGCGAGCCCGCCTGGCCCCGCGCCATCCTCGACGGCGACGAGGTCGTCGGCTTCGTCATGGCCTTCCTGGACATCGTCTGGAACCCGGCGAAGGACCCCGAGCACCGCCGCTCCGGGATCTGGCGCCTGAACATCGCCGCCGAGCACCAGGGCAAGGGCTACGGCCGCTTCGCCGTCGAGGCCGTCACGGAGGAGATCCGCCGTCGCGGCGGGAGCCGGGCGTACGTCACCTGGCACGACAGCGACGACAGCCCGGCGCCCTTCTACCTCGGCCTCGGCTTCCGCCCCACGGGCGAGTTCAGCGGCCCCCAGCCCGTGGCCGTCCTCGAACTCGCCTAGGCGAGCACCACGGTGCCGGGCACCCCCGGCACCGGGCCCGCTCCCGCGCCCTCCCGGAACTGCTGCGGGCTCACCCCCCGCACCCGCTTGAAGGCCGCCGACAGCGCGAACGCGCTCCCGTAGCCGACCCGGCGGGCCACCGTCGCCACCGTGGCGTCCGGCTCGCGCAGCAGGTCGGCGGCCAGGGCGAGCCGCCATCCCGTCAGGTAGGCGACCGGCGGTTCCCCGACCAGCTCGGTGAAGCGGCGGGCCAGCGCGGCCCGCGACACCCCGGCCCGGCGGGCCAGTTCCTCCACGGTCCACCCGTACGCGGGGTCCTCGTGCAGCAGCCGGAGCGCCGCCCCGACGACCGGGTCGCCCTGGGCGCGGTGCCAGGCCGGCGCCCCCGAGCCGGGGGCGGCGAGCCAGGCCCGCAGCACCCCGATGAGCAGCAGGTCCAGCAGCCGGTCCAGCACGAGTTCCTGCCCCGGCTCGTCGTGCGCCACCTCCGAGGCCAGCAGCGTGATCAGGGTGGCGTCGGCCGCCCGCACCGGCCGCACCAGCACCGACGGCAGTGCCCCCAGCAGCCGCCGTCCGATCTCGCTCGGCGCCTGGTAGGTCCCGCTGAGCACCACCACCGAGCCGGCGCCCTCCCGCGACGGGCCCCAGGTCCGCACCCCGAGCGAGAACCGCTCGGTGACGTCCTCGCCCTCCTGCGAACTGCACCGCTGGTCAGGGCCGATCCTGACGCTCACCGGGGTGTCCGCCGCGTCGGCGAGCGTGTACGGCACGGGCCCCCGCACCACCGCCACGTCGCCCGGCCCGATCCGCACGGCCTCGCCGTCGTCGGGCAGCAGCCACGCCGAGCCGCGCACGAGCGTCATCACCGACAGCGGGGCCCGGTCCTCGACCCGCATGGCCCACGGCGGGTCGAAGACGGATTTCATCAGGAAGGCACCGCGGGCCCTTGGCCCTTCGAGGAGACCGGTCAGCGTGTCCATGGCCTCATCCTCGGACGTCCCAGACCCCGCTCACCGCCGCTTCGCGCGCGTAGTCGGCGAAATCCCGGGCCGGGCGCCCCAGGACCTCCTCGACCCCGTGGACCAGGTGCGCGTTGCGCCCGTCCGAGATCAGGGTGAACAGGTCGGCGAACTCCTCCGGGACGTCGTGCTCGCGGAGCACCGCCCGGTACTGCGCGTCCGTGACCGGGACGTACGCGATCTCGCGCCCGGTCGCCTTCGACAGCTCGGCGGCCACCTCGGCGAAGCCGAGCAGCCGCGGCCCGGACAGCTCGTACGTCCTGCCGATGTGCCGGTCGTCGGTGAGTGCGGCCACCACCACGTCGGCGATGTCGTCGGCGTCCACGAAGGCCTCCAGCGCGTCCCCGACCGGCAGGACGATCTCCCCGGCCAGTACGGAGTCCAGGAAGAAGTACTCGTCGAAGTTCTGGTTGAACCAGCTGGCGCGTACGACGGTCCAGTCGGCCCCGGAGTCCTGCAGCCGCCCCTCGGCGGCCCGGGCCGCCTCCTCGCCGCGTCCGGACAGCAGCACCAGGCGCCGCGTCCCCGCCGCGACGGCGGCCTCGGCGAAGGCGCCGACGCGGTCGGCGGCCCCGGGAAAGGCCAGGTCGGGGTAGTAGGTGACGTAGGCGCGGTCCACGCCCTCCAGCGCCGGGCCCCAGGTCTCCGGCCGGTCCCAGTCGAAGGCCGGCTCGCCGGTGCGGGAGCCGATCCGCACCGCGCGCCCCTGGGCCTCCAGGCGCTCGGCGACCCGCCGGCCCGTCTTGCCGTTGCCCCCGATGACGAGGGTGACCGTGTTCTGCGCCGTCTGCGTCTCGTTCGTGTTCTTCGTCATGACACCCAGTCAAGCCGCGTACGGCGAGACACGACATGGCTCAGACGCTCCCCCGCATACGCGAGCGTCTACTGCTCCGTGAGGGTGTGCTTGACCAGGGCGTTGGCGTGGCCGTGGCCCATCCCGTACTCGGTCTTCAGCCAGGAGACGAGCTCCATGTGCTTGGTCAGCGGGGAGGAGCGGATCAGCTCCTGCCACTCCGCCACCGGACGGCCGTACTTCTTCTCGATCGAAGGGAAGTAGCTCGCGGGGCCCTTCACCGGCTGCTCGCTCATGTCGTACTGCTCCTCATGCCTGGTACCTGTGGAAACGGGGGGAACGGACTCGCCGGACGCGGAGGCTCAGCCGGCCACGGGGACGTACGCGTGCACCCGCGCCCCGCTGTCGCCGAGGACGGTGGTGCCGACCGGGCGCAGGGTCTTCACCGGCGAGTCCTCGCCGAACAGCCTGCGGCCCTTGCCCTGCACCACCGGCAGGGTCCACAGCCGCAGTTCGTCGAGCAGGTCGTGCTCGATCAGGGCGTTGACGAGCCGGCCGCTGCCGTAGACGAGCAGGTCGCCGCCGTCCTGCTGCTTGAGCGCGGCGACCTCGACGGCGAGGTCCCCGCTCAGGAAGGTGGCGTTCCACTCAGGGGCGGCGGTGCTGGAGCCGACGACGTACTTCGGCATCGCGTTCATCCGCTCGGTGCCCGCGTCGGCGCCCTCGGCGCGCGCCGTCCAGGCCGGCGCCATGCCCTCGTACGTCACCCGGCCCAGCAGCAGCGCGTCGGCGGCGGCGAGCTGCTCGCCGGCGTACTTCTCCGCCTCGGCGTTCCAGAACGGCATGGACCAGCTCGGGTCCTCGAACACGCCGTCGACGGAGATGAAAACGGAGGCGACGACCTTGCGCATGATTTCCCCTGACTATGTGTACGGCGTCCACATCCGGACGATCCGCAGCCTATCCAGAAAAGTGGACGCTGTCCACATCCAGGCTTCCGCCCCGGACCGGCCCGACTCCCGCTCTTCACAGGGATAGACCGGCCCGACTCCCGCTCTTCACAGGGATAGACCGGCCCCCTCCCCGAAACTCATCGCCGGAGCCGCGAAAAGTTTTCAGACGCCCCTCCCGACCACCCCCCACCTGCATAAACGAGGTGCGGAGCGCCCAGAACGCCCCGTAGGGTCGACTCCCGTGGAACCGCTCACCGAAAAACAGATCCGCTCGTCCTTCGTGAACTGCACCAAGGGCGAGGCGGCACGCCTGCGCCTGCCCCTCGACTTCGCCGAACTGCCCTGGCAGGACCTGGACTTCCTCGGCTGGGTCGACCCGGGCGCCCCGCTGCGGGCCCATCTCGTCATCCCCCGCCCCGAGGGACCGGTCGGCGTCACCCTGCGCGTGCCCGCCGCGACCCGCACGAGCGCGGTGAAGTCCAGCCTGTGCCAGATCTGCCTGACGGGACACGCCTCTTCCGGCGTCACCCTGCTCGCCGCACCGCTCGCGGGTGCCCGCGGCCGCGAGGGGAACACGGTCGGCACGTACATCTGCGCCGACCTCGCCTGCCCCCTCTACGTACGCGGCAAGCGGCAGCCGAAGCTGCGCGCCGGGCGTCACGAGGAGTCCCTGACGGTGGACGAGCGCGTCGCGCGGATGTGGGCCAACCTGGACTCCTTCACCGGCCGGATCACCGCCGCGATGTGAGCGGGCGGACCCTCAAGGAGAGTTGAGGGCCAGGAATGTGATCACATAACCGCATGACGAGGACTCTCTACCTGTTCTGCTCCGCCGCCCCGCCCGTCTTCGACGTGGCCCATGTGATCGAGGACGCCCAGTCGCGCGGCTGGGACGTGTGCCTGGGCCTGACCCCGACGGCGGCGCGGTGGGTGTCGGAAAGCCTCGACGGCCTCGCCGCCCTCACCGGCAACCCGGTGCGCTGGCAGTACAAGCTCCCCGGGGAGCCCGACGTGTGGCCGGCCGCCGACGCCGTCCTCTTCGCCCCCGCCACCTTCAACTCCGTCAACGCCTGGGCCCTCGGCCTCACCGACCGGTTCACCGTCGGCGTCGCCGCCGAGGCCCTCGGCAAGGGCACCCCGGTGGTGGCCATGCCCTGCACGAACGCCGCGCTCGCCGCCCACCCCCAGTTCGAGCAGTCGCTGGCCGTCCTGCGCGGCGCCGGCGCCGAACTGCTCTTCGGCGAGGGCGGCTTCCTGCCCGGCCCGGCGGGACCCGACGCCCCGCCGCACTTCCCGTGGCAGGTCGCCCTGGACGCCGTGGACCGGGCCGGCGCCGTCTCCGCGTAGCCCGGGGGCGGCTACTCCCCCGTAACCCCGTCGATGGCCTCGCGCAGCAGGTCGGCGTGCCCGTTGTGCCGCGCGTACTCCTCGATCATGTGGGCCAGGATGTAGTGCAGCGAGTACGCCTGGTCGCCGAAGTGCCCTCGTACGTCGAGGGACTCGGCGGCCGCCACGACGGCCCTCGACCGCTCGCAGGCCTCCTCCCAGATCCGGAAGGACTCGCCCGGGTCCGCGTCCTCGACGTGGAACTCCGTCCACTCCCCGGCATCGTCCTTCGGGAAGTAGCCGCGTACGTCCTCACCGTTCAGCACGTTGCGGAACCAGCCCCGCTCCACCTCCGCCAGGTGCCGGACCAGCCCCAGCAGGCTCAGTCCGGACGGCGGGACGGCCCTGCGCCGCAGCTGCTCGTCCGTCAGGCCCGCGCACTTCATCCGCAGGGTGTCGCGCTGCCACTGGAGCACGCTGGTCAGGGTGGAGCGTTCGTCACCGGTCAGTACGGGCGGGGTGCGCTGTGCGAGGTCCATCGGCAGATGATCACACCGGCATCGCGGCCCCTGCCTTCGATTTCACATGCCGGACACCCGCTCCGCCCCGGCAGCCAGCGCCCGCACCCCCTCCAGGCTGCTCCCGTACCGCGGCTCCCAGCCCAGCTCCCGCCGCGCCTTCGCGTTCGACAGCCGCAGCGAGCTGCCCATGATCGTGTGCGCCAGCGGAGCCGCCCGCAGCACCCACAGCGGCACCGTCAGCGGAGCGGGCGCCCCGAACGCCCCGGCCACCGCCCCCACGTGCGCGCCCCAGCCCACCGGGGCGTCGTCGGCGATGTTGTAGGCCTGCCCGGCGCGCCCCGACTCCAGCGCCAGGACCACCGCGCGGGCCGCGTCCTCGGTGTCCACCCAGCTCAGCGCCCGGCCCTTGTCCGCGACCACGGGCAGCTTCCGCCCGCGCAGCAGCGGCACGAGGTGGCTGTCGGTGGTGCCGGCCCCGTAGAACAGGCCGAAGCGCAGGCTGACGCCCTCGATCCCGTCGGCGGTGAAGGCCAGCTCCTCCTTGGTCCGCATGGCACCGACGTGCCGCTCCAGCGCGGCGTTCGCCCCGCGCGGCCCGAAGCCGTCGTCCTCGCCGATCAGGGCCGGGCCGTGGTCCCCGTACCCGTAGCCGAACATCATCGACTCGACCAGGAACCGCCGCGCCCCCGTCTCCCGGGCGGCGGCCAGCAGGTTCACCGTGCCCTCGGTGCGCAGCCGGTTCGTGGCCGCCATGTCCCGGTGGGCGGCCATGGCCCTGCCGGAGAGGGCGGTGGCGGCGTGCACCACCGCGTCGAAGCGCCGGCCGTCGACGGCCCGCAGCAGTCCCTCGCGGTCGAGCAGGTCGGCCCGTACGTCCATCCCCGCGCCCCGGCCCAGCCCGGCCACCTCGTGGCCCGCGGCCCGCAGTGCGGCCGCCGTCCGCTGCCCCAGTACTCCACTCGCGCCCGCCAGCAGCACCAGCATTCCGGCCTCCTCCGTCGTGTTCTCACTGAGGGGACAGACGGGCCCTGCCGGATGTGACACCTTCCCGGAAAAAGCTTCTGACGTCCTCCACGAGCAGCTCGGGCACCTCCATCGCCGGGAAGTGCCCGCCCCTGTCGTACGAGGTCCAGCGCACGATCCGGTCGGTTCGCTCGGCGACGTGCCGCAGCGGGACGAAGTTGTCCCGGGGAAAGTCGGCGAGCGCGGTCGGGGTGTCCGAGACCTCCGGGGGCTGCCCGTGGTAGTCGGCGTGGGCGCGCTCGTAGTAGATGCGGGCGGCCGACCCGGCCGTGCCGGTCAGCCAGTACAGCATCACGTTGGTCAGCATCTGGTCCCGGTCGACGGGGGTGCGGGGGTCGCTCCACTCGGTGAACTTCTCCCCGATCCAGGCGAGCAGCCCGGCAGGCGAATCGTTCAGCCCGTACGCGAGGGTCTGCGGCCGGGTCGCCTGGATGTCGGCGTACCCCTGCCGCTCCCGCGCCCACACCCGGTACCGCTCCCAGGAGGCCAGCGTCCGCTCCCGCTCGGCGGGCTCCAGCGCCGCCAGCTCCGCCTCCCCGGGCTCGGCGGTGGCCCCGGCCCCGGGCAGCAGGTTCAGGTGCACCCCGACCACGTCGCCCGGCCGGATCCGCCCCAGCTCCCGCGAGACCGCGGCGCCCCAGTCACCGCCCTGGACGCCGTACGCGCCGTACCCGAGCCGCTCCATCAGCACCCCGAAGGCCCGCGCGACGCGCTTGAACTCCCAGCCGGTGTCGGTGGTCGGCCCGGACGGCCCGAAGCCGGGGATGCTCGGCAGCACCAGGTGGAAGGCGTCGCGCGGGTCCCCTCCGTACGCCCGCGGGTCCGTCAGCGGCCCCGCCACCTTCTGGAACTCCACGAACGACCCCGGCCAGCCGTGCGTCATCAGCAGCGGCAGGGCGTCCGGCTCGGGCGAGCGGACGTGCGCGAAGTGCACCCGCGCCCCGTCGATGAGGGTGGTGTACTGCGGCCAGCCGTTCAGCCGCGCCTCGGCGGCCCGCCAGTCGTACTCCTCGCGCCAGTACCGTACGAGTTCCCGCAGCTCCGCCGGCGGCATCCCGTACGCCCGCCCGACACCTTCGAGCCCGTCGGGCCACCGCGTCCGGCGCAGCCGCAGGTCGAGGTCGTCGAGCTCCTCCTGCGGCACGTCGAACCGGAACGGCGTCACATCAAGATCGTCCATGCCCCCACGATGTCACTCCTGCCCGGGGCGGTGGACCTGGGTGTTCTGGCAGGCGGTCAACAGCCAGCGCCCGTCGTCCTGCCGGGAGACCACGTACAGCGGGGCGCCCTCGCTCTCCTCGCCCGCGCCCAGGTACTGCTGGCGGACCTTGACCGCGGCGACGTCGTCCCGGATGAAGAGCACGTGCCCCACCTCGTAGCTGACCTTGCCGTCCCAGTCCGCGGCGGGCAGTACCCGGCGGGTGAACTCCGCGATCTCGTCGAAGCCGATGAGGACCTTGCCGTGGGCCGTGGTCCATATCGCGTCCGGGTGGAAGAGCCCGAGGAACTCCTCGGCGTCCTTGTTCTGCTGGGACCGCTCGACGGTGGCGACGAGTCCGGCGATCGCTTCGAGGTCCGCCGCGCGGGGCGTGGTGTCGTTGTCCATGCGCGCCATCCTCACACCTCAAGTCCGGTTGGGGTCAAGCGGCGTAGAGGTCGAAGGTGGATCCCCTCCTGGGGCCGGCCACCACGTCGAGGGCGGGGTCGACCGTCAGCATCGCCTGGTGCAGCCGCTGCAACTGGGGCGACGGCTCGACGCCCAGCTGCCCGATCAGCCTGCCGCGCAGCCGCCGGTACACGTCCAGCGCGGCCCCCTGCCGCCCGGACCGGTACAGCGCCACCATCAGCTGGGAGTGCAGCCCCTCGTGCTGCGCGTGGCGTGCCGTCAGCTCGGTCAGCTCGGCGAGGAGTTCGGTGTGCCGCCCGAGGCGCAGGTCGACGTCGATCCGCCGCTCCACCGCGACCAGCCGGCTCTCCTCCAGCCGCATGACCTCGATCGCGAGCACCGGCCCCACGCGTACGTCGACCAGCGCGGGCCCCTGCCACTGCGCGAGCCCCGCCCGCAGCAGCGCGGCGGCGCCCTCGTCGTCTCCGCCCTCGAACGCGGCGAGGCCCCGCGCGACGAGGTCCTCGTACGCCTGGACGTCGACGGACTCCCGCGGCACCTGCAGCAGGTACCCGCCGTGCCGGGTCGTGAGGACGTCCTTCGCTGCCCCCGGCCGACCCGGCCCCAAGGCCGTGCCCAGCCGTCGGCGGAGCTGGAGGATGTACGTCTGCAGGGTGGTCAGCGCGCTGTTGGGCAGGTCCTGGCCCCAGATCTCCTCCATGAGCGTGGGCACCGGCACCACCCGCCCGGGATACAGGGCGAGCAGGGCCAGGATCTGCCGCGGCTTGCCCGCGGACGGCACGATCGACTCCCCGTCGACCTCGGCACTGAGCGGTCCCAGAATCCGGATCCTCATGGTCTCCCCTCCGCAGTTCGTCGATGCACCTCGATGACGCCGGAACCCGGGGGTCCGGCTTGCCGTTTCCCGCACTCACCACCCGGCCGACCACTCCGGGCCCCAGCCCCAGGGGGTGTCTTCCGGATCAGGCCGGGCCCGCGCCGCCTGGCACCGCGGGCCGATCCCGCCTGATCCAAAAAGGCACGACCCAGCTAGACCGCGCTCCCGAGGAACTCGTAACTCCGCTCCCCGCCGGCCTGCCGAACGCCAGTGGAAACGGCAGCGATCCGGTACTCCCGCACCCGCTCCGCGCCCACCAGGCTCGGCAGCAGCAGCCCCCACAGGGCCGCCACCTTCCGCTGGAGCTCCTCGTACGACAGCCCCGTCCCGGCCAGCACCTCGATTCCGCAGACGGCCGCCGCGACCAACGCCTCGGCGCTCTCCCACCGTTCGGCGGCCGATGCGGCCTCTTCCGCACCGTCGGGCACCCCGACGGCCGGCCGGTCGAGCGGCAGCTCTCCCACGTCCCGCGCCATCCGCAGCAGGTCGCACACCGCCGACAGCCACGCCCCGTGGAAGTCGACCGCGGCCGGCTGGTGGCCCGCGCACTCCTTGGTGATCCGGAAGCTCGCCGGGATCGCCGGATCCTCGTGCAGCGTCCGCGCCAGCCAGTGCGTCGTGTCGATCAGCGCCTGCAAGGGCGAGGCTCCGCCCTCCCGCAGCCCCCGGACCGCATCGTGCAGCAGACCGCAGCCGCGCTGCTGCACCGCGTCCGCCAGCTCGTCCTTCGAGGCGAAGTGAAAGTACAACGCCCCCTTCGTCACCCCCGCCGCACCCGCGATCTCACCGAGTGTGGCGTTGGCGTATCCGTTGCGGTGGAACAACTCGGCCCCGGCGAAGACCAACCGCCTGCGGGTCCGCTCCGACCTCTCCTGCACCGCTCCGTCTCCCTTTCGCCCCCGCTCCGTCCCTGCACTTCCGCTGACCGGCGCACCCGGCGCCGGCCGCGCGGGTCAGGCCCGTACGAGCCGCTCGGCCCGCGGTACCGGCCCGGTGCCCACCCCGGCCACCGCCGCCGGCTTGCCCACGCCTTCCGGGCCCGCCATCAGGATCGAACGCTGGAGCCTGCGCAGCGCGGTGGACGGCTCCAGCCCGAGGTCCCGTACGAGCGTGGCGCGCAGCCGCTGGTACACGTCGAGCGCCTCGCCTCGCCGGCCCGAGCGGTGCAGGGCGAGCATGAACTGCCCGTGCAGGTTCTCGTGGGTGCGGTACCGGCTCACCAGCACCGTCAGCTCCGCCAGCAGCTCGCGGTGGCGGCCCAGCTTCAGGTCGGCCTCGATGCGCTGGTCGAGCGCGCACAGCCGGGTCTCCTCCAGGCGGCGCGTCTCCATGTCCAGCTGTACCCCGCCCTGTACGTCGGCGAAGGCCGGCCCCGACCACAGGGCGAGCGCCTCGCGCAGCCGCTGCGCGGCGACGGGGTGGTCACCCGAGTCCATCGCCCGGTAGCCCATCCCGGCGAGCCGGTCGAACTCCCGGACGTCGCTGGTGCCGCCGTCGCTGTTCAGCAGGTATCCGCCGGGCAGCGTCACGAGGACGTCCTTCGGGGTGCGGTCCTCGTCGTCGCTCCCCTCCAGGGCGGTCGCGATGAGCGCGCGCAGCTGGAGTACGTACGTCTGGAGGGTGGTGCGTGCGCTGCGCGGCGGCATGGACCCCCACAGCTCCTCGATCAGCGCCGACACCGGCACGACCTGATCGGCGTGGAGGGCCAGGAGCGCCAGGACCTGCCGGGGCTTGGGGGCGGTGGGCGTGATGGAGATCCCGTTCTCCCGCACGGCGAGTGCGCCCAGTACATCGATGTCCACGTCGTACTCCCCTGTCCTTTGGATGAGGTCGCAAGAGTCAGTAGAAAACAGGCCGGACGGTTTGTCAATGCCAAACCGGCCAGGCAGTTTTCAGCCTGACAAAATCTCGGCGCCACCCAGAAATCTCCACTGACCTGGGATTTTGCGAGCAGCTCGCACACCCACGACAGTTTGGAGCCCTTCAGCCGCCTCACAACAGGGGTCATATAACACCCATTGGGGCCCGAAAAGCAAACCATTCAGTCTGTTTCTTGCCCCTTGGTCGCCGCCTCGTCCGGTGCGATCCCCGGCAGCACCACCGTCCAGATCCGGGCCAGCGCCTGACGGGGAGTCCACTCCGGTTCCACGGCCCCCAACGCCTTAAGCCCTGCCGTGAAGGCCACCACCACCCGTGTCGCGTCCTGCGGGGCCAATCCCTCCGCGAGGAGCCCGGCCCGGTCGGCGGTGACCATCAGCTCCTCCGCCCACAGACGGCACTGCCCCCGCAGATCCACCCGGCTGTGGTGGGCCGCGTCGGCGCCCAGCGCGAACCCGGCCCGTACGACGGCGTCCGCGGCCAGCAGTTCCAGCAGCGCGTACGTCGCGTCGACGAGCACCCTCAGGGGGGCACCGGCCCGCTCCGGCTCGCCTTCCGCTTCGGCGATCCGCTGCAGCGCCCGCGCGGCCCTCGCCTCCACGGCCCGGGCGAGGGCGGGCTTGCCGTCGAAGTGGAACTGGACCGCGCCGGAGGTCACTCCGGCCCGCTCGCTGATCGCGGCGATCGACGCGGCGGCGAAGCCCTGCGCGGCGAACACCTCCGCCGCAGCGAGGACGAGAGACTCGCGCGTGCGTAACGCACGCTCCTGCTTGACCATGAGGGGCTCCACACACCGCATTCGCCGCATCCGCGGGTCGCCCCACACCAAGGGGTACGAGATCCTGGGCCACAGTCGACGCCCGCACCAGAGCCGGACCGGACTCCCGGCGGAGCCACCGCCCGGCGTTAACGCCGTTAACGCCAACGGCCTGCGTCCCGGCCTCCCCGTCCGCCGTTAACGGCGTTAACGGCGGACACGCGCCCCAGGGCCCACCGCGCCGCCCAACCCCCGGCACCGTTAACGGCGTTAACGCCGTTAACGCCCGGCCCCCGGCTCCCGCCCCCGCGCGCCCAGCGCCGGCAGCACCGGCCCCGTCGCAGCGGTCGTCACCAGGGCCATCAGCACCAGGACGGTGAACAGCTCCACCCCGACCACCCCCGGCCCCACGTTCAGCACCACCAGCTCCGCCACCCCCGGCAGTTCATCAGCGCCCCCACCAGCACCGCGCCCCTCCGCCGCCGCCCACCACACGAACAGCACGCACTCCCCCTGACACGGCCCAGTCCGGCCCGGCCGTCCGGGCCCAGAACCAGAGGGCGTGCGACTTCAGGAGCTCGTCCGCCGCTCCACGAACAGCCCGACCCCGTCGAGGATCCGCTCCAGCCCGAACTCCAGGGCCTGGTCCTGCCCCCCGTGCGCGGCGACGGAAGCCAGCGCTCCGGCAAGCGCCGGATACTCCTCGCCCCTCGTCCCCACGACCTCCGCCAGCACGGCCCCGAGCTCCTCGTCCGGGCCGCCGGCGCCACCCGTCGCCCGTTCCTGCTCGGCGATCCCCCGCACGTGTCCGGCCACCAGCACCACCGCGTCCATCGCCTCGGCCCCGGTCAGCCCGCACCCCTCCAGCGCGGCCAGCGCTCGCTCCAGCCACCCGACCTCCCGCGGCCCCAACGCCCGCGCCCCCACCGTCGCGTCCAGCAGCCACGGATGCGCCCGGAACCCGGCCAGCAGCTCCCGCGCCCACACCCCGAGCCGCTCCCGCCAGCCGTCGCCGGCGACCGCCAAGGCGGCGTCCAGCTCCCCGGCCGGATCCGGCATCGCGGCCTCCACCATCAGCGCGACGACCTCCGCCTTGCCCGGCACATACCGGTAGAGGGCCATCTTGGTGACCCCCAACTCCCCGGCCACCCGCTGCATCGACACCCCGGCCAGCCCCTCGCCGTCGGCGATCCCGACCCCGGCCAGCGCGATCTGCTCCAGGGTCAACCCCCGCCGCGGCCCCCGCGCCGGGGTCACCGGCGGCCCCCACAACAACCGCACCGCCGCAGCCCACTGCCCGTCCGCCACCGGATCCCCTTGCCGTCGCACCAAAACCGCGTCTACCGTACACAAAGAAACAGCATCCACCAGACACAGTAAGCCGCCCCACGCCCACACACCCCCGAAGGACGCAGTCACCCATGCCCACCACCAGAACCGTGCTCATATCCGGCGCGGGCATCGCGGGCCCCGCCCTCGCCCACTGGCTCGCCCGCCGCGGCTTCCACCCCACCGTCGTCGAGATCGCCCCGGCCCCGCGCCCCGGAGGCCGGGCCGTCGACTTCCGCGGCGAGACCCACCTCCACGTCCTCGACCGCATGGGGATCCTCGACGAGCTCCGCCGCGTCCAGACCGGCGGCACCCCGATGACCTTCGTGGACGCCGACGACCGGGAACTCCTCCACCTCCCCGCCGCCTTCGCGGGCGGTGACGTGGAGGTCCTGCGCGGGGACCTCTCCCGCATCCTCCACGAGGCCTCCCGCGGCTCCACCGAGTACCTCTTCGGCGATTCGGTCACCGCCCTCACCGAAACCCCCACCGGAGTGGACGTCACCTTCCGCCACTCCCGGCCCCGCACCTTCGACATCGTCGTCGGCGCCGACGGCCTGCACTCGACCGTCCGCCGGCTGGCCTTCGGCCCCGAGGAGCGCTACGTATCCCACCTCGGCTACTACGCCGCCACCTGGAGCCTGCCGGGCGGGGCCCACCCCACCCGCCCCGGTTCCGTGGGCTTCAACGCCCGCGGCCGCCTCGCCTCCGTCGCCGCCTCACCCGCCGAGCCCGGCCGGGCGGGCGCCTTCTTCCTCTTCACCTCACCCGAGCTGTCGTACGCCCGCCACGACCCGGCCGCCCACAAGGCGCTCATCACCCGCGCCTTCACGGGCCTGCCCTGGAGGGTGGGACACCTCCTGGACTCCCTCGCAGCCGCCGACGACCTCTACTTCGACTCGATCAGCCGCGCCGACGTCGGAACCTGGTCCACCGGCCGGACGGCCCTCCTGGGGGACGCCGCCTGCGGCGCGACGATCGGCGGCATGGGCACCGGCACCGCCGTCGTGGCGGCGTACGTCATGGCGGCCGAACTGGCCCGCACCCCCGAGGACCCCCGGGCCGCCTTCCGCCGTTACGAGTCCCTCGTCCGCCCCTACGCCCAGGCCTGCCGGCGGGGCGGCGACCGCACCGGCCCCTTCCTCGCCCCCTCCACCAACCTCGGCCTGCACCTGCGCAACACCCTCCTGCGCCACCCGCGCGGCCTGGCCTGGCTGCTGAAGGCGGGCCGTACGACGGCCACCCTCCCCCTGTCCCTCCCCCATTAACGGCGTTAACACCGCCGCCCTCCCGACCGTCAACGCCGTCAACGCCGTCAACGCCGCGCCCCGCTCCGGCGACCGGCCCCGCCCGCTCAGGCGCGGGCCAGGTACTCCCGGTACCAGGAGGCGGCTTCGTCCAAGTGCGCCAGCGGACCGGGCCCCGGCGGGCAGTCGGCCGCCTTCCAGATCCCGGCACTGTCGTACCAGTGGTCCTGCGCCACCAGCCTGAACTGACTCGCGCCCACCCGGCAGCCCGAAGTCGCCATCCGTTCCAGGAACTCCGCCTCGGGAAGGTCCTCCTCGACCGGCGGAAGCACGCCGCGGTCGGTGAGCGCCCGCACCAGGTCGGCGGCCCGCACCGGCACCGGATGGCTGGCGTGCCAGACCGTCCCGCCCGCCGGGCCACGGCCCAGTGCGAGGCGGGCGACAAGGCGGGCGAGGTCCCCGACCGCCACCGCCGACAGCAGGGCCCTCGCCCCCTCCCACAGCGCCCCGGTGGATGCGAGGAGCTGGTCCAGAGCGGGGACCACCCAACGGTCCCCGGGGCCGATGACCAGACCGGGGCGGAGCACCACCGCCCCTGCGGCCAGCGCGGGCCCTTCGCCCGCCAGCCGGGAACGGCTGGCGGGCGAAACGGGCGCCGGAGCGACGGCGTCCACCCCGATCCCCCGGTGTGGCCCCTGCCCGTAGACGGCCGAGGTGGACAGGTGGACGATCCGGCGGACGCCGGCCGCCTCCGCCATCAGCGCCGCGGTCCCCTGGACGTTGACGGCGCTGCACTCCCGCTCGTCCGATCCGATCCGCGAGGCCAGGTGGACGAGGACGTCCGCCCCCTCACAACACCCCCGCAGGGACCCCGGGTCGGACAGGTCCGCCTGGAACCACTCGTCGACCGGGCCCGCTGCCTGCGGGGAGCTGCGACCCACCGCCCGCACGACGAGGTTCGGGGAACCGGCCCCCGACCCGCCCCGGAGCCGGGCGAGTTCGGCCACTACGGCCGAACCGATGAACCCGGTGGCGCCGGTGATCACCAGCCTCTGCGGGTCGCTCATCAAGTACCCCAATCCTTCCCCAGAACAATTCGGACGGTCGCGATCGTATGCGTCGGCCGCCGACTGCCGTGCGTACCGGCCGGGTGACAATCAGTCGGACAGTCACCCGCGAGCTCCCCGGACCCGGTCCAGAAGGGCCCCACTTTGACCACCTCATCTGCTTCCCAGCCCCTCGCCCCGCAGCAGCCCTCCCCCGCCGCCGAACCGGCCCGGCTCCTCCCGGCGAACGAGGTCCGCGGGCCGCTGTCCGGCAGAACCGCGCTGGTGACCGGCGCCAGCCGCGGCATCGGGCGCGGGATCGCCGAGCGTCTGGCCGCCGACGGTGCCCTCGTAGGCGTCCACTACGGGCGGAACGCCGATGCCGCCGACGAGGTCGTGGCCTCCGTCCGGGCCGCGGGCGGGGACGCCTTCCCCCTGCGGAGCGAACTCGGGGCCGACGGCGACGCACAGGCCCTCTACGCCGCCTTCGACTCCGAACTGGCCCGGCGGGGCATGGCCCCCGAGCTCGACATCCTCGTCAACAACGCTGCGGTCAGCGGCTCGGCGCGGATCCACCAGGTGACGCCGGACCTGGTCGACAGGATCCTCTCGGTGAACGTCAAAGCACTGCTCTTCGTCACCCAGGAAGGCCTGGCCCGTATGCCGGCGGGCGGCCGGGTCATCAACATCTCCTCCGCCGCCACCCGCATGTCCTACCCGGAGTCCGTCGTGTACTCCATGAGCAAGGGCGCGATGGACACCCTCACCCTTTCCCTGGCCAAGGAGCTCGGCCCCCGGGGCATCACCGTCAACACGGTGGCTCCCGGGTTCGTCGAGACCGACATGAACGCGAAGCTCCGTACGACGCCCGAGGGCGCGGCACGCCTGGCCGCCATGTCCGTCTTCGACCGGATCGGCCGGCCCTCGGACATAGCCGACGTGGTGGCCTTCCTCGCATCAGCCGATTCGCGGTGGGTCACCGGCCAGCGCCTCGACGCGTCGGGCGGCACGCACCTCTAGCCCGTCACCGTTAACGGCGTTAACGCCGTTAACGGTGAAGCAGAGCCGTATCCACCAAACGGCAACACCACAAAAACCCCAACCAGGAACCAAGCGCAGCCTCATACGTCTGGAAAAGTACTTGTCGACTGGTTTTCTTTGACTAAATCCCACTAGATTGCCCCTGTATCACCGGACGCAACCGCAGCAGGAGACACACGTGGCGAGGGTCAGGCAGGAACGGGCCGAGATCACCCGGCAGGCGATCCTCGACGGCGCGGCCGTCGCCTTCGACCGCGCCGGCTTCGGCGGAACCAGCCTCAGCGACGTGGTCAAACACGCCGGAGTCACCAAGGGCGCCCTCTACTTCCACTTCCCCTCCAAGGAAGCCCTCGCCCGCACCCTGGTGGAGGAGCAGTTCCAGGTGTCCGAGGACGTCCCCGTCCTGGAGGACCCGGGCCTCCAAACGGTCATCGACCTCACCCACCAGATGGCCTTCGGGCTGCGCACCAACGTCCGCATCCGCGCAGGCATCCGCCTGGTCATCGAGTTCGGCTCGTTCACCAGCCCGGACCCGTCCCCGTACAACACGTGGATCGAGACCTGTCGCAGCTGTCTGACGCCGGCCCAGGAGCGGGGCGACATCCTGCCCTCGCTCGACGTGTACGACCTCTCGACCTTCCTCGTCGGCTCGTTCACCGGTGTCCAGGTGACCTCGCACGTCCGCGCCGACCGCGAGGACCTGCACGCCCGCGTCGTCGACCTGTGGAACTACCTCCTCCCGGGCATCGTGCCCGCGCTCCGCATCCCCCTCTTCGACCCGGCGGGCTCTGCCTCCTGCCGCGCCGAACTCGGTCTGCCCGCACCGCAGGCCCCCGTCCCGGTCGGCTGACGAAGCGTCCAGGGCGGCCTCGCACACGCCGTGGTGGACCACGGGGGTGCTCGCTACGGCGTGTGCGAGGCCGCCCTGTCGCGTACCCGGACGCCCCGACACCCATTTCGTTAGCAAAACCCAAGCGTGGCGCCCACGCCGACCCAAGAACGTTAGTAAAGTCCCTCTCATGACTTCGCCCTCGTCCCCGAACGACCGAGAGAAGGTCGTCTCCAAGCTCCCCCCGTGGCTCCGCCAGGAGTTGAAGATCCGCACCGCCCAACTGCGGGTCGACATCCAGGACGCCGTCCACCAGGGCATCGCACACTGGAGCGCCCTCGCCTCCGCCCCCTCCCCCGTCGACACCTCCGGCGCCGAGTCGTTCTCGACCTGGCTGCCCGCAGGCCAGTGGGAGTCCTTCCGCGCCGACTCCAAGGACCGCGGCGTCTCCCTCATCCAGGGTCTCGCCCAGGCGGTGCACCTCTGGCTGGAGCTGAACCCGGCCCCCACCGTCAAGCGGCCCTCCGTCGTCCGCCGCATCGTCGTCTGCAACCAGAAGGGCGGAGTCGGCAAGACCGCCGTCACCGCCGGCACCGCCGAAGCCCTCGCCGAAGACCCGGCGAGCCTCCACCCGGTCCGCGTCGCCCGCCAGCTGGCCCGCCGCACCACCCCCGAGGAGGCGGACGCCGGCCACCCGGCCACTTCCCCCCTCGACCTCGAAGACCTCCCGGGCCTGGGCATGCGCGTCCTGCTCGTCGACTTCGACCCCCAGGGCCACCTCACCAAGCAGCTCGGCCAGCAGCCGCTGCCCATCGGCGGCGACAGCCTCACCTGCCACATGGCCGGCGAAGCCAAGGGACCCCTGCGGGACCTCATCGCCCCCATCGAGCACGACCGGTTCGGCGACCGCCTCCACCTCCTGCCGGCCTGCACGGACGCCTTCCTCCTCGACGTCCGCCTCTCCACGGTCCGCGCCCGCGAGGCCGCCCTCGAGCGCGCCCTCACCCCCGTCGAGTCCGACTACGACGTCATCCTCATCGACTGCCCGCCCAGCCTCGGCCTCAGCATGGACGCGGCGATCTACTACGGCCGTCGCCGCGACACCGAACAGCCGGGCGCCTCCGGCGCGCTGATCGTCGTACAGGCGGAGGACTCCTCGGCGGACGCGTACGACCTCCTCACCTCCCAGATCAACGACCTGCGCGACGACCTCAGCCTCGACATCGACTACCTCGGCCTGGTCGTGAACCTCTACGACGGTCGCCGCGGCTACATCGCGACCTCGTCCCTCCAGGCCTGGATGGACATAAAGGATCCCCGGGTCGTGGCGATCGTCCCCGACCTCAAGGAACAGCGCGAGTCCGTCCGCCTCAAGCAGCCCCTCTTCGTCTACGCCCCCAACGGCGACCAGGCCGTCGCCCTGCGCGCACTCGCCCGGGAGATCTCATGAGCAGCAAGGCCGACAAGCTCGGTGTCTCGGCGTCGTTCGCACGGGCCCAGCCCGTCGGCGTCAGCTCCCGCCGCGCCGCCATCGCCGAAGCCACCGGCGCCCCCACCTCCGGCGTCGTCCCGCCCTCCGAGGTTCCCATCGAGGCCCTCGCCCACAACCCGTTCAACCTCCGCGAGGACCTCACCGACCTCGACGAACTGGCCCAGTCCCTGACCGTACGCGGCCAGCTACAGCCCCTCGCGGTCGCGACCCGGCTGGCCTTCATGGAGGCCCACCCGGGCCAGACCGACGGCCTGGGCCGCGCCCCGTACGTGGTCATCGACGGCAACCGCCGCCTCGCGGCCGCCCAGCTGGCCGGGCTCAAGACGATGCACATCCACGTCAACGACGCCCTGTCCGCCTCGGCCGCCGACATCCTCGAATCGGCGCTCATCGCCAACGTCCACCGCGTCGACGTGGCCCCCATGGACCAGGCCCGCGCCCTTCAGGAACTGGTCGACGTCCACGGCTCCCAGGCCCAGGTGGCCAAGCGGATCGGCAAGACGCCGGCCTGGGTCTCCCAGCGCCTGACCCTCCTCAACCTGACGCCCGACCTCCAGGAGAAGGTGGAGACGGGCGAGCTCAAGGTCGAGCCGGCCCGCCGCATCGGCCGCCTCCCCCACGAGGAACAGACGGCCGCCGCCGCGGAGACCATCAACGCCGTCAACCCCCCGCGCCAGCGCACCCGACCGACGCCCCCGACCGTTAACGGCGTTAACGCCGTCAACGCCCCCACGCCCACGCCCGCCCCCGCCGTCACCCCCCGCATCACGATCTCCACGCACTCCCCGGAGACCATCGCGGACGCCCTCACCGCCCACCTCACCCCGGACGACCTGAAAGCCGTCACGGAACTCCTCATGCAGCGCATCTGAGCTGCCGCACCCACGCCGGGGGCGCTGACGGCGTTAACGCCGTTAACGCCCCCACGTGCGTTTCATGTGCGTTCAAGCGTGCGATTCACATATGGTGCTCCTGGAGGTAGTACCGATGAGCGAGACGAACGAACAGACCACCCTCTTCGCAGCGGTCGACGCGCTGCTCGAAGAAGCGGCCGCCCAGGACGGGCTCCCCCACCCCGACGAGCGCAAGCGCCTGCGCGAGGCCGCCGGCCTGAGCCAGGACCAGATCGCCAAGGCCCTCTCCGTCCGCCGCGAGACCGTCACCTCCTGGGAGACCGGCCGCACCGCCCCCCGGCCCCCCAAGCGCGCAGCGTACGCCCGCCTCCTCGAAGGCCTCGCCGCCCTGCACCCCCCGACCCCCGTCAACGGCGTTAACGCCGTTAACGCCGAGCCCCCGGCCTCACCCACCGCCACCCCGACCGTTAACGCCGTTAACGCCGTTAACGCCGCGCCCCCGGCCGCCGCTCCCACCGTTAACGCCGTTAACGCCGACCCGGTCCCGTCCTCCGAGCCCACCCCCACCCCCGCACCCCCGTCCACCGTCAACGGCGTTAACGGCGTTAACGCCCATCCCCCCACCCCCCACCGCCCAGCGCAACGCCCCGCCCCCCAGCCCGCCCCCCTGGAAGGCAACGGCCCCCTCGCCGTCCTCGACGGCACCGGCCACGCCCACGCCGCCGGCGGCGTCCTCCTCCCCCACCCCACCTCCGGCCTCCCCGCCCTCGTCGCCTGGGCCCTCGGCCCCGACGCCGACCTCCACGCCCCCCGCCTCCACCGCAACGGCCGGGACGGCGACCCCCTCCTCGTCCTCACCGCCCCCGCCGCCGAACAGTTCGGCCTCCCCCTCATCCTCGAAGACCGCCGCGCCCTGCGCCTCCCGGACAACCACCCCGTCATCAAGCAGCTCACCAAGGCCAAGTGGCAGCTCACCCGCCGCGGCTTCGGCCCCTGGCCCCGCATCTACCGCCCGGCCTCCCCCACCACCGGCCGCCAGTGCGTCCAGCTCGCGGTCCTCCCCTGGGGCGCCCTCGACCCCCGCGCCTGGGGCGAGGACACCGCGGACCTCCCCGCCCCCGAGCTCGCCGAGCTGCTCACCGCCTACGCCGCCCGCGTCCTCACCCCCCGCGGCTCCACCGCCGTCACCGGCCTGGAACTCATGACGGCCCTGCGCCCGCCCACCCGCGCCGCCCGCAACCCCCAGACCAACACCTGGGAGTCGGCCCCCGTCCCCGGCTCCCTCACCCGCCCCGTCGACCCGGCCCCGCCGGAGGCCCCCGACGAGCACCCGGTGGTCGCCGCCCTCTACCCCCGCGCACACCAGCGGACCCCGGACGAGGTCCTCGACGAGGAGGCGTACGACTGGATCCGCGACCCGGAGCTCCTCACCGACGCCGAGTGCGCCCGCACCCACGCCGTCGGCATCGACGTGAACATGGCCTTCGCCGCGGCCGCGAACCGCCTCACCGTGGGCATCGGCCCCGCCGTCCACACCACCGCCCCCCGCTTCGACCCGAAGCTGCCCGGCTGCTGGCTCGCCGACCTCTCCGGCCTCCCCCTCGACCCCCGTCTCCCCAGCCCCTTCACCCCCGACGGCAAGCCCCCCGCCGGCCCCGCCTGGTACGCGACCCCGACCCTCGCCTACGCCCAGGAGCTCGGCCACGACGTCCGCCCCACCGAGGCCTGGACCCGCCCGGACAACGGCTCCTACCTCGACGCCTGGTACACCCGCCTCCGCGACGCCTACATGGCGACCATGGCCGACCTCGGCATCACCCCGTCCCTCACGGAGTCCGAGTTCCTCACGGCCATGACCACGTACAAGACGGACGCCCCCCACACCTCCACAGCGGTCCTCTCCGCCATCAAGTCGACGGTCAAGGGCGGCATCGGCAAGCTCCGCGAACGCCCCCAGGGCGCCGCCTACCGCCCCGGCGAAGCCTGGCCCGCCCTGGAACGCCCCACCTGGCGCCCCGACATCCGCGCCGCCGTCATCTCCACGGCCCGCGTCAACATGCACCGCAAGATGCGCAAGCTCGCCACCGAGGCCGGCCTGTACCCCATCGCGGTCCTCTCCGACTGCGCGGTCTACCTCTCCGACGGCCCCAGCCCGCTGGACTTCCTCCCCCGCACCCCCGAGGGCAAGCCCCTCCCGGGCGGGTTCCGCCTCGGAGTCAGCCCCGGCATGGTCAAGCACGAGGGCACCCAGCCCCTCCTCTGGGCCGTGCAGCTCCTCGACCAACACCTCAACCCGGCCCGCCACATCAAGGGCCACGACGCGGCAGCAGACGGCGAGTAACCGATGTCCGACATCTCAGACAGCCTCACCAAGGCCGACGAACTCCACTTCACCCGCCCCATCCCGAAGTCCGCGGGCGCCCAGATGCGCTTCCTCCTCAAGCAGCTGAAATCCACGAAGGCCGTGGCGGCCGCCCTGGGCATCTCCCAGCGCACGGTCGAGCGCTACGTGAAGAACGAGATCAAGCAGCCCAAGCCGGCCCTCGCCGCCCGCCTGGAAACCGAAGTGCGCCGCCGCTGGCAGCCCCTGGTCCGCAAGCGCGCCCGCGAACAGGCGGCCCGCACCACCGGACTCGTCATCGAGACCCGCGCCCGCTTCGGCTTCACCGCGGCCCCCGGCACCACCGACGACGGCCGCATGCGCCGCATCACCCAGCACCTCCCCCCGGAGTACGCGCAGCGGCTCTTCGCCGCCCAGGAGACCGGAGCGACCGAAGCCCAGCTCCGCCACATCACGGCCGAGGCCCTCCAGGAGATCTACTTCAAGGACAACGGCGCCCGCGCGACGTCCCTCCTCGTCGAGTTCACGGACATCGACTACGTCGACTTCGCCTTCTAGAAGCACCGCCCCGGAGCTCCCCCGCGGGCCCACACCCAAATACTAGCCATGTACATAATAGCCATGTACGGTATTTCCCATGAGCACAGCAGCCGAGAACGCCACGGCCGGCTTCCTGGTCTGGCGCCTGTCCATGAAGTGGCGGGTGGCCGTCGACCGGGCGGTCGCGCCGCTGGGCATGACGCACGCGCAGTACTCCCTGATGGCCTCGCTGTACGGCATGTCCCGCTCCGGAACACGCCCCAACCAGCGTCAGCTCGCCGACCACACGGGCCTCGAACCGCTCTACGTCTCCAAACTCGCCCGAGCCCTGGAGACCTCCGGCCTGATCGCCCGCACCCGGGACCCGGACGACCCGCGCGCCGTCCGGCTGTCGCTCACCGAGCAGGGCCACGACGTCACGAAGCACGCCGTCAAGGCGGTCCAAGGGCTCCTGGACCAACTCCTCGAACCACTCGGCGGCCAGGACAGCCCCCGCACAACCCGGTTCACCCGCGAGCTGGCGACCCTGCTCGACGCACCTCTTGATCCAGCGCCTCTCGACCCGCCCGCCGAGAACGAGAACGAGAACGAGAAGGAGCAGTCATGACCACCACCGCCCCCACCCTCAACGCCCGGGTCATAGCCCTCGCCCACCACGCCGCGCGCACCCTCGCCGAGGACGCACTGGCCCACCACGGCATCACCTTCCACCAGAGCGTCACGCTCCGGGCCGTCACCGTCGCGGGCGGCTCCGTCCCGCCCGGCGAACTGACCGCCGAGATCCGGAACTCCCTCAAGACCACCGAACCGCTCGTCCTGGCCGTCATCGAGGAGCTGCTCGCCGCCGGGCTCCTCGTCCGGGAGGACTCCCTCCTGCACCTCACGGACACCGGCCGGGACCTGTACGAGGCCACCGCCGCCGCGACGGCCGAGATCGCCGCCCGCCTGTACGCCGACATCCCCGCCGAGGACCTGGCCGTGGCCGGCCGCGTGCTGACCCTGATCACGGACCGCGCGAACGCCGAACAGGCCACTGGCTGACCTCCCACCGCTCAAGGCCACAGAAGCCCCCTCAGGCCCCTGAAACCCTTTGAGGGCCCCGGGGTATCCCGGGGCCCTCAAAAGCTCTTGAGGCACCCTCAGAAGCCCTCTACGGGCCCCTCCTCAAGCTTGTCTCACCCAACAGCGTGCAACGTCCGCCGCCGCTTCGACTCCGCGGCCTTCTTCGCGGCGGCCTGCGCCGCGCGCTTCTTCCGCTGCTCCGCCAACTGGTCCTGGTACTCCGCCACCGCCTGGTGGTAACTGGCGACGTACCCGCGCGCGTCCAGCCGCTCGTCCGCGGCCATCTCGTTCACCGCCGCGACGGCGTCCTCGAAGGAGTTGTACCCGGCCAGCATGGGGTTGATCTGGTACACCCCGTTCCTGACCTTCCGCACGAGCTTGGCGAGCTCCAGGCTGCGCAGGGCCGCGTTCACGCTCGGCCTGCTCAGCTCCAGCAACCCCCCGATGGTGGCCTGGTCGATGAGGATCCGCCCACCGGGCTCACTCAGCGAACGCAGCTTCAGCAGCACACGGTACGCGGCAGGCGGAAGGTCCAGGTCGGAGAGAAGCCCGTCGGCGTTGACCGCAGCGAATCGCAAGGTGCTCACTGAGCTGTCCCTTCTTCCTTGCGCTGCGCCCGGCTCAGCCGGCGCGCAGCGCGCTCTTTGGACCGTTCGGCCCGCAGTTCCTCGATTGCCTGCCGCATGTGGTCCAGCGACGGGAACCGGACCAGGTCCGGCAGGCTCGTGTCGCTGCGAATCTGCGAGATGGTGCTGTGCTGCTCCACCTTCACGAACTCACCCGCCGTCTCCGTCCCCGGAATGAACTCGGCCACCCGGTAACTGTAGGGCGGGTTGAACTGGTACACACCCCGCCGCACCTTGAAGACGATCCCATGAGACATGACGGTGTGCAGCGCCTCCGAGGTCTTTGTCCGACTGACGTCGAGGATCGTAGCCATCTCCTCCTGCGTAAGTGGAATCCGCCCTCCCGCCCGCTGGCACGCGATCAGCAGCAGGATGAGCCTCAGGGGCAAGGCTTCCCTGAAGTACTGGGCAATCACCAGGAAGAACTCGAGGCTGTCCATCGAGAACGCATTTGGCTGACTCTGCGTCCCGTAGAACTCCAGCGGCTTGCGCTCCCCGTCCAGCGTGAGCTTCCGGCTGGGGTACCGCTTCGCCAGGCTGTCCAGATCCTTGACCGGAGCCAGCGGCTGACTCCACGCCGAGATCGCGTCATCAACGGGGAGATCAGGACGCGGCGCGCGCGACGGACTCTGCCGGCGGCGCTGTGCTTCTGATGACACGAGGATGCTCTCCACTTCGTTGATCTGGAGAGAGAGTATGTCAACAAGGGTGACACTAATGTCACGCTCGTTGACGTTCGGCGTGTCTTGTGTCCCCCCAGGAGGGACACATCTCGGCCAAGCCCCCTCTCCGACCCCTCCCGGACCCCCGGACCCAACGCCTCCCCGCACCCGCGCAGTTCGCCGACGTATCTCCGCTAAAACGTCAGCCTCCCTGACTTTTTAGCCCAAAAAGCGTCAGGCTCGCTGACGTTTTGCAGGAGTTCTGTCCCCCTACCAGCGACACATCCCCCGAGTTATGTCCCTTCTGAGGGGACATAACTTTCCCCCCACACCCCCTCTGACCTGCGGCAACGCATATCCGTACTCTCTATAGGCCGTCTCCTGCCGCGCTGCGCGTACTCAACGCCGTCTACAACCCGGGCCCAGACGTCACCTCCTGACGTCACAGCACCTGGACACCCCCACCGACGACCTCCGGACACGGTGTCCATAACCGCGCAGAATCTGACTGATTCCTATCTCTATCCCCACATCACTTTGAATCACGACCTCATCGACCATTAACGCCGTTAACACCCCGGTCTCCGTCTCCAGCAGTTCTCCAGCAGCCCTCAGGTGGTTCTGAGCTGGGAGTTGTTCGTCAGCGACATGAAAAGTGCTGTTGAGTTCGGGAAACGTGCCGGTACTTGCCTTCCACCCACCATCGAAACCGACTGCTCAAGAGGACCAGCAGCTGATGTCCGTATGGCCTTCAGTCATTGCCATACTCGGCACCCTCCCCGGTGCCCTGACCGCCGGACTCCTCCAACAGCCTTCGGCACGCACTGCACGCACAGAGGCACGTGCCGACAGCCACCTCCAGGACCAACTCGGTGCTGTCACCGACTTCGCGGCAGCCCTGGACGCCCACCACTCGGCAATCTTTCAGGTCCTCGTTCCCGAACTGGCCAACCCCGCCCAGCAAGCAGGTGCCACACTGCTGAGCCCCAACGACTACTGACGTAGGGGCAGCTCGCTACCGCGGTGCGAGCTCTATATGCCTTGTTCCTGAGATGTCGTCTCATTTGGCACTCCGAATCCTGTAGACCGGGGTAAGAGAGGTCGAAAATCCACTTGGTCACCTAACGGACCAGTCCGCCCATCTCCATCGGTATCTCCGGCGCGAACCTCCACGACAGCCAGGCGCTTGAGCCTCTGGTGCGCAGCACCCGCCCGATCCACTCACGCTCTATTCAGCACCAAATCGCCCACAGAGACATCGAATCCTCCACACGACTGGGCCTGCATCACTGGACGATCGAACGCACCAGGTCCTGGCTGAGCAGCTGCCGACGCCTACACCACCGCTACGAACACAAGGCCTGACGCTTCCTGGCCTTCACCCATGGTGTTGCTCGACCCAGACACCGCCGGCTGCGTTCTTACGCTGAAAAACGGCGGCAGACCCGCATCCTGCAACCCTGCATCGACGAACTGGACCGGATCATCCCTCAGATCATCGAACCCGCAGGAGCCCAGTACTACGAACGGCTGAGCCAGCTCGCCCCACTCTTGACAAGGTCTCTCCCCAACACCAAAAGAGACGACGTCTAAGGACGGATCCTGCATGCAAGCCAGGTTACCGACCAGCCTTTTCAAACAGTGCCCCTGTGCACTCACATCTTCCCCCCAAGCAACCCAGTCCCGAAGAGACCGGAGAAATTCTCAGCAAAGCAGAAAGGCCCGGAGCGAAGCGGAGGGTCCCCGGCCTGGAAAGGCCAGCTCTAGACCCGCGAAGCGGGCCTCCGCTCATGGGGATCAGGCGGTCACCATTTATGAACTAGACAACGTCCACCAGCGGAACGGGCCAGGTCTTGCCCAGGCCTGTAGCGCCTGAGCAAGACAGGCACATAGCACCCCTTAGCAGTCCGGAGCGAAGCGGAGGACACCCTGCCGGAGGCAGGTTCTAGGCCGCGCAGCGGCCACCGCCCCCGTGCAACTGGGGCGGGGCATTGTTCAGGCGCGCAGCGCCTGGGCAATCCGGAGCGAAGCGGAGGATCCCCCCGCCGAAGGCGGGCTCTGGGCGGCGCACCCCCCCGCCGCCGAGCGCAGCGAGGCGGGTCGCTTCCCAGGCGCGCAGCGCCTGGGGTCCCGCTCCGCGGG
>NZ_JBVIXO010000019.1:0-134785 GCF_055593565.1 Streptomyces sp. NPDC040718 | reverse complement strand
GGTGAACGTCGGCCTGCCCGGCCAGGTCTCGTTCGACGACGGTGCCCGCGTCACCTACTGGATCAAGGCCTCCGGCCTCGCCCTGCGTTTCATCATGTCGTCCTGACCAACCCCGACGCAGTACGTAAGAGGAGGGTCGCCGCGTGGGTGCGGCCATCCTCCCCTTCATATGGGGCCCGCGGTCGGTGTTCTTCACTTGCCAGGCAGTGGACGCGCACCGGCGTGTCAGTAGACGTCGCGTACGCAGCGATTGTCGGTGGACAGGCGCACCGCGAGCGGCGGCCGGCCGGTCTGCTGTGAGACGTCGACGAGCGGCTGTCGTACGGCCACTCGACGAGGCGGTCGCGAGCCCGCACAGCTCTCCTCACGGTGTGCGGACCAGCATCGCGGCCAGCACCAGGCACAGCAGGGCGACGTACGCCCAGGCGTGGAGGCGGTCCGCGATGCGCGGGGGCCTTCGGCGCAGGAGGACGACGACCGGGACGGCACCCAGGAGCAGCAGCGCGGCGGCGCCGAGGTCGACGGCCCCGACGGCCGACACCAGCGCCCGGGTGTCCGTCCCGTGGGTGCCTGCGAGGAAGACCGCGCACGCCGGGACGCCGATGCAGGCGGTGAGGGGGCTGGCCAGCGCCGCCGCGGTGCCCATCGGCAGTCCCGAACGCCGCAGCAGAGGTACGGTCATGACACTGCCTCCGACGCCGAGGAACGAGGCGATCGCGCCGATGGGAAGCCCGAGCACGGCCGGTACCGCGAACACCCCGCGTCCGTCGGAGTGTTCGGCGGCGGCGGATCGAGGGCGCAGGAACCCCGGGCGGGCGAGCACGTCGACGACCGTGATCGCCAGATAGGCCACGAACCCCCAGTGGATCAGCCCGGCCGGCGCGAAGCTCGCGGCGGCTGCACCGCCGAACCCCCCGGCCCCGAGCAGGAGCAGCAGCGGGGCGGTGCCCCGCAGCCGGCGCAATACCGGCCGGGGCGCGGACGCGGTGGCCACCACCGCGCCCACGACCATGACCAGCGACGAGGTCGCCACCGCGACGGTCGCCGCCGCCGGGCCCGCGGCGGCGTCCACCCAGACGATGACGGGGACGGTCACGAAACCCCCGCCGAATCCGAACAGCACGGTCGTCAGCCCGGTCAGGACACCGACGACGACAAGGAGAACCACAGCACTCATGGACCCAGTCCAGTCGAGACGGCGCTCGCCGACGATCGATTGGCAGTCCGACCCTTTCGAGTTTCGGCCATAGGCTGCCGCCATGCGCAACGTGCCCCTCGCGCGGGTCGACCACCTCCCCGCCGAGGTGCTGCCGATCGCGACCGACTACCCGCCGGACACCCTCCTCGCCTGGCACGAGCACCGCCGGGCGCAGTTCCTGTACGCCGCGACCGGCACGATGCTCGTGGAGACCGACGACGGGGCGTGGACCGTCCCGGGCGAACGGGCGGTCCTCATCCCGCCCCGGGTCCGGCACCAGGTGCGGATGCTGGACACGCAGACCTCCAGCCTCTACGTCGAGCCGTCCGCGGTGCCGTGGTGGCCCACCGCCTGCCGGGTCGTGGCGGTACCGCCGCTGCTGCGCGAGTTGCTGCTCGCCGCCGCCGACCTGGACGCGGACTACGCGGCGGACCGCCGGGGCAGCGCGGTCATCTCGCTGATCCTGCTGGAGACGGCCGCGCTGGCCGAGGTGCCGCTGCACGTCGCCCTCCCGCACGAGCAGCCGTTCGCCCGGCTGTGCCGCGACTACCTCGCCGACCCCGACCTGGCGGTGACCAACACCGACTGGGCACGCACCGCCGCGATGAGCGAACGCATGTTCACCCGGCGGTTCCGGGACCTGACGGGGACCAGCCCTGCGGCCTGGCGGTCCCGGGCCCTGCTGCTCGCCTCGATCCCGCTGCTGCGCCACCGGACCGTGACCGAGGTCGCGACGGTGCTCGGATACGCCTCCCCGGCGGCCTTCTCGTACGCGTTCACCCGCGCCTTCGACGTGCCGCCCTCCTCCATGAGGCACCGCTGACGGGCAGCCGGTCATGTGGCCGCGGGGCCTCACCCTTCCATGAGTGCCTGGGCGACGTACCCGCCCCGGCGGATGCCCCCGGGTACGGCGGACAACGCCGATGTCTCGTGGACCAGGTAGCGGGAGAGCGCGTCGCCCACAGCCGGGACGGCGGGCGCCTGTGCGGTGTCGCAACGACGACGCCGGCGTGCCGCTGCGTGCCGGCGGTCGCACGTCAGCCCTGGGCGTCACCGCCCTCCGGGTGCAGGCGCTCCCACGCCTCGGCGAACATCTCGTGCAGGGGAGCGGTCGGCAGCACCCGCCCGAACGGCGAGCGGATGCTGTTCCCCCCCAACGGGCGCACCTCGTGCGAGGCCAGCTTCACCGTCTCCAGCGGCAAGTGCGGCGACTTCAGCTCCGTCCACTCCCCGGGCAGGAACAGGGTCCGGCCGGCCCGTGCCCGCTTGGCCTCCACGACAGCACCCGTGCCGGGGAGTTCGGCGCGGACCTCGGCGTGCCGTTTGGTGGTCCAGCCGTTCCACCGGCGTACGTCCCGGTCGGTGGGCGCCGCCAGCGTCGCCAGCTGGAGGTACAGCGCGGCGGCTTCGGCGCCCGCTCCCAGCCGCCCCGCCACCCGGGCCACCAGCTCGGGGCAGGACTGCCGCGGATCCGCCTCGTACGCCCCGGCAGCTCGTGGGCGGCGGCCCAGTCGGCGTAGGTGGTCGAGGTGTGCGTACCACCGGAGGGCAGCAGGGATTCCAAGGAAACGATCACCCCTGGGATCGTCGCACGGCCCGCTGACAGGCCCGTCGGATGCCCGGACGGACTGTGCAGGGGATGACGGGCTCACGCAGAGCCGGCGGACGTCCTGCGCTACGGGCGGTCCGGGGGGACATCCGACGGGCGCGGCTGCGCGGGTGCCGCCACCTCGTTGTAGGCCTTCCAGATCAGCGGCGGGAAGGCGCTGCCCCGCTCGGAGTCGGGGCCACCCACGCCCTGCATGGGAAGGAGTTGCGGGACGTCGGGCTTCGTACGGAACATCGCGACCGAGGTGCTGAGTTCCGGCGTGGCACCTATGAACCAGGCCGAGTTCATGCGGTCGTTCGGTCCGGTCCTGCCCGCGCAGGACGGTACGGAGGTCCACGGGCCGTTCGGGGGTCCGACGGCGCTCCAGCCCACCTCGCGGAGCGCCGTGCCGACGGTCGAGGCCGTCTCGGAGCTCATGGCCCGCCGCGATCTGGGCTGGCCGAGGCCGTTCACCGGGACGCCGTTCCATTCGGCCTTGGTGACCGAGTAGGGCTCGATGGCCCGGCCCCGGTTGACGAAGGTCGCATACGCGCTGGCCAGCCGGACCGCGCTGGGGGTGGAGGTGCCGATGGCGAAGGTCGGCTCCAGTTTGGCCATGCTCTCCTCGCGCAGTCCCGACGCGACCGCGATCTCCTTGACCTTGTTCAGCCCGACCTTCTTGCCGCTCTCCACGAACGGCGTGTGGTCGGAGTTCACCAGGGCCGCGTGCAGGTTCGCGGACACCGTCGTCGCTCCTGTCGGCGTGGGCTTCGGCGGAGCCGGGGAAGCGCCCTCGGCGGGGCGTTCCCCGCCCTCGACTTCCTTCTCCACCGCGGCGGCGTACACGAAGGGCTTGAACGCCGAGGCCGCGGGCACGCCCGAGGTGTCCGCGTTGTTGGTGAAGTGCTCGATCGCGTCGGAGCCGCCGTAGACCGCGACGACCGCTCCGTCCTTGGGACGTATCGAAGCGGCGCCGACCTGCACGTTTTCGTCCTCCGCGCGTTTCTTGGGGTCCAGCCGGTCCGCGCGCACCTGCTCGACGGCCTTGGCGAGCGCGAGCACCTTGTCCTTCTCGAAGGTGGTGTGGACGCTGTAGCCGCCGGCGGCCAGGTCCCTGTCCGTGATCCCGGCGCGGCTCTTGAGGTACTTGTTGGCGATGTCGACGAGGTAGCCGGTCTGCCCGGCCTGGCTGGTCGGCTTGACCGGGGACTTCGGCTCGGGGAACTTCGTGTACTTCGCGCGTTCCTCGGCGCTCATCGAACCCGTGTCGACCTGGCGGTCCAGGATCCAGCTCCAGCGGTCCTCGGCGCGTTCGCGGTTGCCGGCGCTGAGGGACGGGTCGAAGTCCTCCGCGCCTTTGAGGACGGCGGCGAGCAGGGCGCCCTGACTGGGGTTCAGTTCCCTGGCGGGGATGCCGTAGTACGCGTACGCGGCCGCCTGGATGCCGTACGCGTCGCGTCCGAACCAGGAGGTGTTGAGGTACCCCTCGAGAATCTCCTTCTTGGGCCGCTGGTTGCTGACCTTCAGGGAGAGGAAGAGTTCCTTGATCTTGCGCTGGACGGTCTGGTCCTGGCTCAGATAGGTGTTCTTCACGTACTGCTGGGTGATCGTCGAGCCGCCCTGGGTCTCCTTGCCCTTGACGATGTTGACGGCGGCGCGGCCGATGCCCGTCAGCGAGACGCCCGAATCGGTGTAGAAGTCCGCGTTCTCCGCCGCGATGACGGCGTGCTCGACGGAGTCGGGTACCTGGGAGAGCGGCACGTCCTGCCGGTTCACGTCGCCGACGCTCACCATCCGGGTGCCGTCCGCCCAGTAGTAGACGGTGGCTTGCCGGCTCGCGGAGTCGTGGGGGTCCGGGATCTCGACCTGTACGTAGACGGCGGTGAAGAGGCCGGCGAGGGATCCGGCGACGAGGAGGAGCAGGCTGGAGGTCAGCTTCCACGAGGGCGTCCAGCGGCGCCAGCCACGCCGGCCGCGCCGGGGGAAGTCGACGAGGGGGCGACGGCCCCCTCGGGCGGCTCTCCTGCGGTTCTTCGCCCGGCGCCTGGGGCGCCGCCGCCGTGTGCGCTGCGGGCCTTCCTGCCGCTCGCGGCTTACGGTGCCGTCCGTGCCGGGCGTGCGGCCTGTGCTGTCCGCGCGGCGTTTGCGGGGGAGCCTCATGGGGGTGCGGACCTCCTCGATCGCGAGCCGCCACGCGGGGGCGTGGACGGACTCGACCGAAAAGATGATCAGACCGCGCCCCTGGGTTGAGTCGCTCATGAAATCTTCATGGGCGGCGGGGTTCAGGCTCTGAAGATCATCTGATCGTGTACTTGATGTCCGTTTGGCGGGGATTCTCACCAGGTGCCCGGCGACGCCAAGGCCGGCACCCCTCTCCGGGGACCGGGCCGTGTCGCAGAACGAAGCGAGCCGGGCTCGTGGAGAAGTCCAGGCTGAACACGGCCGCTAACGCTCCGCTGGCTCCCCCCTAACGCGGCCTCTGATCTGCCTCCCCGGGTGCCCGGGGAGGCAGATCCGCGCCTACGCGTCGATGATGACCTCGAACTCCTCGCCCTCCATGATGCGGTCGGACGTCACCGCGGCACCGAACTCGGAACCCGCCTTGGAGTTGACCTCGTTGTCGACATGGGCCCGGATACAAGGCGCGTTGGGCGGGGTGCCCCGCTCGACCGTCACGTTCGCGACGTCCCACACCCCGCCGACCTCGCGCGGGGTGATGTCGATGCAGTATTGCCCCTCGTTACCTCCCTGCACCGACCTGGCGAACGGGTACTCGTCACACGAGTCGTTGGGGATGCCCGTGGCGCCATGGGGGAACGGGTGCTTTCCACGGTCACAGGTCAGGGCGCGCCTGCCCTTGGCCTGCGGGTCAAGCGGGTCGACATGCCACCGGTTCAGCAGGTGCCCGGGGGTGCCGAACTTGCCCGTGAGGTTCTTCTGCGCCCACTCGTAGGCGACGGCCGCCCCCTTGTAGAGCGACCGGTGGTATGTCACGTTGGCCGTGTGCCCGTCGACAATGCATCCGGGCCAGCTCCCGACCTTGTCGTCACAGCGCACTTTGGGGCCGGGCCAGTCCAAGCGGGTGTTCACGGGCCGCCCGCCGCCCGTGACGGTCTTGATGGTCCCGATCACGTGGTAGGAGGGCTGGACGATCGTGTCGAAGCCCTTGCCGACCGACGAGCTGTAGGAGAGGACGCCGTCCTCCCGGCCCTGGCCGTTCTTCAGGAGCACGGGCGCTCCGCCCCAGGCCGGTGCCCCAGCCGTGCACTGGCCATTGCACGTGGCACTCAGGGCCATCGTCACAGCCGCGATATTGGGCGTCATGTCGGTGACGTGGATCCTGATGTCCTCCATCCACTGCGCCTGGGGCAGGGAGTTCATGGCCGCTGCGGCGAAGACCATGACATGGGCCTGGCCGTTCACCTTGTTGTCCGCGCCAAGGGTCACGTACTCGGCCAGGTACCGCGTGCAGTACGCCTTGCGGGTCGAGGGGATGGGGTCGAAGGGCTTGTTCGGTTCGTCCTTGAGGCAGAGGTCCGCCCCCGGGTTGGCACGGGCCACCCGGGGGGCTGCGGCGGCCACGGCGGCGAGGGCTGAGGCGGTGGCCGGTCCCGTCTTGATACAGGTCCAGGCCATGCCCTCGCGCCGGAGGTCGGGCCCGGTTTCCGTACAGTCGCCGTGGCCCTGGGGGGCTGTACGGCTCATGGGCGGTTGGGCGGCGGCCGGTTGGGCGCCCACGGCGCACAGGGCTGCGGTGAGGGCGAGCGAGGCTATCGCGGCCAGGCCGCGTCTGATGTGTTTCACAGGTGGTCCCTTCCTCCGGCGGCCCCGTCGCGGGCACACCGAAGTTATGGAACCGGGCAACTCCTGTTCATATCACTCGTGAACGGGACAGTTTTTGATCCCATTTGGCCAGTTGTGGTATAGACCTGCTGATTCCGGCGGCGCTAGTTTCCCTCACGCTCACCTCACAGACCACGCACAGCAGAGGAAAGGCAACGATGCGCCGCACTACAACCCGCCTGGGCCGAGGGCTCGGACCGTTCTTAGCCACCGCGACGGCCGCCGTGGGCCTGGCCGCCACGCCGGCCGCCGCCACCCCGGCCGCTTCCGGGCAGGCGATCCAGCCCGGCCAAGCCTGCACCGCGGCCGATCTCGGTACCCGCCACCCGATCATCAAGACGACCGAAGTCACCCCGACGATCACCCACTTCAAGGGCTGGTACGTCACCCAGGGCTCCACCGGCAGCCATACCGTCACCACCAGCACCCAGACCACCATCTCGGTGTCTGTCGGCCTCAACGGCACCGTTCAGGGAAGCTTCGCCGTCGAGGCCCTCGGCAGCGTCGGCGCGAGCCTGGGCCTGAACGTGCAGGTCAACTACTCCTCCACCAGCAGCGAGTCGAACTCCGTCTCCTGGAACTTCTTCGAGCCCGGCTACTACGGCCTCTACAAGGGCACCAAGAAGGTCACCGGCACCTACGGCAGCCTCAACTGCAACCGCATCCAACAGGGCGACGGCCGTTGGGCGCTGAAGTGGACCGAGGGCCCCGACAGCGGCAGCTACACCACCTACACCGCCCTCGAGGAAGGCGCGGTCCGCTGCGAGGACAAGGTCCCCGCCAACAGCATCATGGCCAAGGCCCAGGTCCTGCTGGACTGCGGCTCCCCCGCCGCCACCGCGAAGCACGCGGCAGGTCCCGTCCCCTCGGCCAAGGCCGACCAGGCCAAGCTCGACGCCGACAACGCCGCAACAGCCGTGAAGGCCACCCAGGCCGCCAAGCCCGCCCCGCGCGCCGCCCTGGACTGCCAACCCGGCGCCTACAAGATCGACGTCCCCGGCAAGCCCCTGAACTGGAGCGCACCGCTCCTGGCCAACGACGGCATCCGCCTGCGCGAATCCACGTTCTTCAGCGCCCACCTGGACAACTGGCGACTGTGCAACGTGACCGAGCGGAACGGCGTCATCGAGGCGTCCCTGTGGAACTGGGGCAACGGCGGATGCGCGACCATCCCGGCGGACATCGCCAACCAGGAACAGGCCTACCTGACGACGGCCGCCTGCGGGGAGGACGACCTCCAGCGGTTCTACATCTACCGCGACGTACCCGGCAGCACGAAGATCGGTCTGCAGAACAAGTACACCGGCTCCATGATGGGCCACGACCGGTACGCGGACGGGGAACTCATCCGCCAGTACTCCAGCGGCCGACACGACGGAACGGGTACGTACACCCTGACCGGAGTCTGAGGGCCCCCACCCCATGAGCCCGGCCCCGCACGTGAACCCCCGGCCTCCCGGTTCCGTGCGGGGCCCTCCGCACAGCTGGACCTCCGGGTCACCCGTGCCGTGCTGCGACCGCCCGCTGACACTCGGCGCCGCACCACGCACGGGCGGCGCCGCTTCGAGCGAGCCGGCACTGCTCCCCACCGGTGCCCTCGTGGGTCCGCCCGTACCTGTGGTCCCCCGGTCGTTCCACGACCGTACCGAGACGGGCACGCACGGACACGGCTGTCAGGAAGCCCGCCGAGCCCCACGGAACGGCCGGCCCGGACTCATCCAGGTGCGGTGTCAGCGGACTCGCCCGGTGAGACGAGTCCTGTCTCGTAGGCGAGGACGACGGCCTGGGCCCGGTCGCGCAGGGTCAGTTTGGCGAAGATCCGGGCCACGTGGGTCTTCACCGTCGCCTCACTGAGCGTCAGTTCCCGCGCCAGTTCGGCATTGGAAAGACCCCGGCCCATGAGCGTCAGCACCTCGTGCTCGCGCGGCGTCAGCGCGGCCAGGTCTCGGTGGACGGCCGGGGTTGCGAGGCCCGAACCGGTTCTGGGGGCGCCAGGGGCGAAGCGCTCCACCAGGCGGCGGGTGATCGAGGGTGCGAGCAGGGCGTCACCGGTGTCGACCAGGCGTACGGCAGCGGCCAGATGTGCGGGGGTGACGTCCTTGAGCAGGAATCCACTGGCTCCGGCGGCGAGGGCTGCGTAGACGTATTCGTCGAGGTCGAAGGTGGTCAGCATGATCACACGGCAGCCCGGGGCCTGCGCGAGTACGCGGCGGGCGGCTTCCAGGCCGTCCATGACGGGCATCCGGATGTCCATCAGTACGACGTCGGGCCGCAGCCTCCGCACGGCGGCAACGGCCTCGGCTCCGTCGCCGGCCTCGCCCACCACGTCGATGCCGCGGGCGGTCAGGATCAGGCGGAAGCCGGTGCGGACCAGTTCCTGGTCGTCGGCGATCACGACGCGGGGAGCGGGCTCGGTGCGCGTCGTCATGGCCGGTCCAGCGGGATCCGGGCGCGGACGCGGTAGCCGCCGCCGAGGCGACGGCGGGCGTCCAGGTCGCCGCCGTAGACGGCGACCCGCTCCCGCAGACCGAGCAGCCCGCGTCCCGTTCCGTCCGCCCGACCCGGGACCGGCTCTTCCCGCGCGGGCCTGCTGCCCGACAGGACGCTCGGTCCGCCGTTCAGCACCTCGACTCGCAGGTAGTGGTCCGCGTATCGCACCGTCACCTCGGCTTTCGCCCCGTCCCCGTGTTTGAGGGCATTGGTCAGGGCCTCCTGGATGATTCGGTAGGCGGTGACGTCGATCCCGGTCGGCAGCGGGCGCGGCTCACCCGAGATGCGCATCTCGACGGGCAGGCCGGCAAAGGCGATCCGGTCGATCAGCGGGCCGAGCCGGCTCAGGCTCGGCTGCGGTGACAGGTCCATACCGTAGGGCTCGTCGTCGCCGTTCTGCGCGGGTGCGAGGAGGCCGAGCAGGTGCCGCAGCTCGGTCATCGTGTTCCGCCCGGCGGTCTCGACGGCGCTCATCGCCGCCGCGGCCTCCTCGGGCATCGTGGCCAGCACCTCGCGGGCGGCCCCGGCCTGGACCACCATGAGGCTCACGTTGTGGCTGACGATGTCGTGGAGCTCGGCCGCGATCCTGGCCCGCTCGGCGTCGACCGCGGTCCGCGTCGCGCTCTCGCGCTCCCGCTCCAGCAGCCAGCCGCGCTCCTCGATGGCCGCCTGATGCAGCCGCCGCGCCCGGACCACCGCCACGCACAAACACCCAGCGGCGCCAACTGCCACCGCCAGGGCGATGACCAACCCGATCGTCCCAGATCCCCACACCGGATCATCTTCGCAGCTGCACGACGCGCCCCACGTCAGCCCCCGGATGCAGCTCCGTACATCCCCGGGATGACCTGCCCGGACGGATACACCCCGGGGGTGACGCCCCCTCCGCGGGCTCCGTCCTAAGTTTCGAGCCATGACAACTGATCACGGTAGTGCCCGGCAAGTGGTGGTGCGGCTGGATGGCGTGCACAAGGAGTACGGCGACGCGAAGGCGTTGGACGGCCTGTCGCTGGAGATCAGGGCGGGGGACGCGGTCGCCGTGATGGGCCCTTCCGGCTGCGGCAAGTCCACCTTGCTCAACATGGTGGCCGGCCTGGACCGGCCGACCTCGGGCACGGTCGAGGTGCAGGGTCATGACCTCGGGAAACTGAACGAGACCGGCCTGGCGCTGTTCCGGCGGCGGAACGTCGGCATGATCTTCCAGTTCTTCAACCTCATCGACGATCTGCCCGCCCTGGACAATGTGGCGCTGGCCGCGCAGCTGACCGGCACCCCGGCCCGGCAGGCGCGCCGCCGTGCTCTGGAGCTCCTGGACGAGCTCGGTGTCGCCGAACGCCGGAACAACTATCCGGCGACGCTCAGCGGCGGCGAGCGGCAACGGGTCTCCGTGGCCCGGGCCCTGATGAACCGTCCCGCGCTGCTGCTGGCCGACGAACCGACGGGCGCCCTCGACAGCCGCTCCGGGGAACAGGTGATGGACCTGCTGATCGACCTCAACCAGATCGGCCAGACCCTGTTGATCGTCACCCATGACCCGCAGCTGGCCACCCGCTGCGCCAGCCGGCTGATCGAAGTCGCCGACGGCCGGGTCGGCCGCGAGAGCGCGCTGGAGGCGACCGCGTGAGCGCCGTATGGAGAGCCTCACGCGCGGCCGTCAAGCGCCGCCGGCTCCAAACCTTCGTCATCGGCCTCGTCGTCCTCTGCACCACCACGACCATCCTGCTCGCGCTGGGGCTGCTGGCCGCCGCCTCGGGCCCGTTCGACAAGGCCTACGCCGAACAGCGCGGGGCCCATACAGTGGCGACTTTCGACACCACGCAGGTCTCGCAGGAGCAGCTGGCGCGGACCGCCCGGCAGCCTGGGGTGGAGGCCGCGGCCGGGCCCTTCGGGCAGGCCGTCGTCGACATCCCCAAGGGCTGGCTCTGGACGGCGGGCGGCACTCTCACAGTGGTCGGCCGGGCCGATCCGGCGGGCCCCGTGGACCGGATCGAGCTCCTGGAAGGCCACTGGGCCACCGCGCCCGGCGAGATCGTCGTCAACTGGCCCGTCCAGGGCTCCCCCGGCCCGGAGCTGCTGGGCACCAAGCTGGAGAACCCCGGGGAACCGACGCTGACCGTCGTCGGATTCGCCGCCAGCATGAGCAAGTCGGCGAGCGCCTGGGTCTCACCCGAGCAGATGGCCGCACTGCACCCCTCCTCCGCCCAGATGCTCTACCGCTTCACGGACTCCTCGACGGAGTCCCGACTGAGCGCTGGGCTGGCCGAGGCCACCGCGGGACTGCCCAAGGAATCGCTGACCGGCGCGCAGACCTACCTCGCCCTCAAACAGGCCTTCTCTGCCCTCGCCGACTCCTATCTCCCGTTCATGACGCTCTTCGGCATCCTCGGTCTGCTGGTTTCCACCCTGATCGTCGGCAACGTGGTCAGCGGGGCGGTCGTCTCCGGGTACCGGCACATCGGGGTGCTCAAGGCCCTGGGCTTCACCCCGAACCAGGTCGTCGCCGTCTACCTGACGATGCTCTCCGTACCGGCCGTGGTGGGCTGCGTGCTGGGCACCCTGCTGGGCAACGTGCTGGCCGGGCCGATCCTGAAGGTCGCGTTCACCGGCATCGATGTAGGCCGGGCCTCGGTCGGCGGCATCGGCCCGTGGGTGTCCGTGGTGTGCCTGGTGGGCATGCCCGCCCTCGTCCTGCTCGCCGCGCTGGTCCCCGCCCTGCGAGCCCACCGGCTGCCCGCTGCGCAGGCGATCAGCGCGGGCCGCGCACCGCGGACCGGGCGCGGGCTGCGCGTCCAGCGGGTGCTCGGCGCCACCCGGCTGCCGCGCCCGGTCAGTCTGGGCCTGGGCCAGCCGTTCGCCCGGCCCGCCCGCACGCTGCTGACCATGGCGGCCGTCGTGCTCGGGGTCACCACGGTGACCCTGTCGACCGGACTGACGAGCACCATGGTGGCGTTCGCCAACGTCGGGCGGGAAGACGGAGGTGCCAGGATCCGGGTGGAGACGGGGAGGCCGGGGAACGACCTGACGCCTCCCCGGCTCAGTGACCCGGAGATCGCGGAACGGCTGCGCTCCCTCCCGGGTGCGGCGGGGGTGCGGGCCCGCGCACTGACTCAGGCGACCATGACCGGGCAGACCCAGCCCGTCTTCGCCGACTTCTACCGTGGGGACGATTCCTCGTACGCCCACGTGATCGTCAAGGGCCGTGCGCCGGCCGCGGCGGGCGAGATCGTGGCCGGGCCGTCGTTCCTGACGCAGCGCGGGCTGAAGGTCGGTGACCGGGTCGCCCTGGAGCTGAACGGCAAGCAGGTCTCAGCGACCGTCGTGGGTCAGCTCATCGAGGGCGACGCCCGGGCCTTGGCGGCCACCTGGCAGACCCTCGCCCAACTCGCACCGGAGGTCCGTGCCACCGAGTACACGGTACGGCTCGCTCCCGGCGCTGACGCTCGCGCCTACGCCGAGGGGGTCGAGGCGCTCGACCCAGGCCTGCGCGCGTCGGTGGCGGACTCGGCGAACGCCGGCACCACCACCGTCGTCACCTTCTCCACGGTGTTCACGGTGCTGCTGGCCCTCGTCGCGTCGCTCGGTGTCTTCAACACCGTCCTGCTGAACACTCGCGAGCGGCGCCGGGACCTGGGCATGCTCAAGTCGATCGGGATGACCCCCCGGCAGGTGGTGGTGATGACGGTGACCTCGGTCGCCGGGCTGGGCGCGGTCGGCGGGCTGCTCGGCATCCCGCTCGGGATCGTGGCGCACCGCCTCGTCGTGGACAGCATCGGGGTGGTCGAGTTCCCCGCGCACATGAAGGACGTGTGGCACGCGCCCCAGCTGGCCGCGATGCTCCTGGCCGGTGTGGCGATCGCCGTCCTCGGTGCCCTGGTCCCGGCCAGGTCGGCGGCCCGGATGACCATCGCCTCGGTGCTGCACACCGAGTAGGTGGACGCCGGCCGACACCGTCAACCGGGAGCTGTCGATCGCGCGCAAGGTGATCGGGCCGGTGCCAGCGGCTCAGCGTGTCCGCCCCCGCGACTTCAGGTGTCAGGACCACCTGACGAAGCACTACCAGTCGTCCTTTCGACTTGCTCCGGTCGGGTGGTTCTTGAAGGGATCCCGGTGAATTCCCGTGACGCAGTCCCGGACGTCCGGCAGCGCAGACGCCCCGCTGCCACAGTCCTCCCGAACAGCGCGCGGAGTCGCAGGTCAGGTGCGGCCGTCGGGCTGGAAGGAGAGGGATGTACAGAGCAAGAGAGCGGGACGCATCCTGGGCAATCGCCTTCAGAAGCGTGCCTTCACCATCGTCAGCGCCATTCTCCTCGTGCTGCAGTCGCTCGTGATCCTCGGCCCCGCGGCCTCCCCGGCGTGGGCGGGCGACGACCAGAGGATCGGCACCGGCAACAACGAGCCGCACAACGCCACCGCCAATCCGCGAAGGCCCGGACAGGTCGCCGTCATGTCGGGGTGCACCGTCCACATCGACCTCAACTACGGCCGGGACGGCTTCCCCATCACACGGACGTCGACCGTCACCCCCTGCAACGGCGACCCGGTACTCACCTTCGACGCCGACGGCCGCCTCTTCGTCACGCACCTGTCGCGCGGCGGCCTGAACACCAACCCGACGCCCGCCCGGCTCGGGGTCGGCGTCGGCCGGATCAACGACACCACGACGTCCGGGACGCAGACCTACACACCGGTCCAGGTGAGCGCGAACGGCAACATCGACCACGACAGGCCGTGGCTGGTGGTAGACGCCAACCCCACCAGCCCGTACGTGGGCAACCTCCACATCGTCTGGACGGAACTCCCCGCCGCCGACGGTTCGCGGATCCTGTTCTCACGGTCCGCGAACGGCGGCACGACCTGATCCGCGCAGGCCTCCGTCTCCCCGGCGGGCGAGGGATTCGTCTGGCCCTCGCACGCGGCCGTGGCCCACGAGCCCAACGAGTCGATCGACCACGCAGTGGCCGCCGACCTCGGCTCGAACGAGCAGTTCAACCGGCGCGCACTCACCCTGCACACCGCGACCGACGTGGACTTCTCCCGGATCACGCCCCGCCCTCACCGACGACGCCCCCGGCCACAAGGTGGCCGTGGGACGCGACGGGGAGCGCGTCGGCTTCGCCACGCCGGTCGACCCGACGAACAAGCCGGGGCTGTTCCCCCTCACGGCGCATGTGCCGGTCGCCGTCAAGCCACGGGGACGCTGATCAACGCCGCGAACCGCACCGGGTCCGTCGCGAGGGATCCCCCGCCGCCGTACGCCCGGCGCAGCCGGGATGCCCCCGCCCGGCCTGGGATACATCGACTTTGCCGATTCCGAAGATGGTTGACGGACGCACGCCTACGATCAACGGCATGACACCAGTGATCGCTCCGTTGCCGGGCGGTACGCCCGCGCAGCTCGGAGGTCACCGGATCCTGGGGGTGCTCGGCGCCGGCGGCATGGGGACGGTCTACCTCGCCCGCCGCCGGGGGCGTCCGGTCGCCCTGAAGACCATCCGGCCCGAACTCCTCCGCGACGCGGACCTGCGCGAGCGGTTCACCCGCGAAGCCGCCGCCGCGGCAGCGGTCCGCAGCCCCTTTGTCGCCAACGTGCTCGGCTCCTCGACCGCCGAGCAAGTACCTTGGATAGCCGCCGAGTTCGCTCCCGGCGCGACCCTCGCCGCCGCCGTACTGCGGCACGGGCCCCTGCCCGCGCCCGCCGTGCGCGTCCTCGCCGGGGCGCTCGGCCGGGCCCTGACGGCCCTGGGCGCGGCCGGGGTCGTGCACCGCGATCTGAAGCCGTCGAACGTCATCCTCGGCGCCGACCGCCCCCGCGTCGTCGACTTCGGCATCGCCCGGGTGACCGGCGACGCCACCTTGACCGCGACCGGGCAGCGCCCCGGAACGCCCGGCTACATGTCGCCCGAACAGGTGGTGAAGGGCCCCCTCGGACCGCCGAGCGATGTCTTCTGCCTCGGCGCGCTGCTCGTCTTCGCGCTGACCGGCCGGCACGCCTTCTACGACGGAGACCCGGTCCGCTCGGACTTCCGCACCGCCTACGAGGCCCCCGACCTCACCGGCGTTCCGGCCGAGATGACGCCCGTGATCCGCGGCTGCCTCGAAAAGCAGCCGGAAGACCGGCCCGCCGCCGTGGAGGTGGCTGCGGAACTGGACCCGCAGGGCGCCGCCCTGCGCGCCGCCACCCGCTGGCTGCCACCCACGGTGCTCGCCGACGCCGCCGAGATCGCACGGGCCGCAGCCTCCCTGGGCGCCGGCCCGCGGCTGCCGACCCGGCGCAGGGTGCTCACCGGCGCCGGGGCCGCCGTACTTCTCGCGGCGACCGGTGCCACCGCCCTGCGCACCCTCCAGGAAGACGAGGGCTCCGGCCGGACCCCCGCCCCCCGCTGGAGCGGCCCGCCCGGCACGGTGCCGGGGCCCCTGTGGTCGTACGACGGCGCCGCGGCGCAGTCGGCCTTCGGGCCGGTCGACGTCGACGGCCGGGTGTGCTTCGCGGACGGCGGCGGCGAGCTCCTCCTCCACGATCCGGTCTCGGGTGAACGGCGCTGGCGCGGACCGGTGGTGCGCGCCCTCTTCGGCGGCCGCCGACCCGTCGCCCTGGACCCGGACGGCGCCCTGCTGTTCCTGGACCCCGGCAGCGGTACGGTCCGCCACCGCGCGCGCGACGGGGTGACCAGGCTGCTCGCCGCCGACGAGGACCAGGTGTACGTCCTCGCCGCCGACGGCCGCCTGGCCGCGCTCAAGCTGGCGGACGGCACGGTGCGCTGGCGCGTGCCCTTCCCCGTGTCGGGCACGGTCCTCTCGGCAGCCGCCGGGTACGGGCGGCTGCTCCTGGCCTCCGCCGCCGGCGGGGTGGTGGCCCTGTCCGCCGCCGACGGCGGCCCCGTGTGGCGGCGGCCCGCCGGCCCCGACGGCTCACGGACGGCCCTGTCCGCGAGCGGAGTGCTGCTTGGCGGGGCCGGAGACCGAACGCTGACCTGCCTGGACCGGGGGCGCGGCGAACAGCTGTGGACCCTGCCCGCGGACGACAACGCGGGCTTCGGCGTACCCACGCCGGCCGGCGACAACGTGTACGTCGCCGACGGCCGCCAGCTCCGGAGCATCGACGTGAAGACCGGAGCCCCTGCCTGGACCGTGCCGGCCACCGAGGAACTGGCCCAGGACCAGGCTCCGTTGGTGGCGGGATCAGGGATCTTCGCGCCGCTGCGGAAGTCCGGGCTCGGCATCCTCGTGGTGCACGGCGGGCGGGCAGCCGAACAGTACGTGTTCGCACCGGCCCCGGCCGAGGAGGTCCGAGCCGACGTTCCCTGGCGGGGAGCGGTCGCCGGAGGCAGCGTCATCTGGCAACGCGGCAGCGCGGTCCGCGCCCTGCCGGGCATGTGACCGGCCCCGGCGGGGCCACGAGGTGGGGGGAACGCATGGGGGGCGGACGTCTGGGGGAGGGCTTGCGCCCCGAGGACCCGCGGTCGGCCGGGCCGTACCGGCTGCTGGCCCGTTGGCCCGGCCCCCGGCCGGTGCCGCCGCGCAACGGGATGTACGTGGGCCGCGACCGGGACCACGGGCACGCCGTGTTGTGCCTGCTGCCCCCGGCCGCGTACGAGGCGGCCGAGGCGCTGCACCGCGGGCCCGTGCCGGGAGTGCCGCGCGTACTGGACCTGCGGACCGGGACCGAGCTCTCGTGGGTGGCCCTTGCGCACACCCCGGCCGTGTCCCTTTCCGACGTCGGGCGGCGGCCCGGCACGGAGTCCGGGGCCCTGCCCCTGGAACAGTCGGTGCGGCTCGCCGCGGAGATCGCCGGCACCCTGGCCGCCCTGCACGCCCGGGGCATCAGCTACGGCGCCGTGGCACCCGACGGCGTCTGGCTCACCACGGGCCGCCCGCTGCTGATGGCGCTGCACTCCTGCCGCATGCGGTCCACGCCGCCTCGCGAACCGGGCCGGGGCGAGGGACAGGGGCCGCGACCCGGCGCAGGGCCCGGGCAGCCCGAACCGCACAGCCGCGTGTCGACCGTGCCCGCCGCATTCATGGCCCCGGAAGTGGCCGCGGGTCGGCCCTCCTCCACGGCCGCCGACGTGTACTCCCTGGCGGTGCTGCTGCTCCACACGGCCACCGGGCGGCTGCCCTTCGGGGACGGGCCGCCGCCCGTGCTGGCCTACCGCGCCCTCCACGACGGGCCCGCACTGGCTGACCTGCCAAGGGCTTTGCGCGAGGTGGTGGCCCCGTCGCTGGCCGCCTCCCCGACGGACCGCCCCACCGCCGCGGAGCTGTGCCAGATACTGGCCCCCGGCGGGCAGGACCCGGAGCGGACAGCGGACCCGCTGCCCGGCCGGGTCATCGCCGCACTGGCCGCACGCACGCAGGCGATCGCCGACCTGGAGATCGCCGATGCGGACGCGGACGGGGACGCGGACGGGGACGGGGACGGGGAGAGAGACAGGGACGGGGACGGGCATGCGGACGACCGGGCCCCGGCCACCCCCGACGCGCCGGCCCCGCCCACCCGCCGCCGGGTCCTGTCCGGCCTGCTGACCGGCGCGGCGGGAGCGGCCCTCGGGGTCTCCGGGACCCTCGCCTGGTCCGCCCTGACCCGCGAGGACACCCGCACCGGGCCGTCCGCGGCGGGCGGCGGTTCCGGTACGAGCCCCCGCGTGCCCGGCATGCCGCCGGCCGCCCTGTGGCGCCTGGACGACCCGACGGCCCGTACCCGGCTCCTCCCGGTGAGCAGCGCCGACCATTGCCTGATGACGCGTGGCGACGTCCTGTACGGGCACGACCTGCGCACCGGCAAGGAGGTGTGGCAGCTGCCCGCCGGCGGCAGCGACCCGCCCGTCCAAGTGCCCGGCGACCGCTTCCTGACGGCCACGCGCGAGGGACTGTCGCTCTGCTCGATGCGTGACGGCCGTACCCAGTGGCTCCAGCGCAACGAGCAGCTCGCGAAGGTGCTCGCCGCCGACGGCGCCACCGCGTGGCTGCTCACGGGGGACGGGAGTCCGACGGGCGGATACCTGCTGGCGGCGTTCGACCTGGACCACCGCAAGGAGCTGTGGCGCACCCCGCTGCCGAGCGGATTCGGCAACGCGCAACTCACCACCGCCGTCGGACCCGAGACGGTCATCGTGGAGGTACAGGTACCCCAGCAGATGTTCCGAGATGTCACGGCCGTCCGGACCCTCGCGATCGCGGGCGTCGAGCGGAGCAGCGGCCGCATGCTCTGGAGCCGCTCCTACCCCGACGTCCACGGCGGCCCCGCCTCCGTGGTGGACCCGGCGGGCGGCGGACGACTGTTCCTGCTCTCCGGCGGTCGCGCCCACGCCTACGACCTGCAGACCGGCACCCGGCTGTGGGAGTCGCAGGCCCTGGTCGCCGGGACCAACGCCCCGCCCTGCTTCAGCGGCGGCACCCTGTACCTGACCGACGACGGCACGGGCCCCATCGTCGCCGTCGACCCGGACACCGGCCGGACACGGTGGGAGCAGAAGCTCACCGAGAACCTGGCGTGGAACATGCTCGGGAGCATGACCGCGAGCGCCTCCGGACGCACCCTCTACCTCGCGACCCTGCACCAGGTCACCGCGACCGGCCTCCCCTCGGGCAAGCGGCTGTGGCAGACCGGGCTCGCGGGCGTGGAGGCCCGCGAACCGTTCCAACTCGCCGCGGTCCCCGGCACCCTGCTCGTCGCCCGGCCGTCCGCCGTGGTCGCCCTCCCGGCGGACTGACCCCGCGACCCCTCCCACGCCCGCCGCCACACGCACAGGCGCACAGGCGCACAGGCGCACAGGCACAGGTACGACCGCACGCACAGGTACGACCGCCACCCCGAAGGAGTCCACCGGTCATGTCCACGCTCCTGCCCCTGCTGCCCGACGATCCCGAACGGCTCGGCGAGTACACCCTCCTCGGCCGGCTGGGCAGCGGCGGCATGGGGACCGTCTTCCTGGCCCGCACCGCCGGGGGCCGCCTCACCGCGGTCAAGACCATCCGGTCCGACCTGCGCGACCAGCCCGGCTACCGCCAGCGGCTGGCGCTGGAGGCCGAGGCCGCGCGGGCCCTGGGAGCGGATCACACCGCCGCCTTCCTCGGCGCCGACCCCGACACGGCACGGCCCTGGCTGGCCACGGCATACCTCATCGGGCCCTCGCTGACCGAGGCGGTGACGGCCGGGGGGCCGCTGCCCGAACCGGTCGTCCGCGGACTCGGCTCCGCGCTCGCCGCCGCCCTCGCCGCCCTGCACCGTGCCGGACTCGTCCACCGGGACGTCAAGCCATCGAACGTACTGATCACCGCGCAGGGCCCCCGCCTCATCGACTTCGGGCTCGCCCAGGCCCCGGGCAGCCCCCGCCTCACGGAGGCGGGGGGACTCGCGGGCACACCGGCGTACATGTCACCGGAGCAGGCGCGCGGAGGACCGCCCGGCCCGGAAGGCGACGTGTTCGCCCTCGCGTCGGTCCTGGTGTTCGCCTCGACCGGGCACGGCCCCTACGACGCCCGCGGCCGGCAGAGCACCCTCGAACTGCTGCGGCACGGGGCCGACCCCGACCTGACGGGACTGCCGGACGGGCTGCGCGAAACGCTCACCGCCTGCCTGTCACCGGAGCCGGGCGACCGGCCCGACCCCGGCCGACTGAGCCATGAGTGGGGGCCGTTCGACCCCGGGGAGTTCGCCGAGCTGCTGCCGCAGGAGCTCCTCGCCGACCTGTCCCGCCGGATCGGCGACGTCGCCACCGTGGACCCCGCCCCGCTGCGCGCCCCCGCCCCGCGCCGCGCGCTCTCCCGCCGCACCCTGATCGCGGGCGCGGCAGCCGCCGCGCTCACCGTCTCGGGCGGCGCCTCCGCGCTCTGGGCCACGGGCAACATCCCCGGCACGGGCTCCGGTGGCCGTACTGCGGCGCCCGGCCCCGGGCGGTCCTCCCGCCCGCCCGGCACCCCTCCTGCCCCGCTGTGGTCGGTCCCGTCCCCGTTCTCCGCCGCCCCGGCCGTCGCGTCCGACGAGGTACTGATCCACACGAGCGACGTCCTGCGCGGCGTCTCGACCGCCGACGGCCGGATCCTGTGGGAGACCCAGACCGCCAAGGTCGACGTGGCCGTGGCAGTCGACAAGCTCGTCGGCTCCGTCTTCGACGACGACGGCAACGCGAGCGCGGGATACCTGGACCCGCGCACCGGCCGGCTCGCCGCCGACGCGGCCGACCCGGCCGTCCTGGGCGATCTCGCCCAGACCACGCAGCTCCTGGCGGCGGATGCCGAATGCCTCTACTTCAAGGCGTACTTCAGATCCGGCGACCGGCAACAGCAGGAGCAGGCGTGGCTGCTCTCCTACGAACTGGGCGCCCGGAAACTGCGCTGGCGCACGCGCATCGAGGGCGCCGTCCTGGACTCGATCGGCTCCCTCATGATGTCGTCGGTCATCTCCGGCGGCCGCATGATCTGCTCGGATCCCGCACGCGTCTTCGCCGTAGACCTGCGGGACGGCCGCGTGTTGTGGGCCTGCCGGGTCCGCACCGACCAGGAGGCCGCGTCGCCGAACCAGTCGGGAGGCATCAACCCTCCGGTCGCCTCGGACCGCCACGTCTTCGACTTCGAGGAGCGGATCACTGCGGTGGACCTGGTGACGGGAGAAGTGGCCTGGAAGCTGGAGCCGGAGGGCACGAAACTGCTGAGCGCACCCGTCTGCGTGAACGGCGCCGTGTACGTCGCGGACGGGGCGCTCCAGGCGTTCGACGAGTCGACCGGGAAGAAGGTGTGGACCCACGACCCGGGCGCGTACGTCTCCGTGCTGGCGGCTCCCGCCCCGTTCCGCGGGGAGCTCTACGCGGCGGTCGGCGGCAACGGTCAGGCGGTCGTCGCGGTGGACGTCGCCGCCCGCCGTGTCGCGTGGACGCTCGCCGCGGGCGCCGTGAACATGCCCGACGGCCCGACGATGATCGTCCAGCGCGGCAACCGGCTCTACCCCCAGACCGTCGACCGCCTCGCGGCCGTACCGCTCGATTGACGCCCGTCGCGACCCCGGCCGGCTGTGGCCCGGATCAGACGCGGAAGCCGGCGTACACCGCGCAGCACAGCGTGAGCGTCGCACCACCGATCCGCCGCCGGCCGTTCACACGTCCGCGCCGGCTCCCTCGCCGGCGGGCAGCAGTTCGGTGGTGACGAAGGCGATCACCGCCGCGAGGATGACGACGGGCATCATGGCGGAGCTGCCCAGCAGCAGCACCACGAGGACCACGCTGCTGACCGGTAGCCGCAGGGTGGCGGCCGTGGCCGCCGCCATGCCCGCCGCCATGGCCGGTACGAGGCCCAGACCGGGCATCGGGGCCAGCAGGACTCCGGCGGCGGCTCCGAGGAAGAGGGCGGGGAACACGGGGCCGCCGCGCAGGCTGCCCAGGCACAGGGTGTACGCGACCCCTTTGAACAGCATGACGGCGAGCAGCGCGCCCACACCCCAGGCGTGCGGGTCGGCCGCCAGTCGCCCCAGGGTGGTCTGGCCCGACAGGGCGACGTCCGCGGGGGTGCGGCCGGTGATCAGGGCGTACCCGGCTGCGCATGCCGCTGCCGCGACGGCGCACAGGACGGTGCGCGAGAGCACGCCCCCCTTGACGTACGCGGCGACGCGCAGGGCCGCCCTCAGGACCGGGTGCAGGAGGAGGGCGAGGGCGAGGGCGAGGGGTACCGTCCACAGCACGTCCGCCGCGTCCAGGCGGGGGACGGGCGTGGACAGCGTGAGGCCGAGGCTGCCCGTCTCCAGCCCGGTCCAGCGTCCCAAGCCGGTGAAGACCAGGGCCCCTACTCCACTGGAGAGCAGGGCGGGCAGCATGACCGCGAACAGCTGCGGCCCGCCGACCCCCGCCACCTCGATCAGGAGTACGGCCGCGATCAGCGGGTTGCCGAAGATCGCGGCGATGGCGGCGGCGGCACCGGCCGCGCCCAGCAGCGCTGTGCTCTGCGGGGTGGCCGGAACACGCGTGAGGTCACGGAAGAGCAGGGCCAGGCCGCCGCCCAGAGCGATCAGCGGGGCCTCCGGTCCCAGAACGGCTCCGAAGGGCAGGCTCGCGGCCGCAGCGAGCAGGACACCCGGCAGTGAGGTGGGCGGAGTCCCGCCGGTGTGGAGGCCGGACGCGGGGGCGTGTCCGCCGGCGCCGGGCAGGCGCGCGGCGACCAGACCGACGACGGTTCCCGCGGCCAGGAGCAGGGGGAGCGCCCACCACCACGGCGGGGCGTCCCGGCCCAGCCCGTGCGGAAGGTCCGCCCACAGGAGGTGCTCCAGTTCGTGCAGTCCCACGAGGAACCAGAACGCGACCAGCGAGACCGGGATGCCGATGAGAGCGGCGAAGGCCAGCACTTTGAGGTAGCCGGGAGCACGGAGTACCTCGCGCAGCCGGTCGGCCTCCTGCGGCTGCCGGCCGCTGCCGGAGCCGGTGGGTCGGGCGCTGGGCTCTGTCATGGCTCGCCTGCTTCCTTGCCCAAGGCCGGGCTTCCGGGACGGCCGCCGAGGGCACGGCGGCACGGTCGTGGGGTCAACTGGTCAGTTGGTAGAGGCTCCTGCCGACGAGCCACAGGCCCAGGAGGAGGCAGGTGACGACGATCGCCGGTTCCTTGTGGTGTTCCAGCCACGCTCGCAGGCGCAGCAGGGAGTGCTGGGCCTGCTCGGGCGAGAACACCATGTACAGCTCCATGGCCAGCAGGGTGGAGGTGGCCAGGAGGCAGAAGGCCGTGAGCGCCAGGAAGGACGCACCGTGGGAGAGGTCGGCCCGTACCACGGTGGCGGCGGCGGCGCCGACCATCCCCCATGGCTGAAGGAGCACGGCCAGGGCTGCCGCGGACCATCCGGTGGCATTGTGCGTCCGGGAGGTCGCGGACGGGGCGGGAGCCGCGGATGGTCGCGGGTTCCACGAGGTGGTCCGGCGGCGCCGGCGCCGCCGGTGCTCGCCGTACCCGGCCAGGCCCGCACCGATGAGCAGGGTGGCCACCAGTGCCGCGGCCGACGGCACCGAGCGGGGCGGTGGCGGCCGCCCGTCGGTGAGGAGGAGGACGACCGCCATCACGGCCACGAGACACCCCAGCCAGGCGAGGATGAACACCAGGCCCGTCCGCACCCCCCGGGGTGCGGACACCACCAGCACGAAGGCCATGATGGGCAACGGGAACAGCGTGACCGCCGAGCCGATGAGAAGAAGGTCGAGCACCAAGGCGGCGCACCCCCTCGGAGAGCGGGCGTCAGGCGACGCCCGCGGCTCGGTCGAGTTCGGAGTCAAGAGCGAGTGCTGCGGTGATGAGCGCCAAGTGGGTGAAGGCCTGGGGGAAGTTCCCGAGCTGTTCGCCGGTGAGACCGACCTCTTCGGCGAAGAGCCCGACGTGGTTGGCGTACGTGAGCATCTTGTCGAAGGCGTAGCGGGCCTGATCGAGACGGCCTGCCCTGGCGAGGGCGTAGACGTACAGGAAGGTGCACAGCGAGAAGGTGCCTTCCGAGCCCTGGAGGCCGTCCGGGGAGGCCGCCGGATCGTAGCGGTAGACGAGGCTGTCGGAGACGAGTTCCCGGTCCATGGCGTCGAGGGTGGAAAGCCAGCGCGGGTCCTTGGGGGTGATGAAGCCCACCAGGGGCATGAGCAGCAGTGAGGCGTCCAGGACGTTGCTGTCGTATTCCTGGACGAACGCCTGCCGTTCCGTGCTCCAGCCGAGGGTCATGACCTGTTCGAGGATCGCGTCCCGTGTGGCGGTCCAGCGGGGCAGGTCCCCGGGCCGGGCGGTGGCCGTGGCCTGGCGGATGCCGCGGTCGAGGGCGACCCAGCACATGAGGCGGCTGTAGGTGAAGTCCTTCCGGCCGCCCCTGGTCTCCCAGATGCCCTCGTCGGGGCGGTCCCAGTTCTCGCACAGCCAGTCGAGCAGGGCTGCGCAGCGCTGCCAGTCGTCGAAGCCCAGCAGGTCGCCGGCCGCGCCGGCCTGGGAGAGTCCGTGGACGGCCTCCCCGTAGATGTCCATCTGCAGCTGGTCCGCAGCGCCGTTGCCCACGCGCACCGGAGCCGCGCCCCGCCAGCCCTCCAGGTGGTCGAGGACTTCTTCGCCCAAGTACGGATCCCCGTCGACCCGGTACATGATCTGCAGGGGTTCGCCGTTGGGGGCTCCACCGTCCCCCACCCGCCGCATGAGCCAGCTCCGGAACGCGTGTGCTTCCTCGGTGAGGCCGAGGTCGCGCATGGCACGCACGGCGAGCGAGGCGTCACGGATCCAGGTGTAGCGGTAGTCCCAGTTGCGCTCGCCGCCCTCCTGCTCGGGCAGGCCCATGGTGGCGGCGGCGACGGGCGCCCCGGTGGGGGCGTACGTCATCAACTTGAGGGTGATGGCGGAGCGGTTGACCATCTGCTGCCACCGGCCGCGGTACGCGCAGCGTCCGATCCAGCCGTGCCAGAACCCGCGCACGGCGTCGAACGCCTTGACCACGTCACCCGGGCTCACGGGCGGTGGGGCCGCGCTGCCCGCGTCGCAGACCGTCAGCAGGACGGCCGCGCGTTCTCCCTCGGACAGGGTCACGGCCGCCCGCACGTCCGTCTCGTCGGCCTCCAGGGCCACGGGGCCCAGGGCTTGCAGGTGCGCGGTGATGCCGGGCCCGTCGAAGCGGGCGGTGGCGCCGTCGTACGTCAGCTCGTGGGACGCCCGGCCGTAGTCGAAGCGCGGGCGGCACTCCAGGTCGAAGCGCACGGTTCCGCGTACCACCCGCATGATGCGCACCACTTGGTGCCGGTCGGTGGCGGTGTGCGGCTCGTGGACGGGCATGAAGTCGATGACTTCGCCGACGCCTTCGGGGGTGAGGGAGCGGGTGATGAGGACCGCGGTGTCGGCCATGTAGAGCTGGCGGGTGACGACGCCGGCGTTGTCCGGCGGTTCGCCTCGGGGCCGGCCGGCGGCGTCGGTCGTGATGGCGAAGTAGCCGCCGCGGTCGTCGTCGAGCAGGCTCGCGAAGACGCTGGGTGAGTCGAAGCGTGGTGAGCAGAACCAGTTGAGCACTCCCTCGGACGAGACGAGGGCACAGGTCTGCAGGTCCCCGATCAGACCGTGTTCGGCGATCGGCGGGTAGGGGCGCATCGGCCCTCCACAAGGGTTCCGGGAGCTGACCGGCCGGACGGCGGCGGCCCGCCGGCCGATGGGTCCGGTGGCCGTGTCATGCAGGCACTGGGACGAAGGGGTACATCGCGTCAGCGCCCGGCTGGACGATGCCGTAGGTGCTCTCCGGCACCTCGTTCCACGCGCCGGGCAGATCACCGAGGGGTTCTGACACGATCAGGCGGGTCTCCTCGGAGATCTCCCGCAGGAACGCCACATCGGGATGCAGCTTGCGCAGTGCGTCCACCCTGCTGCTGTAGAACAGCGACCGGGACGCGTGCGCGCTGGAGTAGCGGAAGGCCCAGATGCTCTCGCCGTCGGTGATGGCGAGCGTCATCTGGAGCGGGAACTCCACTCCGTGGTCGTGCCCGGCGCGTTCCACCGTTCCCGCCATCCGGGCCACGGCGGCCGGCGGGTCCTGGTCCAGGCCGAAGGTGAGGGCCAGATAGAACATCACCTCCGAGTCGGTCGTCCCCTCGATGTCGGCGTACAGCGCGGGGTCGACGAGCATGGTGAGGTCCCGGCGCATCAGGTGGAAGCCGGAGACCGCGCCGTTGTGCATGAACATCCAGCGGCCGTGCCGGAACGGGTGGCAGTTCGACTGCTGCACCGCCGTGCCGGTCGAGGCGCGGATGTGGGCGAAGAACAGGGGAGCGCGGACGTGGTCGGCCATCTCCCGCAGATTGCGGTTGTTCCAGGCCGGGCCGACGTCTCTGAGCAGCGCCGGCGTGGCGTCGTCCTGCGAGTACCAGCCGACACCGAACCCGTCACCGTTCGTGGTCTCCACGCCGAGCTTGGAGTGCAGGCTCTGGTCGATCAGGGAGTGGGCGGGTTTGTAGAGGATGGTGTCGAGCAGCATGGGTGTCCCCGAATAGGCGAGCCATCGGCACATCTGCGATCACCTGGGTCCTTACGGCACGCCAGGAGGGAACTGCGCGTCCCGGCGTGCACGGAGTGACGCCGCTCGTCGAGCTCGCGCGTCACTTCTTCGCTGTGACTGCCGTTGCGGGCTGGGGCAGCCCGGGCGGGGATCGCCGCGGATCCTGCGGGCGACATCGTATGGACCCGGTCCGGCAGTCTCATTCTCGGCTCGCTCCCGGGTGCGCGCCACACGGGGCGGGACCACGGCCGGGGCCGGACCGGAGCATCCGGCCCGGACGTCCGTGCGAGGCCGCGGGTCGCCGTCTACGGGCTCGTCTCACACAGTGGCGCGATGCCGGAGGCGGGGCACGCCGTGACCGGGCGCGGGTCCGTGGCGAGCGCGACGCCTGCCCAGGCCCGGGGCTATTCGCCTTCGGCCGCCGTCCAGACGAGCGGGTACGTGTCGCCGCCGGTCCGCTCGACCCACCGGAGCCGGTCTTCCACCACGGCACGACGGCACTGGGGGGTCCGCTCCGCCAGTCTTCGCAGCATGTCACGCATCGCTCGCAAGGCCATCGGGGATCCGGCGGCGGCGATGACCACGTCGTCCACGGCGATCCGGACGTACCGGCCCCAGCCGGGCACCGGGACGCTCACCCGCAGCCGTCCCGCGTGGTCGTGGAACCGGCCGACGTCCAGGTCACGGCCGGCGAGGCGGGTCAGCAGGTCCTCAAGGCGCTCCAAGGCCTCCACGGCCGTGGCCGGATCGTTCACCGCCGGGGACAGGGCGCGGAGCGCGATGTCGGCGAGGAGTCTGAACGGCAGTTCGGGGTCCTGTCCGAAGGTGCGCTCCACCCCCGTCGACAGGGCTGCCCGCAGCTCCGCCTCAGCCGGACCGGGCAGCGTCACCTCGGCGAACACCATGCCACCCGACAGGGTCGCACCCGGCGCGACCCGGAAGGCGACCGTGGAGTCGTTTTCCCGCGCGATGGCCATGAGGGCCGGCACGTCGATCCCCTGGAGCACGGCCGGCGGCCCGGCCCAGCGAACGGCCACGCCCGCGCCGGTCGCCCCGGACTGCGGGGCGGAGGTCCCGTGCGGGGCGTGCGGGTGTGGGTACAGGCCGTCGTGAAGACGGTGTGCGCGGTCGGTGATCGCGGTCAGCGCGTGGCCGAGCTGGATCGAATGGAACGCCTTCATCTGCAGCGTCCGCATCAGGCCGAGCGCTACCAGAGTGAGGATCATGGCGGCGCACGGGACGAAGACGGAGACGCTCTCGCGGGTGCCGATGGCCAGGCCCGAGGTGACGCAGAAGACGAACACGCCGACGGTGAAGGCGAACGCCCGCCAGACGATCGGCTCGTCGCGGAACAGGCCGAGGCGGGGTGTGAACGTGCTCGCGGAGAACTGTACGACCAGAAACAGCATCGAGTAGATGATGCTGACCAGGCTGACCACGCCGAAGCCGAGGGTGAACAACACGCTGACCACCCGCCCGGCGGCCACCAGGGGCCCCGCTGTGACCAGGGGTGCCAGCAGGCCCAGCACCAGCCCGGTCACCGCGCACAGCAACTGGGCCAGGTCCCTGCGCAGGGCGCGCGCGGGCCGGTGGAACAGCGCATCGCGCCGGTGCGCTTCCCGTGCCGCGGGGCGGGCGGGCACGTCAGCAGAGCCGGGCATCCTGCCTCCTCCGGGGTCGTCTCCCGCCGGTGGCCCTCCCGGCGCCGCCGCCGGGCCGAGGGCGGCCCGGACGGCAGATTCATGGCGCTCCCTGAGGACGACTGGGGCGAAAGGCCGCTTCCCGGTCATTGGACAGGTGGCACCGCAGTTCCGCGCGTTCAGCCGGGCTCACCGTGCGATGCGCCAACCGGGTGATCGTGCGGGAAGCGGTCGGCCGAGAGGCGCGCAGACCGGAAAGCGGGCCGCGTCCGGCAGCGCTACCCCTGGAGGATCCGTGCGGCGTCGGCCGAGGAGACCGAGGGGCGACGGTCAACCATGCTCGCTCAGGCGCTCCGGGACCACGCGGAGAACCTGATCGCGTGCATGGTCTCGGCCTTCCATGACGGGCTGTTCCGCCCCGTGGCGGCGAAGAGGGCACCTGACGACCGGGGCCTGACAGATCGGTCCGCGGGTCATCGCAGCTGGCGGCGGACCAGGTCGTGGAAGAGTCCGGCCGGGTCGGCGAGCAGTGCCGCGGGCGGGCCCTGCTGGACGACGCGGCCGTCCGACATCACGATCACCCGGTCGGCGTCCATGATCGTGGACAGCCGGTGGGCGATCACGAGGCGGGTGGCGCGCAGGGTGCGGGTGGATTCGATGACCACGCGCTGGACCTCGTTGTCCAGCGCGCTGGTGGCCTCGTCGAAGAACAGGATGCGCGGCTTGCGGAGGAGGGCCTGGGCGATCATCAGCCGTTGGCGCTGGCCGCCCGACACGGTGCCGCCGCCGTCGGACAGCATGGTGTGCATGCCCATCGGCATGGCCTTGATGTCCTCGGCCAGGCCCGCCAGCGCGGCGGCTTCCCACGCCTCCTCCGGCGAGTACGCCCCGGTGCCGCATATGCAGTCGAGGATCGAGCCGGTGAAGGGCTGGGCGTTCTGCAGGACGACGCCGCACTGGCGGCGCACGGCCGCCTGGTCGAGCGCCGCCAGGTCCTGGCCGTCGTAGAGCACGCTGCCTTCGGATGGCTTGTCGAAGCCGATGAGCAGCCTCAGCAGGGTCGACTTGCCGCAGCCGCTTGCCCCGACGATCGCGACGAACTCGCCCGGCCGGACCTGGAAGCTGACGTCGTCCAGGACCAGCGGGCCGTCGTCGCTGTAGCGGTAGGAGAGGTTCGCGGCCTCGATTGCGCCGGTCAGCTCGCCCGGCCGGGTGCTGGATCGGGCCACCTCGGGGACCTCCCGCAGGAGCGGCTTGACCTGCTCGAACATCGGCAGCACCGCGGCAGCCGAGATGAGCGCGCCGGTCAGCTGCGTGACCGAGGACAGCAGCATCGTCAGGGCGGTGCTGAAGGTGAGGAACTCGGCGGCGGACATGGCGCCACGGGCCGGTCCGGCCAGCAGCACGAACATCACCAGCGTGCACAGCGGCAGGTAGACCGCGCCGAGCACCGTGATGACGTTCTGTATCCGGCCGATGCGCTGCTGGAGCTCGCGGGTACGGGCGAACTCTCGCGCCCAGGCTGCGTAGGCGAAGCTCTCGGCCGCGGCGACGCGCAGTTTCGGCAGTCCGCGCAGGGTCTGGAAGGCCTGGTTGTTCAGCTGGTTGCCGAGCTTGACCAGCCGGCGCTGGTAGCGCAGCTGCCACAGCCCCAGGCCCAGGAAGACCGCCGCGATGAAGACCAGCATGGCGATGGCGGCCATGGCCAGCGGGACGCTGTAGACGAGCAGCAGTACGAGGTTCATCGTGCCCACCGCGCCGGCCTGTACGCAGACCGGGCCGATGCCGGACAGCACGCGGCGCATCGCGCTGATGCCCATGGCCGCTCCGGCCAGTTCGCCGGTGGAGCGGCCTGCGAAGAACTTCGTCGGCAGCCGCAGCAGGCGGTCCCACACCGCGGGCTGCAAGGTGGCCTCGATGCGACCCTCCATGCGCAGGATGGAGATGTTCTGCAGCAGCATGAAGGCGGCCGAGACGACGGCGGTCGCGATGAGGGCCAGGGCCGTCTGCACGATGAGGCCGTTCTCGGCGTCGGGCACGTACCGGCCGAGCACCTGGCCGGTGGCGATGGGCACCAGGGCGCCCAGGAGCACCGCGACCAGCCCGCCCAGGACGAGGCTGCGCAGCTCGGGGAGGGTGCCGCGGACACTGAAGCGCAGCAGGGCCGCCAGGCCCACGCGCCCGTCGGGCAGCGGGCGGTAGAACATGACGGCGCGCGGTTCGAAGGCGGCTTCGTCGCCCCTGCCGATGCGCTCGCGCGTGCCGGTGGCCGGGTCGAACGCCTCGTAGCGGCCTCGCCGCCACAGCAGGGCGACCGGCGTGCCGTCCTGCTCGCGCAGGCCCACCAGGGGGCCGCTGTTCTCCCGCCACCAGGGTCCGCTGAGCCTGACCGTGCGGGTGCGGATCCGCGAGGCGAGCGCGATCCGCTCGACGGGGTCCATCCGCTCGGAGGCGGAAGACGCCTCGCCCGGTTCGGACCCCGGTTCGGACAGGGTGATGCGGGCCTCGCGGGCGACCAGGCGGCACACGGCGAAGGTCGCGTCGGCGTCCGCGCTCCGGCGGGAACGGCCTCCGGAGCGGCCGATGGAGGCCAGGAGCGCCCGGTCCGCCTGGGTGCGGGCGGTCTGACCGGCCTCGATGCCGGCAGCCGTACGGTCCTCGTGGTCGCGTTCGAGCTGCTCGATCCAGCGGTCCAGGGCGTACAGCAGCCGGTACTGCTGGTCGACCATGCCCTGCCACATCGCCACGTCGACGAGGAGGGTGCCCACCGCCTCCGTCTCGTACGCGGCTCCGTACTGGACGGCACCGGGGGTGATCTGCATCCACAGGATGTCGTCGTCGGCTCCGCCCTGCCCGGTGGTGGCGCGGCCGTCCAGCGGTGCGTGGTAGAGCACGCGCAGGCCGCGGCCGATGCCGCGCGCGAAGGCGTCGTCGAGCGGGCTCAGTTGTGGCGCGGGGGCGCTGTGCACCCCTTGGCCGGCTGGGTCGGCTTGGTTGGCCCACCACTGCTGGAGCGGGGCGCCGTACTCCGGGCCGGGCAGCTCCCGCAGCTCGATGCGGCGCAGCCGGCACCCCTGCTGGGGCCGGCCGACCAGAGTGTGCTCGGGCCCCTCGGCCGGGCCCAGCAGGAGGGTGCCCGCCTCAAGCCGGCCCAGGAAGTGCCAGTGCCCGGCCTGTGCCGCGTCGACGGCGAAGAGGTCCAGTTCGCCGTGCACGACGAGCCAGAGGACGAGCGGGCCCTCCAGCGACAGGCTGCGCAGGCCCGTGCAGTCGACCGGCGAGCCCAGTGCGCCGAGGGCGGCGACGACCGCGTCGGAGTAGTGGGCCGGGGCCCAGCCGGGGTGTGGGGAGGGAGCCGTTGCGTGTTGGGGGTACGTCACCTCAGTGCTCCTTGACCAGTTGGGCGTACGGGCCCTGCGCGGCCACCAGGTACTCGTGCCGCCCGCGTTCCACCACCGTGCCCCGGTCGAGGACGACGATCTCCTCGCTGTCGCGTACGGTGCTCAGCCGGTGGGCGATGACCACGCAGGCGCAGCCGCGGCGGCGCAGGTTGTCGATGATGACCTGCTCGGTCACCGCGTCCAGAGCGCTGGTCACTTCGTCGAGGACCATGATGCTGGGGCGGCGCACCAGCGCCCGGGCGATCTCCAGGCGCTGGCGCTGGCCGCCGGAGAAGTTGCGGCCGTCCTGCTCGACCCGGCTGTGGATGCCGCCGGGCCGGCGGGCGACCACGTCGTGGACGGCGGCGTCCTGCAGCGCGGCGACGACCGCCTCGTCCGGGATGGAGGGGTCCCACAGCGTGACGTTGTCGCGGACGGTGCCTTCGAAGAGGAAGACGTCCTGGTCGACGAAGGAGACGGAGGCGGCCAGCGCGCCGCGCGGGATGTCCTTCAGCCGCATCCCGTCGATGCGGATGGTCCCCTCCCAGGGGGTGTAGAGGCCGGAGATGAGCCGGGAGACGGTGGACTTGCCGCTGCCGGAGCCGCCGACGAGCGCGACCTGCTGGCCGGGGCCGACCGAGAGGGAGAAGTCCTTGAGCAGCGGGGCGTCCAGCGGGCTGTAGCCGAAGGTGACGTGGTCCAGCTGGACGTGGCCCTTGAGGCGGCGGGTGCCGCCGGGGGGCTCGCGCCGCGAGAAGACCGCGTCGACGGGAAAGTTCTCGACGTCCTTGAGGCGCGCCACGTCGGCCGCGAAGTCCTGGATCCGTCCGGCGACGCCGCCCAGCCGGGAGATCGGCGCGGTGAAGCTGGTCACCAGGGCCTGGAAGGCGACGAGCAGGCCGACGGAGAGGTGCCCGTCCACCGCCCGCAGGCCGCCGATCATCAGGATCAGCGCGCTGTTGAGCGCGGCCAGCGTGGGCGCGACGATCGCCAGCCACGCGCTGGGCACGCCGAGCCGCTGCTGCACGTCGAGGGTGACCGCGTGCTGTCCGGCCCAGCGGCGGAAGAAGCCGTTCTCGCCGCCCGTGGCCTTCATCGTCTCGATGAGCTGGAGACCGCTGTACGAGGTGTTCGTCAGCCGGGCGCTCTCGGCGCGCAGCTTCTGCGTGCCGGTGGCCCTCAGGTGGATCACGATCCGCATGGCCACCACGTTGAGCAGCGCGATCATCACGCCGACGAGGGTGAGCTGGGGGTCGTACGTCCACAGCAGCACCGCGTAGAGCAGGACCACGACGGCGTCCACGCCCGCGGCGGCCAGGTCCCGGGCGAGGGTCTCGGCGACGGCGTCGTTGGACTGCAGGCGCTGGACCAGGTCGGCGGGGCTGCGCTGGGAGTAGAAGGTGACCGGAAGTCTGAGCAGGTGCCGCAGGAAGCGGGCACTGCCCAGGGTGGAGGAGATGATGCGCCCGCGCAGCAGATTGGCCTGCTGGAGTGCGGTGAGCGTCGCGGTGAGCACCAGGGTGGCGGCCATCGACGCGAACAGCACGCCCAGCAGGGACGTCTGGTCCCCGATGAGGAACATGTCGATGTACGCACGGTTCAGGGCGGGCGCCGACGCGCCGACCGCCACCAGCAGCAGGCTGGCGATCACGACGGCGGCCATGGTGCCTGAGGTGCCGCGCAGGCGGGCCGGCATCGCGCCCAGGACGCCGGGCTTGCGGCCGCCGCGGCGAAAACCGTCGCCGGGTTCGAAGGTGAGCACGACACCGGTGAAGCTGGTGTCGAACTCGTCCATGGGTACGAACCGGCGGCCCTTGCCGGGGTCGTTGACGTACACGCCCCTGCGGCCGAAGCGGCGGCCCGTGCCGTCGTAGACGACGTAGTGGTTGAACTCCCAGAAGAGGACGGCCGGGGCCCTCACCTCGGCGAGCGCGGCCAGGTCCATCTGCATGCCCTTGGCCTTCAGCCCGTAACCACGGGCCGCCTTGAGGAGGTTGCTGGCGCGGGAGCCGTCGCGGGAGACGCCGCAGGCGATGCGCAGCTCCTCCAGCGGGACGAAGCGGCCGTAGTGGCCGAGCACCATGGCCAGGGCGGCGGCTCCGCACTCCACCGCCTCCATCTGCAGCACGGTGGGGGTGCGTACGGTCCTGGGCGTCTTGCCCCTGGCGGCGGGCCTGCGGCGCGTGCCGCGCCTGGGCTCGGGACGCTGGCGGCGGCGTCCGGCGGGAGGCAGCTGGGGCGCCTGTGACTGCGGGGCGGTCACGGCAGCAGCCAGTCGACGGGGCGCTGGGCGGCGAGGTGGACTGCGCCGGTGACCGGCGTCGTCGAGCCGATGGCGTACGGGGGCCCGTCCCCGGAGGACCACCGGTAGCCGGTCTTGGTGGTGGAGGAACGCTCCAGCTGCACGAACACCGCGACCGGATTGCCCTGCCGGGCGAACTGTTCGGCGAGCCCCATGTCGCCGAGGAAGCCGCTGATCTGAGCCTGCGTCTGGGGCGCGCGGCCGACCGCCTTGACGCGGCCGCGCAGCACCCCGAAGCGGGGCTGGGGGACGGACTGGACGCTCAGGTCGACCGGGGCGCCCACCGGGATCGTCGAGCTGCTGCCGGCCGGCACGTACAGCACGGCCACGAGCGGATCCTGTGGGTCCTGCACGCGTTCCACGGTCGCCACGTCCGCGCCGGTCGTGACGACCGAACCCACCTTGGCGACCAGGGTCGTCAGCCTGCCGCCGGTCACCGCGCGAACGGGCCGGTCGCCCTGGTCGGTACGGACGGTCAGCAGGGGCGCGCCGGACGACAGCAGCTGGCCCTCCTCGGCGAGGACGCCGGTCACCTGTCCCGCGACCGGGCTCTGCAGTACGTAACTGCCCTCGGCGTGGGTGAGGATGCCGGGTGCGCTCAGCTTGGAGGACACGGTGCCGGTGAGGGCCCAGAAGCTCGCGGCGGTCATGACGGCGAGCGTGACGGCCAGTACGAGCCGCCCTTGTGGGCGCGCGAAGCGTACGGGCAGATCGAGTTCCTCGGGCGATTGCAGCTTGGAAAGCGCCTTTTGACGAAACTGCACGAACTATTCCTTCAACTGCATTCGGATCGGCCGGGCAGGCGGGCGGCCGGGCACGAACCCCGGAGCCATGGGGGGGACGCTCCGGGGTTCATGGGGATATCTGTCCCGATCAGAGACCGGCGCGACCGACGTTCACCGAAACGCCGGTGATGCCCGAGACCAGGCCGGGGACGTGGGAGACGACGCCCTGCGCGGCCTGGACGGTGTGGAGGGAGCCCGCGAGGCCCACGACGTCGCTGACGTCGCTGGTCACGGCGCCGGCCAGGCCACCGGACACGCTGACGAGGCCGCCGGAAACGGCGTCCAGCTCGTCGTCGGCGATCTCACGGGTCTCAACGTAGTTACGCATTATGCGCACCTTTCATTTGTTGGGGGGATTCTGCGGCAGCCTGGCAGGCCGAGAATTCGGACGCCATTCCCTGCGCTGCCGCAGCGGACATGATGAAAGCACGCGAAAGCGCCGGCCAGCCAATCCGGCTGATGCCCCTTCAGGGGTGGGCGACCGCTTCATTCACCGAATGGTGACAACTTCTCCGCAAGATCGAGTAACAGATACGGGCAGCTCGCCGACCACACGGAACCAACCAGGACGAAGGATCACCAATCACATGGGGCATATCCGGCATACCGACGAATGGTGAAGGTGGCAGGCACGCTCACGCACGCGATGTGCAGATTTCCAGGAGGATCATGTGGTGACGGGCCATGGCTTCCGTGACCTTGCAGGACTCACCCCGGCACGGCTGTGCGCTCTCGCCGAGCGTGCCGCTTCCCGAGGCGGGGCTCCTGTCGACGGACGGCTGCCCGAAGTCTTCGATCACTGAAGCTGCGTGTCGACAGGACGGCCGCAAGCCCGCCTGACCTCGGGGTGTGGGCCGGCCCGGCCCCGAGAGCCTGGGGGCCGGGCCGGTGCGCTCCGGCGGGAGCCTGGGATCAGCGCAGGGTGAAGGGTGCCACGTGGGTCGTGGTGTCCGCTCCGCTGATGGTGAATTCGAGGTTGTAGTTGCCGTTCGGCAGGTTCCGGGTGCTGACGGGGAGGCTGTAGGAGGAGAGGAGCGGGGTGTAGCTGAACCGGCCGGTGACGGGCCTGGTGACGGGGCCGGTGATGCGGCTGGCCGTCAGCGTGATGTTCGAGTTGGAGAGGTTGTTGCCGTTCGCGTCGCAGATCCGCAGGCTGATCACGACCTGGCCGAGCAGGCGGACCGGGCGGTTCGGGTCGTAGAGCAGGCAGATCCGGTACGCCACGTTGTAGGTGACGGTCTTGGTGGACGGGTTCGTGGCGTTGTCCGTGGCGTTGACCGTGAACGTGCGGGAGCCGAGCGTCGAGGTGTTGACCGGGCTGCCGTTGGGGACCGTGCCCACGCAGCTCGCGACTCCGGAGGCGGCGTCCGTGCAGGAGTAGGACGCGGTGACCGGCTGGCGGTACAGGTAGGTGCCGGCCGCCGGGCGAACGATGGTGATCGTCGGCCCCGCGGTGTCGAGCCGCACCGTGATCGTCTGCGGTGCGGAGGTGTTGCCGGCCGCGTCCGTGGCGGTGTACGTCACCGTGGTGACGCCGTTGGCGGTGACGGCCACGGTGGCTGCCGCGCCGGGGACGTCGGTGGATCCGGCCGGTTGGGCGCCGCTCGCACTGTAGGTGATCTTCGCGACGCCTGACCCGCAGGCCCCGTCAAGCGCCCCGATGTTGACGTTCGCGGGGCTGGTGGTGTTCCAGCCGGCACTGTTCGGGGTCGGCGAGATGCTCGCGAAGGTGGTGGGTGCGGAGGTGTCAGGGTCGTAGGTGAACCGGCCGGCGGGAGTGACCGGGCTGGTGCCGTTGGCGTTGGTCACGGTGACGTCCACGGTGCCCCGCGCCTGCTGGGGTACATCCGCAGTCAGTTCCTCGGGCCCGGTGACGTTCACGTTCGTGGCCGGGACGGAGCCGAAGCGGACGGTGGCGCCGCTCGTGGGGAACTCCGTACCGCGGACGGTCACGGTGTTCACGCACTGGGCGAGTTCGGGTGCGTGGTTGGGGGTGACGCTGGTGACGGTGGGCGGGGACAGCGTGACGCGGTCCATCGCGGTGCCCCAGTCGCCGCCGAAGATCCCGGTGCTGGCGATGGCACCGATCTGCTGGACGGTCCAGACGTCCTTGGGGTTGCTCGGGTCGCGGGCGGTGCCCGAGTAGTCGCCCCAGCGCACCCGGTTGGGGGCGCAGTTGCACGCGTAGGCCTGGGTGCCCGCGGCGTAGAAGTCGCCGAAGGTGTTCGCCGGGAAGTTGCCGCCCGGCACCGCGATGGCGACCGCGGTGGGGAACCTGGTGGAGGAGGAGGCGGTGAATCCGGAGAACAGGTCGTCCTCGTCGTTCAGGGCCAGCGAGCCGTAGTAGATGTCCCCGCCCACCATGCCGAGGTCGAGGTTGGTCGCCAGTGTCTGGGTGCCGCCGGTCGAGATCTGGACGTACCGCTGGCAGGCGTGCACCGCGGTGTCGCCGGCGGGGGTGCAGCTCACGTTGAAGACGCCCCACAGCCGGTTGTTCTGCCAGACGACCGACAGCATCCGGTCCTCGTTGGTCTCGATGAACGCGTCGCCACCGGCCGGCTGGGCCGCGTCCGGCGGCGCGGCGGCGGTTCCGATGGCGACGGTGTTCTCGGTCTGGTCGACCGTGCTGACCCCCGGCACTCCGGTGATCGTGGTCACCACCACGTCGGTGCCGTCGTGCTCCATCGCGAGCTGGTCGTTGGTCGCCGACAGCGAGGTGGCCGGAACGACCTCGAACTTGGTGTTGTCCTGACCGAACGTGGTGAGGCTGACCGTGCCCCCGGCCAGCAGGTCAGCCTTGTTGGCGACTACGGTCCCCACGCCCAGGAAGGTCCGGGGGGTCGTGGTCATGTCGTAGTTGTTCCAGCTCAGCGTGACTTTGTCGTTGGTGTAGCCGAGCTTGGGCCGGTCGTGCTGCACGTTGCCGGTGTTGCTGCCGGCGATGTACACGGTCCAGTGCCCGCGGGGGTCGGAGGTGTCGCTGACCGCGACGTCGACCTCGTCACCGCCGGTGAGGAGCCCTTCGTACGCGGCGAAGAAGCGACCCGACCCCGCGTCGTAGTGCACCCGCGGATCTCCGCCCGTATTCGCGGCGAAACCGAAGAACGTACCCAGGTCGAAGGCGGCACCGGCCGGGTTGCCGGCCTTGTCGTAGATCCGTCCCGACCGGTTGATGAACTGGACGATGTGCGTGGGCCCGACCGCGAGCTGCGTGTCGGAGGGACTGGTCTGGGCGGCAGCGGCGTTGTCCGCGTTCCCGAGCGTACGGAAGGTCTTCAGCCGCTCGATGACGGCGGTTGACGGCACCGCCTTCGGGGACGTGCCGTCCTTCGGGGTCACGGCCGCGCCGGTGACCGGCAGGCTCGCCTCCCGCCTCGGCCCCTCGGGTGCCCGCCGCTTCGGCGGGGCGAGGTAGGGCTGCACCTGCGGCTTGGCAGTGCCCCGGGGCCGCGGCAGCGACCGTACGTCGACGCGCCGCTTCGGCGAAATCCGCGTCAGCGTCTTCTCGCCGTCCGCCTGTGACGGGGCGGCGGCTGTGGGCGGGACGCCGGGACGCGGCTCGGCGGCCGCCCCTGCGGCCGGCGCCCCCGCAGCGAGCGTAACGGCGAGCGCGAGGAGCAGGGCCCGCGACCAGCCGCGTGCCGCGAGGAGCCCTCGCCGGTTCACTCCGGGAAGCCGTCTCAATGACACGGGCCTCCCCCTTCAGCCCGCTTCGGAGGTCTGGTCCCGCCCGCGCGCCAAAGGGCGGTCGTTGTCCTGCTGTAGCCGACGATCATGGGCCGGTGTCTAGCGGAAAGCGCCCTGGCCCGCTTCCGTCTGCGGCGCGGCGTGCCGACGGTTCCCCCGGACGGGCCTGTGCCGGGCTGGGCGGCGGGCAGGAGCGCGCAGCTGGTGGCCGGTGAACTCGGGGATGACGCGGCACAGGTACTCCTCGAGGACGGGGCGCGGGGAGACGATCGGGTCCAGTCCTGATACCCCCGCACCCGGCGGCCGGTGGCTCGCAGGCCGAACCGGTCGGCGGCGTGCCGTTAGCCGGCCGGCATCCGGTTGACGGGGGCGCAGGCCTCCGCGATCGACAAGCGCGCTTCACCGTGTCCGCGGCTTCCCTTGATCGTTTGAAGCGGTGTGAGGGTAGGCGCTGTCCGGATTCGGGCGACTGGTCGCGGGGCAACGGGCATCGTGCTGGCCGTGTTGTGCGCTGGTGGCTGCGCGGTATCGACCCAGCCGAAGCTGCCCACGTCGGAGCCGGCCCGCAGTGACCTGATCAAAGCCGCGCAGCAGAAGCTGGTGAACCGCTGCCTGACGGCCCGTGGCGCCGCAGGAACGCCTCCGCGGCAGGATGCGGTGTTCGGGACCGACCCGGCCGAGCTGTCGGTCACGCTCGCCACCGGGTACACGGTCCGTACGCACACCGACGGCTGCCTGGCCCAGGCGCACCGCTTCCTCTACGGAGACCAGGCCCGCTGGTTCCGTGCCGAGGTCACCGTGAACAACCTGCGCTCCGAGGCCCAGGCCCGGCTCGGGCCCCTGTCGCCCATCGCCCTCTCCCCCCATACCCCTGTCCTAATAACTCCCGGACTGACAAGCCGAGTTGGATGCCCACTCATCTTGGCCGGGAAGAACGGCAGCAGGCCCACCAGGTCTCCGAAGCACGTCTGACCGACCTGGAAGGGCGGGCCGGCCACCTCGCTCAGACGCTCGAAGAGGCCCTGGGCCGGCCCGTCCCGCGGAGGGCGCCCGCGAGGTCCTCCAAGCATGCATCGAGGAGCAGGACGAGCGGCTGCGCCAGGCCAGCCCCTGGGGAATTGCGTGAAGCTAGCCCTGGGGAAACGAGTGACCGTCCACACCAGCTGCGGGAGAGGTGGTCGCGCGCGACTTCGGTGGTCACGTACGGGGCGAACGCGCCGAAGTCGTGGGCCCACCGGGTCCGTTGTAGCGCCCGTCGAGACTGAGGGCCGGGTTCGCGGTCACCCTGCGGCCGGTCGAGTCGGTTGTTCCGCACTCCTTGTGTCGGGACTGCCGGCGTCGAGGGCTGCCGCAAGCCGCGGGCAGCACGGGCGAGAGCCGGTAGGTCAGGCGCTCACCGGGGCGTACGTCCTCGACGACCCCCTCCGCCCTGCCGGCGACGACGTCGGAGCCGTCGGTCAGGTCGCAGTGGGTACGTAGGGCGCTGCTGCGACCTGGGCCATAGCCCGAAGTCCTGTGAAGTACGAGGCGCAGTACTCCTCGTTGAGCAGAGGAACGATCTTGTCGAGGTCGGCGATGCAGCCCCAGAGGTAGGCGATGCCACTGTCGTCGAGTCCGCCCTTCAGCTCTCTCTGCACGAGGCCGGCGACGTCGGCGTCCAGGAGGACCAGGTCTACGCCGTCGAAGTCCACACCGCGGAAGCCGTCGGGGAACAGTGCGTGCAGGTGGTCCTCCCACAGCCGGGCGAAGACCGCCGTCGGGCTGTGCTCCGTCCACGTCGGCGGCTGTCGCCTCTGCCGTGGACGGTGGGCGAAGGAGCAGGGAGACGGCATCGAAGACGGCACGCACCATTGCGACGGCCCGGAGCGGGTGGAGGGCGGCACTCGACTCGGAACCCTGCGTGAGCTTGTCGCGCAGCAGTCGGCTGCGGTCGAGTTCGGCGGCGAGTCCGGCCGTGAAGAGCCCTGCGTCGGCGGCCCGCTCGATGAGGACGTGAAGCGGTTCCTTCGTGGCCAGCCGGCAGCAGGCCCGCCTCTCAGCTGGCGCTCAGCGGAGATGCCCACGTGGGGTCGTGTCGGGATCTCCTCGTGAGGTGGGCCAGCAGATGCTCCGCCGTGATGGAGGCCGTGTCTTGCGGTGCGCCGATTGCGGCCAGGGCGGCGACCAGCGTTACCGATGCTGTTTCCGGCACGTCCGGGTCGGTGAGGAGGGGAAGCAGCAGCAGGAAGCGGGTGGCCGTGTCCTGGACGCCCTCGGCCGCAAAGGCGGGGCTGTCGGCGATCCGGATCAGTTCGCGCCATGTCAGCCCAGTGCCCGAGAAATCTCCGTCCCAGCTGGCGGTCTGCTCGACGTAGCTCCTGCCTGGATGGGTAAGGAGGTAGTCGGTGCCGTAGTCGCCATCCAGGTTGCGGTAGACCACTACGGCTCCGGGGGCGTCTTCTGCCGGCATCCTGAACACTGGCCAGCGTTCAGGATCGAAGAGAACGTCGGACAGCGCATCGACATCGGCGCCGTCGTCGCCGAACCACTCCGGCTCCGGGCGCTCGGCACACCATCCGTCGCTGCACATCGCCAGAAGGTAGTTCGACCAGAAGCCCGGACGGACCAGCAGTGACTCGCCCGGAACCAACGGGCCGACGTCGTATCCCTTGATCAGCATCCCTCGATCCTGTCACCAGCCACTGACGCGGCCCGATCGGGGATCGGCAAGCGGGCGCTGCCCAATTACGGGACAGCCCTGGACGAGTCATTCCGATGTCATCAGTGGTCGTAAGCGGTCAAGGACCGCGTGACGGTCTGGCCGGTCTCGTGGAGTGGAGTCGACGATCCAGTGGTTGTCGGACCGGAAGTCCGTATCGGCGGCAAGCAGCCGTACCGCCCCTTCTTGACCAGCGGCAACGCTGACCGCAGCCGCTCGTCCCAACCCGGCTGCCCGGGCGCGTACGGGAACATCGCTCCGAGTCGAGAGTCCACGAACCGCAGCCGGCGCGACTCCGAGGCGAAGCCCCACAGCGTCTGCGCGAGGGCAAGGGTGACAAGCTCGGAATCCGTCAGCCGCAGCGGCCGCCCCCGCCATCGGGTACCACCGGTCTCGTCATCGATCTTCACGTACAGTGCGGTCAGCAGGGCGTTTGGGTTGTTCGCCACACAACGATCTTGGACGCCCTGTCTGCGTTCCCAAGCACACCATCAGCATTCGGATTGCCTCGACAAGAGCGACGTCCCCCAAGCCGAGCTGACTACGTCCCAGCAACCGTGACAGGGCGGACGAATGATGACGAACCGCGAGCACTCACCCGATCTCCACCTCAAACCGTGGTTGACCGCCCCGGCCCACGAAAATCTCATTGCGGCGAAGGCACTCGTCTACGACCCCTGCGGGTTCACCTGCTCGCAGCCAGTGGCCGAAGCCGAGGGTGCCGCTTACGCCGCCCACGAGTTCACTCTCGACGGCCTCTCCATCCGGTTCCGCGCAGCCAAGACGACCCCCACCAAGGTCGGCCAGTTCGTCACCGTCTGGACGAGGTCCCCGGCCGGGCCCATCCAGCCCTTCGACGCCACGGACCCCGTCGACCTCTTTGTCATCAGCACCCGCGACCATCACCACTTCGGCCAGTTCGTGATTCCCAGGGACGCTCTCCGCCAACACGGTGTCGTATCGGCGAACGGTTCCGGTGGGAAACGAGCCTTCCGCGTCTACCCGCCCTGGGTGACCACCACCAACCGCCAGGCCGGCAGTGCGCAGGCGTGGCAGCTGGACTTCTTCCTGCACCTGCACCAGGACGGCCCTGTCGACCTGGCCCGCGCCCAAGAGCTCTACCACCCGCAGGACGGCGCCGGCACAGCCACAAGACCGACCAGCCCATCACACGATCGCTGATCACCTACGACCACTGATCATCCGGAATGACTCGTCCAGGGCGTCCCCGAGTGACTTGTCGGACGGGCAGTGGGCGTTGATCGAGCCGGTGATCACCGCGTGGAAGGACCGGCACCGCTCCGTCAGCGGCCACCAGGGTGCCTACGCCATGCAGAAAATCGTGAACGCGATCCTCTACCAGGGCCGGGCCGGCTGCCAGGGGGCCTGCCTCCCGCACGACCTGCCGCCCAAGAGCGCGACGTACTACTACTTCGCCGCCTGGCGGGACGACGGAACGGACCAGGTCATCCACGAACTCCTGCGCTGCCAGGTCCGTGAGAAGGCCCGCCGATCAGAGGACCGGCCCTGGTGATCCCGGACACGGAAAGTGTCCGTGCGGCCGCCGGGGTCCCCGCCTCCACCACCGGCCGAGACGCCGCGAAACGGGTCACGGGCCGCAAGCGGGGCGTGGCCGTGGACGTGCTCGGCCTGGTCATCGCCGTCATCGTCCTCGCCGCGAACACGCACGGCCGGCCATCGCCGCCAACGCGCAGCGTGGACGCCGCACATGCCGGCACGGTCGGAACACCGCCTCGCGACGCACCTGACGGTCGCCGTCATGCGGCGGAACTGCGGACCCGATCCGCGCCGATTGTCGGAGTTCAATGCTGCGTAACCAGCACCGAACCAGCAGCACCGAACCAGCACGGGAGTCAGCACCGCCCTTCCAAAGCGTACGGAATTCCGCAGATCCGGCACCATGCGGAGGGGTTCTCTCCGGGGGCTGGAATGAGCCGGCTGCGGTCGTGTGGTGATGCGGCACACAAGGTGGCCTGTGATTGTGATGGTCCGCCACATATTCCGCTGACCTGGGGACTTCTACGTTGTGGCCACACCCGACGTCCCCGCAGACACCCTGGAAGTGGTGCACATGGTCTCCCCCGCAGCGAGCAGAACGAGCCCGTCCGGCATACGGAGAATCGTTGCCGCGAGTCTCGTCGGGACCACCATCGAGTGGTACGACTTCTTCCTCTACGGCTCCGCCGCCGCCCTGGTGTTCAACACGCTGTTCTTCCCCGCCAGCGATCCCCTCGTCGGTACCCTGCTCGCCTTCCTCACCTACGCCGTCGGCTTCGCCGCGCGGCCGCTCGGCGGGGTGGTGTTCGGGCATTACGGGGACCGGATCGGGAGGAAGCGGCTGCTCGTGGTCAGCCTGTTGATGATGGGCGGGGCCACCTTCGCGATCGGGTTGCTGCCGACGCACGCCGCCGTCGGCGGGGCCGCGCCCGTGCTGTTGACCGTGCTGCGGCTGGTGCAGGGGTTCGCGCTCGGGGGTGAGTGGGGCGGGGCGGTGTTGCTCGTCGCCGAGCACGGGGACGACCGGAACCGGGGGTTCTGGGCGTCCTGGCCGCAGGCCGGTGCGCCCGGCGGGAACCTGCTGGCCACCGGGGTGCTGGCGGTGCTGGCCGCCGTCCAGTCCGACGAGGCGTTCCTGGCGTGGGGGTGGCGGGTGCCGTTCCTGCTGTCGGGGGTGCTGGTGGTGGTCGGGCTGTGGATACGGGTCTCGGTGTCGGAGTCGCCGGCGTTCCTGGAGGCGCGGGCCCGGGCCGAGGCCGAGGAGGCGGCGGGGGTCCGGCAGCGGCCGCCGGTGGTGGAGGTGCTGCGTTCGGGCCGCCGCGGGGTGCTCACGGCCATCGGGGTGCGGCTGGGCGAGAACGTCTCGTACTACGTGCTGACGGCCTTCCTGCTCGTGTACGTCACCGTGCACCTGCACCTCCCCAAGGGTGACGCGCTGAACGCCGTACTGATCGGCTCGGCGGTGCACTTCGTGACGATCCCGCTGTGGGGCGCGCTGTCGGACCGGATCGGGCGGCGTGCGGTGACCCTCGTGGGGTCGGTCGGGATGGCGGGCTGGGCGTTCGCGTTCTTCGCCCTCCTGGACTCGCGGTCCTTCCCGGTGATCGCCGTCGCGGTCACCGCCGGGCTGCTGCTGCACGGGGCGATGTACGGGCCCCAGGCGGCGTTCATCTCGGAGATGTTCGACACCCGCGTCCGCTACTCGGGGGCCTCCATGGGGTCTCAGGTCGCCTCCATCATCGGCGGCGCCCTGGCCCCCGTCATCGCCGTGGAGCTCCTCAAGGAGTACGGGTCCTCCGTGCCGGTCTCCGTCTACCTCTGCGCGGCGGCGCTGATCACCACGCTGACGGCGCTGGCCGCCCGGGAGACGCGCGGCCGCAGCCTCGACCGGCCGTCCCGCACGGCCGCGCCCGTCCCCGTCAAGGGCTGACCGGGGCCGGGGCCGCGCCCGTATGCTCACCGGCGTGACCACCGTGACGGAAGGCATACGGGAGCTGCTCGGCCTGCTGGCCCAGGGGGCGTCGGCCGAGGAGTTCGCGCGGCCCTCGGCGGCCGCGCGCGCCGCCGGGGCCTCCGGGGCCGAACTGGCGGCCCTGGACGAGGCGGCGGGGGTGGCGCTGGAGGTCCACCGGACGCTGGGCCGGCACCGCACCCGCGAGGCGGAGCTGACCGCGCTGTTCGACACCGCCGGGGACCTGGCCGCGCTGCGCGACCTGGACGCGGTGCTGCGGGCCATCACGCACCGCGCGAAGCAGCTGCTGCACACGGACGTCACGTACCTGTCGCTGATCGACGAGGCGGCGGGCGACACCTTCATGCGGGTGACCGAGGGGTCGGTGTCGGCGGCGTTCCAGCAGCTGCGGCTGGGGATGGGCGAGGGGCTGGGCGGGCTCGTCGCCCAGACGGCCCGTCCGTACGCCACCGGGGACTACCAGCGCGACCCGCGCTTCCAGCACACCGGCCCCATCGACAGCGCCGTCGGCGAGGAGGACCTGCACGCCATCCTCGGTGTCCCGCTGCGGCTGGGGCCGAAGGTGATCGGGGTGCTCTTCGCCGCCGACCGCAGCCCGCGCGAGTTCAGTCCGCGCGAGGTGGCGCTGCTGTCCTCGCTCGCCGACCACGCGGCCATCGCCATCGACGGGGCCCGGCTGCTGGAGGAGACCCGACGGGCCCTGGCCGAACTGGGCGCCGCGTCCCGGACCATCCAGGAGAACAGTGACGCACTGCGCCGGGCCGAGCGGGCGCACGACCGGCTGACCGGTCTCGTCCTGCGCGGCGGGGACGTCGCCGAGGTGGCGGCCGCGATCGGCGCGCTGCTGGAGGGCGGCACCCTGGTCCACGACCCCGACGGCAGGGAGCTGGCCCGCGCGCAGGCCGGGCCCTGCCCGCCGCCGGCCGGGGCCGTGGCCGCGTCGCGGTCCGGCGGCCGGGCCGTCGCGGAGGGCGGCACCTGGGTGTGCGCCGTGCTGGCGGGTCCCGAACTCCTGGGCAGCATCACGCTGACCGGCCGCCCCGGCCTGGACGAGGCCGGGCGGCGCCTGTTCGAGCGCGCGGCGACGGTCACGGCCCTGCTGCTGCTCCTGGGCCGTTCGGTGGCGCAGACCGAGGACCGGATACGCGGGGAGCTGCTCGGGGACCTGCTGGGCCCGTCCGCCGATCCGGGGAGCCTGGCCGTACGGGCCCGCCGGCTGGGCGTGGACCTGGCCCGCCCGCACGCCCTCTTCGTCCTGCACAGCGACACCGCGCCCCGGCCGCGCCTGCTCACGGCCGCCGCGCACCACGCCCGTGAGCGGCGGGGCCTGGCCGGGGTCCACCACGACCACGCCGTGCTGCTGGCGCCCTCGGAGGCCGCCGGAACCGACGCCGCCCGGCTCGCCGCGGCCCTCGGGCGGAGCGTGGGCGTGCCCGTCACGGTGGGTGCGGCGCGGGCCGGCGGCGGCCCGGGCGGGCTGCACACCGCGCACGCGGAGGCGCTGCGCTGCCTGTCGACGCTGCGCGCGCTGGGCCGGGCCGGCGACGGGAGCACGCTGGCGGACCTCGGGTTCCTCGGGGTACTGCTGGGCGACCGGGCCGACCTGTCGGGCTTCGTAAGGACCGTGCTCGGTCCGGTGCTGGACTACGACGCCCGGCGCGGGAGTGACCTCGTGGGGACGCTGCGGGTGTACTTCGCGACGGGCATGAGCCAGGCGAGGGCGAAGGAGGCCCTGCACGTCCACGTGAACACCGTGGTGCAGCGCCTGGACCGCATCGGCCGTCTCCTCGGCCCCGACTGGCAGTCCCCCGACCGCTGTCTGGAACTCCAACTCGCCCTGCGCCTGCACCAGGTGTCGGCTCCGTCGTCCCCGTCGGCTCCGGGGCCGGTTTCCTCCTGATCAGGGCAGCCGCCGTTTGACAGGGCCGCACCACGACCCCATGATTCCATTACTCATCTAGTGGATTCACTGAAAAGGGGGAGGCTGTGCGAAGCACGACCACTTCCGGCGCGGCCGATTCCAGCGCGGCCGCTTCCGCCGCGGCCGACGGCCGTTGGGCCCTGGAGGCGCGCGGGCTGGGCAAGAAGTACCGGCGGGGCTGGGCGCTGCGGGACTGCTCCTTCCGGATACCCGCCGGCCGCGTCACCGCGCTGGTGGGGCCCAACGGGGCGGGCAAGAGCACCCTGCTGAGCCTGGCGGCCGGTCTCGCGCAGCCCTCGGCCGGTGACCTGAGGATCTTCGGCACCCCCGCGGGCTCCCGCGTCTCCATGCCGCTGTGGGCCTATCTCGCGCAGGACAAGCCGCTGTTCAAGCGGTTCACGGTGGCGCAGACCCTGCGGCTGGGCCAGGAGCTCAACCCGGGCTGGGACCAGGCGGTGGCCGAGCGGATCGTCCGCGCGGGGATGGTCCCGCCGGACGCCCGCGTGGGGGACCTCTCGGGCGGCCAGCGCACCCGCGTGGCCTTCGCGCTGGCCTTCGGCAAGCGCCCCGACCTGCTGCTGCTGGACGAGCCGATGGCCGATCTGGACCCGGTGGCCCGGGACGAGATGGGCGCCCTGCTGCTGTCCGAGGCGGCCGAGCACGGGACCACCGTCGTGATGTCCTCCCATCTCCTGAGCGAGATCGAGCCGATGTGCGACTTCGTACTCGTACTCGCCGACGGCCGGGTCCGGATGGCCGGGGAGGCCGACGAGCTGGTTCCCATGCACACCCTGGTCAGCGGTGTGAGCACGGAGGCCGGGCCGCCCGCCTCCCTGAACGACCACACCGTCATCGAGGTACGCACTTCCGGGCGCCACTTCACCGCGCTGGTGCGGCGCCAGGGCCCGCTGGAGGAGGCGTGGCAGCAGGCGGAGCCGAGCATGGAGGAGGTGCTGCTCGCCTACCTCCGCTCCCCCGGGGCCCCCGCGCTGCTCTCCCCCGCCGCCGCCCCGCTGCACCGAGAGGAGTGCGCGGCGTGAGCGCACCGACCGCGGGCGCGTCCCGCCCCGCCACCTCGACCGCGAGCCCGCGCCGGCTGCGCGGGCTCGCCTGGCTGCTGGCCCGCCAGCACCGCACCGCCGTGATCACCTGCGCCGCGCTGACGGTCCTCGGCTCGGCCTGCATCGTCTGGCAGCGCGCCGCCATGCTGGACACCCTGCACGCCACCGGCTGGCCCGCCACCTCCCCCCACTCCATCGACAGCGCTGTCTCCAACCGGGCCCGCAACGACCTCGACTCCTTCGGCAGCACGCTCGGCTTCCTCCCCGTGCTCTTCGGCGTCCTCTTCGGCGCCCCGCTGATCTCCGCCGACAAGGAGCACGGGACGGCCCGGCTGATCACCACCCAGTCCGTCCCGCGCGGCCGCTGGCTGCTGTGGAAGCTGTGCTTCGCCCTGGCGCTGGCGGCCGTACCGACGGCGGCCCTGAGCCTGCTCTACTCCTGGTGGTGGCACTCCGTCGGCCCCCTCGCGCCCGAGGACTGGCTCAACGGCGCGGTGTTCGAGACCACGGGCCCCGTCCTGGTCGCATCGACCCTGTTCTGCACCGCGCTCGGCATCACGATCGGGTCTCTGGCCCGCCGGTCGCTGCCGGCCATGGTGGCGACGTTCCTCACCTCGTACGCCGCCCTGTTCGCGGCCGGGCTGCTCAAGGGGCGGCTCGCCACGCCGCGGACGCTCGTCCACCCGCTGGGCGCCGCCCAGCCGGCCGCGCTCGACCACGTCGTGCAGGTGGACCAGTGGATCGGGACGGCCTCCGGCAGGCTCTACGGCTGGGGCACCTGCGTGCACGACAGCTCGCCCGAGGGCTGCCGGGCCTCGCTCGGCATCGTCAACTCGGTCTGGGAGTACTTCGGCCCCGACCAGATGGCGGGCATGCAGTGGACCGCGGCCGGGATCTTCCTGGGGCTGACCGCGCTCCTGGTGGGCGCGTTCCTGCGGTGGGCCCGGCACTCGGCGCTCTGAGCGGGACCACCCCCGCGGACGGCCTAGGCTGGAACGCCACCCCGGAAACCCGGAAACCCGGAAACCCCCGGGCCCCGGCTCCGGGGCCCCCGATGGACCGAGAAGCAGCAAGGAGGCGGGCACCGTGGTCGTGTTTCGCATCGAACGCCGCAGCGGCCTGCCCACCTACCTCCAGATCGTGCAGCAGGTGGAGCAGGCCCTGCGGATGGGGGCGCTGGCCGAGGGCGACAAGCTGCCGACGGCGGCGCAGGTCGCCGCGACCACGAAGGTCAATCCCAACACCACGCTCAAGGCGTACCGGGAGCTGGAGCGTTCCGGCCTCGTCGAGGTGCGCCAGGGATCCGGCACGTTCATCACCCGCTCACTGGCCACCCCGCAGACGGCGCCGGAGTCCCCGCTGCGCACGGGCCTCGGTGAGTGGATGCGCGAGGCGCGCGAGCAGGGGCTGAGCGCCGGCGACGTGTCGACGCTGTTCGGCGCGGTGCTCGGCGAGCACTACCCGCCCGCTCCCTGAAGGGGCGTCCAGGGAGTGGGGGCGCCGTCGGCGGTCAGTAGGTGTAGCTCAGGCCCGACTTGTACGGGGTCAGCGTCCGCTGGCTCACCACACCGCGGTACGTGTACCAGCCCCACTTCTTGCACATCGTCTGGTAGCTCAGGGTGTTGTACGCCCCCGATCCCACCCGGACGCGCGGGTAGATGACGTTGTCGCCCCAGTCCCCTCCGGCCGGGCCGCTCGAATAGGCGTCCACCCCCCAGTACACCCCGACGACGGAGCCGCCGGCCGGGCAGTTCCAGCTGCCGAAGTTGACCCAGACGTTCCCTCCCGTCCAGGCGCTGGCCGGAGCGGCGCTCAGGCCGACTGCTCCGAGCGCCATCAGGGAACCCGTCAGCACCGCACGGGTTTTACGCAGCAGTGATCCACGCATGTGACCTCCCCGGTCACGGCCGGGTGCCTTCGCACCCCCTGCCGTGCGCAGCAGGCTGCCATACGAGTCACAGGATTGTCTGACTTTCGACCTGATACCTCTGAAGTCGAACTATTGCCTGACATAAACCTGTTCGGGTGGCGTGCCCCCGGGTCGGGTTCAGGCGGCCACGGCCGTGGTGACCACCAGGGGCGGACTCTCCCGTTCGGCCGTCCAGGGGCGGCTGCCCACCAGGGCGGCGTCGGCCGCCTCCGCCGCCTCCGCGACCGTCGGACGGTGCTGGACCACGTCCCGGAAGCCGGCCCGCTCCAGCAGCCCCGGCAGGAGTCCGACGGGCCACGCGTGGTTGCGCACCTCCTGCCAGGAGCCGTCGGTGCGCCGCAGCCGTACGGTCAGCTCCTGGCCCGGCGCGTACACCGCGCCCGGCTCCCCGATCCGCAGGGAGGCGTACTCGGCGCCGGTGCAGGCCGGGTCGGTGGCCAGCAGGACGAACGGGCCGCCGGGGCGCAGCAGCCGGCGGACCTCGCGGAACACGGACAGCACCGTTTCCCCGTCCGGCAGCGAGGCGAGCACGTGGCTGCACATGACCGCGTCCGCGCTGCCGTCCGCCAGGGCGGCCACCCGGCCGCCCTCGACCAGGTGGTACTCGGCCGCCCCGGTGTCCGAGGCGCGGGCCAGGGCCAGCATCGCGGGCGAGGTGTCCACGCCCACCACCCGCGCGCCCAGCAGCCGGGCGGCGTGCCCGGCGACCTTTCCGGGTCCGCACCCGTAGTCCACGAGGACCGTCCCGGCTCCGATCCCCCGGCGGGACAGGGCCCGGAAGACGAACGGGTAGCCGAGCAGCCAGTCCGTGGCCGCCTCCAGCGCGGCGAAGGCCCGCGCTCCCTCACTGCCGGACCAGGCGGCCGCCCCGGCGGCGTCCTGGTCCCCGGAATCCCGCACCGAGTCGCTCACAGCCCCACTATCGACCCGCGCCGGCCCCGGTGCGGTGCCGCGACACGGCTGCCGAGCCCCTCACCCGTGGCCGGAGAGGCCGATGCGGTCGTGGAGCCTGCGCAGCGGGGCCGGGGCCCACCAGTTGGCCGGGCCGGCCAGCCGCATCAGGGCCGCTACGAGCACGCCCCTGATCAGGGTCGGCCGCGCCCAGGCGCTCGCCGACCGCTACGTCACCCGGTTGCGCGCGCGGCCCACCAGGAGGCCTTCGACGAGGCCGGCTTCACCTCGCCGCCCCTGGAGGGGCTGCTCGACAGGATGGTGGACCCGATCCTCGCCTGCAACATCGCCGACCCCGGCTTCAAGGCGCTCTTCGCCCGTACGGACATGCCCGCCGGACTCGCCGACGCGGCGCGGCCGGTCCAGGCGGCGCTGCCGGCCCGGGTCGAGGCGGTGATCGCCGCCCGCGCGCCGCGACTGCCCGCCGACGAGCGCTCGCGCACGGCCCTCGTGGGGATCCGGATCTTCCAGGCCATGGTGCCCCTCGTGGTCGCCGCCGAGGACGGAGAGCGGGCGGCGATGGTGCGCGAGCTCAAGCGCGCGCTGCGCGGCTACCTCTCGGACACCATCGGCTGAGCCCCGGCCGGCCCTTCCGGTCGGAGCACTCGGGCGGCGAGCGCCGCGAAGACGCAGCAGGCCACCGGCAACAGCAGGGCCGGCCCGAGCGGCACGAGGCGGGTCAGCGGGCCGATCACCGCGGGGCCGGCGAGCATGCCGAGGTAGCCCAGGCCCGCGACCCGGGCGACGTTGGCCCCGGCGGCCTCCGGGTCCGCGTGGCCGGCCGCGCTGAAGAGCTGCGGGACGCAGCCGGAGAGGCCGGCGCCGAAGAGGGCCCAGCCCGCCAGGGCCGCCGGAACGCCGGGCGCGGCCACGGCCAGGGTCAGGCCGGCCGCGGCGAGGGCGGCTCCGTACCGCAGGACCGCGACGGGCCCGGTGCGCGCCGCGAGGCGGTCGGCGAGCAGCCGCCCGGCGGTCATGGCGGTGGCGAAGGCCCCGTAGGCGAGGGCGGCGGTGGCGGCGGGCGCGCCGAGCAAGTCCTCCAGGTGGAGCGCGCTCCAGTCGTTGGCGACGCCCTCGCAGAGCATGAGCAGGAAGGCGAGCACGGCGAGCATCCGCACGCGCGGGGCGGCCCGGCGGGTGTGCCGCCCGGCCGGCGTTCCGGGCGGCGCGGGCTCCGGCGCGGGCTCCGGGTCCAGCAGGGCGGGGGCGGCGAGGAACGCGAGGACGAGACCGCCGAGGGCGGTGGCCCCGAGGGTGGCGGCGGCCGGGAGGCCGAGCCCCAGGGCGAGGGCTCCGGCCAGGGCGGCGAGCGCGCCGCCGACGGAGAAGACCGCGTGGAAGGCGGACATGACGGGGCGCCCGTAGCCGCGTTCCACCCGGACGGCGTGTGCGTTCATGCCGACGTCGAGGCAGCCGTTGCCGAAGCCGAGCAGCAGCAGCGCCGCGCCCAGCGCGGGCGCGCCGCCCGCCCAGGCGGGCGGCACCAGCGCGACGGCACACAGGGCGGCCCCCGCCGGGACGGTCACGTGCGCGCCGAAGCGGTCGGTGAGCGGTCCGGCCACCCGCATGCCGGCGAAGGCCCCGGCGCCGAGGAGGAGCAGGAGCCAGCCGAGGAGGGCGTGGCCGGCGCCGGTGCGCTCCTGCACCGCGGGGATGTGCACGATCCACATGCCCATGAGGAAGCCGTTGAGGGCGAAGTAGGCGAAGGTGGCCCGCCGCCCCTTGCGCAGGCGCGGAGATGGGGGCGGCCCTTGGAGTGCGATTGACTGCATGCAATCGAACATAACAAACACATTTCATGTTCGAAACTTGCTTTTCGAACATCGAGGATGTTCAATTCGAGTATGAGTGCAGACCGACTGAGGCAGATCACCGACGCCGTCCGCGCCGCCGGCAGCCGCAGCGTCACGGAGCTCGCGGAGCTCACCGGCGCCTCCGAGATGACCGTCCGCCGCGACCTGGAGGCCCTCGCCGAACAGGGGGTGCTGGAGCGCTACCGGGGAGGGGCGCGGAGCCTGCTGCTCCGCGGGGAGGAGACGCCGTTCCCACTGCGCGCCCGCGACGGGCTGGAGGCCAAGCGGCGCATCGCCGCCGAGGTCGGGGACCTGCTGGCGGACGGGGAATCGGTCGTCCTGGACAGCGGGACCACCTGCCTGGAGGTGGCCCGCGCCCTGCACCAGCGCCGGCTCACCGTCATGCCGCTGTCCCTGCACGCCGCCAACGCCCTCGCCGACGCGCCCCGCATGACACTGCTGCTGCCGGGCGGGGCGCCGCGCAAGGGCGAACTCGCCCTCACCGGACCGCTGACCGAGGCCTCCCTCGCCGCCCTGCGCTTCGACACCGCCGTCATCGGCTGCTGCGGCCTGAGCGCGGAGCACGGCCTGACCGCCTACGACCTGGCCGACGCCGCCGTCAAACGCGCCGCGATCGCCTCCGCTCGCCGCGTCATCGCCGTCACCGAGTCCGCGAAGCTCTCGCGCACCGCCCTCGCGCACGTGCTGCCCGCCTCCGCGCTGCACGCCGTGGTCACCGACCAGGGGGCGCCGCAGGACGAGGCCGACGCCCTGGCCGCGGCCGGCGTCACCGTACGGAAGGTGTGAGGAGATGGACGGGACCGAGATCCTGCTCTTCGACATGTTCGGCGTCATCGCCCGCCACCAGTCACCGGAGGGCGAAGCACGCCTGGTCGAAGCGGCCGGCGTGCCCCGGGAGGCGTTCCGCGAGGCGTACTGGGCACTGCGCCCGCCCTACGACAGCGGCGCGGTGGACGGGCCGGAGTACTGGCGCCTGGTGGCCGCGGCGCTCGGGACGGACTTCGGCCCGGAGCGGGTCGCCGCGCTCGTGGAGGCCGACATCGCGAGCTGGAGCGCGGTGGACGCGGAGATGGTGGACCTGATCGGGGAACTGGCGGCGTCCGGGCGGCGGATCGCGCTCCTGTCGAACATCCCGGAGGAGCTCGCCCTCCACTACGAACGCCAGCACCCCTGGCTCGCCGACTTCGAGGTGCGGGGCCTGTCCTGCCGGATCGGCCACGCCAAACCGTCGCCCGGCGCCTACGAGTGGTGCCTGCGGGCACTGGACGCGGCACCCGGCCGGGTGCTGTTCGTCGACGACCGGCAGGAGAACGTCGACGCCGCCCGCGCCCTCGGCATCCGGGGCCACCGCTTCACCTCGGCGGCCGCGCTGCGCGGGGCGCTCGCACGCGCGGCGGGCGGCGGGGCTCCGGGCGCGCGACCATGAGGGGATGGAAGAGGCGTCCCTGAGCGGCGTCAGCGCCCCGGGGCGGGTGGCGGCCGAGGGCGAGGGCATCAGCGCCGAGGAGCTGGCCCTCGCCGCCCGCAACCACGGGCTGCCCCTGGAGGCACTGCGGTACGAGGTCACCCCGCCCGGGCTGCACTACGTACTGGTCCACTACGACATCCCCGACGCCGGCCCTGACCCCGGCGCCGGCGGCTGGCGGCTCCGCGTCGGCGGCCGGGTGCGGACGCCGCTGTCGCTGGACCTGGCCGCCCTGCGGGCGCTGCCGGCCGTCACCCGCCGGGTCACGATGGAGTGCGCGGGCAACGGGCGGGCGCGGCTGACGCCCCGGCCGGTGAGCCAGCCGTGGCTGGTCGAGGCGGTGGGCACCGCCGACTGGACGGGGGTGCCGCTGCGGACCGTGCTCGCGGAGGCGGGGGTGCTCCCGGAGGCGGTGGAGGCGGTGTTCACCGGCGCCGACCACGGGGTGGAGCGGGGCGTGGAGCGGGACTACCGGCGCAGCCTGCCGCTGCCGGCCGCCACCGGGGCGGATCCCGAGGCGCTGCTCGCGTACGCGATGAACGGCGCGCCCCTGCCGCCGCAGCACGGCTTCCCGCTGCGGCTGGTGGTGCCGGGCTGGTACGGAATGGCCCATGTGAAGTGGCTGCGGGACATCACCCTGGCCGAGGAGCCCTTCACCGGCTTCCAGCAGGCGGTGGCCTACCGCTACCGGCGCACCGCCGAGGACCCCGGCGAGCCGGTGAACCGGATCGCGCCGAGGGCCCTGATGGTCCCCCCGGGGTTCCCCGACTTCATGTCCCGCGTCCGGGTGGTGCGCCCGGGGCCCGTGCGGCTGGAGGGGCGCGCCTGGTCGGGGCACGGGCCGGTGACCCGGGTGGAGGTCAGCGGCGACGGCGGGCGTACGTGGGCGGACGCCGAGGTGGCGGCGCGGGAGCCGGGCGGCTGGGCGTGGCAGGCCTGGCGGGCCCCGTGGACGGCCGTCCCCGGCAGCCACACGCTCGTGGTCCGCGCCACGGACGCGTCGGGCCGCACCCAGCCCCTCGAACAGCCCTGGAACCGCGGCGGGTTCGGCAACAACCAGGTCCAGCGGGTGCCGGTGGTGGTGCTGCCGCCGGGGGCGTAGCGGCTGGAACCGGCGGGCCGTGCCGTCATGATCGGCTTGCCGAGGCCCTGGCCCCGGTGTCCGGGGAGCGCGCCCGTGTGTGTCCTGTCCGCGGGGTGTGAGGGGTCGGCGGTTCAGGATGCCCGGGCGTCCTGGAGGAGCTCGGGGCCGTTGTTGCGCACGTTGTTGACCGCCGTGTTCACCGCGCGGGCTGCCAGGCGGCCTCCGGCCGGGGCGGCGAGGAGGGCGCGCAGGGCGTCGGGGTCCTGGTGCGCGGGGTCGAGCCAGGCGTCGTAGTCGGCGGGGGCGAGGGCCAGGGGCATCCGGGGGTGGACGCGGCCGGCGGCGTCGGTGGCCTCGGTGGTGATGACGGTGCAGGTCGCCCACCAGGCGGCCGGGTCGTCCCCGTCGGTGACGGCGGGGTCGCGCCAGAACTCGTACAGGCCCGCCATCGCCATCACCGTGCCGTCCTCGGGGCTGATGAAGTACGGCTGCTTGTACGCCTTCACGGAGCCGGCGGCCGGGACCGACTCCCATTCGTAGAAGCCGTCGGCGGGGAGCAGGCAGCGGCGCTTGGCGAAGGCCCGGCGGTAGGCGGGCTTCTCCCCCACCGTCTCGACCCGGGCGTTGATCATTTTCGCCGCGCCGCCCGGCCCCTTCGACCAGGACGGCACCAGCCCCCACCGCAGCGCCCTCAGCTGCCGTTCCAGGACCCCGCTCTCGCGGTCGGCGCGCTCCAGCACCGCCCAGACCGGATCCGTCGGGGCGACGTTCCAGCTGGGCGGCAGCACCGTGTCGGGGGCGGGGCCGGAGACCTGGAAGAGGCCGGACAGGTCCTCGGGACCGCGGGTGGAGACGTATCGGCCGCACATGTCGTCCAGCCTGCCACGCGGCCGGGCCCCGGGGGGCGCTGCCCGGGGCCCGGTGTGTCAGCCGTACAGGTCGTTCTGTCCGTACGCGGGGCCGTAGTAGCGCTCCAGCTCCTCCAGCGACAGCTCCGGCTTCTCCAGGGCCTTGGAGATGCTCGCCCGGGAGGGGGCCGCCTCGGGGTCCCAGGTGTCCGTCTTCCACAGGCCGGAGCGCAGGAAGGCGCGGGAGCAGTGGAAGTAGACCTCCTCGGTCTCCACGACCAGGGCGAGCGCGGGCCGGTGGCCCTTGACGGTCATCGTGTCGAAGAACGGGGCGTCCCGCAGCAGTCTGGCGCGGCCGTTGACGCGGAGGGTGTCGCCCCGGCCGGGGACCAGGAAGAGCAGCCCGACGTGCGGGTTGGCGAGGATGTTGCGGTAGCTGTCCGCGCGGCGGTTCCCGGGGCGGTCGGGTATCACGAGGGTGGTGTCGTCGAGGACCTTGGCGAAGCCGGGCGGGTCGCCCTTGGGGGAGACGTCGCAGCTGCCGTCGGCGGCGGAGGTGCCGATGAGGCAGAGCGGGGACCGGGCGATCCACTGCCGGTGGTGCTCGTGCAGGGACCGCCGCCCCTTCCCGGCGGCCGTGGGCCCCACCGGGCCGAGGAGTTCGCGCAGTTCGGCCTCGGAGGTGATCTCCACGGCTCCGGTCTGTTCCATCGTCGGTCTCCCCCTGGTCGGATCACGTGGGGCGACGGGCCGCCCCCGACGCGACTGTCTGGTGATCATTTCACGGACCCCGGTGCCGCCCCGCGCGGTGGGGCTCAGGGGCGGCACCGTCTTTGAGGGAGCGGCCGGACTGCCCGCCCAGGACGGGCAGTCCGCGGGGTCCGGGCGTTCGCTCCGCGTTTCCATACCGTCAAGCTAGACCGGCTCCCCCGTCACCGGCGTCACCCTTGCGTAGCGTTCCCCGCCTACTCCCCCGGTGGTACAGCGGCGTACACGGGGGCGGCCGGCCGCCCCCGGATGCGTCGGCGGCGGACCGGCTCCAGGGTGGAGGCATGGAGCACGCGCCGATCGTCGTCCACCGCATCTCCCCCTCGGGCGGCCGCCGGGTCACCCTGCGCGTCCAGGACCAAGACGCGGCCCTCGGCACGGCGCACACCGACGCGGACGTGATCGAGTTCCTGCGCCGCGCGGAGGTCCCGGACCCCGACGAGGTGGTGCTCGGAGGCGCGCCGGCGCTCATCGAGTGGCAGGGGGACGCCCCGCACGTGTACGAGGCCGAGCCGACGGACACCGACGTGCCCTGACCCTCCCGCCGCACCCCGTCCACCCGCCCCGCCCTGGCGCACCCCGTCCCGGCGCCCGTCCCCGGCAGGGCCTCATTCAGGCCAATGCATGACGCGTGCATGACATTTCAAGACGGCTGTGACACATTCCGTGGCGCACTCCGCACCGCCCTCGCACCACACCCCCACAAGGACGTGTCACAGAGGAGCGACATCATGCACCGTGCGAAACTCGCCGTCGCCGCACTGGCCCTCGCGGCCACGGCCGGCAGTGTCACGAGCGCCGCCGCCTTCGGCACCGCCGCCGACCAGAAGGTCGACGGCGTCATCGTCGTAGCGGGCAACACCTGCACCTGGACCAATGCCCGCACCAGCGCCAATCCCCCCAGCGCCCTCACCGTCGACCGCACCAGCATCAACAAGCCCGGCGGAAACCTCGCCTGCGACGGCGGGATCGCCGCCAGCCTCAACAACAACCCGGCGTTCACCTTCGACGCCGCCGGGACCTCCGCCCGTACCGACCTCATCGACATCACCGGCCAGCAGAGCTTCATATCCTGCCGCTACAAGGCCACCAACATCCTGTGGGACCGCGACGCGGCCACCGGGAAGTACCTCAACCGCGCCTTCACCGCCACCAAGAGCTCGGGCAGCTTCCTGTGCCCGGGATCCGTGACCACGGCGGCCGGCGGCGCGTCCATGCTCTTCCACTGACCGGCGCGCACCCGCCGGCCCGGCACCGCCGTCCCCACCGGACGGCGGTGCCGGGGCGGGTGGGGGGCGGCACCACCACCTGATGGCCGCGACCGGGTCGCCAGGGCCCCGGCGGGGCATCAGCATGGTGGGGAGTCCGCCCGGGTGAGGAGGCGCGGTGATGGCCGATGCGCAGCCCGAACCGCCGTCCGGCGGCCCCGGAGCGGGATCTCCGGCGGCGGGCGGCCTGCTCGACGTGCTCGGGGTGGCCGCCGTGGTCCTGGACGCCGAGGGCCGGATCAGCCTGTGGAGCCCCCAGGCCGAGACCCTCTTCGGCTACCCGGCGCAGGAGGCCCTCGGGCAGTACGCGGCGACGCTGCTGGTGGAGGAGCGGGACCGCGAGGAGGTCCTGGAGCTGTTCGCCCGGGTGATGTGGGGCCAGGGCGCGTGGGCGGGCTCCTTCCCCGTGCGCCACCGGGACGGCCACATGGTCCTCGTGGAGTTCCGCAACATGCGCCTCCAGGCCGCCAACGGCCGCCTCTACGCCCTGGGCCTGGCGTCCGAGCAGGCCACCCTCCGCCGCGTCGAACGGGATCTGGCCCTGTCCCTGCGCATGGTCGACCAGTCCCCCATCGGGCTGGCCGTCCTCGACACCGATCTGCGGTACGTCCTGGTCAACCCGGCCCTGGAACGCATCAACGGGGTGCCGTCCGAGCGGCACATCGGGCACCGGATCGCCGACATCCTGCCCTTCCTGGACTCGTCGGCGGTCGAGGCCAGCATGCGGGAGGTCATGGCGACCGGCGCGCCCCTGCTGGACCACTTCACCACCGGCCGGATCTCCGAGGACTCCGGTGAGCGGGCCTGGCTGGTGTCGATCTACCGGCTGGAGGACCAGGCCGGCCGGGTGATCGGCGTCGCGGTGTCGGTGGTGGACGTGACCGAACAGCACCACGCGGCCGTGTCGGCCGCCCACGCCCGCCGGCGCCTGGCCCTGATCGCCGACGCATCCGCGCGCATCGGCACCACCCTGGACCTGGACATCACCGCCCGGGAGCTGGCCGACGTCGCCGTCCCGGAGATCGCCGACATCGCCGCCGTGGACGTCCTCGACTCCATCCTGACGGGGCCCCGGCCGGGTGGAGCCGCCGACGAGCGGGCCGTACGGTTCCGCGCGCTCGCGGTGAAATCGGCGTACCGCACCCCCGCCGAGGCGGCGGCCGACCCCGTCGGCGACGTGGCCTCGTACCGCCCCGAACGGCTGGTGGCCCGCTGCGCCCGGACCGGCCGGCCGGAACTCGTCCCGCACGTCCGGCCCGAAGACCTGCCCCGCATCGCCCGCGACGAGGCCGCCGCCCGGCTGCTGGGCGAGGCGGGGGTGCACTCGTACCTGGCGGTGCCGCTGATCGCCCGCGGCCAGGTGCTGGGCACCCTCGACCTCAAACGTGCCCGCAACCCGGTGCCGTTCGGCCCCGACGACGTGCTCCTCGCCTCCGAACTCGCCGCCCACGCGGCCGTGTCCATCGACAACGCCCGCTGGTACCAGCGCCAGCGCCACGCCGCCCTCGCCCTCCAGCGCCACCTGCTGCCCCAGCACCCCCCGGCGGCCCCGGGACTGGACATCGCCTACCGGTACCAGCCCGCGGGCGCGGCCGACGAGACCGGCGGCGACTGGTTCGACGTCATCCCGCTCTCCGGGGACCGGACCGCGCTGGTCGTCGGCGACGTGATGGGCAGCGGCATCAACGCGGCCGCGACCATGGGCCAGCTGCGCGCCACCGCCCGCGCGCTGGGCCGCCTCGGCCTCGACCCCGCCACGGTGCTCACCCACCTCGACGCGGCCACCGGCGACCTCGGCGAGGCCATGGCCACGTGCGTCTACGCCGTCTACGACCCGCACAGCAGGCTGTGCCACATCTCCACCGCGGGCCACCTGCCGCCCGTACACCTGCGCGGCGGCCGCCCTCCCCGGCTGCTGCGGCTGCCGACGGCGGTGCCGCTCGGCGTCGGCGGCGTCCCCTTCTCCAACACCGCCGTGACCCTCGGCGAGGGCGACGAGCTGGTGCTCTACACCGACGGGCTGGTCGAAACCCGCGACCAGGACATCGACGCCCGCCTGCTGACCCTGACGGACCTCCTCGCCGGCCCCCACCGCCCCATCGAGGAGACCTGCGACCTGCTGCTGTCGGCCCTGCGCCGCCCCGACACGCACGACGACGTCGCCCTCCTCGTCGCCCGCGCCCTCGGCTGACCCCTCATCCGGGCGTGCCGCGGACGCGGATCCGGGCGGCGAGCACGGCGACGTCGTCCTCGGCGTGGCGGGCGTCGAGGCCTGCGAGCACGGCGTCCACGGCCTCCTCGGCCGTCCCGCAGGCCGGCAGCCGCAGGCCGGTGAGCCGGGCGAGGGAGCGGTCGATGTCCTCGCCGCGCCGCTCGACCAACCCGTCGGTGTAGAGGACCAGCGTGTCCCCGGGTCCCAGGGGATGGGCCGCCGACTCGTACCCGCCCAGCCCCGTGCCCAGCGGCGGCCCCACCGGCACGTCGAGCAGCCGGCCGGTGCCGTCCGCCGCGAACACGGCGGGCGGCAGGTGGCCCGCGGCGGCGTACAGGGCGGTACCGCGCGCGGGGTCGACGCGTACGAGCAGGCAGGTGGCGGCCCGCCGGGCGGCGTCCTCGGCGACGAGGGCGTCGAGCTGGCGCAGCACCCGGTGCGGGGCGAGCTCGGTGGAGGCGACCTCGCGCAGGGTGGAGCGGTAGGCGTTCATGTCCACGGCGGCGTCCAGGCCGTGTCCCATGACGTCGCCCACCACCAGCAGGGTCCGCCCGAAGTGCAGCCGGACGGTCTCGAACCAGTCGCCGCCGACCAGGGTGCTCGGCCCGACCGGCAGGTAGCGGCCGGCGACCAGCAGGTTCGGGTGGGGCCGGCCCGGGTCGGCGACGAGGGCCCGCTGGAGGTCGAGCGCGACGGACTCGGTGGCGGCGAGCCGCCTGGCGTGGCGGATGTGCAGGGCCGCGACGCGCGCGGCGAAGTGCAGGGCGGCGGCCTCGCGGTCGGTGAACGCCGCGCCGGTGCGCACCGCGAGGAGGGTGCCGTACGAGGTCCCGTGCCGGGCCAGCTCGACGGAGAGGCCGTGCACCGGGGGGCCGCCCGGGCGCAGGGTCCAGCTGCGCAGCGGGTGGCCACCGTCCAGGGCGACGACGGCGGGCCGTACCGCGGGTCCCGGGGCGCGCAGCAGCCCGGTGGCGCCGGCGGCGGCCACCCGCTCGGTGCGGCCCTCGGCGGTGAGGTCGACGGCCGCCGCGTCGCACAGGGTGCGGAAGAGGAAGGCGGCCAGTTCCCGGCAGGTGGTGCGCTCGTCGTCGGTGGTGCCGATGGCCTCCAGCGCCCCGTCGGGGTCCGGTGCGTGGCCGTAGCGGTCCGACACGTCTCCTCCGACCGGCGGGCGGCCCCCTGCGGGCCGCCGGTCGGTCCATTCCACCAGGCCGGGCGCGGCGGGGCCGGTGGAGCGCGCCGGGCGTCACCTCGGCGGGGTGAGCCGCTCCCAGAGGAAGGTGGCGACGAGGGCCTCGTTGAAGGCCGTCTGCTGGTGGTCGGTGGCGCCGGAGTGGCCGCCGCCGATGTGCTCGTGGAAGAGGACCGGGTGGCCCAGTTCGCGCAGCCGGGCGGCCGCCTTGCGGGCGTGGCCGGGGTGGACGCGGTCGTCCCGGGTGGAGGTGAGCAGCAGCAGGGGCGGGTACGCGGGGCCGTCGGCGGTCATCCGGTGGTACGGGGAGATCCGTTCGAGGTGGGGCCGGTCGGCGGGGTCGTCGGGGTTGCCGTACTCGGCGGTCCAGCTGGCCCCGGCGAGGAGCTTGTGGAAGCGGAGCATGTCCAGCAGCGGTACGTGCGAGACGACGGCGCCGAACAGCCCGGGGTCGCGGGTGAGCATCGCGCCCATCAGGAGGCCGCCGTTGCTGCCGCCCTCGATGCCGAGCTGGGCGGGGGTGGTGATGCCGCGCGCGGTGAGGTCGCGGGCGACGGCGGCGAAGTCCTCGAAGGCCCGGACCCGGTTGGCCCCGAGGGCGGCCTGGTGCCAGGCGGGCCCGTACTCGCGGCCGCCGCGGATGCCGGCGAGGACGTACGTGCCCCCGCGGGCGAGCCAGGTCCGGCCGTTGACGGCGCTGTAGTACGGGACCATCGAGATCTCGAAGCCGCCGTACCCGTAGAGCAGGGTGGGGCCGGGCCCGGGCCGGTCCTCGGGGCCGACGACGAAGTACGGGACCCGGGTGCCGTCGGGGGAGGTGGCGAAGTACTGGCTCACGCGGAGGCCGTCGGTGTCGAACAGGGCGGGGGCCTGCTTGAGGGCCTCGCCGCCGGCGGTCCCTGCCTCTCCGCGGAAGAGGGTGGAGGGCTGGAGGAAGCCGGTGACGTCGAGGAAGTACTCGTCGCTCTCGTCCGGGTCGGTGCACACCACCGTGGCCGTGGACAGCGGCGGTACGCCGTCCAGGGGCGCGCGGGTCCAGCCGTCCGGGCCGGGGGTGAGCAGTTCCAGGCGGGAGGAGACGTCGGCGCGGGTGCGCAGCAGGAGGTGGTTGCGGGTCCAGCTGTAGCCGGCGAGGGCGGTGCGCCCGTCGGGGGTGAACAGGACCTCCGCCCCGCGGCCGCCCGCCCGGAAGTCCTCGAAGTCGAAGGCGAGCAGGCTGCCGGCCGGGTGGCCCAGCCAGGGGGTGCGCGGCTGGACGATCAGCCACCGGCGGTAAATCCCGGCACCGGCGTCGTCGGGTACGTCGATCTTCTCGGGTGCCGCGGCGGGGTCCTCGGGCAGCAGGAACAGCTCGCCGTTCCAGAAGTCGATCTGCCGGGACACGAAGTCCCGTTCGAAGCCGGGTGTGTCGTCGTGCCAGCCGGTGGCGGACAGGTCCTGGGGCCGGGCCTCGTAGACCCTTTCGGCTTCGGCGAGGGGGGTGCCGCGGCGCCAGCGGCGGACCTGGAGGGGGTAGCCGGACGGGGACATGGAGCCGGGGCCGAAGTCGGTGCCGATCCAGAGGTGGTCGGCGTCGATCCAGTCGACCCGGGTCTTGGCCTCCTCGACGGCGAAGCCGCCTTCGACGAACTCCAGGGTGTGGAGGTCGAACTCGCGCACCACGCAGGCGTCGGCGCCGTCGCGGGAGAGCATGACCAGGGCGTGGCGGTTCTCGGGGCCGAGGACGGCGCTGCCGGCCCAGGCCCATTTCTCGCCCTCGGCGTCGGCGAGGGCGTCGAGGTCGAGGAGGGTCTCCCAGGCCGGGTGCTCGGTGCGGTACTCCTCCAGGGTGGTGCGCCGCCAGACGCCCCGCAGCCGGCCCGCGTCCTGCCAGAAGTTGTAGAGGTGGCGGCCCCGCCGGACCACGTACGGGATGCGCCCGTCGTCGTCGAGGACCTCGCGCACCTCGCGCTCCAGCACCTTGAAGCCCGGGTCCGTGGTCAGCGCGGCGACGGTTTCGGCGTTGCGCTCACGGACCCAGGAGAGTGCGGCCTCGCCTTCCACGTCCTCCAGCCACAGGTAGGGGTCGTGGTCGTGCGGGCCGGCGGTCCCGGCGGGGGTCTGTTCGCTCATCCGCCGATTGTGCCGGACGCGGGCGGGCCGGCGGGGGCCGGTCGCGGTGCTGCCCGCGCCGGCCCGCGCCGGCCCGCGCCGGGGCCCGGCCTACCGTGCGGGCGCGTGGTGGTGACGCTCCAGGAGGGCCAGGTCCTCCTCGGTGAGGCGCAGGGCTCCGGCGGCGACGTTGTCGGCGAGGTGGTCCGGGTTGCCGGTGCCGGGGATGGCCAGGACGTGGGGTCCGCGCTGGAGGGTCCAGGCGATGCGGACCTGCGCGGGGCTTGCTCCGTGGGCGCGGGCGACCGTGAGCAGCTCCTCGCTCTCGGAGCCGGCCGCGCCGCCCTCCCGATTGGCGCCGGCTATCGCGTAGAAGGGCACGAAGGCGATGCCGTGCTCCCCGCAGGAGCGGACGAACGCGTCGTACTCGGGCCGTACGCCGATGCCGTACATGTTCTGCACGCAGACGACCGGCGCGATGGCCCGGGCCTCGGCGAGCTGTTCGGGGGTGATGTTGGAGACGCCGAGGTGGCGGATGAGCCCGGCCTGGCGGAGTTCCGCCAGGGCTCCGAAGCGTTCCGCGAAATCGGTGTGCTCGGGCATGACGCGCAGGTTGACCACGTCGAGGTGGTCGCGGCCGAGCTGGCGCAGGTTCTCCTCGACCTGGCCCCGCAGCCGGGCGGCGACGGCGTGCTCGGCCCACTCCCCCGAGGCGTCCCGGGCGGGGCCGACTTTGGTGGCGATGACGAGGTCGTCGGGGTAGGGGCCGCCGAGCGCGCTGTTGATCAGCTCGTTGGCGGAGCGGAGCGGGGAGAAGTAGAACGCGGCGGTGTCGATGTGGTTCACGCCGAGCTCCACGGCGCGGCGGAGGACGGCGATCGCCCGGTCCCGGTCACTGGACGCGGCGCCGGCCTGGAGCGCCGCGCCGTTCTGCGTCAGGCGCATGGCACCGAAGCCGACCCGGTTGACCTCGAGGTCGCCGAGGGTCCAGGTGCCCCCTGCGGAGGCGGTGATCGTTTCTGTGGTCATCCGGAGATGATCACCTGTGGGGCGGGGGCGCCGCCAGGGGGTTCGGACGTGCGGTGCGCCTCACATGTGCGGGTTGGAGTAGTGGGTCTCGATCAGCTGGACGAAGGCGGGCTCGTCCTCGTGGCGGCCGCTCTTCTCGTAGTCGGGCGAGTCCTTGACCTGGTCGCGGGTGCAGCCGAGGTGCACGGTCCCGCTCTCGCTGTCGACGCGCGAGACGACTCCGGCCGGGATGACGACCTTGCGGCCGAAGATCCACGGCCCGGTGTCGACGACCAGGTAGGCGCGGGCCACGTCGTCCGTGTGGCGGTCGACCTTGCCGATCGATCCGTCGGTGGCCTCGACCTTGTAGCCGACGAGGTCCGCGCCGGGCGCGTAGCCGGCCTCGTGTCCGTAGCCCCAGATTCCGGTTCCCATGACAACCTCCTCGCGTGAGCCCCGCGGCTGGCGTCTACCCGCCGGCCGGCGCCGGAACCGACAGGCCGGGCAGACCTGGGTAGACAGTGTCTATACAGCAGTGGTAGACACTGTCTATGCCAATGGAACCGGATGCGCCGCTGCGCGAGCGGCTGATCGACGTCGGGGTGGAGCTGGTCACGGCCGAGGGGACCGGCTCCCTCGGCCTGCGGGAGATCGCCCGCCGTGCCGGAGTCTCCCACGGCGCGCCCCGGCGCTACTTCCCCACCCACCAGTCACTGCTGTCGGCCATCGCCCGGCGCGGCTTCGGCGACCTCGGCACCCGGTTCCTCGCGGTCGGCGCCGAGCAGCCCCCGCCCCGGGAGCACGTGCGCGCGCTCGGAAGGGCGTACGTGGGCTACGCGCTGGAGCAGCCGGGCATGTTCGAGCTGATGTTCCGGCACGACCTGCTGGACAGCACCGGCCAGGAGCCCTCGGGCGGCCCCCGGCTGCGGGAGCAGACCCTGCCGCTGTTCGCGCTGCTGACCGGGCTGGTCGGCGCCTGCGGGGCGGCGGAGCCGGAGGTGACGGCGGCCGCTCTGTGGGCGGGGCTGCACGGGGTGGCGCAGCTGTGGGGCTACGGCAGCCTGCCGCTGGTCCTCGGTGCCGGCGCGGACCGTGCCGACCACGAGGGCGGCCTGCGTCCGGACGCGCTGGTGGACGCCGTCGTGGACGCGCACCTGGGGGCGGGGCCGGCATGAGGGAGCGGCTCGCGCTGCTGGTCAGCGCGGCCGGGGCGATGCTCGTCGCGCTCGACGGCACGGTGCTCGTCGTGGTGCAGCCGGCCCTGCGCCGCGACCTGGGGGCCGGGGTCGCGGAGGTCCAGTGGACGAGCACCGCCTACCTGCTCGCCGTCGCCGCGTTCCTGGTCGTCGCCGGGCGCCTCGGGGACCGCTACGGGCACACCCGGCTGCTCCTGACGGGGGTGCTCGGCTTCGCCGCCGCGTCGGCGGGGATCGCGCTGGCGCCCGGCGTCGGCCGGGTGATCGCGCTGCGCGCCGTGCAGGGGCTGTTCGGGGCGCTGTTGCAGCCCGCGACACTGGCCCTGCTGCGGCTGGTGTACCCGCCGCAGCGCCTGGGCCGGGCGGTGGCGGTGCGGACCGGCGCGATCGGGGCGGCCGCGGCAGCGGGGCCGCTGCTGGGCGGGGTGCTGGTGGCGCTGATGGACTGGCGGGCGGTGTTCCTGCTCAACGTGCCGGCCGCGCTGCTGATCGCCGGCCTCGCGCTCGCCGTACGCGTGCCCGCGCCGGGGCCGCGGGAGGCGGGGCGGCTGGGTCCGGCCGGTCCGGTGCTGCTCGCGGCCGCGCTGGCGGCGGCGGTGCACGCGCTGGCGGGCGTACCGCTGTACGGGTGGACGGCCGCGCCGACGCTGCTGGGGTTCGGGGCGGCGGCCGGGCTCGGGGCGCTGTTCGTACGGGGTGAGCGGCGTGCGGAACTGCCGCTGGTGCCGGTCGCGGTGGCCCGGTCGCGGCCCGTGGCGGCGGCGGTGGCGCTGCTGCTGGCGGTGTCGGCCGGGATGTTCGGGGCGCTGTTCACGGCCACGTTCCTGCTCCAGGACGTACGGGGCCTCAGCCCGCTCGCCACCGGGATCCGGGTACTGCCGCTGACCGCGCTGATGGTGGCCGGGGCGCCGGTCGCGGCCGCCGCGCTGCGCCGGTACGGGCCGCGGCGGACGGCGCTCGCGGGGACGGCGCTGGTGGTGCTGGGGATCGCCGGTCTGGGCTGGGGCGGCGGGGCGGCCTTCGGGGTGCTGGGGGCCGGGTTCGCGGCGGTGATGGTCACCGCCACCGGCACCGTGGTCGGCGACGCCCCCGCCGGGTACGCGGGAGTGGTGGGCGGGCTCAAGCAGACCGCGATGAACGTGGGCCCGAGCCTGGGCATCGCCGTGGCGGCGGGCGCCGGGGCCGGCACCTCGGGGGCCGGTACGGCGGCCCGGCCGCTGGCGGCCCTGGCGGCACTGGCCGCCCTCGGCCTGGCCGCGGCCTGGCTGCTGCCGGGCCGGAGGGACTCCGCGTACACGCCCGGCCTCGGGCGGGTCCGGCCCGGCGTGGGGGGCCGGGCCGGACCCGCGGTCAGGGGGTGAAGGTCCAGCGCTGGGCGGCGGTGCCGGTACAGGCGGCCCGAGTGAGTCCGGTGCCGTCGGCGGTGCCCGATCCCACCGGGGTGAGGCACTGGCCGGCGCTGCGCAGGCTGCCGTCCGGGCCGGGCTGCCAGGTCTGGGCGGGGCCGGCGGCGCAGGCCCGGACCGTGACCTTCGCCGGGTCGGCGGCGTCGAGGCAGACCCCGTTCGGGCCGGTGAGGCGGCCGTCGCCCTGGAGGGTCCACCGCTGGTTCGGGCCGCCGTGGCAGCTGTAGAGGGTGGGTGCGGTGCCCGGGGTGGTGTCGCTGTGCGGGAGGTCCAGGCAGCGCGAGGAGGCCGCGTTGACGAGGGTGGCGTCGGCCGGGAGCGGTGCCGGGCGGCCGGCGAGGGTGAGTTCGGCGGCGCTGGTCCAGGGGCCGCGCCCGCCCGCCTCGGTCAGGGCCCGCAGCCTCAGGTAGCGGCCGGTCCTAGGGGGGAGGGTGACGGATTTGGCCGCCGGGGTGTCGGCGAAGGTGCCGGTGGCGGCAGGGGTGCCCCAGTCGGCGGTGGTGTCGGAGACGTAGACCTCGTAGCCGCCGATCCGGCCGTTGGCCCCGCCGTCCTGGCGGGGCAGGTAGCCGAGGCCGTCGACACTGTAGCGGGCGCCGAGGTCGATCCGGATCTCGTGCGGCAGGGCCGCCGCCTTGCCGGAGGACCAGGCGGTGTGCCACATGGTGGCGGGGTTGCCGTCGAAGGCGTTGGCCGCGGCCCCGTTCTCGGCGGCGGTCTCCTGGCTGTCGGCGGAGACCAGGGTCCAGGCCGACTGGGAGATGGGCGACGAGGTGACCGGGACCGGGTCGGCGGCCGGGACGGAGGTCCCGGTGGCGGTGACGGTGAACGCGCCCGTCTTCGTACCGGTCTTGACCCACAGGACGCCCGCGCGGTCGGCCGGGTCGAAGAACCATCCGGTGGCGGCCGCGTCGTAGGCGGCCTTGTCGGCGAGGCGGGGCAGCGCGGCGCCGTCCGCCGTGAGGGCTCCGGGGGTGGAGGCCACGTGGAGGCTGAACTCGTAGCCGCGCGCCGCCCGCTGGCCGGCGTAGCTGCCGGTGGGGGCGCCGACGGAGACGGTGACCGTGCCGGAGCCCGCCGCCGGGGCGGTGACGTCCACGCGCTGGCGGGCGAAGGCACCGGAGGCGTAGGCGCGGGTGCGGCCGTCGTCCTCGTAGAGGCTGAAGGAGGAGGCGCCGCGCGGGTGGATGTCGTAGGTGAGGATGTCGACGGGCTTCTCGCCGGAGTGGTTCATCTGCGGCCACATCGGCACGATCGCCCCGCCCTTGACGAACAGCGGCAGGGTGTCGAGGGGCGCCCGGTAGCCGTTCAGCCAGCCGGGGCCGGCGTACGTCTTCCCGGTCCAGTAGTCCGTCCAGGTCCCGGCGGGCAGGTAGATGCCGTCGCGGACGGACGTGTCGGAGACGACGGGTGCGACGAGGAAGGAGTCCCCCGCCATGAACTGGCCGCTGGTCAGGTTCCCCCGGGCGACCGGGTCGTCGGGGTACTCCAGGACCATCGCGCGGGTGCTGGGGACGCCGGTCTCGTGGGCGGTGCGGCTCATCGTGTACAGGTAGGGCATCAGCCGCATCTTGAGCTGGAGGTACTTGCGGTTGATGGAGAGGTACGGCTCGGCGAAGCGCCAGGGCTGCTTGTCCTGGTAGCCGGCCGACGGGTTGACGGCACCCCACCCGGACATCGTCATGAAGGCGGGCGTGAAGGCCTTCCACTGGAGGTCGCGGGCGTACGTCTTCGGGCTGCCGCCGAAGATGCCGTCGACGTCGCCGGAGGCGTAGTTGAGGCCGGACAGGCCCGCGCCGGCGATGGCGGGGACGTGCCAGCGCATGTCGTCCCAGGTGCCGTGGGTGTCGCCGGTCCAGACGACGGCGTTGCGCTGGGTGCCGGCCCAGCCGTCGACGGTCCAGACGTAGCGGCGGGCGTCGGAGTTCTTCTCGATGCCGTCGACGGCCTGCTGGACGCCCTGGAAGGCGTACTTGTAGCCGCTGCCGATCCAGGCCACGTCGGTCTTGACGCCCCGGCTGCCCGCGTTGCCCACCTCGTCGGCGATGGAGCCGAGGCCGGTCGAGGTCCACAGGCCGGTCTGGAAGCCCTTGGCCTTCAGGGCGTCGACGGTGGACTTCAGGGGTGCGGTGTAGCCGCAGCCGTAGCCGTCGTTGGGCAGGAACCAGCCCGAGGGCATGTCGGCGGCGCGGGCGTCGGCGGCGTAGCCGGCCACGTCGGGGGTGGTCTGGTGGCGGGGCCGGCCGTGGTCGCCCTGGTAGTCGGGGTTGGAGGCGTTGAAGCAGTCGGCGTTGCCGAGTTCGAAGCCCCACATCGGGGCCATGAAGGGTTTGCCGCTGACGTCGGTGTAGGCGTCGAGCACGGACTTGAGGGAGTCGCCGGTGAAGTACCAGCCGTCGAAGCGGGTCTCGTCGTGGGTGAGGGCGGTAGGGGCGTTGAAGGAGTACGAGCCCGGGGCCCAGGTGTTGCTAATCCCTGCACTTTAACACTGTCTCAATGAACACAATGGCGGGACTGCAACTGTCCCTCTATCCACTGCCGTTGAGCATGTCGGCGTGCTTAGGGTGTGGGCATGTTGCTCACCTACTTCACCCGCAACGGGTGGGAATCCTGGGATACCGGCCGCGAGCCTCTGATCCCCGAGAACATGCCGGTCCTGATCGACGACGACCTGCTGTTCGAGGACGGGAACGGGCCCCGTCCCACCGTCGCGGTGAATGCCTGGCTCCGCGAACTCCCCACCACCGGTGTGCCCGCAGTGAAGTCGTGGCGGTCCTACGCCCAGGCCCTGCGGTCCTGGCTGGAGTTCCTCGCGGACCGCAGAGTGCACCCCTTCGCCGATCGGGAAGACCTTCGGTCAGCCCTCGGCGCCTTCGCCGAGTTCCGACTGTCCGGACCACTCGAAGCGCGCTGGGACCGCACCACCTGGAACCATCGCATCAACGTGCTGTCCTGCTTCTACACATGGGCCGTGGACAACGACCACTGCACGAAGATCCCCTTCACGTACGCCATCGGTACCCGCTACTCCAAGGAAGTCGGCCCGGTGGACGTTCGCCGGAACACCGCAACCCTGCGCGGGGCCAAGCCGCACGTCACGATGAAGTACCTGGAGTCGCAGTTCCGCGACATGTTCCTGAGGGCGCTGGCCGGCCTCGACCCCGACGGCAACCCGGACGGGTTCCGAGGGCGCGAGCTGGCCCGCAACGCCGCCGTAGGCAGCCTGGTCTGCGCCACGGGACTCCGCTCCCAGGAGTTCACCTACCTCCTGACACACGAGCTTCCCGCCCTGCCCGCACGGCGAACGCCCGTACCCGTCTGGTTCCCGCTCGCGGCGGCCACCACCAAGGGCCAGAAGGCTCGGGCCACATGGACCAGCTACAGCGCCCTGGCCGACATCCGCCAGTACATCGAGCTCGACCGGGATGCGGCTGTCACCCGCGGCCCCTACCGGCCACCTGCCCGGTACGGCCCGCCTCTGCAAATCGAAGGCGCCGACTACGAAGGCGGCCGGATCAACGGCCGCCGCACCCCGTGGCGGCGGCTCTCCCCCGCCGACCGTCTGCGGCTGGTCAACCCCGACGGCACTTCCCCCCTGGTCGCAGTGCAGTCCACCGGCATCCCGTTCGTGGACTGGGACACCGTTTTCCGGCGCACCTCCCAGCGGATCCGGGACCGCTACGAGCCCCGGTTCCCGACCGTGTCGCCGCACATGCTCCGCCACACGTTCGCCATGGACACGCTGGAGATGCTGGTCCAGGGCTACTACCAGCGGGCCGCAGCCCTGGTCACCGACACAAACGGGAACGCAGGCCTGGCGCTCTACCTGACCAAGACAGACCCCCTGCTGATCCTGCGGGATCTCCTCGGCCACTCCTCCGTGACGACCACGGAAATCTACCTGCGGCGCCTGGACGTGCAGCGGATCTACCGCGACGCCTACACGACCGCCGGCCGCGCGATCGACGATGACGCCGAGGCCGCCAGCGAGTTCGGAGACGACATCTGATGCCCGCCCACGTCCACCATGACCCGCTCAGGGTCGAGTTCATCCTGCCGCGCACCGCTCGGTACACCAGCTGGTTCGATACCACCGCAAACCCCAAGCTGGCAGCCGAGCTGGCAGCCGGGTTCACCGAACTGGTCCACCCTCACGGAAACATCGCGGCGAGGAACACCGCCATGGCATACACGTCCACCCTGCGGGCCATGCTCCGCTGGCTCGATGTACAGGGGTTCGATGGCGGACTCGCCGAACTCACGAGCCCGTTGATGCTGCGGTACTGGTTGGCAATTCCCCCCAAGAAAGCCATCGTCATCCGCAGTCTGCTCCGCGCCGCCCACCAGGTCAGCGGCGCTCTGGCACCAGAGGTCGTCCGCTACCTGGACGGACGGGCCATCAAGCCCTTGAACCGGTCACAGCCATTCCAGCCGTACACCGACGACGAGTGGCAGCGTCTCACTGAGGCATTGCGCAAGGTAGTCAGAGAGGCTTGGAACGATCACCGTCAAGTGCTTGGCGAAGCCGTCGAGGGCGAGGACCCAAGCAAAGGAAGCATCACTCGGGCCGACATCGCCCGCGTGCTGCTTGATCACGGCCCGATGTCCACCCCCGCGTTCGTCACCCATACGGGCCACAGCCGCTTTCGCGTGAGTAAATCCGATCTGGGGCCGGTCCGCGAGGCCCTGTACCCGTCGAGCACCATCACAGCCGCTTATGCGCTGCTGCTAGGTGTCTACAGCGGTGTTGTGCCCGACGGCATCTCTGGCCTCGGCCTCAAGAACGTAACCTGGTCCGGAGATACCTCAGTCCTCCTGGACTATTTCAAGGGCAGGCGCGGACCGGAATCGGTCACGCTCAACGGTCGCGCCGTCCGGCTCATTGAACGCTGGCTGGAACACTCCGCACCGATGCGACGTCATGCCCACGCACGTGCCCGCGGGGAACTGTGGCTGCGTGCTAGTCCGGCTGGAAGCCTCCACCTTGACTTCGTCGCGAACGGATACGCCATCCACGGGCCTGACATGAGAAGAGAGAACCTTCGGGCCAGTAAAACCGGGCTGGCCGACATCATGGGGTTGGTGGATGACTCGGGGGCGCCGTTGCGTATCCAAACGGGACGGATTCGCGCAACCTACTTGAACATCCTCAGCCGCAAGGGCTGGACCGGGAACACGGCGATCGACCCGAACCACAGCTCGGCCGTGGAGGGCGACCACTACCTGACTGCGCAGACTCCAGCCCAGATGGACGCGGTCGAAACGATCATTGAGGAGAGCCAGGCCGACCTCCTCCGCAAGGCACAGCCGCCTATCGTTCTCGACCTGGAGGAAGCCGCCAACGCGGCAACTGCCCTGCCGGAGACAGCGGCTCGCCTGGGCGTCACAGACGGCGTGCTGGCCGAGCTCCTCAGCGGAGAACGAGACGTGTTCACCGCATCATGCAAAGACCCGCTCGCGGGACTTCACGGGCCTACAGGAAAGCCATGCCCAGCCAGGCCGTGGGTTTGCCTGCTGTGCCCCCTCGCCGTCTTCCTGCCCCGTCACGCGGCCAACCTCCTACGGCTGCGCGCGTACTTCGCGCGGCAGTCCCAGCAGATGACCACAGAACAGTTCATCGCCGTGTTCGGCCCATACGCCGACCGGCTGGACCGGGACGTCCTGCCCTCATTCCCCAACTGGCTGTTGCAACAGGCAGCGGCCGACGTGGTCGACAACGACACCGAAGTACCTGTACGGCCTGAGGAGGCCACCGCATGACGGCGACGGGCACCGCTGTAGTCGGCCGGGACCGGTCCCCCTTCGCGGGCGCCGACGTTTGTTCGACGGCGAGACTACAACTGACCGCCGGGTCCGAAAGACCCCGGTTCGACGATGACGTGTGGGACCTGACCGGGCTCACCGACGCCCCGAAGGGATTGCGCCGGTACAAACTGCGGTGGGACTTTGCCCGGATCGTCCATCCCGCTTGGCGGGTGACGGCGAAGGAGCTGGTCATGGCGATGATGGCTCCGCATCACGAACTCGTGGCCGTCCTGCCTTACGCCTTCCGCACCCCCAGGTCGCTCGGTCACCTGCATGGCCTGGTCCAGCATCTGGGCAACTGGTTGAACTGGCTTTCCGCCGAGGGCGTTCGCGCACTGGCCGATGTGGATCAGGGGCACTGCGATCGGTACTTCGATGTGACTTCACGCCGCGTCACGGGAGCCGGCACCGTGTCCCCCGACACGCACTCGCATCGGATCACGCCCGTCCAGTACCTGGCCTTCTACCGAGAACTGTTCTCCCGTGACGCCTACGCGCCCGGCTTCATCCCCTGGGACGGTCGGGCACCGTTCGAGATCGCCGGATGCAAGCGCAGAGGCGGCAACATCGTGGGCCCCGTCCCGGATCACGTGTTTCAGCCGATGCTGTCGGCTGCCCTTTGGATCGTTGAAGTTCTCGGCCCGCACGTGGCCGAGACATTCGAGAGCCAGACGCGTGTAAGCCGCCCCACAGACTCGGGTAACCGGCGGTACACGGATAGCAATAAGCGGGCCGTTGTGCTCCACGTTCACCAGCTCGTTCGTCGAGGTATCCCGCTTCCCCAAGCCGCAAACAACACGGTTAGAAGACGCATCAGCATGGGATGGGATCCGTCGGATCCACTGCTGGAGGTCAACACCGACCAGCTGGGTCTCGATGGCGGGGCCGGGTGGCACACCCTGTCCAACAGCCTGCCCCAGTACAGACGTCTTCTCGAGGACGCCGTATCCAAGGTCGGCGTCACCCACATCCACGGGCGCGACGCCGCACTCATCCAACGTGCCGACGAAACCCGCATGGTGCCGTGGACGCTTCCCCTTGATGATCGCGACCTCCGCCAACTGGGAAGCGTTGTCCAGGCCTCGGCCATGCTGGTGACCGCTGCGATCAGCGGAATGCGAGCCAGTGAGCTAGCCGAGCTGACCGAAGATTCCTGCCTTCCGCCGGCACCCGCCTACGGAGGCACAATGCGCTACCGGCTGGCGTCCCGACTCGTCAAAGGGCAGGAACTCGGCGGTGTACCGGAGGAGTGGGTGGTGGTGGAGCAAGCCTGGCAGGCTGTCGCCCTGGCCGCACGTATCTCCCGGCGCCGTGGATACCTGAACGGCTCCCTGTTCGGTTCGAAGGAGTTCTGCAGCACCACTATTTATGCCAGGTTCAGGAAGTGGGTGAACGGCCCGGAAGGGGCCAGGCTCGGCCTCGCTCCGATCCCGGACGGGCCCGTGAGCGCGCGAGGGCTCCGGCGAAATCTGTCCATGGCATTGGCCTACCGGCCCGGGGGGCTCATCGCCGCCAAAGTCCATTTGAAACATGTACACGTAGCCACCACCGAGGGCTACGCGTACCGGCCCGGCGGAGCCCAGGGAATGTTCCTTGCCGAGGTCGGCAAGGAAGAGGCTGAGCACCACATGGAGCTGACGGCGGCCGCGTTTCGGGACTTCCAGGCCGGCATCATGCCGTCCGGTCCCGGCGCCCGCGACGTGATCGCCGCGTTCGAGCATGTTGACGCCGCGCTCACTGACCACCAAGCCGACGATCCGGCGGTGATGGACTCGGACCGGCAGCTGACCAACCTGCTGCGGCACCAGGCCCAGTACCTGCACGTCGGGGCCGCGAACTACTGCTGGTTCAAGGACCCGTCCAAGGCCCTCTGCCTGAAGATCGCAGGCGCCGAGGTCACCGCGGACTCCAAGCCGATGGCAGGGCTGTGTGATTCCGCGCGGTGCCCGCAGGCCACCCACCATTCGGAGCATCGCCCGGTGTGGGCGGCCAGCGCCGACAGCCTCCGCTCGACGATCCGGGACCTGCCACGATCACAGAGGATGCAGAAGCAGCGACTGCAGGCTGACCTGGCTCGTACGGTGCGGGTCCTGGAAGAGATCGACGCCGCCGCCGGCACCGGCGCGGCAGGGGGGCAGTGATGGCACGGATCAGCGAGCAGGCCAAGCAGCACAACGAGAACGCGATACGGGCCGCCATGGACCGGCTGCTGCGGGGAGAGATCCCGCCCGGCGGCCGCTGCGACCTCAAGACGCTGGCCGCCGAGGCCGGGGTGACCCGCACCGGGTTCTACCCGAAGAAGGACCGGGCCGGGAACGAACGGCCCGGCCCGTACCAGCACCTGGCCGACGAGTTCGAGCGGCGTGTCCGGGCCAAGCAGGACGCGGGCGAGATCGTGGACCCGCGCGAAGCGCAGGTCGAACGGTTGAAGGCCGAGGTGGCCGAGCTGCGGGAGCGGGTCGCGGCGCGGAACGAGACGATCGACGAGCTGACCGAGTTCCGGAAGCTGGCCCTGTCCCGACTCGCGGCCCAGCACGCCGAAATCCAGCGGCTGCGGAAAGCACTGGACGGGGCCGGGAACGTCCGCAGACTGCCCGTGGGCGGCCTGCCAACCCCTCGGGGGTAAGAGGCCCGCAGCAGCCGTACCGAGACGCCCACGGCCCGGCTGTGGCTACGGCTGCTGCGGGGGCTCTCCCGGTCCGGCCGCCGCTGTCCCGCCGTGCTCGATGCGGACGCGCTCGGTAGCTTGCGTTTCGGCGATGTAGGTCTTGGCGACGTCGGCGACACGGTCGACGACGAACCCGGCCAGCGCCGCCACCCCAATGCCGCCGCCTGCGCCTGCGGCCGCTTCGATGATCGGCGGGAGCGCAGAAGCCGTCAGGGGACTGGCCGCCGGGTCGGCGGCCGGTGCGTCGGTGTCGGAGACGGCGCGAATGCGGGCGGCTTCACTCATGGAGCCATGCTCCCGCCGCTGCGGCGCGTTCGGCGGCTCGGCACGCGAGGATGGCCCACGGAGTTCCATCAGGCTTCGCCGCCGTCCAGATCTTCGTACGTGCTGGCCAGCGGTGGAATCGTCTGCGGGTGCGGTCATAGGCTCATCGATACCGTCGAGCACAAGCCTGCGGTCGGAGCCATTCCGGGCCCGGTGCCACGTTCATCCGTCTGTCGAGGCGGGATACGTCGAGGGTCGGTTGGTGCGTCTGAGACACACGATCTTCGGGTTGCCCTAGAGTCGTGGCCAGCTTCCCGGTGGCCTCGTTCCACCGGGATTTCGTGTTCGCTGGGCGGAGTTGGATCTTGCGTAAGGCGCGTCTGCACCACTGGAATTCGGCAGGGCCAGTCCCACAGATCAGCTGGGCGGCCCGGGTCCGGGAGGCAGGCGCCCCGCTGACGATCAGACCGTACCGGCTGCACTTCACCGCCCGTCTGCTGTCCTGGACGGGGTCGGCGGTGGCCCCGATCGGGCTGGCCTTCGCGGTCCTGGCCATCGGCGGCGGGCCCGGCGCCCTCGGTGCGGTCCTCGCGGCCAGCGTCGTGCCGCAGATCCTGCTGCTGCTGGTCGGCGGGGTCGTCGCGGACAGACTGTCCCGGGCCCGGGTCATGGTGTGGTCGAACGTGGTCTGTGCTCTCGCCGAGGTCGCGGCCGTGGGGCTGCTGCTGACGGGTGTGGCCCGGGTCTGGCATCTGGTGGCGATGTCGGCCGTCTGCGGGGCCGCGGGAGCGTTCTTCACCCCGGCGGCCGGCGGCATCGTGGTCGAAGTCGTCCCCGCCGAGCTGCGGCACGCGGCGAACGCTCTGCTGAAGATCGGGCAGAACACGGTGAAGGTGGCCGGGCCCGCCCTGGGGGGCGTGCTCGTTGCCGTGGCCGGCCCCGGCTGGGCGATCGGCTGGGACGCCGTGACCTTCGCCGCGTCGGCCCTGCTGTTCTCCCGGATCAGCCTCAAGGCCAAGACTGTGAAGGTCCGAGCAGGGTTCACTGCCGACCTGCGCGAGGGCTGGGACGACTTCCGCTCCCGCCGCTGGCTGTGGGTGATGGTCTGCCAGGCCTCCGTGATCGTCCCCGTCTGGCTGGCCGGGTACCAGCTCTTGGGCCCGGTGTACGGGCAGCGGGTATTGGGCGGCGCCGCACCGTGGGGTGTCGTGGTCTCGGGGTTCACTGCCGGGCTCGTAGCTGGGGCAGCTGTGGCCCTGCTGTGGAAGCCGCGTCAGGTCGGGCTGGTGGTCTGCGCGGGCACGGGGTCGATGGCCCTGCCACTGGCGGCGATGGCGGCGGCCTGGCCGCTGGCTGTCCTCGCGCTGGCCACGGCGGCGGCCGGGACCGGGCTGGCGGTCAGCATGACCACCTGGGCGTCCCTGGTCCAGGAGCGCATCCCGGCGGACCGGCTGGGCAGGACCCTGTCCTACTCGACGCTCGGACAAATCCTCCCGGTGCCGTTCGGCTACCTCCTCGCCGGTCCGGCCGCACACCTCGTCGGGCTCCGTACGACCCTGGCCATCGGCGCTGTGGTCATCACGGCCGCCGCCGTCGTACCGCTGGCGATCTCTCAGGTGAGGGGGCTCTCCCTCGCCGCGGAGACGGCCGGCGACCCCGTGGGCGCCGGGTCCGTACGGGCGGAGAGGTAGAACGCTCGGGCCACTTCGACGGCTCCGGCGAAGTCGCGGAAGGCCCGGTCACGGGCCGCCGCATCCAGGACGGTCCGGCCGGAGCCCTCGGGGAGCCCCCAGCGCTGGGCGAGATGCGAGGCAATCCGGTCGCCGCTCAGGTGGGCCGTGGTCCGGTGGGGGTCAGCCACCTCGATCTCGGCGTTCAAGGCGAACGCGGCGGCCACCGCCTCCGCCGCCGCGGGAACGGACCCGATGAGGTCACCGGCCTCGGCCATGGTGGCGGGCCACACCTTCCAGGCGCCGTCCAGTCGGGCGGAGCGGACGACGACCCTCACCAGGGCTTCCCCGGGCGGAAGCTGCCGCATCTCCTCGAGGGTGAGCCAGTAGGCGAGCTGGTCCTCCGGCATGGCCTCCACGTCCACGCCTGCGGCGGCCATCGCGTCCAGCCCGGCCCGCTCAGCCACCGCGGGCTGGGACGGGCGGCACTCGCCTGCGCACTTGTCGTGCGGCAGGGCGGCCAGGACGCGGGTCCGCCACCGCAGCGCGAACCCCAGATCGTAGAGCTGCTGGTAGTGCAGCAGCGCGAGAAAGCTGACCGGCCGACCGCCCGCCATCGCCCCCGGCCGGAAGGCCGCCTGCCAGTACCGGACGAAGCTCGTCGCCCACGGCTCGGACGACCAGGCCCCGGGGCCGGGCCCGGCAGGTATCCCGGCGGCCACCAGGGCGAGGGCGCGTTCAGCGTCCTCCCGCTTGGCGTCCCAGCCGTTGCCCAGCCGCCAGGCGTCCGCCCGGCCGAACGCCGGCCCGAGCCCCTCCCCGGCCGCGAGGCGGCCCAGCCCGGTCCACGACCGCGACGTGTACGGGAGGGAGCGGGCCAGATCGGCGAGCCGGTCCGCTTCAGTGTCGTCGAGCTGCCCGTCTGCGGCGGCCCGGGTCAGAGCGGTCCGCATGTTCACCAGGGCCTCCGAGACCGGGTAGCCGTCGTCCGTGTGAAGGACGGCGACCTCGTCGTCCGCGTCCAGGACGCCGCTGCGGAAGTCTTCAAAGATCCGGCCGACGCCGACCATCCCGTACGGGGCGAGTTCGGCGGCCCGCAGGGCGCCCATACTGGCCGCGCCGACCACGGTGACGCCGTCGGCCAGCAGGGCCAGGATCTCCTTGTGCCGGACGGGGGCGCTCTGGTGCCACAGCCCGTCGATGATCAGCACCGTGTCGCCGGGGCCGACCGCGAGCCGCATCAGGTCGCCGTGGCGGATCGGAGGGTGCGTCACGGCGCCAGGAACGACCTCGCGCACGCGGTCGGCAGTGACCGTCGGCCCGCAGAAGACGTGGACGGTCATGCGGCTTCCTCCAGGCTCGGGCGGGGGATGACGTGCCGGGCGTCGTACCGAAGGCCGGGGGCCAGCACCTTGACGACGGCGAACTCGCGCCGCTGGTGGAGTCCGTGGGTGAGGTCCACCACGAGCGGGGCCAGGCCTGTGACGGCCGCGATGCGGGCGGCGAGGTGGGCGGCCTCGCCGTCGTCCGTCGCGAAACCGGTGGCGTGCTGGGCGGCGACCTCACGCCATCCGATGCCCGGGTCCAGGGCGGGCAGCGGCCGGCGGTACACGGAGGGCCGGTAGGCGGCCTGGTGGATGTCCTCGCGGCTTCCGGTGATCTGGGTGAGCCGGGACTGCACGGCTTCGGTGATCGCCCGGGACAGGGCGACGTGGGGGTCCAGGTGGGCGCCGGAGCCGGAGGCCAGCAGGGCCGGCTGGTCCTCGCGCCACAGGTAGCAGCTCATGACCGGTACCCCGAACCGGTTCGGCAGATGCCACAGCTCCAGCCAGGCCCCCGCGGCCCGCAGCCGGGCGATCAGGGCCGCGCAGTGCTCGTCCTGGATGCTGTCGGGGTCGATGAGCTGGCCCCGGGCCTGGCCAGAAAGGGTGAGGGAGCTGATGGTGTCGCGTTCGATCAGCTCGGCCAGGCCGTGGACGATCGCCTCGGCGCGGGTGTTGCCGGACGCCAGGCCGTTGGTGGAGGCGCTGGGCAGGTGCAGCCGCCACTGGTCGTGGACTTCGCGGCCGAGCCGTACGCAGGCCGCCGGGACGAGCACGGGTTCCTCGTCGAGCGCCGAGCGGGCGGTCGTCCAGTCCATGACGGTGCGGTCGGTGACCAGGGAGCCGGGGTGGCTCTCCAGCTCGGTGACGGGGTAGGGCAAGTTGAGGTCTTGGGCGGGGGCCCGGACCTCGGAGGGCGGGACGGCCCGCTCGCCGTGCCAGGCCTCGATCGCCTCCATGGCGCCGGAGACGCGGGCGGCTGCCAGCGTGGCGCCTTTGCCTTGGGCGACGGACAGGGTGCGGGCCAGGGGCCGGACGGCCATGGTGACGGGGATGCCGATGTCGTCGAGGCCGGTCACATCGGCGACGCGGGTGATGCCGTACGCCATCAGCAGCGGCCGGATCGCTTCCCAGGTCTGTTCGGGGTGACGGGTGCGGTGGGTTCCGTGGAAGTACGTCTTGCGCATGGGCTGTTCCCTTCGCAGCAGACAAAGGCCCGGCCGCCGGGCGCCCCGGTCACGGAGGGCGCCCGTCGGCCGGGCGGGTTCACCTACCGCCTACCGGCGAACAGGGCCGGCGGCGGTGTCCCAGGGCTGCCGGTCAGACGGTCGGCAGCTCGTAGGTGTGGGTGTCGGGGAAGGCGGAGTCCGGCACAGCCGGGTCGCCGCCGGAGTTCTGCGGCATGTTGCCCTCGGCGTGCAGTTCGACCACGAAGTCGGCCGGGTCAACGGCCTTCGTCGTCGCGGACTGGATGTTCTGGGACATGGTCGTTCCTCCTTGTTCTGGAAGGGACGCTGCTACACCGAGAGGTCGGTGAAGCAGATGGTGATCAGCACCTCGCGCGATTCGGAGTCGAGCGGGGTACGCCAGTGGGGGATTCGACTTCCGTCGAATCCGGTGAGGTGGCGGTGGCGGACCGGGAAGGTCTCGCCGCCGTCGGGGTAGGGGGTGCTGGCAAGGCGGTCGGCGACCTCCTGTGTGGTCAGCCAGCGCAGGCCAGGCAGCCAGCCCATCGAGGCCAGTCCGGGCGTCAGGCCGCACGAGAACGTGATCTCGCACTTGCCGTCGTCGCGGTGTACGTGCATGTAGTCGCCGGGCGCGTAGAACTTCAGCCCGAAGCGGATCGGGGTCATGCGGGCCCGGCCGGTGGCCTCCCCCGCGACCTCCGCCAGCGCCTTGGACATGGCCAGTGCGCTGAGGGCCTTGCCGCCGGTGTGGACCTTGCACCGCTGGGGGGAAGTGATCGACCCGTCCCTCATCACCAGCAGGCCGGGGCGCTGGTTGTGGCGGACGACCGCGTGCGGCTCGCACCGGGCTGCCTCTTCGGCGATCTCGTCCCACAGCCCCGGCTCGACCGCGTCCTCGGGGACTTCGGCCCGGCCTTGGGCCAGCCAGAGCTGGCGCGGGTTCATGGTCATCACAGGTCCATGTACTCCATCGTCACCAGCAAGCCCATCGGCACCGTGAGCGGCGGCCGCCAGTGCGGGACGTGGTAGCCGGCGAACGCGCGGACGCTGCCGTCCCCGTACGGGTGGGCCAGGGTGGTGAAGCCCTCGCCCTCGGGGAAGATCCCGTGCTCGGTGACGACCTTGCCGAGCTTGTCGGGGAAGACGCCCATCAGGTCGGGCGCCCAGCCCATCGGCGGCAGGTCCTCGGTCAGGGCGAGTCCGACGGTGACGGTGGACTTCACCGAGTCGGTGTGCAGGCCCTGGAAGTCGCCCTCGCGGTAGAGGACGACGGCACCGCCGCGGGGGACCAGCCGGGGGATGCCAGTCGCCTCGCGGAGGGCCAGCAGCAGGGGCTTGTCGTAGGCCAGGCCTTCCAGCACGGGGCCGGGCGGGATGAACCCGCAGTGGACCGGGGAGGCGAAGCTGCCGTCGCGGTGGGCGGCTGTGTGGTCGTGGATGTGGGGCGTGACCAGGTCGAGCCGGCCGTGGGCCTCTTCCACCAGTGCCTTGAAGCGGTCCGGCTCGAGGACGCCGGGTACGAGGGCCGTTCCCGTCTTCTCCCAGTCGGCGCGAGCCGGGGACCGATCCACGGGTGCTTCGGTGTCCATGTTCCCCTCCAGGTGGTCAGAACTGGTGGTGCCGTGCGGACGGTTGGAACCTCAGCCCGCTCCGGGGTCATGCGGCGAATCCGGCGGAGCGGGCCGAGGGGTTCAGCGGCGTTCGCCCATTGAACTGCCGGGGAACACAAGGAATGAGGGGCCAGGAGGGGGTGCGTTTTCGAGCGGGGGGCCGCTGTGGGGGGCCAGGATGGGGGCCGCACCCGACGGCGACGGAGGGAAAGTGCCATGGTGGCTCCGAACGGCATCGGCGTCTTACTGCGGACGATCCGCGAAGATGCCGGCCGCACCCGTGACGAACAGGCCGAGCTCGTGCAACAGGCCCAGGACGGGCGGTGGTTCGACTGGGAGAACATCAAGCGGTGGGAGACGGAGAAGCGGTTACCGGTCCCGGACTGGCACGAGACGATCGCCCGCGTGTACGGGCTGACCGTCGCGGACGTGCAGCGGGCAGTCGCCGCATCGCGGCAGCACCGACGCAGCCAGCGCAGGGAGAAAGAGGACGTGAAACGACGCAACTTCGGGGCGGCGGCCGTCGCGGTCGGCGCGACGCTTGCACTGCCCGGCATCGCGCAGGCCCACCAGGGCATCAACGGGGCCCTGACCGGCGCCGGCACCAGTGATCTCGACTACCTGGCGACGGCGTTCGAACGTCACCGGGGCGGCTACCGGGGCCGTTCCCCCGAGGACGTGCTGACCGAGATGCAGGCGGACCTCGCCATCCTCGAACAGGCCCTTAACCGGCCCCACCCGGCCTCCTCCCGGGCTGATCTGGCCCGCACCACGGCCGGCATCGCCGGGCTGGTCGCGATCATCCAGCACGACCGGGGCGCGAAGGACGAAGCCCGCGGGTGGTTCGCGACGGCGGAGAAGGCCGCACGCGAGTCCGGCGACCGCCGCATGACCGCCTGGGTGCTGGCCCGGCACGCGATGGTGCCGCTGAACTACGGTGCCCCTGAGGTAGCCGTGCGGCTCGCCGCTCGGGCCCGCCGGGCAGCCGGACGAACCCCTACCGGGGCCGGGGCCTTGGCGGCGGCCGTCACGGCCCGCTCGCTGGCCGCCATCGGCGACCACCGCGGGGCCAAGGCAGCTGTCACGGACGTGCAGCTGCTAGTCGAGCGCCTTGACGGGCCGGAAGCCGACGACACCTGGTTCGGGTACCCGGCGCAGAAGCACTTCGTACACCTCTCACAGGCGTACACGCTCCTCGGAGACACCCAGGCCGCGTACACGGCCCAGGACGAAGCCCTGTACCTGACGACCTCGCCCTCCGTGATGACCCGGGCCCTGATCGCCGTGGACACCGCCGCATGCCTCCGCATCGACGGCGACCCGTCCGGTGCTGCAGACATGGCGGCCGGGATCTTCGACCGCCTCCCGGTCGCCTACCGCGAAGGCCTGATCCGCTCACGCACCGAAGCTCTGCACCAAGCCCTGACCGGCCGCCCCCGCGACCTCCTCGGCCAGGCTCTCGTCTGACGCCGCCTCGACACGTCTTCCGCGAGTTCCCCGCCGTCAGCGGGCATGATGGCGCCATGGACGTGAGCAGCTGGGTCGAGACCGGGGTGCACGGCCTTACGGCCAAGCAGGGTGAGGACGGGATCGTCCTCACCCGCACTTCGGGCGGGGTCCGGCGCATCGAGCTGGACCGGCTGTGGCAGATCGCCGCGATGCGCGCGGACGAGCTGTCCCCGGCCGAACCCTGGACGCCAGAGCTGGCCCGTACGGTGCTGCGGGCCCTGGGCTTGCCAGACGCCCAGGACCCCCAGCGGTAGCCGAGCGGAGACTAACCCGTCAGGGTAGGGCGCGTGTCTGACACTCAGCCGGGCCAGGCGGCCGCTCCAACTGACCTCTGCTGGATCGGCGTTCACCCTTCCAGGTGTGATGTCAGCCACTGTGCTATGGTCTGCGGCGCCTTCGAATGCGACACAGAGCCCTCCTCCCTACGGGACACGGGCGGGGTGGTCGATCGGGCCTCTATGCGACATGACCTGCGGGGGACACAACTAGTGCAGGGATAATGTTGCGCATGACGCCGTAGCCGTTGGTGGACATGTAGAAGGGGGCGGGGCTGGCGTTGTCGTTCTCGCGCCACTTGTTGTCGACGGCCACGGGCACCGTCTTGCCGCGCAGCGCCCACTCGCCGAGGCGCAGGCCGGTGCCGTAGAACTGCTCGTCGGTGCCGCGCGCCAGGTACTGGGTGGTCTTGCCGCCGCCCCAGCTGGTGGGCTGGGTCTCCTGCCAGACGGGCGTGGTGTCGTCGGCTCGGTAGACGGAGAACCGCAGGGGCGATTTGTTGACCCGGATGGACAGGGCCCCGGTGGTGATCCGGAAGTGGGTGCCGGCGTCGGTGTAGCTCGCGTTCACCGGGCCGAAGTCGGTGGTGGGGGCGAGGTCGGAGCCGGCCGGGTCGTTGGTGAAGGCCCCGTCGGGGGAGAGCCAGAGGCGGAAGATGTCGGCGCGGGCGACGACCACGCGGGCCTTGGCCCCGCTGGAGGTGCTCACGGTGAAGGTGCCGCCCGACTGGGACAGGCCGGTGACCGATCCCGCCGTGGCGGCCGGGGCGGCGGCCTCCGCGCGGGCGGTGGCGGGCCCTGCCGCGGCGAGGCCCGCGGCCGCGAGGGCGGCGGCGAGCAGGGCGGCGAGGCGGGTCCGGTGGCGGCCGGGGCGGCCCCGGCGGCGGTGCGGGGGTGGGGGGTCGTGCCGGTCGCGCCTCAGGGACAGTCTCGTCGGACTCATCGGGCAGCTCCTCGTGCGGTCCGGATCGCGGACACACCGCCTTGGCATGCACCGGGCAAGATAGCGGACTCGGGCGGCCCATTTGAAGGAACGTGCTCGAAGTAGTCCGGTACCAAGCAGATTTGAGCAGGAAGAGGCCCGGGCGGGAAGCCTTCACATCGGCTTCCCGCCCGGGCCGGGCCCGCCTCGGCCGGCGGTGACGCGGATCCCGGACCGGCCGGGGGCCGGCGCGGTGGGCGGTGAGGTTCTCCCCGGTGGCCCCGAGGGGTCCCCCAGAGGTGTGGACGGAACGGGTGCGTCAGGCCGTGCGGCGGCGCAGGACGAGGAGGGTCAGGCCCACGAGCGCGGCCGCGGCCCCGAGGTAGAGGGCGGTGTCGATCCACTGGAAGGTCCAGAAGTCGCCGCTGGGGTAGACCTTGTGGTAGCGGCCGGTGAAGCCGTGCTCGGCCATGCACGCCCGCATCTCGTCACCGGAGGTCTGGCAGACCTTCTCGATGGAGTACTCGCGGCCGTCGGGCGTGATGTAGCCGAACTGCCCGGTGGACCAGGCGCTGCCAACGAGCCGCTTCGGGGTGTCGCCGGGGGTGATCCGGGTCTCGGGGGCGATCCAGGAGGTGCGGAAGTACGTCACGAGCACCATCGCGGTGCCGATCGCGGCCAGGGCCGCGCCCATGGCGGGCAGCGTCCGGCGCACCAGCAGGCCCGCGAGGGTGCCTGCGGCGAGGCCGAACAGGGCGCAGGCCACCGGGGCCGGGCCCGTCGCGTTGTAGACCGCGGCGTCGTGCCAGTAGGGGCCGTCGAGGGTGTTGGCGATGGGCAGCCACCACCAGGCGACGAGCCCCCCGACGACGGCCGCCGCCAGTACGGCGACCATCGCCGCGAGGCCGAACCGGGCCGCGAACCAGCGGCGCGGGCCCACGCCCTGGGTGAGGGCCAGCTTGAACGTGCCCGTCTCCAGCTCCCGGCCGATGAGCGGGGCGCCCCAGAACACGCCGATCAGAGCCGGTACCGCGATGCCGAGCGCGCCGAGCGTGCGGATGCCGGCGGAGTTGCCCTCCATGATCTGGAAGGTGGCGGGGCTCTCACAGCCCCCGTTCCAGCCGGGGCAGGGCACCCAGCCGGTGGCGTCGATCAGCTCCGCCATCTCGGAGCGCCGGTACGCCACGTACGCCGCGCAGAGCGCCAGCAGGGCGAGCGCGGACAGGATCATCAGTCGCTGCTGGCGCCAGGCCAGCCACAGGACGCCCTTCATGCGGCGGCCTCCTTCTCGGCGGGGCGGGGGGCGCGCAGGTGGGCGAGCAACAGGGTTTCCAGGGAGGGGGTCTCGGTGATCCAGCGGCCGTCGTCGCCCGGGGGCGGCGTACGGACGAGCGCGGTGACCTGGCGGCCGCCGACGGCGGAGTGCACGACCTCGCGGCGGTCGATGGAGCGGGGCAGTCCGTCGGCCTCCAACGGGTCGGCCCTGCCGGTGATCCGGGTGTGCGCCACGCAGAGCTCCTGGACGTCGCCGCAGAGCCGGGCGGCCCCGTCCTTGAGGAGCACCACGTGGTCGCAGACGTCCTCCAGTTCGGCCAGGACGTGCGAGGACAGCACGATGCCGGTGCCGTGCTCGGCGGCCTCGGTCATGAGCAGGGCCATGACGTCGTGGCGGGCGACGGGGTCGAGGTCGGCGAGCGGCTCGTCGAGGAGCAGCAGGTCGGCGCGCTTGCCGAGTACGAGGGCCAGCGCGACCCGGGTCCGGTTGCCGCCGGACATCGACCCGACCCGGGCCTCGCGGCGGATCCCGGAGCCGGTGAGCAGCCGCTCGGCGGCGTCCTGGTCCCAGTGGCCGCGGTTGAGCTCGCGGCCCATGCGCAGGGTGTCGGCGACGGTGAAGCCCGCGTGCAGCGGCTTCTCCTGGGCGAGGAAGGCGGTGCGCCGGCGGGCCGCTGGAGTGCCGGGGACCTCGCCGAAGACGCGTATCTCCCCGCTGGTCGGGCGCAGCAGGCCGGCGGCGAGCTGGAGCAGGGTGCTCTTGCCGGCGCCGTTGGGGCCGACGAGGGCCGTGACGCGGCCCGCGGGCAGCTCGACGTCGCACGCGTGCAGGGCCCGGTGGCCGCCGAACTCCCGCCCGAGCCCGGCGGCCCGTAGTGCCGGCGCGTGGGTCGGATCGCTCACGCCGTTTCCTCTCTCGACTGTCCGGGCCGTCCTGGCCCGGAGGGGTTGAAGCCTTCGTCCACGGCGGCCGCGATGAGCGCCGTGACGTCCTCTCGGTCCAGTCCCTCCTCGCGGGCCCGCGCCATCCAGGCGGCCAGGGCCAGGCGCAGCGGCGAATCGGGGGCCGCGCCGGGGTGCGAGAGGGAACGGCGGACGAACGTGCCCGCGCCGGGGCGGGGTTCGACGAGCCCTTCGCGTTCGAGCTCCCGGTACGCCTTGAGGACGGTGTTGGGGTTGATGGCGGTGGCCGCCACCACCTCCCGGGCCGTCGGCAGCCGGTCGCCCGGCTCCAACACGCCCAGCCGCAGGGCCTGCTTGACCTGCGTGACGAGCTGCAGATAGGTGGCGACGCCGCTGCGCCGGTCCACTCGGAACTCCACCCCTCCACCTCATTCCACTAACATGTTAGTGGAATAGTGCAGACTTGGTGAGGGCCCGTCAAACCGGCGGAGTATGACCGAACCGTCACAGCCCGCCGGGACGGGAACGCGGAGGCCGGGCCGGGCATCTAGGTGATCGGCGGGCCGGTGACGGCCGCGCCGACGTGACGGCGAGAACCGGCGCAGCCGGGTGTGAACAGCAAGGTGGGGCGTGGATGAAGGCGGAAACGGTGGCGGACGGTACCGGTGCCCTGGCCGGGCGGGACCGGGAGCACAACGAGGGGGCCGACGCCCCGACCGGGCGGGACCCGGAGCGCAGCGAGCCCGGGAACGAGCCCCGCACCGCTGCCCTGACCGGGCGTGAACAGAGCGGCCCCGACCCCGAGTCGACCGACGCCCCGGCCCGGCGTGAACCGGAACACGACGAGCCCGGGGCCGACCCCCGCGCCGATGCTCCGGCCGGGCGCGAGACGGGCGTACCGGACGCCGAGTCGACCGACGCCCCGACCCGGCGTGAACCGGGCCGCCCCGACCCCGAGACCACCGAAGCCCCGGCCGGGCGTGAGCTGTCCACACCCGTCGGCGGGCAGGGGGCGGGCGCCCTGGACGGGCGGGAACCGGCCGGATCCGACCCCGAACCGACGTCCGACGCCCCTCCGCGGCAGGACGCGACCGGCCCCGACCCGGAGGACCGCGCCGCCGCCGAGGAGGAGGTTTCCGGCGCAGGGGCAACCGGCGCCAAGCCCGAGCCGAACGACAGCGCCGGGTCCGACATCCGCCCCCGGGAGGAGGCGACCGGCCCGGCCCCGAAGGAGAACGCCCCCGCCCCGGGGAAGGCTGCCGGCGCCCGCGCTGGTGGCGAGGCGACCGACACCGGGCCCGAGCCGAACGACGACGGCCCCGCCCGGCGGGAACCGGCCGGGTCCGACGACGGCTCCGCCGAGGCGGAGGCTGACGGCGGAGCCGAGCGGGCGGGCACCCGGACCGACGCCGACGGACCGGATGCCCGGCGCGACGGGACCGCCTCGGACACCCCTCGCCGCACCGGGGGCTCCGCTGCGCGGGAGACGCCGGGCGGCACCGGGCCGTCGGCGGAACCCGCCCGGCCGGAGGAGGACGACGCCGACGCGCGCCCCCGCCCCTCGTGGGCGCGGAACGACGGCCGGCCGGGCGCAGCGGCCGCCGGCGCGAAGGAACGTCCCCGCCCGTCCTGGGCGAAGGGCGGGGAGATGCCGGATCCGCGCACGCCCGCGCGGCAGCGGGCCGGCATGCCCACGCCCGAAGCCGAAGCCGAGGCCGAGCCGGAGGGAGCAGCCGCCCGGCCCGCACCCCAGGGCGCGGCAGCGCGACCGCACGACCCCGAGCGCACCAGCGAGTTCGTCGCGCTCAAGGACCCCGACGCCCCCAAGCCGCCGGCCCCGAAGCCGGCGCCGACGCCGGCCCCGGCCCCGCCGGTCGTTCTGGAGCCCACCCGCGAAGCCCCCCTGCCGCCGCTGGAACTGCTGGCCGAGCTGACCAACACCGCTCCCCCGCCGGAGACCCCCCGCCGCACCCTCACGCGCCGCGTCAAGGTGTGGACGCCGATCGTGCTGCTGCTCGGCGCCGCCGTAGCGGGGGCCCAGATGCTGCGTCCGCTCCCCGCACCGCAGCTCGTCACCGCGCAGGCCTCGCACACCCTCGAAGGCTCGACCCCCCTCCCCTGGCCGGCCAAGGGCCAGGCGGCCGTGCGCCTGCCCGGCTCCGGAGACATCGGCACGTTCGGCGAGCAGAAGCCGGTGCCGACCGCCAGCGTGGCGAAGGTGATGACGGCGTACGTGATCCTCAAGGGCCACCCGCTGCGCAAGAACGACCCGGGCCCGAAGATCGAGGTCGACGCCAAGGCGGTGGCCGAAGGCAACGCCGGGAGCGAGTCCCGGATCGAGGGGCTGACCGCCGGGCAGAAGTTCAGCCAGCTGGACATGGTCAAGATGCTGATGATCCCGTCCGGCAACAACATCGCGCGCCTGCTGGCCCGCTGGGACACCGGTGGCGACGAGGCCGCCTTCGTCGCGAAGATGAACGCCGCGGCGAAAGAACTCGGCATGAAGGACACCACGTACACGGACCCCAGCGGCCTGGACTCCGACACCGTCAGCACCGCCGTCGACCAGCTGAAACTCGCCGAGGCGGTGATGAAGGACGAGGCCTTCCGCTCGGTCGTGGTGATGGCCAGCGCGCCGATCGAGGGTCTTTCCAAGCCGCTGATCAACAACAACGGCAGCCTGCTCCTCTCCGGTCTGAGCATCAACGGCATCAAGACCGGATCGAGCACCCCCGCCGGCGGCACCCTGTCGTGGGCCGCGTACAAGACGGTCGGGGGCGAGACCCAGCTGATCCTCGGCACGATGATGGACCAGCACTTCAACGGCCCGGACCGCGACGGCGAGAACAGCCTGGAGATGGTGAAGGAGAACAGCCGCAAGGTCATCGAGGCGGTCCGCAACGCCCTCGCCCCTGCCACGGTCATCCGCAAGGGGCAGCAGGTGGGCCACGTGTCCGACGGACTCGGCGGCTCGACCCCGCTGGTGGCCGCCAAGGACCTCACCGTGATCGGCGTACCGGGCCAGCGGCTGCGGCTCTCCCTCGGCGCCGGTGCCAAGCCGGTGCCGCACGAGGCGAAGGCGGGGACCGAGGTCGGCGTCCTGACCGTCGGGGACGGGGAAGGCGCCAAGAGCGTGCCGGTCGCGGTGGGTTCGGACCTGGCCGAGCCCTCCTTCGGCGCCAGGGTCACCCGCCTGTCCTGAGACCGGACCCGCTGTGCTTGCATGACAGGATGGAGATCCGGCGGCGCGAACCCGAAGACCTCGGCGCGTGCGTGCGCGCACTCGCCGAGGTCCACCACGGCGACGGCTACCCGGTGGACTGGCCCGAGCGGCCGCGGGAGTGGCTGTCGCCGCCCGGCCTGATCGGCGGCTGGGTCGCGGAGCGGGACGGCGCGGTGGCCGGCCACGTCGGCCTGTGCCGCAGCGGGCCGGGCGACTCGGCGCCGGAGCTGTGGAGCCGGCGTACGGGGATGCCCGTGGAGGGCACGGCCGTCGTCAGCCGGCTGTTCGTCACGCCCGGCGCGCGCGGGCACGGGATCGGCGCCCTGCTGATGGCGCGGGCCGTGCGCGGGGCGCGGGAGCTCGGGCTGCATCCGGTGCTCGACGTGGTGGCCTCCGACACCGCGGCCGCCGCGCTGTACGAGCGGCTCGGCTGGAGCCTGCTGGCGACGGTCGAGCAGCGCTGGGGCCCCGACCGGGTCGTCGGCGTGCACTGCTACGCCGCGCCCCGGTAGCCGCGGGCAGGCGCAGGCGCGTTACGGGGGGCTGTGCCGCAGCAGGATCTCGACCAGCCGGTTCCAGCACTCGCGGTCGAGGCTGCCCTCGGTGGGCCGGCAGATGCCGGACGGGCGGCCGGGATCCGCCTTGAAGGAGGGGAAGCTGCGGTAGCAGGGCGGCAGCTCCGGGGTGGCGACGGGGTCCCCGAGCCGCCGGGCCAGTTCGGTCCGGCGCAGGCTGCGCCGGCCGGAGCCGGGGTGTTCGGCGCGGCCGAGGCCGTCTCCGACGGCGTCCGGTACTTCGGCCGGGCCCTGCTCGTGCTCGTACATGGAGTGGAAGACCCAGGCCGCGTCGGGCAGCGCGGGGGGCATGAAGCCGGTGAGGCCGTCGTCCTCGCAGAGTTCGGCCAGCCAGGCGGTCGAGCCTTCGGGGGCGAACGGCCACTGGGCGGTCACGGGCGTCGGGGTCTCCGGCATCCGGCATCCGGCATCCGGCATCCGGCATCCGGCATCCGGCATCCGGCATCCGGCATCCGGCCATGATCCCATCCCGTGGGCGGCGGCCCACCAGGCGGACGGCCGAGCTCCGGAGGCCGGTTTCGGCCACGCGGCCGGGGTGAATGGCCGGACGGCACCCGGCGGGGTCCGACCGGCGGCTCCGACCGGTGGCCGGAAGCCGACCGTGCCCGGATGAACAGGGCCTTACGGGCTGGTAACTTGCGCGAGTTGATCAAGGCCGGGGCCCGGTTTCACCATGCCGCCCGGCCGGAGCCACCCCCCAGTACCAAGGAACCACATTGGCACGCACCGTCCGCACGACGGCCCTCTCGCTCACCCTCTCCTTCGCCCTGCTCCCCGCCGCGCCGGCGTTCGCCGACTCGCCGACCCCGCACCTCGACTCGATCGAGCAGACCCTGCGCCAGGTCTCCCCCGGCCTGGAGGGCTCGGTCTGGGAGCGCACGGCCGGGAACACCCTCGGCTCCTCCGCGCCCGGCGGCTCCGACTGGCTGCTCCAGACCCCCGGCTGCTGGGGCGACCCGTCCTGCGCCGACCGCCCGGGCTCGCGCCGGCTGCTGGAGAAGACCCGGCAGGACATCGCCCAGGCCCGGCAGAGCGTGGACATATCCACCCTGGCGCCCTTCCCCAACGGCGGCTTCCAGGACGCGATCGTGGCCGGCCTCAAGGAGGCCGTTCAGAAGGGGAACCGGCTCCAGGTCCGCATCCTGGTGGGCGCCGCGCCGATCTACCACGCCAACGTGATCCCGTCCTCGTACCGCGACGAGATGGTGGCCAAGCTCGGTCCGGCGGCCGCGAACGTCACCCTCAACGTGGCCTCGATGACCACCTCGAAGACCGCCTTCTCCTGGAACCACTCCAAGCTCGTGGTGGTGGACGGCGGTTCCGTGATCACCGGCGGCATCAACAGCTGGAAGGACGACTACCTCGACACCGCCCACCCGGTGAACGACGTCGACCTCGCGCTGTCCGGTCCGGCGGCGGGCTCCGCCGGCCGCTACCTCGACACCCTGTGGGACTGGACCTGCCGCAACAAGACCAGCTGGAGCAGCGTCTGGTTCGCGTCCTCCAACAACGCGGGCTGTATGCCCACCCTGCCCCGGCCGACCGCCCCGACCGGCGGCGGTGACGTGCCCGCCATCGCGGTCGGCGGCCTCGGCGTCGGCATCCGCCAGAGCGACCCGGCGTCGGCGTTCAAGCCGGTCCTGCCGACGGCCCCCGACACCAAGTGCGGCATCGGCGTGCACGACAACACCAACGCCGACCGGGACTACGACACGGTCAACCCGGAGGAGAGCGCCCTGCGCGCGCTGGTCGCCGGCGCGAACAGCCACATCGAGATCTCCCAGCAGGACCTGAACGCGACCTGCCCGCCGCTGCCCCGCTACGACATCCGGCTCTACGACACGCTCGCCGCGAAGCTCGCGGGCGGGGTGAAGGTCCGCATCGTCGTCAGCGACCCGGCGAACCGCGGGGCGGTCGGCAGCGACGGCTACTCGCAGATCAAGTCCCTCAACGAGGTGAGCGACGCGCTGCGCGGGCGCCTCACGGCCCTCACCGGCGACGAGCGCAAGTCGAAGGCCGCGATGTGCCAGAACCTCCAGCTGGCGACCTTCCGCGCCTCGGACAAGGCGACGTGGGCGGACGGCAAGCCGTACGCCCAGCACCACAAGCTCGTCTCGGTGGACGACTCGGCCTTCTACATCGGCTCGAAGAACCTGTACCCGTCCTGGCTCCAGGACTTCGGCTACGTCGTCGAGAGCCCGGCCGCCGCGAACCAGCTGAAGGACTCCCTGCTGGCCCCGCAGTGGAAGTACTCGCAGGCGACCGCGACGTACGACTACGCGCGCGGCCTCTGCCAGGCCTGACGGCCCGGCTTCCGGAGTGCGGCTCCGGGTCAGCGCCTGCGCTGACCCGGGGTGGCCGCCAGCACCAGCGCCTCCGACACGAGGCGGGCGCCCCGGGAGAGGCGGCCGAGCTGTTCGAGCTCGATGGCGTACATCCTGATCGTGTTCTCGATGACCGACTCGGCGACGCCCATCGTCGGCAGCTCGGCCCGGCTGGTGTGCAGGGCGACGCGGACGGCGCGCATCTCGTGCTGGAGCTGGAGCTGCACGTGCCGCGCGAGCAGCGCGTGGTGACGGGTCAGCGTCAGGTAGCTGCCGTAGCGGGCCGGGAGGAGGTCCCGCAGCCATCGGGTGGCGCTGCGTTCCCAGTCGTGCGTGCCGGGGGCCTTGACCTGGAGGGGCCAGTCCGGGCTGCGCGTGAGGGTGGCCGTCTGGGGCATTCTCGTCACTTCCGAGTGGTGTCGAACTCTGATCGAGACACTGCTGGGGGGGGCGGCCTCGGCCCAGGGGTTGACCGAGGCCGCCAGGGGCGCTCCTCCGGGGGATCCACAAGCCTTGACGCGGCACCCGGTCCCGCCGTGAGGAGGTTCGGCGTACTGGGTGGCCGTTCGAGGCGGGCGCGGGGAACGTCCGCCTTTGGCGTCTGAGGGATCCGGAGCGCCGCCGTCAGTAAACATATATACCGTCGAGTAATCAAGGGTATGAAAAATTTCATGCACGCCCTGGCTCTGAATATCTCGCAACGGCGGGCGGGTGCACAGTGGGCCGAGTCAGGCCCTACAAGAAGAAACCATGCTGGTCGGCGACCTGCTCGTACTGTTCGAGCCGCGCCTGGGTCCGCTCGGGGTCCGCGTCGGCCATGGCCTGGAGCAGGGCGGCGGAGAGCATGCCGGGGGCCGCGTACGAGTCGAACACCAGCCGGGACCCGGTGCCGGCGGTCAGCACCAGGTCGGCCGCCTCCACCAGCGGCCCGACGGTGGGGTCCGTGATCAGGACGACCTTCAGCCCGGTGCTGCGGGCCGCTCGCAGGGCGGCCAGGGTCTCGTTGGCGTGCCGGGGCATGGCGAAGGCCAGCACCCAGCTCCCGCCGGCGGCCCGGCACTGGAGCAGGGCGTCGTAGGCCACGCTGCCGCCCCGGGTCACCAGGCGGACGTCGGGGTGGATGCGGCGGGCGGCGTAGGCGAAGTACTCCGCCAGCGAGACCGAAATCCGCAGGCCCAGCACGGTCAGCGGGACGGAGCGGGCCAGCTCGCGGCCGATGTCCAGTACCTGGTTGGTATCGGCCAGGAGGCGGCGCACGTGCTCCAGGTTCTCGATCTCGGCGTCGACGGCGGCCTGCAGCTCGTTCCGGCGGATCTGCTCCCGGCTGTCCGGGGTGCCGGCCACCGCCGACAGGGCGATGGGCTGGAGCACGTCGCGCAGGGCCGGATAGCCGCTGAAGCCGAGGGAGGAGGCGAACCGGGTCACCGAGGGCTGGCTGACGCCCACCCGCTCCGCGAGCTCGGTGATGGAGAGGAAGGCCGCCTCGGTGAGGTGGTCGATCAGGTACTGGGCGATCCGCCGCTGACCCGGCGAGAGGCGGTGGCCGTCGAAGAGCGCGAGGAGCCGGTCGGCCGGCGGCTTCTCCTGCCCCGGCGGGGTCCCGCCGGGCGTGATCGCGGCCGCCTGCGCGCGTGCCTGCTGCCCCGATGACACCGGCGGCCTCCTTCTCACGTCACTCTCCCTCCAACATAGCCCACGCTCCGTGGCCGAATGATCATTTGGGGGGCGGGCGCCGCCGCACCCCTGGGGCACGGCGGCACCCGGTCAGGCCTGGGGCCTGGAGGGGCGGCCCGAGCCGCGGGTGAGGGTGTACCCGTAGATGCCCGCGAGGGCTCCGAGCACCCCGCCGGCGGCCGTCCACAGCCAGCGGTCGGACCACCAGCCGCCGGACCAGCCGCCCTCCGGGGCGCGCGCCTCCCGCTGCTGCTCGGAGGCGCCCGCGATGCCCGGAACCAGGGGCTCGGACAGGGCCGCGTCCACGGCCCGCGCCCCGCCCGTCTCCTTCATCTCGGCCTCGACCTGCGCCTTCACGGGCAGCCCGAGGTCCTCCTCGTGCGCCCCGACGACCGTCAGGCGGACGTAGTAGCTGCCCGGGAGCGGATCGTTGGACCAGGTCTCGGCCCCGGAGCGGACGGTGCGCAGGGTGCAGGTGAGCTCCACGGCGGCGGTCTCCTTGGCGGCGGCCGCGCTCTGGTGCCCGTACATGCAGGGCTGGCGGCGGCGCAGCCCGTCGTACACGTCGAGCTGCCACGTCTGCGCGCCGTGCCGGGCCGCGGACGCCGGGAGCGTCACCGAGGCCCGTACGGTGGCCCGTTGGCCCGTGTCGGCGGGGAACGCCCAGTACAGGTAGTCGCCGGTGGACCCGGAGGCCGTGGCCCTCTGGCCGGGCTTGAAGAGCGCCGCGGTGCGGAAGCCCGTACCGGCCTCGGTCGGGGCCTTGCCGTCCTTGCCGGTCCCCGCGCCCGCGCTCGGCGTGGGGGTGGGGCTCGGGGCCGCGGTGGCGGCGGCCGCCGGGGCCAGGAGCGCGGCTCCGGCCAGCAGGGCCGCGGTCAGGGTGCGTACGGTACGCATCAGTTGGTCCTCCAGACGGAGATGCGCCAGCGCGAGATCCAGCCCCAGACCAGACCGGCGAGCAGGCCGGTCAGCACCAGGAGGCCGATCAGCCACCAGCCCCGGCCGAGGCCGAAGGAGGCCGCGTCGGAGCCGCCGTCGGGGCCGTCGACGAGGTCGATGGTCAGCTCGACGGGCATGCCGGGGGTGGTCTTGACGGCCGGGCCGGCCGCGAAGGAGTTGCTGACCTGGAGGCAGACGGTCTCGGTCTTCTCCGCGGCGTCCCCGTCGAGTTCGGGCTTCGGGTAGCGCAGGCCGGTGGAGATCACGTCGGTACGGCCGTCCCCGGCCTCGGAGCCGCGCACGATCTCCCGCCCGTGGACGGTGGTCGCGCGCAGCAGCACGCCGTAGTCGTTGTTGACGGCCCGGTCGGCTCCGATGCTGACGGAGGCGCGCAGCTCCTGGCCGGGGCGGACGTCGACCTTGTACCAGCGGTGCTCGCCGAAGGTCTCGCGGTCGCTGTAGAGGCCGGCCTTCAGCAGCGGGGCGCTCGCGCACTGCTTGGCGCCCTCGGTGGCCACCGGGGTGGCGACGGGGTCGGCGGCGCGGTCGACGAGCTGTCTGACCCTGCCGGAGAGTTCGGCGGTGTGCGTCACCGAGGTGTACGTGCCCCCGGTGGCCTCCGCGATGCAGGTGAGCTGGGCGCGGGTCTTGGCGTCGGGGACGAGGCCGAGGGTGTCGACGACGAGGTGGATGCCCTTGGCCGCGATCTCGCGGGCCACTTCGCAGGGGTCGAGCGGGGCGCAGGTGTCCTCGCCGTCGGTGATGAGGACGATCCGGCGGGTGGCGTTGCCGCCCTCCAGGTCCTGGGCGGCGGCCTGGAGGGCCGGCCCGATGGGGGTCCAGCCGGTGGGCGCGAGGGTGGCGACGGCGGTCTTGGCCTCCGTGCGGTTCACCGTGCCGACGGGGTAGAGCTGCTTGGTGTCCTTGCAGCCGAGCGCCCTGTCGTCACCGGGATAGGTGGCGCCCAGGGTCCTTATCCCCAGGCGGACTTCGTCGGGTACCGCGTCGAGGACCTCGTTGAAGGCCTGCTTCGCGGCGGCCATGCGGGACTGGCCGTCGATGTCGTTCGCGCGCATGGAGCCGCTGACGTCGAGCACGAGCTCGACCTTCGGCGGCTCCTTCGCCGGTCCGTCGGCGGCGGCCGCGGTCGACGGGAGGAGTCCCGCGGTCAAGGCGACGAACAGGCCGCAGGCCCCTGCCGCCAGTCGTTTTCTTGTGATCATCGCCGGATCGTATTGAGGATCCGGCACCAATCCAAAACGTGTGCCGGCAGGCGGTATCCGCCCCGGCCGGGCGGCTCGCGGGTGGCGTGCCGCCCGGCGGTGGCGCCCGTCACCAGCGCAGCGGCAGCCGGCTCACTCCGTGCATCAGGCTGCCCGGGATCCACTCCAGGGGGCCGCCGTCGGGGTCCGTCTCCAGGCCGGGGAACCGTTCCAGCAGGCCCCGGACCGCGATGGCGCCCTCCATCCGGGCCAGCGGGGCGCCGAGGCAGAAGTGCAGCCCGTGCCCGAAGGCGAGGTGGCCTCCGGGGGCGCGGCGGATGTCGAACACGTCGGCCTCGGCGAAGCGGCCGGGGTCCCGGGCGGCGCCGGAGAGCGAGGCGAGCACGACCGACCCGGCGGGGATGACCACGCCGCCGAGCTCCACGTCCTTGGCGGTGTAGCGGTAGGTGGCGTTCTGTACGGGGCCGTCGTAGCGGAGCATCTCCTCCACTGCGCTGCCCAGCAGCCCGTCCGGGTCGGCCCGCAGCGCGGCCAGTTGGTCGGGGTGCGCGAGCAGGGCGCGTACCCCGTTGGAGATGAGGTTGACGGTGGTCTCGTGGCCGGCGACCAGCAGCAGGAAGGCCATCCCGATGAGCTCGTCGGGGGAGAGCGAGTCGCCGTCCTCGTCGCGGGTGCGGATCAGCGCGCTGAGCAGGTCGTCGCCGGGGGATTTGGCCTTCTCCGCGACGAGGTCGGTGAGGTAGAGGCTGAGCTGGACGTGCGCGTCGGCGTTGGTGGCCTCCGGGCGGGGGGCCACGATGTCGTTCGACCACCGGCGGAAGCGTTCGCGGTCGAGGTCCGGGACGCCGAGGAGCTCGCAGATCACCGTCATGGGGAGCGGGAACGCGAGGGCCTCGATCAGGTCGGCGGAGCGCTCGGGGCGGGCCGCCATCGCGTCCAGCAGTTCGTCGGTGATCTGCTGGACGCGGGGGCGCATGGCCTCCACCCGGCGGGCGGTGAACTCCCGGGCCACCAGCCGGCGCAGCCGGGTGTGGTGGGGCGGGTCCGACTCCAGCATGTTGGAGTTGGAGGCGCTGGGCTCGATGTCCGGATACAGCCCGGAGTTGCGCCAGTCCTTCAGCAGGTCCGGGTGGGTGAGGGCCTGGCGGGCCTCGTCGTAGCCGACGACGAGCCAGTACGGATCCTCGCCGGGCGTGACGCCCCTGACCTGGTGCACCGGCCCGGCGGCGCGCAGCGCCGCGTAGAAGGAGTGGGGGTCGGAGTCGAAGTCGGGTGCGCTGGAACTGATGTCAACTACAGGCATCCGGCCACACTACGACGGCCAAAGCCCCCTGGAGACGGGCGAATCCGGCCACTCCTCCGGGGCGGGTGGCCGGACTCGTTCCGTCAGTCGCGCAGTCCGTCGGGGAGGCGGCCGGTGTGCACCACCCCGAGGTGCTGGGTGGCGCGGGTGAGGGCGACGTAGAGGTCGCTGGGGTCGAGGTCCGCGGGTTCGGCCACGATCACCGTGTCGAACTCCAGCCCCTTGGCCTGGCGGGCGTCCAGCAGGACCACCGGCCGGGTGAGGTCCGGCTGCTCCCCGGCCCGTACGCCGGGCAGCGCCGCGGCGAGGGCCGGGTGCAGGGGGCGCGGGGCGATCACCGCCAGCCGGCCTTCGGCGGGTGCGCCGTCGCGGACGGCCGCGGCGACGGCGCCGGGGAGGTCGGCCGCCGCCCGCACCCAGGGGCGTACGCCGGTGGAGCGTACCGAGCGGGGCGGTTCGAAGCCGGGCCGGTGGGCGCGGAGCACGCCGGCCGCCAGCTCCATGATCTCGGCGGGGGTGCGGTAGTTGACGCCGAGCCGTACGTGTTCCCAGCGGTCGCCGACGTACGGGTCGAGGATCTGCTTCCAGGAGCCGGAGCCGGCCTCGTCGCCGGTCTGCGCGGGGTCGCCGACCAGCGTCATGGAGCGGGTGGGGCAGCGTCGCATCAGGAGCCGCCAGGCCATCTCGGAGAGCTCCTGGGCCTCGTCGACGATGAGGTGCCCGAACGCCCAGGTGCGGTCGGCGGCGGCGCGCTCGGCGGTGGTGCGGTGGTCGGCCTCCTCCTGCCGCTCGGCCATCCGTTCGGCGTCGATGATGTCGTGGGCGGCGAGGTACTCGCTCTCCATGTCCTCGAACTCGTAGGACTCCGAGCCCTGGGAGAGGTCGAGGACGCCCTGGGCGTAGGCGATGCGCTCCAGCCGGTCGCGCTCGGCGGCGGCCTTGCGGGCGGTGTCGTCGACGCCGAGGAGTTCGGCGGCCTCGTCGAGGAGCGGGACGTCGGCCGGGGTCCACTCCCCCGAGGTGCGGCGGATCAGCTCGGCGTCCCCGGCGGGGAGGTGGGTGGGGTCCGCGAGGAAGTCGGCGACGAGCTGCTCGGGGGTCAGGTGCGGCCAGAGGGTGTCGATGGCGGCGTGCACCTCGGAGCTGGTGGCGATCTCCTTGCCGAGCTGTGCGACGTCGTCGGGGCCGAGCAGGTTGGGGCCGCCGTAGGGGTCGGCGCCGAGCCGGTCGGCGAGCTGCTCGGTGAGGGCGTCGACGACGGCGAACGCGAAGTAGGGGCGGGCCAGGTTGTGGGGCAGGGCGGTGGTGCGGGCCCGGTCGCGGGCTGCGTGGGCGATGGTCCGGTCGAGCAGGAGGGTGCCGTAGTCGTCGTGGTCGATCTCCAGCGCCGGCTCGGGGACCACGGAGCTGTCCTCGCCGCTGCCGGCGGGCACGGCCTCGGGGAGGGTCTGCCGGTCGGCGACGACCCGGGCGAGGACGTCGGCCATCGCGGCGCGGCCCTTGACGGCCGCGGCGCCGGGGCGGTCGGTGCCGGTGGCCCTCAGGCCCGGGTACAGGTCCCCGGGGGAGGCGAGGAGCACCCCGGTCTCGCCGAGGGCGGGCAGCACCTCGCCGATGTAGCCGAGGAAGGCGGGGTTGGGGCCGACGATCAGCACGCCGCGCTTGGCGAGCAGCTCGCGCTGGGCGTAGAGGAGGTAGGCGGCGCGGTGCAGGGCGACGGCGGTCTTGCCGGTGCCGGGGCCGCCCTCCACGACGAGGACGCCCTGGTGCGGGGAGCGGATGATGCGGTCCTGGTCGGCCTGGATGGTCCGGACGATGTCGTGCATGCGGCCGGTGCGGGCGGCGTCGAGGGCGGCGAGCAGTACGGCGTCGGCGTCGGCGCCCTCGTAGCCGGTGCGCTCGGTGTCGGCGAGGTCGAGGATCTCGTCGTGCAGGGCGGTGACCCGCCGCCCCTTGGTGGTGATGTGGCGCCGTCGGCGCAGGCCCATCGGTACGTGTCCGGTGGCCAGGTAGAAGGGGCGGGCCGCCTCGGCGCGCCAGTCGAGGACGAGCGGGGTGCGTTCGGCGTCGTCCTGCCTGATCCCGATTCGGCCGATGTGGTGGTCGCGGCCGTCGGAGAACTCCAGCCGGCCGAAACACAGACCGTGTTCGGCGGAGTTCAGGGCCGAAAGCAGACCGGATTGCTCGGCGACCAGGACGTCCCTTTCCAGCCGTGCCTGGAAGCCGGTGCCGCCCTCCCCCAGGGCGCCCTGAACGGCCCGTTCGGCCTGGTCACGCAGGTGCTCGAGGCGCGCGTAGAGCTCGGTGAGGAATTCCTGCTCGCTCTGAAATTCGGTGTTTGACAATTTCGCTCCCAGCGCGATACGATGTCCCCGTAAAGCTTTACTACGCCCTCATTCGCAAGAGGGCGTGAACCATCGAATATACGCGGAAGCACGCCCCGGACGTCAATTCGTCCGGGGCGTTTTTGGTATGTCGCTCCGGTCAGCGCACGTCGAAGCTGACCGAGGAGGCCTTGTCGTTCATCCCGTCACCGACGTAGGCGTTGTAGCCGTAGTAGGTCTGGTGGGCACCGCGGAAGTCGCCGTGCTCCCACAGGGTGATCGGGCATGCGATGCCCTGCGCGGAGCTCACCGTGTCGTTCCACCCCCACTTGGAGAGGCTGTTGAACTCCGGGTAGCGCCAGTCGCAGCCGACGCTGCCGCGGAAGGTGAACTCGCTGCCGCCGGAGTTCGCGTCGCTCCATATCTTGCCGAGGTCCTTGTATTCGGCCGCCGCGCCGAGCGAGGCGGCCTCCGCCTCGGTCGCGAAGCAGCCGCCCTCGCCCGTGTCGATGACGAGGGCGCAGAACTTGGCCGGCTTCGGGGCCGGCTGCGGGGTCGCGGCGGAGGCCGGGCTGACGGCGGCGGCCAGCACGAGCGACGTGGCGGCGAGCGCGAGGGCGGATCGGACCATGCGCATGGATGCTCCTCAAGTATGCGGACAGGGCGCCCCGTTCACCGAAGGGACCTTTGGGAACTGAAGCGCGACATCACCCAACAACGCGGCATATCCGCCCGTCCAGGACGCGCAGGTGCCGGTGGCATGTTTCTTACGGCCCGGCGCGCCGGACGGACCCGTACGCCGCTGGCGTGATCACGGCCGCGCGGAGCGGCTCCCGGGCCGGTCGCCGGCCGGTGCGGGGGCGCCCGGCCGCATGGTGTGGCCGAAGCCCCGCGGGTGGCCGGAGCCGGGCGGGCTGCCGCCGATTGTCCCGATACGGGCGGATGGGCCGCGGCGGGCACCCGTACGAGGCAGCCGGTTCGCGTCATATGTAGTGATATCCACCTGATCTTCTAGCATGGCGTCCCTCCCGTCCCGGCGGTCGTCGCACACCGAGGAGTCGCATGTCCCGAGCAGCCCACCGGTCCGCCGCGCGCTCCGCCGCCCTGGCCGCCGCGCTGGCCGCGGCCGTCCTCCTGTCGGCTCCGTCCGGCGCGGCCGCGGCGGCCGCCCCCGCCCACGACCGCGCGGACACCGACGCCGAGCTCACGGCCGGGGAGGCGGCCCTGATCGGCGAGGAGCACGCCCGGGCCCACGCCGAGCGGCGACAGGCGGCCCGGGGCGCCGGCGAGTACCCGCAGACCACCCGGACCGCGAGCCTGGCCTCGCTCGCCGATTCGCAGGCGCTGGCCAACAAGGCCTTCCGCCCCGCCGAGTCGGGGAGGTTCGCGGAGTTCTTCCCCTCCCCCGACTTCGGGGTCCACCTCGCCCAGCTGCCGACCGGCAAGGTGCTGCTCTTCTCCTTCGAGCGGGTCGAGACCGACCCCACGAAGGAGACCGGCCCCACCGACCGGATCGGCCGCACCAACGCGGGCCGCGCCTTCCTCTGGGACCCCTCCAAGGGAACCGGCGCGCGGGCCTTCAAGGAGGTCCGGCCGCCGACGGTGCTGATGCCCGACGGCACGTACGCCCCGCGCCCCGCCCCGTTCTTCTGCGCCGGGCACGCCTTCCTGCCCAACGGGATGCTCGCGGTCTTCGGCGGCAACACCGGCGGCAAGGGCGGCAGCGGCGCGAAGCTGTCCTTCGTCTTCGACCCGTGGACCGAGCTCTGGTACCGCAACCGGGACATGTCGGTGGGCCGCTGGTACCCGTCGGCCGTCACCGGCGCCGACGGCCGCCAGATCATCATGTCCGGCCAGTCCGAGCGCGGTACGGGCACCCCCACCCCGGTGGTGGAGCGCTTCCCGGCGAAGGGGCTGCCGGTGCCCTGGCGGCCGTTCGACATCCCGCTGGACGTCGCGGTCGACCGGTTCCGGGCGGACGCGCCGTTCCGCAACGACTACCCCCACCTGTTCTCGCTGCGGGACGGCATGATCTACGGGCTGGGCCGGGACGCCGACCAGCAGTGGCTGTTCGACCCCGTCAAGGAGACCCGCCGCGACCTGCCCCGGCGCCCGGCGGACTTCCGCGGCTACGGATCCGCCGTGCCGCTCCCCGCGGGGCTGCGCGGTCCGGACTCCGTGCTGGTGCTGGGCGGGGACCCGCACGATCCCAACACCTACCGGCTCGCGGGCGGCCGGTGGACCACCGAGCGGCCCCGGGCCTTCGGCCGCACCCAGGACGACACCCTGATCCTGCCGGACGCGACCCTGCTGACCGTCAACGGGGCGCTGAGCACCCGCGACTACGGGAACGGCCCCTTCAACCCGAAGGCCGACCTCAAGTACCGGCAGACCGAGCTGCGCGACGCCGCCGGGCGGTGGCGGCTCGGCCCGGCCCAGCGGCTGCCCCGGGGCTACCACTCCAACGCCCTGGTGATGCCCGACGGGCGGGTGATGGTGACCGGGGACGAGCTCCAGCAGATCGCCAACGACCCCGACATCCGGGACTCGATGGACGGCAGCATCGAGATCTACGAGCCCGCGTACCTGCACAAGGGCGGCGGCCGGCCGGCCCTGGACCGCGCGCCCCGGGGCGAACTCGCCCACGGCGCCGCCTTCGAGGTGCGCAGCTCCACCGCCGCCGTCGTCCGGCGGGCCGTCCTGCTGGCGCCGACCACGGTCACCCACGCGGTGAACACCAGCCAGCGGCACCTGGAGCTGGCCATCACCGGGGTGCGCGGCGACACCATCGGGCTGCGGACCCCGCCGACCGCGGCGGACGCCCCGCCCGGGTACTACATGCTGTTCCTGCTCGACGCGCGCGGCGTGCCCAGTACGGCCAAGTGGGTGAAGCTGGGCCTGCGCTGACGTCCTGACCTGGGCGTCCGCCGGGCGGGTCGCCCGGATGGGTGTGCGGCGGGCCCCCCCGGCACGACACGCCGCCGGGGGGCTCGTAGCGTCGTCAGCACCCGGGCCTCAGTCCCGGACGGATCCGGAGGACCGGGTCAGGGGGGTCTCCCGACGAGAGGCCGTACCGATGGGAAGCGACGACTCCATAGCCGGCCTGCTCCGGATCCACCGGGGCAGCGCGGAACCCGAGGAACTGGCCGCGATCACGGTGGTGGTCGCCTGCCTCGCGGGCCGGGCCGGGCAGGCCGCGCCCCGGCCGGGCCGGGGCGCGCACCACCGCCCGCCGCCGCGGCCCGCGGGCCACGGCTGCTGGGCGGGGTGCTGGGTCTGCCGCTGAGCGGGGCCCGGTGTGCTTCAGGAACGGCGCAGCAGCCGCGTCATGGCGTCCATGAGCTCCGCGCGCGGGTCGCCCGCCGGGCCCTCGGAGCGCCAGGCGACGAACCCGTCGGGGCGGACGAGCACGGCGCCGTCGGCGGGCAGTTCGTGGAGCTCGGACCAGCCGGGAGCGCCGTCCGGCTGGACCAGGTCGGCGTCCGGCGCGGAGCCGACGGTGTAGGCGTCCAGGTGCGCGCCGAGTTCCCGCGCGACCTGCCGTGCCGCCTCCTGCCAGGGCGTGCCCGGGCTGCTGAGCAGCACGAACGAGGTCTCGTACAGGTCCAGTGACGAGATCCGCCGGCCGGCCTGGGTGAGCCACATGTGCGGTGCCCTGGTGCCGATGTCCCCCTTGAGGCGCATCTCCTCGGGGATGACCGGCCGCGCGGGGTCGCCGCCGATGACCGCGCCGCTCGGGTAGCAGTAGCCCATGGCCGTGGTGAGGACCCCGCTGCCGGGGCCGCCGCCCATGGTGGGCGGGGGCACGTACCCGGGGTGGCTGTGTTCGGCCGAACGGGCGGAGGCGCGCTCGCTGGTGGCGCGGGCGACGGGGAGGCGTTCCTCCTCGTAGCTGTCGAGCAGGCGGGGGCCGGCGGAGCCGTTCAGTACCGCCGCGATCTTCCATGCGAGGTTGTGCGCGTCCTGGATGCCGGTGTTGGAGCCGAAGGCGCCGGTCGGGCACATCTCGTGGGCGGCGTCGCCGACCACGAAGACCCGGCCGACGGAGTACTGCTCGGCGACCCGTTCGGCGGCGTGCCAGGGGGCCTTGCCGCCGATCTCCACGTCGAGGTCGGGCAGCCCGATGGCCTCGCGGATCTGGGTGGCGCAGCGCTCCTCGGTGAAGTCCTCCAGGGTCTCGCCGGTCTCCGGGTGCCAGGGGGCGTGGAAGACCCACTGGGTCTCGTTGTCGACGGGCAGCAGTGCTCCGTCGGCGCCCGGACGCATCAGGTAGCAGACGATGAAGCGCAGGTCGCCGAGGGCCTCGGCGAGGTGCTCCGAGCGGAAGACGATGCTCACGTTGTGGAAGAGCTCGCCGTTGCCCGTCTGGCGGATGCCGAGCGCCTCCCGGACGGGGCTGCGCGGGCCGTCGGCGGCGATCAGGAAGTCGGCGCGGACGGTGATGTGCTCGCCGGTCTCCCGGTCCTTCACCAGGGCGGTCACTCCCGTGGCGTCCTGGTCGAAGCTCATCAGTTCGGTGGCGAAGCGCACGTCGGCGCCCTGGGCGCGGCTGTGCGCCGCCAGGACCGGCTCGATGTTGTTCTGGCTGCACAGGCACCAGCCGGTCGGGCTGAAGCGGGCCAGCGCGCCGGAGGGGTCGACGGCCTTGATGAGCCACTTGTGCTCGCCGCCGACGAGGGCCTGCGTCTGCAGGATGCCCTGGTTGGCCTCCAGGGCGGAGGCCTCCTCTCGGATGGCGGGTTCGACGCCCGCCGTCCGGAACAGTTCCATCGTCCGGGCGTTGATCCCCCGACCGCGCGGGTGGACGGAGGTCCCGGCGTGCTTCTCGACCACCATGTGCCTGATGCCGTGGCGGCTCAGGAACAGCGAGGTGGAGAGGCCTACGAGGGAACCGCCCACGACGAGGACCGGTACGCGGACATCGGCATGCTCTTCCATCGGATGCGGACTCCTGTTTCGTGTGGGGGGCAGTGGACGCCTTATGCCCCCGATCAGGGTTCTTGCCCTGGCGAGTCGCGTCTTGTCACCCGCTTGATCCGGAGATGTCGCGATCCGTACCCGGCCGGATGACGATGAGCGACAGCGGCGGACCCACTTGGGCCACACCGTCCGCCGTTCCCCACCGCGCAGGCCCGCGGGGCCCGCGCCACCGGCCGTCGCCGCCGACGGGCACCGAGCCGCCCACGCGCCGGTCCCGGGCCCTCACGAAGGAGTGAGCAGATGACAACCACCCTGTCCGAACGGGTGTCTCAGTCCGCGTTCGACGGCTCCATGCTGCGGGTCGTCCTGCTGATGGACCTACACGAGGGTGCCCAGCAGCGGTTCTTCGACGCCTACGAGCAGCTTCGCCACGACATCGCCTCGGTGCCCGGCCACCTCGGCGACCAGCTCTGCCAGTCCTTCGCGAACCCCTCCCAGTGGCTGATCACCAGCGAGTGGGAGAGCGCCCCGCAGTACCTCGCCTGGGTGAACAGCGAGGAGCACGTCGCGCAGGTGAAGCCGCTGGGCGCCTGTGCCCGCTCGATGCGGCCGCTGACCTTCACCGTCCTGCGCGAGACCGGCAAGCGGTACGAGGCGCCGGAGCGGACGTCGGGCCGGCTCCAGGGCGCCCCGCGGCTGGGCGAGGGCGTCGTCCGGCACGCGCTGACCTTCACGGTGAAGCCGGGCAGCGAGGAGAAGGTCGCCGAGATCCTCTCCTCCTACTCCTCGCCGGCCGCCCGGGTCGACGACCACACCCGGCTCCTGCGCACCTCGCTGTTCATGCACGGCAACCGGGTCGTGCGGGCCGTGGAGGTGCAGGGAGACCTGACGGCGGCGCTGCGGCACGTGTCGGAGCAGCCCGAGGTGCGGGCCGTGGAGCAGGCCATCAACCCTTATCTGGAGCAGGACCGGGACCTGTCCGACCCGGAGTCGGCGCGGATGTTCTTCATGCGCGCGGGCATGCCGGCCGTCCACCACGTGGCCGCGCACGGACCGCGGCCCGACGAGGTGACCCGGCACGCGCTGTTCTACCCGGCGAAGCCGGGCTGCGGGCCGCTCGTCGCCCGCTTCCTGGCCCGCCAGGACGAGACGGCCGCGAAGGTCCCCACCTCCCCGGTGCTGAGCAGCAGCATCTTCCAGCGCGACGACGTGGTGGTGCGCCTCCTCGACGTCAAGGGCCCGGCCGACGGCCGCTTCGCGGCGGGCTTCGGCATCGAGGGGCCCCGCAAGGCGGCGGTGCTGAACCGCCTGCTGGCCGGGAAGGCCGGCCCCGCGCCCCACCCCATGGACCTGATCACCGACCGCCGGGCTCCGGTGGAGTCCTGATCCGGACGGGCCCGCCCCGGGCACGCCCCGGACCCGGACCCCGCACCACTCCCGTCACCACCCGGCAGCCCACGCGCACGCCAAGGCTCCGATCCGCCAGGAGGAAGTCAGCATGACCAGACATCAGCCGCGCATCGTCGACCTCAGCGAGACCCAGCCCAACCGCAGGCGCGGAGGGGACCTGCGCGCCGTGCTCACCCCGACCTCGGTGGGCTCGACCAGCGGCTTCATGGGCCTGGCGGTGATGGCCCCCGGCGAGTCGATCGCCGAGCACTACCATCCGTACTCCGAGGAGTTCGTGTACGTGGTCGCCGGCTCTCTGGAGGTCGACCTCGACGGCGAGACCCACCCGCTGCGCACCGACCAGGGCCTGCTGGTCCCGCTGAACGTGCGCCACCGGTTCCGCAACGTCGGCGGCACCGAGGCCCGGATGGTGTTCCACCTCGGCCCCCTCGCCCCGGATCCGAAGCTCGGGCACGTGGACACCGAGGAGGCGCCGAACCCGGACGCCACCGCGTGGGCGGAGCGTCCGCCGGAGCGCTCCGGGGTGGTCTCGTGACGCGCCGGCGGGTGGCCGTCACCGGGGTGGGCGTCGTCGCCCCGGGCGGCATCGGCGCCGCCGCCTTCTGGGACCTGCTGTCCAACGGGCGTACGGCGACCCGTGGCATCACCCTCTTCGACCCGGCCGGGTTCCGCTCCCGGATAGCCGCCGAGGTCGACTTCGACCCCCGTGAGCACGGCCTCACCGAGGACGAGGCGGCCCGGGCCGACCGCTACATCCAGTTCGCCCTGGTCGCCGCCCGCGAGGCGATGGCCGACGCCGGGCTGGAGCTCGACGGCGAGGACGCCTGGCGCACGGGCGTCTCCCTCGGCACCGCGGTCGGCGGTACCACCCGGCTGGAGCACGACTACGTCGCGGTCAGCCAGCGGGGGGCGTGGTGGGACGTGGACCACCGCCTCTCCTCCCCGTTCCTGCACCGCGCGTTCACCCCGGCCACCCTCGCCTCGGCGGTGGCGGAGCAGACCGGGGCGCGCGGCCCCGTACAGACCGTCTCCACCGGCTGCACGTCCGGGCTCGACGCCGTCGGGTACGCCGTGCACTCCATCCAGGAGGGCCGGATGGACGTGTGCGTCGCCGGGGCGTCGGACTCCCCCGTCTCCCCGATCACCGTGGCCTGCTTCGACGCCATCAAGGCGACCTCGGCGAACAACGAGGACCCGGCGCACGCCTCGCGCCCCTTCGACGCCGACCGGGACGGGTTCGTCCTCGGCGAGGGCGGCGCGGTGCTGGTCCTGGAGGAGCTGGAGCACGCCCGGGCCCGCGGGGCCCGCGTCTACTGCGAGATCGGCGGCTACGCCACTTTCGGCAACGCCCACCACATGACGGGGCTGACCACCGAGGGCCTGGAGATGGCCCGGGCGATATCGACCGCCCTGGCGCAGGCCAGGATCGACGCCGCGGACGTCGACTACGTCAACGCGCACGGCTCCGGCACCAAGCAGAACGACCGCCACGAGACGGCGGCCGTCAAGCGGGTGCTCGGCGACCACGCCTACAAGACGCCGATGACCTCCATCAAGTCCATGGTGGGGCACTCCCTCGGCGCCATCGGGGCGATCGAACTCGCGGCCTGCGTGCTGGCCATGAAGCACCACGTGGTGCCGCCGACCGCGAACTACGAGACCCCGGACCCCGAATGCGACCTGGACTACGTGCCGCGCACCGCCCGCAGTCACACCCTGCGCAGCGTGCTGTCCGTCGGCAGCGGCTTCGGCGGCTTCCAGTCCGCCGTGGTCATGACCCAGCCCAAGGAGGTACGCACGTGAACAGACCTACCGCCGGCGCGCCGGTGGCCGTCACGGGCATCGGTGTCGTCGCGCCCAACGGGATCGGCGCCGCCGCCTTCTGGAAGGCGACCCAGGCGGGCGAGAGCGTCCTGGACCGGGTGACCCGGCAGGGGTGCGAGCACCTTCCGGTGCGCGTCGCCGGCGAGGTGCGGGGCTTCGAGCCCGGGGAGCTGGTCGAGGACCGGTTCCTCGTGCAGACCGACCGGTTCAGCCACTACGCGCTGGCGGCGGCGGACCTGGCGCTGGAACACGCCCGGCTGGGCCGGGCGGACTACGAGGACGATCCGTACGCGGTGGGCGTCGTCACCGCTGCCGGCTCGGGCGGCGGCGAGTTCGGGCAGCGCGAGCTGCAACGGCTGTGGGGGCAGGGCCCCCGCTACGTCGGCCCGTACCAGTCGATCGCCTGGTTCTACGCGGCCAGCACCGGCCAGGTCTCCATCCGGCGCGGCTTCAAGGGCCCCTGCGGGGTGGTGGCGAGCGACGAGGCGGGCGGGCTGGACGCCTTCGCGCACGCCGCCCGCGGGATCCGCCAGGGCAGCCGGGCGATGCTGGTCGGCGCGACGGAGGCGCCGCTCGCCCCGTACTCGGTGGTCTGCCAGCTCGGGTACGAGGGGCTCAGCACGGCCGAGGACCCGGAGCGCGCCTACCGGCCGTTCACCGCGAAGGCGTGCGGGTTCGTCCCGGCCGAGGGCGGTGCGATGTTCACCGTCGAGGACGCCGCGGCGGCCGAGCGGCGGGGCGCGCCGGTGCGGGCCCTGCTGGCCGGGCACGCCGCCACCTTCACCGGGCCGGGCCGGCCGGAGGAGTCGGGAGAGGGCCTGGCCCACGCGATCCGCGGCGCGCTGCGGGAGGCGGGGCTGGCTCCCGAGGAGGTGGACGTGGTCTTCGCGGACGCCCTGGGCACGCCCGAGGCGGACGCGGCGGAGGCGAGGGCGATCCGGGAGGCGCTCGGCGCGCACGGCGCGAAGGTGCCCGTGACCGCTCCCAAGACCGGTACCGGGCGGGCGTACTGCGCGGCCGGCACCCTCGACGCGGCCGCCGCCGTGCTGGCGCTGGAGCACGGCGTCGTCCCTCCCACCCCGAACGTCTTCGACGTCTGCCACGACCTCGACGTGGTCACCGGCAGCGCCCGCGTCGCCCCCCTCCGGACCGCGCTCGTCCTGAGCCGGGGCCGGATGGGTTCGAACGCGGCCCTCGTCCTCCGCAAGGGGCCCGGATCCGGAGCGCGGTGACCGGTACCCCCGTTCGTCAGGGCCGGGCGCGGTCAAGGGCCCGGCCCCCGGAAGCAGGAAAGAGAGAGAAGGCACCATGTCCGACCGACTGACCCTGGAAGAGCTGGCGACGCTCATGAAGACCGCCGGCATCACCGTCGACCCCACGGAGCTGGCGAGCCGCCCGGACTCCCGGTTCGACGACTACGGCCTGGACTCGCTGGGCCTGCTCGGCATCGTCGGTGAGCTGGAGAACCGGCGGGGCCGCGCGCTGCCCACGGACGCGGACCGCTGCAAGAGCCCGCGCGAGTTCGTCGACCTCGTCAACAACAGCCTCATGACCGGAGCCTGACATGCCTGGACACACCGACAACGAGATCGTCGTCAAAGCGCCCGTGGACATCGTGTGGGACGTGACGAACGACCTGCCCAACTGGCCGAAGCTGTTCAGCGAGTACGCCTCGATCGAGATCCTGGAGAAGACCGGGAACACCACCCGGTTCCGGCTCGCCATGCACCCGGACGAGAACGGCGTGGTGTGGAGCTGGGTCTCGGAGCGGACGGTGGACCGGGCGGGCCTGACGGTGAAGGCCCGCCGCGTGGAGACCGGTCCGTTCGCGCACATGGACATCCACTGGGAGTACGGCGAGGTGCCGGGCGGGACCCGGATGCGGTGGGTGCAGGACTTCGCGATGAAGCCGGACGCTCCGATCGACGACGCGGGGATGACCGACCGCATCAACCTCAACTCCCGGATCCAGATGGAACTCATCCGGGACAAGATCGAGGGGCGGGACGGGCGCAAGGCCCCGGCCGGCCGCCGCTGAGGGCTGCTCCTCCCCTCCCGCGAGCACTCCCCGACCGCTCCCCTCCCCGAGTCGAAAGGCACACCTCCCGATGCACCAAGCCCTCATCGTGGCCCGTATGGCACCCGGTTCGGCGCCCGACATCGCCGGCCTGTTCGCCGCCTCGGACGCGGGTGAGCTGCCCCACCTGGTGGGGGTCAGCCGCCGCAGTCTCTTCCAGTTCGGGGACGTGTACATGCATCTGATCGAGGCCGACCGGGAACCGGGGCCGGCCATCGCCCAGGTGACCCGGCACCCGGAGTTCGTCGACCTGAGCGAGCGGCTCTCGGCCTTCGTCAGCCCCCACGACCCGAAGACGTGGCGGAGCCCGAAGGACGCGATGGCCCAGCGGTTCTACCTCTGGGAGCGGGACGCCGCCCGGTAGTCCGTACGGGGTGCCCAAGCCGGCTCCGCACCTTCCGGGCGGCCTGGGCACCCATGACGGCGCGCGCCTGGGCCTCCCGCTTCACGGCTCGTGACGGTGGGAATTCGGCAGGTAGTTTTTGAATGAATACCTGACTGAATTCCCGTCAACAAGGTTCCGCCTCGTATCTCGATTTGGTAACGAGATCCCGGAAAAGGCCTGGACCTTTGATCTGCAACGCGCGTAACTTGCTTGATTTCAAAGCGAATTGACAGTTCATCAAATCAGACACCAAGGTAACGGATAGATTTCTCGGACCGGTCTCCCGTTTGTCCGAATTCTCCGAGCCGCTCATCTGGCAAGCTGCGGCGCACCCACTCTCCTGACACGGACTTGAGGTGCGCATGACAGCACGAACCCCCGGCCGGCGCCGCAAGCCCGGCCACCGGCGCAAACCCCGGAAGCTGATACTCCTCACCGCCGCCATGGCATCGGCGGCGGTGCTCGCGGGAGGCATCGCCTACTCCCGCATAGGCGGCGACGCCGAGGCGACCACGACCGCACTGGCCGAGGCACCCGCCGCGGCCGCCGAACCGGCCGCCGCACCGGCCCGGGACGCGGAACCGGCCCCCCTCGCCAAGGCGCCCGCGAACGAGGGCGAGCGCGGCTTGGTCTACGACGGGCTGGAGACGGCCCCGAAGGGCGACCGCTGCGTCGGCGTCTACCGCACGAAGGCGGGCCTGTGCACCCACGGGCCCGACGCTCCCCCCGGGGGCGTCGACATCAAGAAGGACGTCGAGCCCGTCGTCCGCACCAAGGCCCCCGCGGCCGACCCCGCCTCCCCGGCCAGCGCCGACCCGGCGGCCGGCGAGGGCGGCGGGCGTCCTCAGGACGCGCCCGCCGCCGACGCCCGCAGCGCCGCGAGCGCCAAGGCCCCGGCCCCGCCGGCCTCCGGAAGCCAGGCGGTGGCCGCCGGGCCGGCCGGACAGACCGTCCAGTGCGACGGCGACGGCAGCACCGGCAACCGCGTCCAGGTCGTGTACGTGCACGGCCCCGGGCGGGACCGGTACGCCGAGTACGTGGCCTCGTTCCGCAAGTGGGCCGCCGACGCCGACCTCATCTACTCGGCGAGCGCCAAGGAGACCGGCGGCGTCCGGCACATCCGCTACGTGACGGCCGCCGACTGCACGCCGTCGGTGCTCAACATCGAGCTCCCCGACTCCGCGCTCTCGGAGTTCAGCGCCACCAACAACGCGCTGGCCGGCAAGGGCCTGGACCGCCGCGACCGCAAGTACATGATCTTCGCGGACACCCAGGTGTACTGCGGCATCGGAACCTTCAACGGCGACGAGCGGCCCGGCCAGAACAACCTGAGCAACTTCGGCCCGTCCTACGGGCGTACCGACTCGGGCTGCTGGGGCGGCCACACGGCCGCGCACGAACTCGGCCACAACCTGGGCGCGGTCAACAACAGCGCGCCCAACACCAGCCGGGGCGCGCACTGCACGGACGAGTGGGACGTGATGTGCTACTCGGACACCCCGTACTACCCGCAGATGCGCAACATCTGCACCAACAAGGCGGCCGAGAACATCCTCGACTGCAACCACGACGACTACTTCCACACCAGTCCGAAGCCGGGCAGCTACCTGGCCACGCACTGGAACATCGCCGACAACCAGTTCCTGATGCGGAACGCCGGCGGTGGCGGCACCAACCCGGACCCCGGCCCGAACCCGTCGCCGACCGCGAAGCCCAGCCCGTCCCCCACCAAGAAGCCCTCGGGCGCACCGGCGGTGACGGCGGGCCAGATCCAGTCCGACTCGGTGGTCCTGAGCTGGCCGAAGACGGAGGGCGCCGCCTGGTACCAGGTGCTGCTGAACGACAAGCACCTGACCTGGGTCCAGTCCACCTCCCTGCGCGTCTACAACCTCAAGCCCGGCACCGCGTACACGGCCGCCGTCTCGGTCCGCGACGGCTCCGGCCGTGACAGCGGCCCCGGCAAGGCCGCGTCGTTCCGCACGGCCGACACGGGCGGCGGCGCCACCACCCCGGGCACCCGCTACGTGCTCGGCAACGGCAGCAGCGGCATGGCCGCCGAGCTGTGGGGCGGACGCACCGCCGACGGAACCGTGCTCGTCGCGAACCGGTCCAACGGCTACGCGCAGCAGCAGTGGTACTTCGACGACGCGGGCAACGGAACGGTACGGATCAAGTCCGCGGCGTCCGGCAAGTGCCTCCAGCCCGGCGGCGCTCCCGCCGCGGGCATGTGGGTCGCGCAGCAGCCCTGCGGGAACTCCGCCGCCCAGCAGTGGCGGGTGGCCTCCCGCGACGGCGCGGTGACCATCACCGACCCGAGCGGCGGCTTCGCCCTCACGGTCAGCAACCGCCCCTACTACGGGACCTGGCTGCTCGACCTCCAGCGCGCGGACGGCCGTCAGGCCCAGGTCTGGACGGCCCGCAAGGCCGGCTGACCCAGGGGGTGTCCGCGAAGCAGCGCCCGCCCTCCGGGCGGACGACGCCGCCTCGCGGGCACCCCCGACCCCTCGAACCGGCGGGCGGCCGTACTCCCCTACGGCCGCCCGCCCCCTCGCCTTCCCCTCCCGCACCTCCCCTCACCTGGAGCACCGTGCCGATGCGCCGACACCTCCCGAACCTCCCCGCGCTGGCCCTGGCCGCACTCACCCTCCCCCTGCTCTGCCTCGTCCTGGCCATGGGCGCCGCGGGGCCCGCACACGCCCACGGCGACACGCTGAAGGTGGCCCTCACCGGTCAGCGGGACGGCCGGGTCACCGCCGACGTCACCTGGGAGAACGACGGTGACGCCGTCGAGGAGGCCGTGGCCGCCACCGTGAACGCCGTCAGCCCCGACGGGAGCCGTACGCAGGGCCCGTGGCGGCTGCTGCGCGACACCGGCCGGGCCGCGGGGTGGATCACGGCCGAGGCACTCCCGCCCGGCACGTGGAAGGTGACCGTCGACGCGGGCTTCCCCTCGCTCGGTCACGCGCAGGGAGAGGTGGCGGTACCGGCCGTGGACCCGGCCCCGGCGGCCCCGGCCCCCTCGGCACCCCCCTCTCCGGCCCCCTCGGCACCCGCGAGCCCCTCCGGTCCCTCCGCTCCGCCCGCCTCCCCCTCCTCCCCGGCGCCCGCGCCGGCCGGCGCGTCCGAGGGCTCCGGCGCCTGGTGGACCACCGCCGGAGTGGCCGGGATCGCCCTGGTCGGCGCGGCGGCCGGCATCTTCCTTCGCCGCTCCCGCCGCTGACGGAGTGTCGCCCGCCCCGCCCGGCGGCGGGCGAGCATGGTGGTCCCCGGAACGGCTCGACGGCGTACACGACGAGAAACACGGCTGGGGACTGCTCATGAAGGCCACGGAGGTACTGGCGGACGGCTTCGGACGCATCCGGGAGGTGGTGCACGAGGCGGTCGAGGGGCTCACGGCCGAGGAGTTGAACGCCCGGCTCGACCCGGCGGCGAACTCGATCGCCTGGCTGGTCTGGCACCTGACCCGGGTGCAGGACGACCACGTGGCCGAGGTCGCGGGGCTGGACCAGGTCTGGCGGGCGGGCGGCTGGGCCGACCGCTTCGGCCTGCCGCTGCCGGCCGACGGCATCGGCTACGGCCACACCGCCGCCGAGGTCGGCAAGGTCCGCGTCGACTCCCCCGAGCTGCTGCTGGGCTACTACGACGCGGTCCACGAGCAGAGCCTGCGCTTCGTGCGGGGCCTGGCCGCCGCCGACCTGGAGCGGATCGTCGACGAGCGCTGGGACCCGCCGGTCAGCCTGGGCGTGCGCCTCGTCAGCGTCCTGACGGACGACCTCCAGCACGCGGGCCAGGCCTCCTACGTCCGGGGAGTCCTCCAGCGGACCGCCTAGGGGCCGTCCGGGCGGTAGGACGCGGTGGCGTGGCCCGCCTCGGCGGCGAGGTCCAGGCTCCGGTCGGCGGCGGGGTCGTTCAGGGCGTCGTCCGCCTCGCAGCGCCCCAGGCCGGCCCGGCAGCCGACGCGGTAGCGGGTGTCCGGGGGCAGGACCAGCGCCAGGCGGCCGGCCCCCGCCCGTGCGGTGACCCGCTCCGGCGGTGCCGCGAACCGGGCGTCCGCCCGGCCGGACCCCGCGCGGATGTCGGCCTGCGGGACGGTCAGGCCCGTGGCCCGCAGGGTGCCGTCGCCGACCCGCGCCCGCAGGGGCCCGCGCAGGTCGGCCAGGACCAGCGTGCCGGCGCCCGTCTCGGCGTCGACCGTCCCGGCCAGGCCGCTCACGCCGATCCGGCCGGAGCCGCCGGAGACCTTCACCGGGACCCCGGCGGGCACGGTGACGGCGAGCCGCACGGAGCAGCCGAGCCCGGCGGCGGTGGTGAAGGAATCGACCGGGCAGTGCGGGGTGAGCCTGAGGGTGTCGCCGAGCCAGCTCTCCTCGACGACCGGCTCCCCGAACGACCAGGTGAGGTCGGCCCGGTAGCCGACCTGCGCGTCCCCGCGCGGGGTGACGTCCACGTCGGACGAGCCGGCCACGACCTCCACGGCGGTCACCGCCCGGCCGCCGCTTCCCCCGACGGCCGTGCTCCTGCGCACTCCGACCCCGGTCCCCGCCTGCCAGGCGGCCGCCGTCACGACCAGGACGGCACTGAGCGCGGCGGCGGTGTACCAGGCGAGGCGCGGTCCGCGCCCCCCGGCGGCGGAACGGGTCACGGCGTGCCGTCCAGGAAGCGCAGTACGGCGAGGACCCGGCGGTGGGCCTCGCCGGCCGGGGGCAGGTCGAGCTTGGCGAAGATGTTGTTGATGTGCTTGGCGACCGCGCTCTCGCTCACGACGAGGCCGGTGGCGATCGCCGCGTTGGAGCGGCCCTCCGCCATCAGGGCCAGGACGTCGCGCTCGCGCGGGGTGAGCCGCTCCAGCGGGTCGGGGCCGCCGCGGCGCAGCAGGAGCTGGGCGACGACCTGCGGGTCGAGGGCGGTGCCGCCGGCCGCGACGCGGCGCAGGGCGTCGATGAACTCCTCGACGTCGGCGACGCGCTGCTTGAGCAGGTAGCCGATGCCCGCGCCGCTCTGGGAGGACAGCAGGTCGGCGGCGTAGCGTTCCTCCACGTACTGGGAGAGCAGCAGCACGGCGGTCCCCGGGTGCTGACTGCGGATCATCAGGGCGGCCCGGACGCCCTCGTCGGTGAATCCGGGCGGCATCCGGACGTCCACGAGCGCGAGGTCGGGGCGGTGTTCCTCGACGGCGGCCAGCAGGCCTTCGGCGTCGCCGGTTTCGGCGGCCACCTCGAATCCGGCCATTTCCAGGACTTTGACAAGACCTATGCGCAGCAGGACGGAGTCCTCCGCGATCACAGCCCGCACGGCAGCTCCACAGTGACGACGGTCGGGCCCCCGAGGGGGCTGTTGATCAGAATCGTTCCGTCGACCGACCCTACGCGCTTGCGCAGGCCGGTCAGTCCGGTGCCGCCCGCCGGGTCGGCGCCGCCGACGCCGTCGTCGGTGACGACGACGCGCAGCAGGTCGCCCCGGCGGCCGCCCGCGACGCGGGTGACGCGCACGGAACAGCGTTTCGCGCGGGCGTGCTTGACCACGTTGGCGAGTGCTTCGGAGACGACGAAGTAGGCGACGGCCTCGACGGTGGGGCCGGGCCGCTCGGCGAGGTCCACGGTCAGTTCGACGGGCAGCGGGGCGCGGGCGGCGATCCCTGAGAGCGCGGCGTCGAGTCCGCGGTCCTCCAGTACGGCCGGGTGCAGGCCCCGTACCAGGTTGCCGAGTTCCTCGATGGCCTCCTTCGCCTCGCGGTGGGCCTCGTCGATGACGGCCCTGGCCTCGGGGGGCAGGTCGGTGAGGGTGGCGCGGGCGATCCCGAGGTTCATCGCGAGGGAGACCAGGCGCTGTTGGGCGCCGTCGTGCAGGTCCCGTTCGATGCGGCGGCGTTCGAGGTCGGCCGCGTCGAGGACGCCGGCCCGGCTCTCGGCGAGGTCCTCGACGCGGCGCTGGAGCTCGCGGGCCCGGTTGGGGCCGAGGAGGGCGGCCGCGGCGGTGGCGTCGAGCCGGGTGAGGGCCGCCGCCAGCCAGGGGGCGGCGAGCAGGGCGAGTACGCCGAGGCCGGTGGCGACGTCGTACTGGGTCGTCCAGCCCGGAGAAGGGAGTTCGCCGTCGGTGGGGAGCAGCCAGTACCAGGCGTAGACGGAGGCCGCGGCGGCGCCGCCGGCCCAGGTGAGGACGAGTACGACCGCGCCGGCTGCGGCGAGCGGGCTGACGACGAGGTGGTAGCCGTACTGGCGCCAGGTCGACTCGGAACGCAGCCGCTCGGCGAGCCCGCGTGGTGTCGTCCAGCGGTGTTCGTGGACGACGGGCGGCACGTCGAGACCGAGCAGCGTACGGAAGCGGCTGCGCTGGAGGAGCGTGAGCAGCGGGCGGAGCGCGAGGACGAGGACCAGCGGGAGGGGGCTGCGGCCGGGGAGGGCGACCAGGGTGACGGCGCCGAGTACGAGGGGCAGGGCGGGCGGGATCGCGGCCGTGGCGAAGGCCGTGTTGCGCCAGGCCCACGCCGACCAGGGGGTGTGCGACGCGATCCAGGTGTACGTACGCCTCAGCGCGCCGCGGGTTGCCATGTCCGTACGGTAATCGGATGGATCATGGGGTGGCCATCCCCCTGGTGTCCGGCCGGGGGTGTACCTGGCACCACCTCGGGTCGGGACGGTGGAGCTACTGATCTTCCCCTTGCGGGCCGACAGGGTTGTGGTGTGCCCGGCGGACGGACCGCCGGACCGGAAGGAGGCCCGCAGCCATGGCCGTCACCGCCCCGCAGTTCCCGGCCCGCCCCCGCTCCGGGGGAATGCGCGGACGTGCCCCGCGGCTCGCGACGGTGCTCATCGGGGCCGGTCTGGCGCTGCTGCCGTGGATGGTGGTGCTGGCGCGGACGCTGCCGCGGACGGCGGAGGTGTCCAACTGGTCCACGGCCTGGGTGGGCTTCGACGCGCTGCTGGCCGCCGGCCTGACCGGGACGGGGGTGCTGCTGCGCACGGGCGATCCGCGGGTCCCGGCGGTGGCGGGGGCGACGGCCGCGCTGCTGGCGGCGGACGCCTGGCTCGACGTCACCACCTCGGCGGGTACGGCCGGGCAGGGAGCGGCGGTGCTGCTGGCGCTCGCCGCGGAGCTGCCGCTGGCGGCGGCCTGCGCGGTGGTGGCCGCGCGGCGCACCGCCTGACGGCGTCCGGGGCGCTGCTACTCGATGACGAGCTCGACGGGGATGTTGCCCCGGGTGGCCTTGGAGTAGGGGCAGACCTCGTGGGCCTGCTTGACCAGCAGGGTGCCGGTCTCGCCCTCCAGGTGGGCGGGGAGCTCGACGCGCAGGGTGACGGCGAGGCCGAAGCCGCCGGCGTCCTGGCCGATGGAGGCCTCCGCCGTGACGGACACGTCACCGGTGTCGACCTTCGCCTGGCGGCCGACCAGGCCGAGGGCGCTGGCGAAGCAGGCGGCGTAGCCGGCGGCGAACAGCTGCTCGGGGTTGGTGCCCTGGCCGTTGCCGCCGAGCGCCGGGGGCATGGCGAGGGGCAGGTCGATCTGGCCGTCGGAGCTGACGGCGCGGCCCTCGCGGCCGTTGGCGGTGGCGACGGCGGTGTACAGCGCGTCCATCGGAGGTCCTTTCAGAGGGGCGGGGCGGCCGGTGGCCGACCTTCGACCACAAATAGAGCACACAATTCAGTTGTGCACAACTCAATGGCTCGCAAGCAGCCTCCGGTACACTGGGGCACATGACCGAGCAGCCCGCCGACATCCTCCGCGAACCCCTTCGCGACCAGGACTTCCTCCGCCTCGACGGACAGGTCTGCTTCGCACTGGGCGCCGCGAACCGCGCCTTCGGCGGCCTCTACCGGGTCGTCCTGAAGGACCTGGGGCTGACCTACCCCCAGTACCTGGTGATGCTGGTGCTCTGGGAGCACGGCACGATGCCGGTCAAGCAGCTGGGACAGCACCTGCGGCTGGACTCGGGCACGCTCTCGCCGCTGCTCAAGCGGCTGGAGGCGGCCGGCCTGATCCGGCGCGAGCGCAGCGCGGAGGACGAGCGGTCCGTGCACGCGGTACTCACCGGGGAGGGCTCGGCCCTGCGCGACCGGGCCGTGGAGGTGCCCCGCCGGATCGCGCGGGCGACCGGGTTCGAGCTCGCCGAGATCCGCGAGCTCCAGCAGCGCCTGGGCCGCCTCACGGCCGCCCTGGACGCCGCCGTCGAGTCGGCCGACGCCGCTTCCGGGGACTGACCGGCCACTCCCCCCGGACCGGCCGGGCGGGATCAGGAGGCGGGGTCGCGCTCCATGGCGGGGCGCAGGCGCTCCAGCAGGGCGTAGAGGGTCGCGCCCTCCGCCTCGTCCAGCGCGTCCAGCGCCCCGTGGGTGGCCTGCATCTCCTCACGCACCCGCCGCATGACGTCACGGCCCTCGTCGGTCGCCACGACGTTCTTGACCCGGCGGTCCCGCGGCGCGGGCTCGCGCCGCACCAGCCCGCGCGCCTGGAGCCGGTCCACGATGCCCGTGACGTTCGAGGCGTCGCACGCCAGCAGGGCCGCGAGGCCTCGCATCGGCACGGGCCCGTCGAGCTGGGCGAGGACCTTGGCCTGCGTGGAGGTGAGCCCGTGACGGGCGGCGGCGGCCGCGAAGTCGCGCCACTGGGCGGTGCCGATGGCCGCGAGGAGTTCCAGCAGTTCCAGCTTGGCGGGGCGGTGCGGGGCGGTGGTGCTCATGACCGGGAGCCTAGCCGAGAATCGTTGACATTATCAACCTTTTACTTGACCACCTTAACCATCTCTGGCTACCTTCGTCGAAGTACTTGATGACATAAAACATCTGCGCCCTGAAGCATTGAGAAGGTCCCCCAGCATGAGCTCCGCCGCATCCGCCCCCGCCGAAGCGAGGAACGGGAACGAGACGGTCATCGTCTTCGCCCTGAGCCTCGCCGCCATGGTCGTGTCGATGATGCAGACCCTGCCCGTACCGATCCTGGGCCTGATCCGCAACGACCTCGGCACCTCCACCGCCAACGTCAGCTGGGTGACCACCGCCACCCTGCTCTCCGCCGCCGTGTTCACCCCGCTGCTCGGCCGCTTCGGCGACCAGCACGGCAAGAAGCCCACCCTGGTGGCCGTCCTCGGCGTGATGGTGGCGGGTTCCGTCGTGGCCGCGCTGGCGACCTCCCTGCCCCTGCTGATCCTGGGCCGCGTGCTCCAGGGCTCCGCCACGGCGATCTTCCCGCTGGCCCTGTCCGTACTGCGCGAGGAGGTCCGGCCGCAGAAGCTGCCGGGCGCCATGGCGCTGGTCAGCGGCACGCTCGCGTTCGGCAGCGGCCTGGCGCTGGTCGCCACCGGCCTGCTGACCTCCGGCGACGGCGCCGACTACCGCAACGCCTTCTGGATGGCGACCGGCTTCGCCGTCGTGGCCCTGCTGGCCGTCGTGTTCCTGGTCCCCGCCACCCGGCACAAGACCGGCGGACGCACCGACTTCCTCGGCGCGCTGACCCTCGGCATCGCCCTGCTGCTGCTCCTGCTGCCCATCTCCCAGGGCCACGAGTGGGGCTGGTCCTCCGCCCGCACCCTCGGCAGCTTCGCCGGCGCCGCCGTGATGACGGCCGTCTGGGTCCTGGTCGAGCGCAAGGTCGCCGAGCCGCTGGTCGACATGAAGATGTTCGTCCACCGCCCGGTGCTGATGGCCAACCTGGCCGGCATCCTCGTCGGCTTCGGCATGTTCGCCAACTTCCTGGGCGTCTCCTACCTCGTCCAGATGCCCGAGAAGCTCACCGGCTACGGCTTCGACGCGTCCATCCTGCGCGCCTCCGTCCAGTTCCTGCTGCCCGGCGCGATCGTCTCGCTGCTCGCCTCCCCCGTCGGCGGCCAGCTGGTGCGCCACCGCGGACCCCGCCTCGCGCTCGCCGTGGCCGCCGCGCTCGGCGCCGTCGGCTTCGGCTGGCTGGCGCTCGACCACGGCCACACCTTCTCGGTGATCGGCGCGGGCCTCGTCGTCGGCGCGGCCGTCAGCTTCGGCTACGCCGCCATGCCCGCGGTGATCATGTCGAGCGTCCCGCACCACCAGAGCGGCATCGCCAACGGCATCAACTCCATCTCCCGCTCCACCGGCAGCGCGATCGGCAGCGCCATCGTCACCACGATCCTGGCGTCCAAGACCATCGAGCACCTGCCCAAGGGCGTCCCGCCGCTGCCGGCCGAGTCCGGGTTCACCCTCACCTTCTGGATCGGGGCCGCCGCGTTCGCCCTGGTCGCGCTGATCAGCTGGCTCGGCCTGCGCTCCGGCCACGGCCCGCGCGTGGTCCGCTCCGCCGCCCCGGCCGCCGCGCCGGCGAAGGCCGCGGAGGCCGCGGAGGCCGCGGAGACCGCCGACGCGGTCTGACCCCGCGTCAAGCCCCCGCCCCGCTGCCCCCGGTCCCCGTGGACCGGGGGCAGCGGCATGTCCGGGGCCCTCACTCGGAACCCTCCCATCCGCGTTGTCAGTGGGGCTCGCTAGTCTCCCCGCATACCGCAGTTCAGCAGGCGCTCGCGCCTTGTTCCGGGCTGCGCAAGACCGTTTTCGGACAGGCGGAGGGGCGCGCGCTGATGGGTTGGCTGGCGTTGGACGAGGGGTACGAGATCTCCCTCGTGGAGGGCAGGGTCGCGGTACGGCGGCCCGCGGGGCGGCAGTTGAAGGCACTGCCGAAGGCGCTGCGCGACCACCCCGAGGTGGACCGGCTGCGCCGGCTCGCCGAGTGGCTGGAGCGGCACGAGGCGGCCTGCGCGGCCCAGGTGGACACCTGGATGGTGTCCTCGCTGCCGGTGCCGACCGAGCTCCTCGCCCGGGTCTGGCCCGACGAGGCCTGGCAGGCCGCGCTGCGCGACCTCGCGGTCGTCCCCGACAGCGACCCCGACGAGGTGGGCTTCCTGCGCGACGCGACCGCCGGCGGCGAGCTGAAGGTCGTCAACCTGGACGGCGAGACCGTACGCCTCTCCCCGCGCACGGTGACCCTGCCGCACCCCGTCCTGCTGCCCGACCTGGACGACGTACGGGAGTTCGCGGCCGATCTGGACATCACCCAGCGGGTCGAGCAGATCCACCGGGCCACCTGGCGGAAGCCCGCGGACCTGGAGCCGGCCGCGACCGAGGTGCGCGACTTCGCGGGCGGGGTCTTCCCCACCCGGTTCGGCCTCGCGGCCCGCGCCACGGGCCTCGGCTACCGGGTCTCCGGCGGCTACGCCACCTGCAAGGTCCACGACTCGGGGCGGGCCGTGGAGGCCGCGGTGTGGATCGGCGAGCCCTACTACGACGAGGAGACCGCCACCGGGGCGCTGAACTGGCACGACGAGGACGGCCGGGCGGTACGCCTCGGCGAGGTCGGACCGGTGGCCTGGTCCGAGGGCATGCGGATGGCCGCGGCGCTGTACGCCGGGCGCAGGATCGAAGAGGGCGGGGACGAAGCGTGAGCACCACCGACACCACGAGCACCACCAGCACGGCCGGGGACGCCCCGGCCGGCGGCGCCGAACTGCTGGCGGCGGGCGCCGTCCTGCCCGCCGGCACCACCGGGGCGGGCTCCTCGGCCGTCCCCCTCACCGCGCGGGCGTACCGCCACCCGGCCCTCGGGGACGAGCGCGTCGTGATCCGGCTCGCCGCGGCCGAACTCGGCGCCGCCGAGGACCTCGCCGCCGGCTTCCTGGGCCTCGTACCGGACGGCGAGCCGCAGGTCGTCGGCCTCGGCCGGCGCCAGGCGCTCGGCTTCCCGGAGTGGGTGCTCGTGCACCACCCCGAGGACGGACACCACGCGCTGGCCGTGGTCCCCGAACTGGACCGGCTGGCCCGGCAGGCCAAGACCAAGCCCAAGGCCGCCCTCGACGCCTGCACCGAGCTGGCCGACCGGCTCGCCGCCGCCGTCCCGCACTTCCTGCCCGTCTTCTACGAGCAGGCCGCCCGCGTCTTCCTCGCCGTCGACAACACCACCTACGCGGCCCAGCTGTTCGGCCGCGCCCGCACCAGCGAGGCCCGCTACGGCCTGGCCGTCGACGAGGACCGGCTCGACGCCGTCTTCCTGGAGTTCGCCCTGGCCGGCGCCCTGCCCGTGAAGGTGCTCACCGGCTACGGCAAGGAGCTGGCCCAGCGGGTCTCCCCCGACCAGGCCTTCGAGCGCTTCCGCCGCCTGTGCGTACGCCGCACCGCGGGCGGGCTCGCGCCGTCCGCGCAGGCCGCCGTCGAGCTGCGCCGGCTGGCCCGCGCGGCCGGGCTGACCGGCAACGCGCCCGAGCAGGAGTACCTCGCCGAGCTGCTGCCGCTGCCCGCCACCCTGCGCGCGGCGGCCGGCTGGTGGAAGGCCCACCGTACGGCGCTCGTCGCGCTGGCCAAGCGGGTGCCCTCGGTACGCGGGACCCTGCTCGGCATCACCCCCTCCGGCGGCGGCGACGCCGGTGAACTGGCCGCCCTGTGGCTGGAGGTGCTGGAGGAGTCCGGTGCCACCGCCGGGCTGGCGGACGCGGGCCTGCCCGCCGAGGAGCGCTGCGCCGACGGTACCGCCGGCTGGCTGGAGCGCTTCCACACCGCCCGGCACACCGGCTGGGGCACCCCGCCCCCGCTGCCCGCGCTGCTCCCCCTGATCGGCCGCTGCGCCGACGTGCTGCGGGCCGAACTCGCCCTGCCGGGGCGGGAGGAGGGCCTGCGCCTGGGCCTCCAGGACGTGGACCTGCTGGACCTGCTGCTCTCGTCCGGCCTGGCCGTCGTCGAGCCCGGGCCGAACGAGGTGCTGGGCCTGGACGGCTGGGCCCGTTCGGCCGAGCGGCGCGACCTGCGGGCGCTGTGCGCGGACGAGCGGATGCGTCCGGCCTTCTTCCGCACCCTGGACCGGTTCAACACCAACATGTCGGGCGACCGCGGGACGGTGCGGCACCTCGCCTCAGCTCCCGGCAGCGCCCCGCTGGTGGCCGAGTGGGTCCGCCGGGTGGCCGGCGAGTCCACGGCGGCGGCCCTGCCGGAGCTGCCCGAGGCGCTGCGCCGGCTCACCTGGCTGCCGTCCGAGGCCCTGGCCCTCGCCCCCGAGGAGGTGTCCCGGGCGGCCTCCGTCGACCTGGGCGAGATCCTGGCCCGCACCCTGCGGGGCGGCCTGTTCGAGGAACTGGTCTGGCCGGCCTGGGAGGCCGCCGTCGGCGAGCTGTCTCCCGGCCGGGGCCGCACGCGGCTGACCGTGATGGACGCCTGGCCGTACGTCATCGTCGCCAACTCCACGCAGGTCCGGGTCATCGGCGCCGACTCCACCGTGCTCACCCACGACCTGCGGATCCCGCCGGGCGACCGGTACAACCACGGGTTCCACTACACCGACGGCGACCTCCTCGTCTTCTGGGCCTCCTACGACGGCCCGGTCCAGGGCTACTGGCTGAGCGCCCCCGACGACGTCCTCACCCTGGACTCCGGCGCCAACTACTGGTCGGTGCGCTCCGAGCACGTGACCCTCGCGCTGCCCGGCGGCGGCCGTACGACCGGCGGCGCAGCCCCGCTGCACGCGGGCGACAGCAGGCTGCCGGCCGAGCAGGCGGTCATCACCGACGGGACCTCGTACTGGGTGTGGGACCAGGGCGGCCGGCCGGGCGACTGGGGCTGGGCCGAGTACGACCCGGCCACGGGCGTGGTGGGGCGTCGCTCCCTGCCGGGCTTCCTCGCCGAGGCCCTGGACGGCCATCCGGGCGGCAGCGTCCTGAACGACCACGTCGGCCAGAACTGGCTGCGGCCGACGCCCTCCGTCGAGGGCTCCGTGCTGGGCGCGCCCGTCGACGGGCTGCTCGGCTGGCGGGTCGTGTACGTCCGGGGCGGGGGCTGGCACGGCTCCGACAACACCGGACGCTCCGTCACCGTGCGCGAGGGCGGCCCCCTCCCGCGCGCGGCCGTCGCCTTCCCCGGTGACGACCGGCCGCGCGCCGTCTCCCGGGACTGGCGGACCCTGTCCCTCACCGACCCCGAGGGCGCGGTCACCTGCAAGGTCACCTCCGACCACAACGGCGGCCTGTTCTGGACCGGCCACGCCGAACTCCCGAAGCTCGCCTACTGGTACTGCCTGCGGCCCCGGGACCCCGAGGGATCGGCGGCGCTGCGCGCGATGGACGGGCGCGCCGCCGGGGCCCTGCTGGAGGCCGCCGCCCGGGCGGAGAACCGCACCGACCTGCCCGCGCTGGTCAGCGCGGCCCTGCCCGCCGTCGGCGCGCCCGCGCTGCTCGGCGGGGTGGTCGACACGCTCCGCTCCGCGCTGACCCAGCGCAAGGCCCTGGCCAAGGTGGCGGAGGCGCTGAAGCCGGCTCCCGAGGCACGGCCGAAGCCCCCGGTGGAGCGGGGCCCGGCCGACTTCCTGCTCGACCGCCCGCTGCACGGCCTGACGGGCACCCCGTACCACCGCTACTTCGGCGGGGACGCGGACGGGACGTACCAGTTCCTGCGCCGGCTCGCGGCAGCCGCAGCCGACACCGCCGCAGAGGCGGTCCCGGGCCTGGTCCATGTGGACACGCCGAAGATCGCCCACTCCTCCTTCCCCTGGGCCGGTCTGTTCCTGGACGCCCCCGCCGCGGTCGCCTACCGCGCGGTCGTCACCGGCGAGACCACCGAGGAGGAGCGGGCGGCGCTGCTGCGGGTCCTCGCCCGGGTGGACGCCCTGGGACTGGTCTCGGCCGGGGCCTCTGCCGAGCGGTGGCGGCGCCTGCGCGTGCGGATCGACACCGCCCACCTGCTGGGAACCGACGGCCGCGAGCGCGGCCGGGGCAGCCGGCACCGGGCCGTCGTCCCGCTCGGCGGCGGCGCTGTGCTCGCCCTCAACGAGCAGACCCTGGAGTTCCCGAAGGCCCGCGAGTTCGACGCACTGCTGCACGACCCGGCGGGCGCATTCGCCGTGCCCTCCCCCTACACCGGGTCCGGGGCGGCCGGACCGGTCGGCGACCGGGAGCGCGGCGCGGACTGGGTGGCCGCCTTCCTGAAGGAGGCCGCGGAACGCGGCCCGGCACCCTGGTTCCCGGAGGCCGCCGAGGAGTTCGCGCGGCTCACCGGGGTCTCCTCCGCCGTGGCCCGGATGGTCCTCGCGGGCCTGCCGTACCTGGACTCGTACGAACGCGCCTTCCTGCCCGCCGGACTGCGCGACACGCTCCGGCTGAAGGCCGGCGACGCCGCGAACGCCCGCGACGACCTGAAGGAGCTCGGCGTGGACGTCCGGCGCGCCCTGGTCGCGGCGCTGCTGCCCGCCGACCCGGCGCGGCTGTGGACGGACGGCCCGGACGCGGCCGCCGCCGCGCGGGTGTGGAACGAGCGCGTGGGCCGTCGTACGCCCGTGCCCGAGTGGCTGCTCGCCGAGGCCGCCAAGGAGGTGCGCGGCGGCTGGGCCCCGCACCGGGCACTGCCCGCGCTCCTCGACACGGCGTCCTCCGAGGTGCTGTCCACCGATGTCGCGTGGACGGTCAAGGGCGACCACGTGGAACCCGCCGTCCCGGTGGCCCAGCCCTTCGACGCGGGAGTGCTGGCCGGGGCCGCCGCCCTCACGGCCTGGCTCGCGCACCGGCTGCCCGCCGGGCACCCGGTACGGGCCTGCCTGCCGCCCGCGCTCACCGCGCTGCGCCAGCGCCTGGCCTCCCCCGGACTGCTGCTGAGCGTCGGGCACTACATCCGGCTGCCCGACTTCCGCAAGGCGGCCGGCACCCCCACCGAGAGCGGCGAGGGCTACGAGCGGTACGGGGCGGTGGTGCTGGCCACGCACGACTCGCAGCCCCGGCCCGCGGTACGGCCCGCGCTGCTGGACTCGACGGGCTCCGACCCGTACCTGCCGCTGCTGCGCGGCACCGACCAGCGGCCCTCCGGGGCCGAGACGGCGCTGCGGCTGGTCCAGGACCCGGCGTTCGCCGCGCTGCTCGCCGACCCCGGGGCCCCCGTCGCGGGCGGCCTCGACAAGGAGGGGACCTGGTGGCCGCAGGACCCGTCGCGCAGCGTGCCGGAGCTGGTGGCGGAGGTGTCCGGGGCGTACGGACTGGGCGCCGACGCGGCCGCGCTGTACCTGGCGCTGCTGGCGATGCCCGACCCCACCGACCGCAACACGGCCCGCTGGACGGGCTGGAAGCCGGCCCGGCTGAAGGCCGCCCGCGCCGAACTGGCCGCCACCGACCTGGTGGTGGAGGCCAGCCGCTCCCGGGCGGGGCGCTCCCTGTTCCTGCCCGGCGGCTGGTCCGAGCCCGGTTCGCCGGTCCTGCCGGTCGAGACGTGGAAGCTGCCCATGTACGCCCTGGCCGCGGGCGGCCATCCGGCGCTGGGCGTCCTGGTGCCCGCCGAGCCGGCCGCCGACCTGTACCGGCGGGCCTGGGCCCGGGTCCGCGAGGGCGACGTACCGCGCTTCGAGGAGCTGAAGGTGAAGCGCGCCGGCGCCCGCCGCCGCTGACCCGCCCTGCCCTGGCGAGCGGCTCCGGTGGGGGCGCGCGGTACGGCCGCCGCGCCCCCACCGGGCCCCGCCCGCACTCCTTTCCGTACTCCTGCCCCTCCTGACTTCTTTCCGCACTCCTGGCTTCCTCCGTACTCCTGACTTCCTCCGTACTTCTGCCGACCAGAGGACCTGAGACCCGATGACCGTCACCGAACAGTCCGCGCCCGCCCGGCAGGCGATGCCCGCCGAGGAGCGGTACGCCGCCGAACTCGCCTTCCTCGCCGCCCAGGACACCGGCCCCCGCCCGCCCGGCTGGGCACTCACCCCGCGCGCGGTGGTGATCTTCGTGTGCGGGAGCGCGGGCGAGGAGCTGGCCCTGCCCAAGCGCCGTGCCGGACTCCCGTCGAAGCTGGTGATCGCCCCGAAGTTCGTCGGCGAACGCGCCCTGGTGGAGCGCTGCGTGGTGACCCTGGCCGGGGAGCGCGGACTGCTGCTCACCGGTGAGCCGGGCACCGCCAAGTCGATGCTGTCCGAGCTGCTGTCGGCCGCCGTGTGCGGTACGAGCGAGCTCACCGTCCAGGGCACCGCGGGCACCACCGAGGACGCCTTCCGGTACGGCTGGAACTACGCGCTGCTCCTCGCCCAGGGCCCCAGTTCGCAGGCCCTGGTCGACTCCCCCGTGCTCTCCGCGATGCGGACGGGCCGGGTGGCCCGGGTCGAGGAGATCACCCGCTGCCTGCCCGAGGTACAGGACGCGCTCGTGTCGATCCTGTCCGACCGGCGGGTCAGCGTGCCCGAACTGACCGCCACCGAGGACGCGGTGGTCTCGGCCGCGCCCGGTTTCACGGTCATCGCCACCGCCAACCTGCGCGACCGGGGCGTGTCGGAGATGTCCGCCGCCCTCAAGCGGCGCTTCAACTTCGAGACCGTCGGCCCGATCGCCGACCCGGACGCCGAGACCGCGCTGATCCGCCGGCAGGCCGTCGCCGCCGTCGAGCGGGCCGGCGCCGCCTTCGGAGTGGACGACTCCGTCCTGGACGCGCTCGTCACCGTCTTCCGGGACCTGCGTTCGGGCCGCAGCGCCGAGGGCTGGGACGTGGAGCGGCCGGGGACGGTCATGTCCACCGCCGAGGCCGTCCAGGTGGCCGCCTCCCTGGGGGTCTCCGCCGCGTACCTGCCGGGCGGTGACGTGCTGGACCTGCTGCCGGGGCACCTGCTGGGCGTGGTGCGCAAGGACGACCCCGCCGACCACGGGCGGCTGCTGGGCTACTGGGACGGCCCGGTCCGCCGCCGCGCCGAGGACGGCTCGGCGATGTGGCGCCGGCTGTGGGACCTGCGCGGGAGCCTGCGTTGACGCACACCGCCGAACCGCGGGCGGCGGTGGAGGAGCTGGCCGCCTGCCGCGAGCCGTACCTGCTGGGGGTGCGCCACCACAGTCCCGCGCTGGCCGCGGTGGTCCCCGCCCTGCTGGACGCGGCCGACCCCGAGGTCGTCTGCGTGGAGCTGCCCGCCGACTTCCGGCCGTGGCTGCCCCACCTGGCCGACCCGGAGACCGTCGCCCCCGTCGCGCTGGCGGGCCTGGGGGCCGAAGGGCGCCTCGCCTTCTACCCGTTCGCGGACTTCTCCCCCGAGCTGGCGGCGATCCGCTGGGCGCGCGGGCGGGGCGTGGAGGTCGTCTGCTGCGACCTGCCGCTGTCCGACCGGGGCTGGACCCCGGAGGGCGCGCCGGCCGCCCCCGGGCCCCCGGGGGGCCGCTCCTACGCGGGCGCGCTCGCCGCGTCGGGCACCGGGCGCGAGGGCGAGGACCTGTGGGACCGGGCCGTCGAGGTCCTGGCTCCGGGCTGCTCCCCCGAGGCGGTTCGCCGTGCCGCGCTCGGCGTCGGCTGGGCGCTGCGGGCGGACGCGGGCGCGGTGGCGGCGGTGGACCTGGCCCGGGAGTCCCACATGCGGGGCGTGCTCGCGCGGTTCGCAGGCCGCCGGGTCGCCGCGGTGATCGGCGCCTTCCACGCCCCGGCGCTCACGGCGGGCGCGGACGGTGACGGTGACGCTGACGCTCGGGCGGGTTCCGGGACCGGTGCCGAGGCCGAGGCCGGTGCCGGTGCCGAGGCCGAGGCCGTCGTCACCTCGTTCGTGGCCTACTCCCACGACCTGCTCGACTCCCGCTCCGGCTACCCCGCCGGGATCCGGGACCCGCTGTGGCAGCAGGCCGTGTTCGAAGCGGGCGGGGACCCCGGCCGGCTGCGGGAGGCGGCCGCGGCCGCCCTCACCCGGCTGTGCCGGGAGCTGCGCCGCGCCGGGCACACGGCGGGCACCGGGGAGGCCGCCGAGACCCTGCGGCTGGCCTGCGACCTGGCAGTGCTGCGCGGGCTGCCCGCCCCCGGCCGGGGCGAGCTGCTGGAGGCCGTCACCACGGTGCTCGGGCAGGGCGAACCCCTCGGCCGGGGGCGGGCGCTGGCCCGCGCCCTGGAGGCCGTGTTCGTCGGCACGGGACGCGGCCGGACCACCCCGCACGCCCCGCGCTCCGGGCTCGGCCCCTCCGTGGAGGCTGAGCTGGCCGCGCTGCGGCTGCCGTGTCCCGGGGACCCGGAGCCGCGCGAGGTCCGCCTGGACCCGCTGCGCTCCGAGCTCGACGGGCGCCGGGAGGTGCTGCTGCGGCGGCTGGTGGTCTGCGGGGCCTCCTACGGGGAGCCCGTGGGCACGGCCGCCACCGGCGACGGCACCGCCCTGGGGAGCAAGTGGCGGCTGTCCTGGAACCCGTCCGTCCCCGCCCGGCTCGACCTGGCGGGGGTCCGCGGCGTCACCGCCGCCCAGGCGGCCGCCGGGACGCTGCGTGACATCGCGCGCCGGCAGGCGGCCGAAGGCGGCCCGACGGCGGCCCAGGTGCTGGCCGGGCTCGACGCCGCCGCGCGCTGCGACCTGCCCGAACTGGTCGGCGTACGACTGGAGGAGACGGCGGCCGTACTGCCGGACACCGCGACCGTTCCGGAGCTCCTGGAGGCCGTGGACCTGCTGGAGGGGCTGCGGCGCGGCCACCTGCCCGGTACGGGGGAGGCGGCTCGGGCCGTCGCCGGGGAGCTGACCGGCGAGCTGCTCGACGCGGCGCTGCGGTCCCTGCCCGGCCTCGCCGGGAGCGACGACCCCGCCGACGCGGGCGCCCTGGTGGCCCTCGCCGACCGGGCCGCCGCCCGCCGGCTGGGGCTGCGCATGGACGCCGCCCTTGCCGGACTCGCCTCCGGCGCGGGCCCCTTGATGCGCGGCGCGGCCCTGGCCGTGCGGGTGCTGCTCGATCTGGACCCGGCGGCCGCGCTCGGCTCCCGCGCCGCCGCCTGGGTGGACGGAGCGGCCACCCCCGACGGGCGGCGCGCGCTGGCCCGCCGCCTCACCGGGCTGCTCACCGCCGCCGGACCGCTGCTGGGCGCTTCCCCGGCCGCCCTCACCCCGCTGCTGGACCGGGTGGACTCGCTGGCCGACGCGGCGTTCCTGGAGCGGCTGCCGGCGCTGCGCGCCGGGTTCGACGTACTGACCCCGGCCGCCCGGGAGCGGCTGCTGGACACGGTCACCGAGCGGCTCGGCGACCGCGTCGACCTCTCGCTGGACGCGCCGCCCGCCCTGCTCGCCCTGTGGGCCGCCGCCGACGCGGCCGGGCTGGCCGCGCTGAAGGAGCTGCCGCTGCCCGGCGGTCCGCCGGACGCGGCCACCGTCCCGGCGTCCGCCGACGCGGCGGGTCCCGCGGCCCCCGCCCTGGCGGCGGACGGGCGGCGGCTGGCGCCCGCCGACCGGTGGCGGCTGCTGCTGGGCCGCCAGCGCGACCGGCTCCCGGCCGGCGCCCGGCCCTACGCCCGCGCGCTGGACGAGCTGTACGGCGCCGGGCGCGGGGAGGGCTCCGCGGACGTGGGCCGGCCCGGCTCCGGCGGGGACGAGGCCTCCTTCCCGACGGCCCGCGAGTGGTCGGCGGAGCTGGAGTCCCTGTTCGGCGCCGACGTGCGCGAGGAGGTGCTCGCCGACGCCGCCGGGGCAGGACGCACCGATGTGCTGGCCCAGCTCGACCCGGCGGCGGTGCGTCCCTCCGTGGAGCTGCTGACCTCGGTGCTCCAGCTGGCCGGCGGCATGTCCGAGGCGCACCTGGCCCGGCTGCGGCCGCTGGTGCGGCGGCTCGTCGACGAGCTGGCCAGGGAGCTGGCCACCCGGCTGCGACCGGCCCTCTCGGGCGTGGCCACCCCGCGCCCGACCCGCCGGCCGGGCGGACCGCTCGACCTGGCGCGCACCCTGCGGGCCAACCTGGCGCACACCCGGCGGCTGGACGACGGCCGGGTGGTGGTCGTCCCGGAGCGTCCGGTGTTCAGCACGCGGGCGTCGAAGGAGGCGGACTGGCGGCTGATCCTGGTGGTGGACGTCTCCGGCTCGATGGAGGCGTCCGTGGTCTGGTCGGCGCTGACGGCGGCGGTGCTGGGCGGGGTGCCGACCCTGTCCACGCACTTCCTCGCCTTCTCCACCCAGGTCGTGGACCTCAGCGGCCGCGTCGACGACCCCCTCTCGCTGCTGCTGGAGGTCCGCGTCGGCGGCGGTACGCACATCGCCGCGGGCCTCGCGCACGCCCGGAGCCTGATCACGGTGCCGAGCCGCACGCTGGTCGTCGTGGTCAGCGACTTCGAGGAGGGCGCCCCGCTCGGCGGCCTGCTCGCCGAGGTGCGGGCGCTGGCCGCGTCCGGCGCCCATCTGCTGGGCTGTGCCGCGCTCGACGACTCGGGCGCGCCCCGCTACTCGGTGCCGGTCGCGCGGCAACTCGTGGCCGCCGGGATGCCGGTGGCCGCGCTCAGCCCTCTCGCCCTCGCCCGCTGGGTGGGCGACCGACTCCGTGGGGAGCCCCGATGACCAGTCCGCTGTTGCCGCCCGTCACCGCCGAGGTGGTCGCGGACGCGGTCGAGAACCTGAGCGCCCGGCTGCGCAAGAAGCTGGACGCCGCGATCGAGAGCTGCCCGGCGGCCACCGGAGACGACGGGGGCGTCACCGTCCGCTTCGGTGAGGACGCGGTGGTCACCCTGCGGCCGGGCCCGTCGGGGGCGGTCACGGAACCCGGGCAGGCCGTCTGCGGCTGCCTGCTGGCGCCGCGCTGCCTGCACCGGGCGGCGGTGCTGGGGGCCGCGCCACTGGCCGAACCCCTGGCGGTGCCGCCGGCCGGGGAGGCGGCCGGTCCGGCTGCCGGGGCGGCGGAGCCGTCGGCGCAGGACCCCGGGAGCGGGACGCCGTCGGTGGCCGCCGCGGCGGTCGACGCCGCCGGGGCGGGTGCCGACGCCGGGGCGGGTGCCGACGCGGACGCACCGCCGACGCCGGCTCAGGTGCGGGCCGGGGCCGCGCTGTGGGCCGTGTCGGCAGAGGCCCTGGCCGCCGGGGTCGTCGCCGGGGGCGCGGTGGTCCAGGCCGAACTGCTGCGCGCCGCGCACACCGCCCGCCTCGCCGGGCTGCCGCGCGCGGAGGCAGCCGCGCTGCGCGTGGTACGGGGACTGCGGGCCGCGCGGGAGCGCCGCGCCGGCCAGCGGCTCACCGACCTGGCCGCCGCCTTCGCGGAACTGCTGCGCACCGCCGCGCTGCTGGCCTCCGGGACGGGCGGTCCCGGACTGACCGGCGGCGGCCGGCGCGCCTACGGCGCCGGGGGCGGCCTGCGCGTCCACGGCCTGTGCCGGGAGCCCGTGCTGACCGCGACCGGCTACGGCGGCGTGGTCACCCACCTGCTGGGCGAGGACGGCGCCCGCTACACCCTGTCGGACGTCCGCCCCGGCGGGCTCGCCCGTGCCCGGGGCGCGGGGGCGGCCTCCGTGGCCCTGGGCGGAGCCGCCCTCGACCACGCGGGGCTCGCCCGCGCCGGACTGCGCATCACCGGGGCGACGGTCTCGGCCGACGGGCGGCTCGGCGCCGGGCGCGGTGTCCGGGCGGTGCCCGCGCCGGGCGCGGCCTGGGACGAGGAGCCGCTGGCCGCGCTGTTCGCCCGCCCGGCGGCCGAGGCCGTACGGGAGCTGCTGGCGCGGGACGCCGAACCGGGCCTGCTGGGCTGCGACGTCCAGGTGGTCGGCGCGGCCGGCGAGCACCTGCTGGTGCGGGAGCTCCGCGCGGACGCGCCCCTGCTGCGGCTGCGCCCGGCGCATCCGCATCCGGAGCTGGCGCACACCGCCAACCTGCGCCGCCTGGCCGGGTATCCGGGGCTGGCGGTGCGCGTCCTGGGCCGCCCCGACCCGGACCGGGCCGCCACCCTGAGCCCCCTCTCCGTGGGGCCGGTGCCCGGGGCGGCGTACACGCTGCGGCTGCCGCCGGAGTGGCGCGACCGCGCCGACCTGGGCTACGACCGGCTCCAGGGCAGCCACTTCCCGGACGACGGGGCCCCCGCGGGGCCGGCGGCCGCCGACGGGCCGGGTCCGGACGCGGTGGCCGACTCGCCGCTGTGGCGGGTGCGCCGGCTGCTGGAGACGGGGGTGGCCGGCGGGCGCCGGGCGGTGGCGGAGACCGGCCGGGGTCCGGAGCCGCTCGCGGCGTACGGACCCCTGCGCCGGGCCGGCTTCGGGTCGGCGGCCGACCTGGCCGGCGCGCTCGTGGCGGAAGCCGGCCGCCGCCCCCGCGACGCCTTCGGCCGGCTCACCGAAGCCTCGTCCGAGGGTTACGCCTGGGCCTGGCTGGCGGCGTCCGCCCACCTGGAGGCGGCCCACCGCTCCCTGGTCGCCGCCTCCTGGGCCTGATCCGAAGGGACACCCCCGGCGGACCCGACAAGTGGCGTGCACCGTCGTCCGGTTGTTCCTCATCCGCTCCCGACGGCAGGACCGGTGCGTGGTTGGATGTCCGCTTATGGGTAGTCTTCCCGGGTCAGTTCGCGAAGCGTCTCGTCCGGGGTGGGGTCATGAATCGTCACACAGGTGTGCGCGGCGGGGTGGTGGCGCTCGCGCTGCTGCTCGGGGTGAGCGGGTGCGGGGGGCCGGGGAACTCCGGGGACGGTAAACCGGCCGGGAAGCCGGCCGGTGCCAGTCCCTCCGCACAGGCCTCGGCCCCCGCGCCCCCGCCATCGGCCGCCCCCTCCGCCGGCGATGCCAAGCCGGCCTCCGGGGACGTCCTGCCGGGGATGGTCAGCGCGGCCGTCGCCCGGACCCAGCTCACCGGGCTGACCACCGGCAAGCCGGGCACCATGGCCGGGTACAGCCGGGACAAGTTCACGCACTGGGCCGAACAGGGCAACAAGTGCGACACCCGTGAGACCGTCCTCAAGCGGGACGGGAGCGACGTCACGCAGGACTCCGAGTGCCGCGCCCTGACGGGTGCCTGGAAGAGCCTGTACGACGGCGTCGCCGTCAACGAGGCCGCCAAACTGGACATCGACCACATGGTGCCGCTGGCCGAGGCGTGGCGCTCCGGCGCCTCCGGGTGGGACGCCGCGAAGCGCAAGGCCTTCGCCAACGACCTGACGCGGCCGCAGCTGCTGGCGGTCTCGGCCTCCTCCAACCGGTCCAAGGGCGACCAGAGTCCCGACCTGTGGCAGCCGACGGACAAGTCGAGCTGGTGCCAGTACGGGCGGGCCTGGACCACCGTGAAGTCCCATTACGGCCTGACCGTCACCGACGCCGAAAGGGCCGTGCTCACCACCATGATCGACACCTGCGCCTCATGACCGCCCCCCGGCAGTGGCAGGACGGGGTCCTCGCGGGTCCCGGCGGCGCCATGACCGACGAGGTCGGCGTCATCACCGGCCCGCTCACGCTGCGCACCACCGGCGGGGCGGACGGCAAGGTCCGCTTCGAGGTCCAGTACACGGACGCGGACGAGTGGTACACGCTCACGGGCAGCCCCGTGGCCCACGGCGACCCCCGCGCCCTCCACACGGCCGCGCTGCGCGCGATCCGGGCGGGTGGCGGCGCCTGCGCCCCCGCGGATCCGTTGGGCCGCTCGGGTGACCGGCGATAACCCCTGGGCCGGGAGGCAGTTGGGCAGGTCGTCCCGCCGGGGACAGCAGATGCGACAGAAGGATCCTCACGATGCTCAAGAAGTTCATGGCCACCGCCGCCGTCACCGCCTCCGTCCTGGGGACGGGCGCCCTCGCGGCCTCCCCGGCGATGGCGATCGGCAATGACAACGGGATCAACACGGTCAACGGCAACAACGCCGACCAGATCTACGGCAACCAGGAGACCTCGGGCAAGATGAGCCCGCAGCTCTCCGCGGTCCAGGGCTCGTTGAACAAGCTCTGCGTCGGCCTGCCGGCCAAGGTCAACCTCCAGGGGATCCTCGCCGCGGTCAACATCGGCGTCCAGGACGTCAACGTCCTGGCGAACCCGCAGAACCAGCAGTGCGCCGAGAACTCCACCCAGGCGAAGGGCGACGAGCCCCTCTCGCACCTCGTGGAGAACATCCCGGTCCTGTCCGGCAACCTCTCGGCCGGCAGCTGACCCAGCGGCCCCGGGGGGGGGGGGGGGGGAGTCAACCGGACCGGGGGAGACGGAGGCGGGGTCCGGGTTTGGGGCGCGGAGTTCGGCCGCGGCCCCGGCGGCGATCTTCGGGTCCTCGTTGCCGTAGCCGTCGCGGT
>NZ_JBVIXO010000018.1:0-141691 GCF_055593565.1 Streptomyces sp. NPDC040718 | reverse complement strand
CGGCGCCGCCATTCCGCACTCGGCCACATCAGCCCGATCGAGTTCGAACAACGCTCGATCAACTCAGGTAGCCTGAACTTGGTCGCATAATTCGCGGATGTCTACATAACGGGGCGAAGCCCGCACCTACGACACCTCCGGCAACACCACAAGCCGTCGCATCGACGGCGACACCCAGACCCTGAACTGGGACCGTCGGGGCAAGCTCACCTCCGCCACCAGCCCGGGTATCGGAGCCGTTTCCGTCATCGGGGCCTCCGGCAAGTGCATCGACGTTGAAAGCGGCGGAACCGCCGACGGCACTCCGGTTCAGATCTACCCCTGCAACGAAACCAAGGCGCAACAGTGGCGCCTGACCGGCAACACGGTCCGCGCCCTGGACAAGTGCCTCACCACCAGCGGCAGCAAGCTGGTCCTGGCCACCTGTGACGGCAGCGACAAGCAGAAGTTCGTCTACCGCGCCGGCGACAAGTCGCTCAACAACCCGGCCACCAACCAGTGCGTCGACGTCCCCAACAACGCCGCCGACGGCGGCGACCTCCAGCTGTGGTCCTGCAACGCCACCGGTCCCCAGCAGTTCACTTTCGACAACACCACCACCTACATCTACGACGCCTCGGGCAGCCGCCTCATCGAGGAAACCGGCAGCAGCCGCACCCTCTACCTCGGCGAAGCCGAGGTCACCGTCAACAAGGCCGGCCAGCCCCTCGACGCCGTCCGCTACTACAGCGGCGCCGACGCCACCACAGTCCGCCGCACCAGCGGCAAGGCCGACAACCACCAACTCAGCGTCCAGCTCGCCGACCATCACGGCACCGCAACCACCACCGTCGACCTCGCGGCAGGCCAGAACCTGACCCGTCGCAAGTCCGACCCCTACGGCAACCCCCGCGGCACCCAGCCCGGAAACTGGCCCGGCAACCGAGGCTTCCTCGGCACCGGAATCGACGACACCAACACGGGCCTCACCCACATCGGCGCCCGCGAATACGAACCGACCACCGGCCGCTTCATCTCCGTCGACCCCATCATCGACATCACCAACCCGCTCCAGATGAACGGGTACACCTACGCCAACGGCAACCCCATCGGCGGATCAGACCCCTCCGGCCTTTTCTGCGACGGCTGCAGCGTCAACAACCCCGACAGCGTCTGGAACCCCGATCACCTCGGCCAGACCCGCGACTGGGACTTCACAGACCCAACGTGGGACTACGGAAGCAAGGGCGCCAAGCCCAGGAACAAGAGCAACAACAAATATTTCTACACCGGCAGCCGCGGCGACGGACCCAAGTCAGTCACAGACACCAACGGCACCGTCAAGATTTTCTTCATAAATCGATATATTCCGACGCAAGACGAACTAGTCGCCCACAATGCCGCCTTCTTCAGGCCTAAGCATAGCTACGAAGAGAACGTTCGCCTTTGGGCCAACGACCTCTGCGGCTCCGCCTACGATTCGGACGGCCCAAACAGAGATTTCTGCGACGGCGCCAACGCAGTCGGGCTCATAAACCCCAGCGGCGACTGGATGGAACTTCTGGGCATCCGCAACGCCTACGAATGCAGCAAGGATTTTGGCTGGAATAAAAACTGTGGAATGGCCGTAGTCGACATCGTCATCACCGTTGCAGGCAGCGTCGCCGGCAGAATGGCCAAGGGGGCCAAAGCAGCCAAGGGGGCCAGCGAAGCCTCGTCAGCGGGCGACTTCGTCATCCAATGCTTCAGGCAAGACAGCTTCACGGCAGGAACCCGTGTATTGATGGCCGACGGCACATCAAAGAGGATCGAAGAAGTCGCGAACGGAGATGAAGTCCTAGCTACCGATCCCGAAACGGGAGAAACCGCACCAAAGACCGTTACGGCTGCAATTCTCACGACGGACGACAAGGAATACGTGGAGCTGACGATCGCTGGCCAAACATCTGGCCAGCCCCTCACCACCACTGACCACCATCCGTTCTGGTCCACCTCGACGGCTTCATGGATCGAAGCAGGCAACCTGGAACCGGGCATGGGACTGCGCGGCAATGACGGCGGCACCATCACTATCACGAGCACCCGCCTCTACAGAGCCGAGAAGGAGACCTTCAACCTAACCATCTCCGACCTGCACACGTACTATGTTTTGGCAGACAAGAGCCCGGTACTCGTCCACAACTGCGGAGGCTCGGTACGCGGCCACACCTCTGCATGCACCTGCGCTACCGGTGGGACACCAGTTGGACCCATCAACGCGCATCTCGCCGGCAAAACCCACCCCGTAAGCGGAGTTCCGTTCGACAAACAAGGTTTCCCGGATTTCGGCAATTACAGGGATCCGAACACTCCAGATGTCGTGATCACCCTGACCGGCGACAGAAAGAAGGATTTCGCAGCCGCAGACAAGGCGGCTGGCATCACGTCAGGATATCGCAGGGGGAGATGGACCTGGAATCATCATCAGAATTGCGGAGTGATGCAGCTAGTTGACATGTCCGTCCATGCCAAGACCGGCCATACCGGCGGTTTCGCCATATGCTAGAGAGGCGCTTGAGATCATGATCTTCGACCGAACCTACGAGTCCGAGTATGTTGGCCCGCCGGTAAATGCGGAGATGGTTCAGCAGGCCGAGGAGACACTTCAAGTCCGACTGCCGAAAAGCTACATCGATCTGGTCAGGTCGCAGAACGGCGGCCTCCTGAAAAATCGTTGTTTCCCCACAGAATTCCCCACCTCATGGGCACCCGATCACGTATGTATCGACGTAATCTGGGGAATCGGGGGTACATGGGGGGTCGATGTTGTGTCGTCGAACATGATCACAGAGTGGGGCTACCCAAACATCGGCATCGTCCTCGGCATGACTCCATCTGCCGGACATGACACCGTCATGCTCGATTATTCTGCGAGCGGACCTCTGGGCGAGCCTTCCGTGTCGTACATCGACGAAGACAGAGTTCCGAGGCGTCTCGCAAATTCGTTCGCGGAATTTCTGCACGGGCTTGTCTCGTGTAGAACCTACGGAGATGACGAGGACTGATTCCCGTCTAGCGGCGATCACGGCCGTTGGCAGCACTCATCGGCTCTCACAGAACTGACAAGTGCTGCCAACGGTCGTTCGTCGATGCTGTCGACGTGTAGACCAACCAGGCCCACGTTCCTGCCCGGAGTGGGATGACTTTCCGGTCCCTCGGGACCGCGACGGCCAACACACTACGGTGGACTTAGTGCGTGCAGGCTGTCATCGGCCCGCACGGGCCACTTGAGGGCGGTGGGGCGCATGCGATAGGCGCGGGGAGTAAGGGCACCGGTCAGGTGTCGAGCTACACGCTCAGCGTGCAGATGCGCGCTGACGCCGCGAATCTGCTCTCCGGCATCCGAGGTGTCTCCGGCGCCCTGCGTGCCCTCGGCCGTGATGTCGACGCAGTCCACCGCACCCTTGGCCGCGCTGGCTCTGGTGCTTCGGGGCTGCGCGGCATCGCCACCGATTCGGACGCTGCCCGCCGGGGCCTGCGGCAGGTCGGTGCGGACGGTGACGCCTCGATGCGGCAGCTGCGGCGGGGGCTGCTCGGCGCCCGGCAGGAGGCCCATCACCTTCGGAACCTCGTTGTCGGCGGCGGCATTGTCTCCGGGCTCGCGGAGATAGCCAGGGAAGGCAACGAGTACCAGCGCGCTATCCAGAAGTGGGGTGCGGTCACCGGGGCTTCCGGCCAGGAGATGGTGATGGCCGCGGCCAAGGCCCGCGAGCTTGGCTCCGATCTCACGATCCCCGGCACGTCGGCCTCGAAGGCTGCGGACGCGATGCTGGAGCTGGCTAAAGCCGGCCAGACGGCCACCTCGTCCATCGCGAACGGCCGCGCCGCCATGCAATTGGCAGCGGCCGACAACCTGTCCGCCGCAGACGCCGCAAAGTACCTCGGCGACATCATGGACCAGTTCGGGCTCAGCTCGAACTTTGCGGGCCGCGCCGCCGATGTCCTCGCGTCCGGTGCGAACGCGGCGTCCGGTGGTCTGAAGGACATCTACTACGCGATGTCCTACACCGGGCCGGTCGCCGCCCAGCTCGGCGTGTCCATCGAGGACACCGCGACGGCCGTCGCGATGCTGGCACGCTCCGGCATCCTCGGCTCCAAGGCAGGAACGTCCCTGCGGGGCATCTTCACCAACCTTGCCGCCCCGACGAAGCGGATGAAGGAGGGCCTGGCCGAGCTGGGCATCGAAGCCTGGGACGCGCAGGGCAACTTCAAGGGGCTTCGCGAGGTCGTCGAAGAGTTCGAGAAAGCAGGGCACCGGCTCAGCAAGAAGGACTTCGCCGCGGCGATGTCGAAGGTCGTCGGCAAGCCGGCCCTTCAGGGCGCGCTGGCGCTGGCGCACCAGGGCACCGAGGCGTTCGACCAGATGCGGACCGCGATCGGCCGCACCGGTGCCGCCGGTGAGATCGCCGCGTCCCAGACCAAGGGGCTCGCCGGTGCAGTCACGCAGCTGAAGAGCCAGTGGAAGACCATGGGCCAGGTCCTGTATACGTCCGCCGCACCGGGCCTGGAGAAGGTCACCCGGCTGCTCACGGCCGGGCTCGGCGCGGCAACGCCCAGGCTGGCCGGCGGGCTGGACTACCTGCACGACCTGTACACGCTGGCGAAGCCGTCGGCGTCGGCGGCCATCGCGGAGGGCCTCGACGCGATCCGGGACGCGGCCGGAGGTCTGGGAGGTCCGCTGAAGGACCTCGCCTTCGATGGGCTCGCGTCCGCGATCAACGTGGTCATCAACGCCGGCCGCGCGGGGCTGGACATCCTCGAGAACCTGGGCGAAGGCCTGTCGCCCATCGCCGACGCGCTGGCCGAGGTCACCGGTGAAGCCGGGGCCGGGGCGACCGCCCTGGGTATCGTCACCACCGCCCTGAACCTGGCCAGCGCCGGGGCGTCCGGGCTCTCCGAGGTGCTGGGCCCGATCGGGCAGGGCGTGGCCTGGCTGGTGCAGGCCTTCGGTTCCCTACCGGGCCCGGTACAGACCGCGATCGTCGCCATGCTGATGGCCAACCGGGTCGCCCCCGTCATGAGCCGCCTGGCCGGCACTGTGTCCGGGCCGGTCGTCGGCGCCTACCGGTCGTGGGGCGACCAGATGCGTGTGCAGGCGGCGCTCGCCGAGCGGCAGGGCCAGTCCGTCAGCCGCATCGGGCAGCACCTGGCCGTCCTCCAGACCCGTGTGCCGGTCCTCGGGCAGATGAGCGCGGCGTTCCGTGCGGCCGAGGGCCCGGCTCAGGGCCTCGCGCGGTCGATCGGTGTCGGGCTCGGCGGTGCGGCCCGCGGGCTGATGGGCGCCCTGGGCGGGCCGTGGGGTGTGGCTATCGCGGCGTCCGGCGTCGGTCTGTCGATGCTCGCCTCCCACCAGCAGAAGGCCGCGCAGGCGGCAGCCGAGCACAGGTCACGGATCAGTAGCCTGGCCCAGGCGCTGCGCGAGTCCAACGGAGCGATCGACAGCAACGTGCGCTCTGTTGCCGCGCAGGCGGTGATGGAGGCCAAGGCCTTGGACGGCAAGGCGCGGCTCGTCGACGTCATGGAGAAGGCCGGTGTCTCGGCCCGGCAGCTCACGGACGCCTACCTCGGGCAGGACGGTGGGCTGGACGCCCTTCAGAACCGTCTGCGCGAGACCGCTGCGGCGAACCGTGAGTTCGTCACGCAGGGTCGTGTCGGGAAGTGGCAGTTCACCGAGCTGGGCCAGACCTACGACCAGGCGGCGCGGGCGCTGGGGTCGGTCAAGGGCGAGATGTCGCAGGGAGTGAAGGACGCCAAGAACCTCGCGAACGCACAGGCGGCCGGGGCGAAGTCGGCAGCCGACTCGGTGGGCCCGTTCGGGAAGTTCCCGGACGCGATGCGGCGGCTCTCGGACACCATCGCGGACGCGGACTCGCGTGCCCGGGCCCTGCACGATGCGCTGAACATCCTCGCCGGCGGTTCGGTGAACCTGTCCGCGGCCGAGGCCCGGCTGAACCGCTCCGTGTCGGATGCCAGCGAAGCCCTGAAGGGCGGCGTGGACCACGCGCAGGGCTACGGCAAGGTGCTGCTGAACATGGACGGGTCGCTGTCCACCGTCACCCGCAACGGCCAGAAGCTGTACGACCTCCTCCAGGGCTTGTCCACGAACAGTGCGGATGCCGCGCTCGCCGCCTACCAGTTCGCTCAGGCCAACGGGAAAAAGTCGGTGCCGGAGGCCCTTCAGGCCGCGCAGAAGCAGATGGCGACCGCGCGGGAGTCGGCGATCGCCACGGCGCAGGGTTCGGGCTGACCGCCGAGCAGGCCGCGAACCTGGCCGACAAGGCGGGCCTGGTCCCCGAGAAGGTGAGCATCCTCCTTCAGACGGCGGGCATGGACGCGTCGGTCGCCGAGCTGCTGGCAGTCCAGCAGGCGCTGAAGGCCACGCCGGACAAGAAGAGCGTCACCATCTCCACCCTGTCGAACGAGGCGCGGGCTGAGCTGGAGAAGCTCGGCTTCAAGATCACCGACCTGAAGGACCGGACGGTGCAGGTCAGCGCGCCCACAGACGTAGCGCGCATGGATCTGGACGCGTTGATCGCGAAGATCAGTCAGACCCCCGGGGCGAAGCACGTGGCGGTCTCGGCGGAGGTTGCCGCGACCATCGCGAGCCTGGAGTCGGTCAGGTCGGCGATCTCGGGTGTTCCGGGTGGCAAGTCCGTCACGGTGAGCGCGCCGACCGAGGCGGCTCGGCAGGAGCTGCTGAACCTCGGCTTCACCATCGAGGCGGTGCCCGGCAGCAAGAACGTGTCGGTGACGGTGCCCACGGATGCCGCGCTCAGCGGCACCGCCACGATCCAGGGCGCCATCAACTCGATCTACGGGCGGACGGTGACGATCACCACCGTCCACAACGACATCTGGCGGACCTCCACCGAGCGCGGACCGGGCCCGTGGGCGGACGGTCCTGTGTTCCACGCGGACGGTGCGATCGTCACGTACGCCTCGGGCGGCATTCGGGAGAACCACGTCGCGCAGATCGCGAAGGGCGGCGAGTGGCGGGTGTGGGCGGAGGACGAGACGCAGGGAGAGGCGTACATCCCGTTCGCGTCGAGCAAGTGTGCCCGGTCGAAGGCGATTCTCGACCAGGTGGCACGGCGCTTCGGGGGTGAGGTCAGCTACAACGCGTCCGGCGGGCTTTCCGACTGGTCGTACCAGCCGCTGGGCGGGTCCGTGTTCTCCATCAGCGACGTCGTGTCGAAGTCGCAGAAGAAGAAGGGCGACAAGGAGGTCTTCGACCTCGGCGCCTTCGAGTCGAACCTGCGGAAGTCCGTGTCCACGGCGCAGGCCTGGCGCTCCAACCTGACCACCGTGGCACAGCGGGCCGGCACCGAGGTGGCCAAGGCTTTGGAGGACATGGGGGATGACGGCGTTGAGCTGACGAAGAAGATGGCCACCGGGTCCGCCCGCTACGTGCAGGACATGGCGGACCAGCTGACGAAGCTGTCGGCGGCGGCCCGCGCGAGCCTGGCCGACTACACGGCGCAGCTCCAGAACGCGGTCAAGGACAACACGGCAGGATCCCGGGGCGCCGGCGGCGGCCGGGCCCCTCCGGTCTGTGCCGGCCGCCGCGCTCCGGGCCGGCTCGGTAGGGTCGGGGTGGACCGACCAGGAGGGGCCGAATGGCGACCGAGATCGTGATCGCGCAGACATCCATTGACGACGAGAGCAGGGCGCAGGCCCTGGTTCGAGGGGCCGTTGGGGCAAGGTTGGCGGCCTGCTGCCACATCGACGGGCCGTTCAGCGCCACGTACTGGTGGCAGGGGAAGATCGAGACGGCGCAGGAGTGGCGGCTCTCGTACAAGACCACAGTGGACCGGCTTCCCGAGCTGGAGGCGTGGGTGGCGCAGGAACACCCCTATGAGGTCCCCGAGTGGGTCACCGTGCCGGTCACGGGCGGCTCGAAGGCGTATCTGAAGTGGGTGGCCGAGGAGACCACCCCGCGCTAGTACGACCACTTCGGGGTCCCTTGCCGCCGCGGAGGCCGGGCGGTGCCCACGGCCGATGCCGAGGAGCCCCGAAATCAAGTTGAGGCCGAGGCGAAGAAGCAGGTGCGCCATCCGGGGCGGCCCGCCGAGTAGCCGCGCGTACGACGGAGCTCCCCGTCCTGGCTTCAGTTCCAGTGGTCGTTGCAACACCCCAGATGAAGGGGCCGAGCACGACTGCAACCGCCTGTACGCAGAGTGCGTGTGGCACCCGGCCCAGCAGTGCGTGACCCTGGCCGCCTACCACTCCGAGCCCACGGGGCAGTCACGGGGCCGACATCGACGATCAGGGACAACCGACGAAATCCGAGGTCAGCCGTTGAGAGAGGGCGCCTCCTGAACGACCTGCGATCCGGCCTGTCCCCATTCTGTCCCCACCAGAAGACAAAACAGACTCCCGGAGAGGTCTCCCGGAGTCCGTTCCATAAGAAGTGCCTGGTCAGACTTGGCAGGGGTAGCAGGATTCGAACCTACGACATCTGGTTTTGGAGACCAGCGCTCTGACCAGCTGAGCTATACCCCTTCGGTGGGAGACACCCTGCCATGAAGCGGGCCCGAGATCCAATCCATTTCCCGTGCCGCCGGTGGCGGGAGGGGGGCCGGCGGAGGATCGTGGGCGGGGAGGGGGCGGAACGCGAGGCCGAGGAGGAGTCGTGCGGCACCGTCCCGGGCGCCTGCTGGGGCCCCTCCTCGTGTTGCTGCTCGTCGGCGCCGGGCCCGACGGGTCCGGGGAGACCGTGTCCCTCGACGGGGACCGGCCCGGGGAGCGGCTCGACGTGACGCTGACCCGGGTCGTCGACCCCGCGGGCCGTGCGGACGCCGACCGGCTGGTGGCGGTGGAGCTGCGGCTGGAGAACACCGGGACGGTGCCGTACGAGGACTCCCCCGCGCCGGCCGCGCACCTGCTCGACACCGAGGGGCAGCGGTTCACGGGGACGGGCACCGCGACCGGTGCCGGGCCGAGCCTGCCGGACACCGTCACCCTGGTCCCCGGGGAGTCGGCGTCGGGGTTCGTCACCTTCCGGATTCCGGAGGGCGCCGGTCTGGCGGCCGTGCAGTTCGCGCTCGACACGGGGCTGGGCGACGACGTCGGGCACTGGAGCCTGTCCTGAGCCGCCGAGTCAATGGGGCGGAATCAGCCGGAAGTTGCTGTGACACGTGTAGTGACTTAGCAGGCGTTCACCAGTAGAACTTGTTCCCACTCCGTCGAGAGTGAGGAACGTCACATGAGTGACAAAAGCCTGCACAGCAAGGTATCCAGGGGTGTCTCCCGCCGTGGATTCATAGCTGGAACCAGTTCTATTCTCGGAGCCATGGCGCTGACGGTCAACGTCACCCCGGCCCATGCCGAACCGGCCACCACCACCGCCACCACCACCGGGCCCGTCGAATCCGGGGCCCGCGTCCCGGTCCTCGTGATCGGCACCGGCTACGGCGGCTCCGTCGCCGCGCTGCGGCTCGCCCAGGCCGGCGTCCCCGTGCACATGGCCGAGATGGGCATGGCCTGGGACACCCCCGGCAGCGACGGCAAGATCTTCGCCAACACCACCAAGCCCGACTACCGCTCGTACTGGCTGCGCACCAGGACCAAGGCGCCGCTCAGCAACTTCCTCGGCTTCCCCATCGACAAGGACGTCCCCCGCTACACGGGCATCCTCGATGCCGAGGAGATGGGCGGGATCATCGTCTACCAGGGCCGCGGCGTCGGCGGCGGCTCGCTCGTCAACGGCGGCATGGCCGTGACCCCGAAGCGGCAGAACTTCGCCGCGATCCTGCCCTCGGTGGACGCCGAGGAGATGTACCGGACCTACTACCCGCGGGCCAACGCCGGGCTCGGGGTGGGGCTGATCGACCCCGACTGGTTCGAGACGGTGGCCTGCTACCAGTTCGCCCGCGTCGGCCGCAAGCACGCCCAGCGCGCCGGGTTCCCCTTCGTCTTCGTCCCCGACGTCTACGACTGGGACTACATGAAGCAGGAGGTGGCCGGCACCGTCCCCAAGTCCGCGGTCGACGGGGAGATCCTGTACGGCAACAACGCGGGCAAGAAGTCCCTCCAGCAGACCTACCTGGCCGCCGCCCGGGCGACCGGCAAGGTCACCATCTCGCCCCTGCACCGGGTCACCACCGTCTCCCCCTCGGACGGTGGCGGCTACACGGTCGTGATGGAGCAGCTGGGCACCTCCGGTGACGTCCTCGCCACCAAGACCGTCACCGCCGACCGGGTGTTCTTCGCGGCCGGCAGCGTGGGGACGAGCAAGCTGCTGGTCCGGCTGAAGGCGACCGGTGCGCTGCCGAACCTGAACGACGAGGTGGGCAAGGGCTGGGGCGACAACGGCAACGTCATGTGCGGCCGCGCCAACCACATGTGGGACCCGACCGGGAAGGTGCAGGCCTCCATCCCCTGCGGCGGCATCGACAACTGGGACGCGGGCGGCGCCTTCGCCGAGGTGGCCCCGCTGCCGACGGGGATCGAGACGTACGCGTCCTTCTACCTCTCCATCACCAAGAACCCGAACCGGGCGCGGTTCTCGTGGAACGCGGCGGCCGGGAAGGTCGAGCTGGACTGGCAGACGGCGTGGAAGCAGCCGTCCATCGACATGGCGAAGACCATCTTCGACAAGATCAACGCCAAGGAGGGGACGATCTACCGCACCGACCTCTTCGGCACCAACAAGGTCTGGGGCGACCACCTCACGTACCACCCGCTGGGCGGCGCGGTGCTGGACAAGGCCACGGACAACTACGGCCGGCTGCACGGGCACCCGGGCCTTTACGTCATCGACGGAGCGCTGATCCCCGGCAACACCAGCGTCAACCCGTTCGTGACGATCACGGCCCTCGCCGAGCGGAACATCGAGAAGATCATCGCCACGGATCTGTGAGCAGGCCCCTGAGCGGGCCCGTTCCCGGGGCCGTCCGGACCCTCCGGGCGGCCCCGGGCCGTGGCTCGGCCGGGGCGTCACGGTTCAGCTGCCCGGCAGTACGCAGACGCTGTCGAGGCCCAGTACGTGGTTGAGCCGGCCGAAGGCCAGCCAGGAGCCGATGCTCATGCTGAGCTCCACGATCTCCAGCTGGCTGTAGTGCGCGGTCATCCGCGTCCAGAAGTCCTCGTCGAGGTTGTGGTGGTCCAGGGCGTAGCGCTCGGCGTACTCGGCGGCGAGCCGGGTGCGGTCGTCGAAGGCCGCGGTGGTGCGCCATTCGGTGACGGCGTCCGCGAACTCCTCCTCGACCTTCTCCCCGTCCCGGTCGGTGCGCCAGTCGAGGCAGAAGACGCACCCGTTGATCTGCGCGATGCGCAGCCGCGCCGCCTCGAACTCGCGCAGGCCCAGGGTGGTGTGGGCGTAGACGGAGAGGGAGAAGTTGGCGGCGGCCATGCCGATGCCGGGGACCATGTCCCCCCACACGTACTCGATCGGGTGCTGGCCGTCGGGGATGTCGATTCTCATGGCTGCTTCCTTCCGAGTTTGCCGACTGCGGGCCGCAGCGGGACGTCCAGGGCGTCGTAGAGGCCGGGTTCCGCGGCCACCAGCCAGTCGATGGCCCCCACCAGACGGCCGACGGCGGTGGCGTTCCCGCCGGCCGAACGGTTGTCGCCCTCGTCGGTGGCCTCGACGGTCACCTCGATGCGGGGGCGGCCCTCGATCACCACCCGGTGGGCTCCGGCGCCGCCGTCGGGCGGGACGGGCCAGTCGGGGGCGCAGGAGGCGTGGATGCGGGTGACGTGCTCGATGACGATGCGGGGTTCGCCGCCGACGATGCCCTGGACCTCGAAGCGGATGGCGCCCTGGGTGCCGGCCTCGAAGACGCCCATGGAGGGCGTGATGACCGTGGTGTCGAGGGCGCGGCGCTGCGAGGTCTCGCGTATCTCCTCGAGTTCGACGCCGAGGGCGCGGGCCATCAGCCGGATCTGGCCGCCCCACACCATGGTGGGGATCGAGGGCATGAGCATCATCGGCTCGTGGTCCATGGGGTGGCCCATGCCGACGAGGTGGCGTACGGAGTCCGGCTGGTCGTACGTGGAGTAGTCGAAGATCTCCTGGCAGCGGATGGCGTCGACGGTGGTGCCCAGGCCGCTGATCAGCAGCGGGAGCACGTCGTTGCCCCAGCCCGGGTCGACGCCGGAGGCGAAGAGCGAGCCGCCGCCCCCGGCGATCGCGGCCAGCACCGGGTCCCGGAACTCCGGCGGGGCGCTGCGGTGGTCGTAGAGCGGGTAGAGGGCGGGGCTGACGACCGCCGCGCCGGCGGTGATGGCGCGGGTGATGTCGGCGAGGGCGTCGTCGGGGCGGGCGTCGCCGGAGGCCGCGTAGACGACGGCGGCCGGGCGGGCGGCGAGTACCGCCCCGATGTCGTCGGTGGCCGCCACCCCCAGCCGGTGGCCGAGTCCGGCGAGTTCGCCGGCGTCGCGGCCGACCTTCGCGGGGTTGTGGACGATGACTGCCGTGAGTTCGAGCGCCGGGTGGGCGTCGACGGCGCGGATCGCCGCACGGCCGACGTTGCCGGTGCCCCAGACCACCGTGGGAATCATGCGCGGAGGGTAGCGGGGGGGCGTGGAGGTGCCCAGCGTCGTGAAGGAGGTTTTTCGGACGGGCCGTCGGCCGGTCTCCGGTCGCGGCGGACACCCCCTTGACCGGGATGGTCCAGACCAATACGTTCCCGGGTGGGACGGGCGCCGCCGGTGCAGGGCCGCGCCCGTCCCCGCACGGCTCAGGAGCACCACTCCCCGCATCCGCAAAGGAAGCCCATGCGTCCCACGCGCCCCATGCGCCGCAGCACCCTCGGCCGGCTGGCCGTCGCCGCCTGCTCCCTCTCCCTGCTGACCGCCTTCGCGCCCGCCGCGGCCGCCGGGAACGGGGACCGGGACCCGGCGGGCGGGCACGACCGCTCGTACCGGAAGGTCGGCTACTTCACCCAATGGGGCGTGTACGGGCGGGACTTCCAGGTCCAGGACCTGGAGGCGAACGGCACCGCCGGCAGACTCACCCACGTCAACTACGCCTTCGGCAACATCGGCGCCGACGGCAGGTGCTTCACGGGCAACGCGGCCGGCGAGGCGGACGCCTGGGCCGACTACGCCCGCCCGCTGGACGCGGCGAACTCCGTGGACGGCGTCGCCGACACCGCGGACCAGCCCCTGGCCGGGAACTTCAACCAGCTGAAGGAGCTCAAGGCCAGGCACCCCGGTCTCAAGGTGCTGATCTCGCTGGGCGGCTGGAGCTGGTCCACCCACTTCTCGGACGCGGCCCTCACCCCCGCCTCCCGCAAGGCCCTCGTCCGCTCCTGCATCGACCTCTACCTCAGGGGCGACCTGCCGCAGGACGGCGCCCGGGGCGGACCCGGCGCCGCCGCCGGTGTCTTCGACGGCATCGACCTGGACTGGGAGTGGCCCGGCTCGGAGGGCGACACCGACACGGAGTTCCGGCCGGAGGACAAGCGCAACTTCGCCGAACTGGTCCACGAGTTCCGCACCCAGCTCGACGCGTACGGGCGCGAGCGGAAGCGCCCGTACGAGCTGACGGCCTTCGTCCCGGCCGCCCCCGCCAAGATCGACGCGGGCTTCGACGTCCGCCGGATCATGCGCGACCTCGACTTCGTCACGCTCCAGGGCTACGACTTCCACGTGTCGGGGGAGGGGACCACCGCCCAGCAGTCCGCGCTGTACGCCCCGGGCGACTTCAGCGTGGACGGCACGGTGGACTCCTGGCTGCGGCGCGGGGCGCCCGCGCGCAAGCTGGTGGTCGGCATGCCGTTCTACGGGCAGGGCTGGACCGGGGTCACGGGCGGCGGGGACGGCATGGGACAGCCGGCCGCCGGCCCGGCGCCGGCGAAGTGGGCGGCCGGGTACGCGGACTACGAGGAGCTGAGGCAGCTGGCCGCCTCCGGCACCTTCCAGGTACACCGCGACCGGCGCGGCGGCCACGCCTGGCTGTTCGACGGCACCACCCTGTGGACGTACGACGACCCGCAGGTGCTGCGCACGAAGGCCCGGTACGTCCGCGAACAGGGCCTGGGCGGCGCCATGTTCTGGTCCCTGGACGCCGACACCGCCGACGGCGAGCTGACCACCGCCGTCGACCAGGGCCTGCGCGGCCGCTGAACCGGCGCCGCCGGGCCGAGGAAAATCCGTCCGGCCCGGCGGCGCCCCAGCACGTACGCTCCCCGGCATGAGGAACTCGACAGTACGGGCGGTCAACCGGCTCACGGCGCGCTGGGCCGCCGAAGCCTCCGGCGGGGACGGGGGTACGGTCTTCACCGCGGCCGGGGTCTGGCCGCTGCTGGCCCTGATGGCGGACGGAGCGGCGTACGAGGCCCGTTCGGAGCTGGAGGAGGCCCTCGGCATACCCGCCGAGGACGCGGCGGAGGCCGCGCGGGAACTGCTGGCCGGGCTGGGCGGCGTACGGGGCCTGGCAGCCGCGACGGGCCTGTGGACCAAGGCGGACCTGCCCCTGGAGGCCCCCTGGCTGGCCCGCCTCCCCGACGGCACCCGGGGCACGCTGACCGGCGACCCCGAGGCCGACGGCAAGACCCTGGACGCCTGGGCGGCCGAGCGGACGGACGGCCTCATCGAGCGCATGCCGGTCGCGCTGCCGCAGGGCCCGGACGCGGCCCGACTGGTGCTGGCCTCCGCGCTGACGCTGCGACTGAAGTGGATCAAGCCGTTCCAGGAGTGGCACGGCACGGTGTACGACGGTCAGTGGGCCGGCCGGGAACTGGTCATGCTGCACCGGAGCACGTCCCTGCCGGACCGGGTCCGGGTGGCGCACGGCCCCTGCGGCCCGGTCACGCTGGCGGAGGTGGTCGGGGACACCGGGGTGGACGTCCACCTCGTGCTGGGCGGGCCGGACGCCGTGCCCGGCGAGGTGCTGCGCACCGGGATCGAGGCCGTCACCCGGGCGCGCCCGTCGACGGGCGCGAGCCTCCTGCCCGTGGGCGAGCCCGGCCCGGGCCTGTCCATCACGGTGATCCCCTCGACTTCGCCGGAGCCCCGGCTCGCCATCGAGACGCCCGCCTTCGAGATACGGGCCGGGCACGATCTCCTGGAGCAGGCCGGGCTGTTCGGCCTGAGCGCCGCCTCGGACCGCGGCTCCGGCCACTTCCCCGGGGTCAGCCAGGACCCCCTGGCCATCGGCTCGGCGCGGCAGTCGGCGATGGCCCGCTTCCACGCGACGGGCTTCGAGGCGGCCGCCGTGACGGCGATCGGCCTCGCGGCCGGTTGCGCACCCCATTTCCCCTACCGCGTGCGCCACGTGGCGGTGGCCTTCCACCGCCCCTTCGGCTTCCTGGCGGTGCACCGCACCTCCCGCCTCGTCCTCGCCGCGGGCTGGGTCACGGACCCGCTCGCGTACCGGGCGCCGGACGAAGAGGAGCAGGCGGACCGGGAGGCCTGGGAGGAAGAGCAGTGGGCGGCGGAAGCCGGGCTGTGAGCGCGAGCGTCTCGGTGAAGGAGGGCACGCGGCCCGTGCCGCCGCGGCCCGCCACCGACAGGGACGCCGCCGCCAGGCCGTAGGCCACCGCCCGGGAGAGCGGGTCGCCCAGGGCGAGCCGGGCGGTGGCGGTGCCGGTGAAGCAGTCCCCGGCACCGGTCGCGTCGACGGGTGACGGGTCCACGGGGACGGGGTGGTGCACCGCCCGGGTCCCGTCGTCCAGCAGCAGGCGGTGCGCCCCGGCGGTGACGGCCACGGTCCGCGCCCCCAGCGCCCGGTAGCGGGCGGCCGCGGTCACCGGGTCGACGGTGTCCACCAGGGCGAGCGCGTCGGCCGGGCAGGAGGTCTTCAGCAGCCCGGTCAGCGGGGCGATCCCGGCGAGCAGGGACCTGGCCTCGGCGCGCCGGGTCAGCCGCGTACGGAAGTTGGGGTCGTACGTGACGTGCCCCCCTGCCGCGTGGACGGCGCGGGCGGCGGCCAGTACGGCCGCGCGGCTGCCCGGGGAGAGCGCGCCGGTGATCCCGCTGGTGATCAGCGCCCGGCAGCCGGACAGCAGCGGGAGCCAGTCCTCGACGTGGGCCGGGGAGAGGGTGGAGCCGGCGCTGCGGGTGCGCCAGTACACGAACTCCCGGTCCCCGTCTGGGTCCGCGGAGAGCAGGTAGGCCCCGTTGGGGCGGGGCGCGCGGTGGACGTGGGCGACGTCCACGCCCAGCTCGGCGGCGCGCCGCAGCAGCGGGACGCTCAGCTCGTCCTCGCCGACGACGGTCAGGAGCGCGGTGCGGGCCCCGGCCGCGGCCGCCGCGGCGGCCGCGTTGAGGGCGTCGCCGGAGTAGGAGATCCGGGCGGGGGTGCCGTCGGCGGCCGCGCGCAGGGCGGTGCCGGCGTGGATCTCGACCAGGACCTCGCCGAGGACGAGGACGTCGTAGCCGGGGGCGGTCACGGCCGGCACCCCGCCCCGCCGCAGCAGGGCCCGGCCAGCTCCGCGAAGACCGCGGCCAGCTCCCCCGGGTCGGCGGGCAGGCCGCTGCCGACGCCGACGGCGGTCGCGCCCGCGTCGAGCCACTCGCGGACCCCGCCCGGCCGGATCCCGCCCGTCGGGACGAGAACGGCGTCCGGGAGGACGGCCCTGAGGGAGCGGATGAAGTCCGGGCCGCCCACGTGGGCGGGGAACACCTTCGCGGCTCCCGCGCTCCGGACGGCGGCGGCGATCTCCCCGGGGGTGAACCCGCCTTCGAGGAAGGGCGTCCCGCGCCCTGCGGCGAACGCGCGGACCTCGGGGGCGGGGTAGGGGGAGACGAGGAACGCGGCCCCCGCGTCGAGGGCCGCCTCGGCCTGGGCGGCGGTGGTCACGGTACCCACCCCGATGACCGGGCTCCGCCCCCGCGCGTCGCGGATCCCGACGGCGCGGGCGACTGCCCGGGGCCAGCCGGGGGTGGAGGTGGTGAGCTCCACGGCGCGGCACCCGGCGCCGAGCAGCTGCCCGGCGGCCAGCACGGCGCGGTCGGGGTCGGCGCTGCGCAGCACCGGGAGCAGGCGCTGGGCGGCCAGCACCGCGTACGGATGGCAGGACACGGATCCCTCCCGGCTGTTCCACGGCGTGGAACGGTACGTCGCACAGCGCGACTTGATGGTCTAGACCATACACACGGGAGCGCCGCCCGGTCACCCCCCGCGCACGGGCCGGGCCCCGCTCCCCCGAACCTCGCAACCGCCTGACCCACCGTCACCATGCCCGTAAGGTGCCACGTATTGATCACGGATGACGGGAGTGGGCGTTATGGGGGGAGAACGGCGTCGCCGGAGCGGGGTGGTGGGGTACTGGCGGGCGGTGGAGCTGTTCAGTCCGCAGAAGGTGCCCGCCCTCTCCGCCCGGGAGCGGGTGCACCCGGTCGAGGCGGGGCGGCCCATGCCCTGGGACGCCGGGCACCCGGTGCGCGCCGTGCCGCTGGAGGGTGGGTACGGCTGGCAGCACGTCGTCTACGGCGGGGTGTTCGCCCTCGGCTCGGTACGCGACACCCTGCTCGACGTGTTCGGGGAGAGCGGCGAGGACCACGACGGCCGGATGGACGGCGAGAGCGCTCTGTTCGCCCTCACCGTGACCGACAAGGGGAGGCTGCTGCTGGACTCCGCCGTGTTCTCCTCCTGCGCCTGGGCCACCGGCCGCGCCGTCGTCCCCGGGCCCGGCACCCCGGGCTGGCTCGACGGGTTCGAGGAGGAGGCCGATGCCTGGGGCAGGCGGGCCGGGGCGCTCGGGGAACCCGCCGGGGCCGGCGAGGCCGACGGGGAATCCCCCCTCGGGCAGGGGGTCGTCTCCGCCGCGCACCTGCTGGAGTTCACCGGCGAACTGGCCCGGACCTGGGGGGTCTCCGTCGCCCTGGACCCCGCCACCGTGCGGGTGCGGAGCGTGCCCGTACGGCTGGACCAGGCCGACAGCGCCGACCAGCAGGACTTCCTCAACAGTTTCATCGCCGCCGACCTGGACCGGGTGGCCGCCGCGCTCGCCCGCGAGGAACCCGGTGCGGGGCTCGGCGCCTACCTCACCCCCGGCTCCGGCTTCGACCCGGGAAGCCGCGTCGACCTGCGGCTGCGGCCCGAAGCGGCGCTGGCCGGTGTCGCGCCGGAGCGGACCCCCGCCGGCCGCTGGCCTGCCGACGCCCGGCACCCGCTCGCGCTGAGCCAGCAGTTCGCCGTCAACGCCGTGCACACCGAACTCGCCCCCGGCGCGGGGATGTTCGCCGTCAACGGCCCGCCCGGCACCGGCAAGACCACCATGCTGCGCGACTGCTTCGCCGCCGCCGTCGTCGAGCGGGCCCGCCGCCTCGCCTCGCTACGGCTGCCCTCCGAAGCGTTCGCGCAGCAGGCCCCGTACGTGTGGAAGAGCGGCGACTACACCCGCACCGTCACCCCGCTGCGCCCCGAGTTCACCGGCTTCGAGATGGTCGTCGCCTCCGCGAACAACGGCGCCGTCGAGAACATCTCCACCGAGATACCCGCCCGCACCGCCCTCGGGGAGCGCTGGCGCGAGGACGCCGACTACTTCGGGGAGCAGGCCACCCGGCTCCTGAAGGGCGAGCCGGCCTGGGGCGCGGTCGCGGCCCGGCTCGGCAGCAAGAAGAACCGCCTGGAGTTCGTCAACCGCTTCTGGCACGGCAAGTACCGCCGGACCGACGCCGGCGCCCCTCCCCCGCCGCCCGTGCCGCAGCAGGGCCGCCACGGGGCGCGCAACCCCTGGATCGACAGCGGCAGCGGCCTCTCGCACCTCCTGCGGCAGTGGCGCGACACCCCGCAGACCGGCGTGTGGAGCCGGGCCGGGAAGCGGTTCGGGGCCGCGCTGGCCGAGGTCGAGCGGCTGCGCGGCGAACGCGCGGACGCGGCCGCGGCGTACGCGGGCCTGCCGGCGGCGTACGAGGCACTGCGCGACGCCCGGGACGCGGTCGGCCGGGACACCGCGGCGCTGGACCGGGCCCGGGAGGAGCTGCCGCCGGCCGAGGCCGCGCTGGCCGGCGTACAGCGGTCCCTGGAGCAGGCCGAGGACGCGCACCGGGCCCATCTGGCCCGCCGCCCGGGTTTCTCCGTCAGCCTCTTCACCCTGGGCCGGGCCGCCCGCGCCTGGCACGCGGACGAGGCCGCGTCGGCGGGGGCCGTCGCCGCCGCGCGAGAGGCGCGCGACGCGGAGCGGGCACGGCTGGACGGCGTACGGGCCACCGTGGGCGCCGCCTCCGCACGCCTGGACGCGGCGCGGGAGGCGGCGGAGGCGGCCCGGGAGGGGGCCGAGCGCATGGAGGCGGCCCTCGACGCGGCCCGGGCCCGGTGGGAGGGGTTCGTACCGGAGGAGGCCTGGCTGACGGACGACTCGCTGCGCGAGCGCTCCGCTCCCTGGTCGGACCCGGAGATCGCGCGGGCGCGCAGCGAGCTGTTCCTCGCCGCCCTCGACCTGCACCGGGCGTTCCTGCGCTGTACGGCGCGCACCATGTACGCGAACCTGATGGCCGGCATGGACGCGGTCGCCGGCGCGGTGCCGCGGACCGTTCCGGAGACGCACGTACGGGCCGCCTGGCAGAGCCTGTTCCTCGTGGTCCCGGTCGTGTCGACCACCTTCGCCTCGCTGGACCGGGTCTTCGGCCGGCTGGGGGCGGAGGCGCTGGGCTGGCTGTTCGTCGACGAGGCCGGGCAGGCCACCCCGCAGATGGCGGTGGGCGGCATGTGGCGGGCCCGGCGCACGGTCGTCGTCGGCGACCCGCTCCAGCTGGAGCCGGTGGTGGTGCTGCCGTGGACGGCGCAGAGGGCGCTGCGCGAGGACTTCGGCGTCGCGGAGGAGTGGGCGCCGGGCCGTACGTCGGTGCAGCAGCTGGCCGACCGCGCCAACCGCTACGGCACGATGCTGCCGGCGGAACTGCCCGACGGCGGGCACGAGGTGTGGGTCGGGTCGCCGCTGCGGGTGCACCGGCGGTGCGACGACCCGATGTTCTCGGTCAGCAACGCCGTCGCCTACGACGGCCTGATGGTGCAGGGCGTGGGCCCGGGGGCGCGCGAGCCGTACGTCTACCGGCCGGCCAGCAGCTGGGTGGACGTCGTCGGGGCGGAGGCCGACGGGCACTGGATCCCGGAGGAGGGCCGGGCCCTTCGGCGGGTGCTGGAGCGGCTGCGGGACGAGGGGGGCGTGGACCTGGCCCGGGACGTGTTCGTCATCAGCCCGTTCCGGCAGGTGGTGGCGGGCGCGAAGGGCGTCTGCCGGGACCTGCTGCCGGACGGGCGGGTGGGTACGGTCCACACCACGCAGGGCAAGGAGGCGGACGTGGTCGTCCTGGTACTCGGCACGGACCCGCGCCGCCCGGGCGCCCGCGCCTGGGCCGCCGCGCGCCCGAACCTCCTCAACGTCGCGGTGAGCCGGGCGAAGCGCCGCCTGTTCGTGATCGGCAACCGCGACGCCTGGCGCGACCAGCGCTTCTTCGGCACCCTGGCGGAGTCCCTGCCGTCGCACGCCTGGCACGCCCCGGGTGGCGGAGAAAAAGATTCTTCCGGATAACTGTTATCCGGGCTCCACTCGACGGTCTCCCAGTTATCGGGCAACATCGACCGCCGGTACGGACAGGGAAACTTCACATGAGTACACAGCACACGGCAGAGCTGGTGGCAGCGGCCCGCGCGGGCGATCCCCGCGCGCAGGACGAGCTGGTCAGCGCCCATCTGCCGCTGGTCTACAACGTGGTCGGGCGCGCTCTGCAGGGGTCCCACGACGTGGACGACGTGGTGCAGGACACCATGCTGCGGGCGCTCGACGGGCTGGGCACGCTGCGGTCCGACAAGAGCTTCCGGTCCTGGCTGGTGGCCATCGCGATGAACCGCGTACGGGCGCACTGGCAGGCCCGCAGCGGTGGCCCCGGGCAGAGCGGGCTGGAGGCGGCCCAGGACGTCGCCGATCCCGGCGCCGACTTCGCCGACCTCACGGTCGCACGGCTCCACCTGTCGGGGCAGCGCCGCGAGACGGCCCGGGCCACGCGCTGGCTGGAGCCGGACGACCGGGCGCTGCTGTCGCTGTGGTGGCTGGAGTGCGCGGGCGAGCTGACCCGGGCCGACGTGGCCTCGGCGCTGGAGCTGACCCCGCAGCACACGGCGGTGCGGGTGCAGCGGATGAAGGCGCAGCTGGAGTCCGCCCGGGTGGTGGAGCGGGCCCTGGAGACGCAGCCGCCCTGTGAGGGGCTGCGGGCGATGACGGGCACCTGGGACGGCCGGCCCTCCGCGCTGTGGCGCAAGCGCATAGCCCGGCACGCCCGCGAGTGCCTGCGCTGCTCGGGGCTGTGGAGCGGGCTGGTGCCCGCGGAGGGTCTGCTGGCCGGGCTGGCGCTGGTGCCGGTCACGGCGGCGCTGCTGGCGGGAGTGCGGTCCGCCGTGGCCGCCGGCCACGCCCCGGCGAACGTGGCGTTCGCCGAAGCGGCGACCCAGCTCTCGCCGGTGGTGTCGGGCCCCGGCCGCGCCGCCCGGCGCAAGGGCGGGGACGCCGCCGGCGGTGCCGAGGGCCCGGCGGGCCCCGACGGCCGCGCGGCGCAGCGCAAGCGCCGCCAGAACCGGCGCCGGGCGATCGGCGGCGCCGTGGTCGCCGCGTGCGTCGCGGGCGGCGGCCTGGTGTACCTCGGGCAGCTGCCCGGTGCGAAGAAGGCCGAGGCGGGCGGGGCCCCCGCCTCTCCGCTGGCCGCCCTGTCGGCGCCGGACCCGGCCGCGCCGCAGCCGTCCGGCTCCGCCTCGGCCTCGCCTTCCGCTTCGGCGTCGGGCTCGCCCTCCGCGTCGGCTTCCGCTTCGGCCTCCGCGTCGGCCTCGGCGGGCACCGCGAAGGCCTCGGCGGCTCCCGCGCCGACGAAGAGCACCGCGAAGCCCCCGGCTCCGCCCGCCCCGGGCCCGGCGCCGGCGGGCGTGGCGGGGCAGGTCATCGCCCTGGTCAACTCCGAGCGGGCGGCTGCCGGCTGCGGCCCGCTGAAGGAGGACGCGCAGCTGCGCAACGCCGCCCAGGGACACTCCGACGACATGGCGCGGCGGGAGTTCTTCGACCACACCAACCCCGACGGCGCCGACCCGGGGGCGCGGACCACGGCCGCCGGGTACCGGTGGTCGACGTACGGGGAGAACATCGCCAAGGGGCAGCAGACCGCGCAGTCCGTGATGGACTCCTGGATGAAGAGCCCGGGCCACCGTGCCAACATCCTCAACTGCTCCTTCAAGGACATCGGCGTGGGCATCCACAGCGGGTCCGGAGGCCCCTGGTGGACTCAGAACTTCGGCGCGCGCTGACCCGGTCTGCCCCGTGTGCTCCTCTTTGACTCAGAATCCGGGCAAGATAGGACCTGGAGCCGAAGGGGCAGATCAGAGCGGGCGGGGTGAGGTTCATGGCGAGGCTGGAGCTGCGCCCCCATCAGCGCGAGGCCGTCGACGCCGTCGTGCGGGCGCTCCAGCTGCCGGCCACGGGCCGGGTGCCCGAGCGGGGACTGCGGACCCAGGTGATCATGGCCACCGGGTCCGGCAAGTCCCTGGTCGCCGTCCGCTCGGCCGAGGAGCTGCGGGCGGGCCGGGTGCTCGTGCTGGTCCCCTCCCTCGATCTGCTCGTGCAGACCGTCGCCGCCTGGCGGGAGGGCGGCCGCACGGGCCGGGCGCTCGCGGTGTGCTCGCTGCGCGGCGAGGACGTGGGAGTGCCCGCCACGACCGCTCCGGGGCAGCTGGCCCGGTGGGGGGCGCGGCCGGTGGAGCGGGTGACGGTGTTCGCCACGTACGCCTCGCTGGGTCTGGGCACCATCGAGCGGGCGCACCTGGCCGGGCTGCCGCCGTGGGACCTGGTCGTGGTCGACGAGGCGCACCGCACCTCGGGCCGGATCGGCAAGCCCTGGGCGGTGGTGCACGACAACGCCCGGATCCCCTCCGTGCGGCGGCTGTACATGACGGCCACGCCCCGGGTGTGGCGCGACGGCGAGGAGAGCGAGGAGCCGGAGGAGGCCGAGGGGGCCGGCACGTACGCGGCGGAGACCGCGGGCGGCGCGGAGCCGCGGGGGCGGGGCGAGCTCGTCGCGTCCATGGAGGACGATCCCCAGGGGCCGTTCGGCGCCCGCTGCTACACCCTGTCCCTGTCGGAGGCCATCGACCGGGGCGTCTGCGCCCCGTACCGGGTGGTGTGCGTGGACGTCAGCGACCCGGGGTTCCAGTCGGCGGTGCTGCTGGGCGCGGACGGCCGCTCGGACCGGGTGCGCGGGATGCGGCTCGCGGCGCTCCAGGCGGCTCTGGTGAAGGCCGCGGCGGACCAGGGCTTCCGGCGGACGCTGGTGTTCCATCACCTGACCAAGGAGGCCGAGGCGTTCGCGGCGGGGCTTCCGGCGGTCGCGGCCCGGCTGCGGGTGACGAGCCGGTCGGCGCTGCCGGTGTATCCGCGCACGGTCTGGGCGGACTGGCTGTGCGGGCAGCACACGGCGGCGCACCGGCGGCGGGTGCTGGAGGCGTTCGGGGCGGACCGGGTCGCGGACAAGGCGTTCCTGGGCAGCGTGCGCGTGCTGGGCGAGGGGGTGGACACCAAGGAGTGCGACTCCGTGTTCTGGGCGGACGTACGCGGTTCCATGCCGGACCTGGTGCAGGCGGTGGGCCGGGCGCTGCGGATCCGGCCGGGCGAGGGGAAGGTGGCCTCCCTGGTGGTGCCGGTGCTGCTGGGGCCCGGGGAGTCCCCGGAGTCGATGCTGACCTCACGGGCGTACGGGGACCTCGCGCGGCTCCTGGAGGCGCTGAGGGCGCACGACTCCAGGCTGGTGGAGGCCCTGGCCCAGCCGCAGGCACCGAGCGCGGCGGCGAAGGCCCCGGCGGCGGCCGGGGCCGGTACCGGTCCCGGGGCGGGCGCCCGGGCGCTGCTGAGCTTCTCGGTGCCCCGGGATCCGGCGCTGCTGGCGGCCTTCATCCGGCTGCGCGTGCTCAACCCGGAGCACACGCAGTGGCGGCGGGGCGCGGAGGCGGCCCGGGTCTACGCGGCGGCGACCGGGGACCTGAAGGTGCCGTTCGCGTTCAGGGTGCCGGCGGGCCGGCCGGACTGGCCGGCCGCGCTGGCGGGTTTCCCGCTGGGCCAGTGGATCGCGGACGCGCGGCGTACGTACCGCAGGGGTGCGCTGGGCCGGGAGCGGACCCGTGAGCTGGAGGAACTCGGCATGGTGTGGAGCCATTTCGACGTGGCCTTCGAGGAGGGGCTGGTGGCGGCCCGGTCCTGGGCCGCCGAGCACGGGCACCTGCTGCCGCCGGTGGACGCGACATGGCGCGGGGTGCCGGTCGGGGTGTGGATGAAGAACAACCGGGCGGCCGCCCGGCGGGAGGGGCCGGGGGCGCTGCCGCAGGAGCGCCGGGAGGCCCTGGAGGAGATCGACCCGTCCTGGTGCCCGGTGTGGGACATCGGCTGGCAGCGGGCGTTCCGGCTGACCCGCCTCCATCTGGACGCGGGTGGTGCGGTCCCGCCCGGTCCCGGTTCGGTCGTGGTCCAGGGCGAGGACCTGGGGCTGTGGGTGCGGAGCCAGCGGCTGGGGTGGGAGCGGCTGTCCTGGGCGCAGCGGTGGCTGCTGGAGCACGGGCTGGGGCTGTCGCCGGCCACGGAGGCGGAGCGCCCGCCCCCGCGCCGGAGCCATGCCGCCGCCTGGGCGGGGCACCTGGAGGCCGCCCGGCGGTTCCACGCCCGCGAGGGGCACCTGCGGGTGCCGCGCACGCACGTGGAGCCGGTGGGCGGGGAGGAGCTGCGGCTGGGCGCGTGGATCGCGAACCAGCGCTCCCGGGCGGCGAAGCTGGCCCCGGAGCGGGTGGCCGCGCTGACGGCCCTGGGGATGCGCTGGTCGGCGTCGGTCTGAGGCCGTGGCACCCCGGGGCCGTCGGGCCGCCCGTCAGTGGTGGAAGCCGGACCGGGGCTCGGTGGCGGGGACGGGCTGCGGCGCGGCGGTGAGGTGTTCCACGGCCCGGCGCAGGTCGTCGACGAGCAGGGCGGCCTGGTCGCGGGTCACCCCGTGCCGGACGAGCACGCGCTGGACGACGGTGTCCTGCCGGTCGGCGGGCAGCGGGTACGAGGGCACCTGCCAGCCGCGCATCCGCAGCCGGTCGGAGAGGTCGTACAGGCTGAAGCCGGCCGCGGCCGGGTCGGTGAGCGCGTAGGAGACGGCGGGCAGGGCGCCCTGGCCGTCGTAGAGCAGGGTGAAGGGCCCCATGCCCTCGATCTCGGCGGCCAGGTACCGGGCGGTGTCGGCGCAGGCCTGCTGGACGCGCCGGTAGCCGCCCCGGCCCAGCCGCAGGAAGAGGTAGTACTGGGCGATGACCTCTCCGCCCGGGCGGGAGAAGTTGAGCGCGAAGGTGGGCATGTCGCCGCCCAGGTAGTCCACGTCGAAGACGAGCTGGGCGGGGAGCAGGTCGGCGGTGCGCCACACGATCCAGCCGACGCCGAGGGGGGCGAGCCCGTACTTGTGCCCCGAGGTGTTGATCGAGGCCACGCGCGGCAGCCGGAAGTCCCAGACCGTGCCGGGGTGGAGGAAGGGGGCGACGAAGCCCCCGCTGGCCGCGTCCACGTGGACGGGGACGTCCCAGCCGTGCTCGGCCTGGATCCGGTCGAGGGCGGCGGCGATCTCGGCGACGGGCTCGTAGTCGCACGTGTAGGTGACGCCGAGGATGGCGACGACGCCGATGGTGTTCTCGTCGACGTACGCGGCGAGCTGGTGGGGGCGCAGGCCGGTGGCGCCGGGTTCCAGGGGGACCTGGCGCAGCTCGACGTCGAAGTAGCGGGCGAACTTCTCCCAGCAGATCTGGACGGGGCCGCACACCAGGTTGGGCCGGTCGGCGGGTCTGCCCTCGGCGCGGCGGCGTTCGCGCCAGCGCCATTTGAGGGCGAGGCCGCCGAGCATGGCGGCCTCGCTGGAGCCGGTGGTGGAGCAGCCGGTGCCGACGTGGCCGGGCGGGGCGTTCCAGAGGTCGGCCAGGATGTTGACGCAGCGGGCCTCGATCTCGGCGGTCTGCGGGTACTCGTCCTTGTCGATCATGTTCTTGTCGAGGCACTCGTTCATCAGGCGGTGCACCGCGTCGTCGGACCAGGTGGTGCAGAAGGTGGCCAGGTTCTGGGCGGCGTTGCCGTCGAGGAGCAGCTCGTTGTGCAGGAGCGAGTAGACGACCTCGGAGGGCGAGTGGTCGTCGGGCATCCGGTACTTCGGGAGGATCTGGCCGCTCAGGGCGGACGCGAACACGTCCGTCCCGTCGTCGCGGGCGTGCGCGTCCTTCGTCTGATGGAGAGCCATATCCGGACTATAGGCGCAAATCTCTGCATAACGCGGCTGCAGAACCTCTCGAGAACCGGTCGCGCGGGGCGGTTCCCGGCACCGCTTCCGGCCGAGTACCGGGTGTGACCCCCTCCATAGGACCCCCTGCTCGGCCGAAAAAATTACCGTCGAGTAGCATTTCCTCCGCAGATCTTCCCGTCCGGGCCACTGGAGCCGGTCCGGACGGGAAGATCGCCCAAATGGTTCGTCATAGAACTTGTCCGCCGATGTCCGGATAGCGGTCAACTGTCGTACAGGCCCTGATAGTTCTTCCGCCATGAACAAGATCACCCGTCGGCAGGCCTTGGGCACCACTGCCGGCGCACTCACCGTCCTCGGCATAGCGGGCGCCACCGCGCACGCCGCCGCCACCGACTCCCGTGCCGCCGCCACCCCGGCCGGCACCGTCGACGAGGTGTACCAGGGCCGCCGCATCCAGATATCCCCCGCCACCGGCGGCGGTCACCACGGCGGCCATCACGGCGGCGCCGGGACGCCGACCGTCCGGATAGACGGCCGCGAGCTGCACGTCATGCGCAACGCCGACGGCACCTGGATCAGCGTGGTCAACCACTACGAGACCTTCGCCGACCCGGCTTCGCTGGCCCGGGCCGCCGTGCGCGAGCTCCAGGGCGCCCAGCTCGCCCCGATGCAGATGGGCGGCATGTGATGACCGTCCGCAAGAACCAGGCCTCGCTGACCGCCGAGGAGAAGCGCGCCTTCACCAACGCGCTGCTCGAACTGAAGCGCACCGGCCGCTACGACCGCTTCGTCACCACCCACAACGGCTTCATCATGAGCGACACCGACTCGGGCGACCGGGTGGGCCACCGCTCCCCCTCCTTCCTCCCCTGGCACCGCCGCTTTCTGCTGGAGTTCGAAGCGGCTCTTCAGGCGGTGGACAAGAGCGTCGCGCTCCCGTACTGGGACTGGACCGCCGACCGCACCGCCCGCTCCTCCCTCTGGGCCGCCGACTTCCTCGGCGGCACCGGCCGCGCCCGCGACGGGCAGGTCATGGACGGCCCCTTCGCCTACGCGACGGGCAAGTGGGAGATAGCGGTCCGCGTGGACGGCCGCTCCTACCTGCGGCGCGCGCTCGGCGAGGGCGTCGCCCAGCTGCCGACGCGGGCCGAGGTGGACGCCGTACTGGCCATGCCGGTCTACGACATGGCCCCCTGGAACAGCTCCTCGAACGGCTTCCGCAACAACCTGGAGGGCTGGCGCGGCGCCAACCTGCACAACCGGGTGCACGTGTGGGTCGGCGGCCAGATGGGCACCGGCGTCTCCCCCAACGACCCGGTCTTCTGGATGCACCACGCCTTCGTGGACAAGCTCTGGGCGGACTGGCAGGCGAAGAACCCGAACTCCCCCTACCTGCCCGCCGCCGGCACCCCCAACGTGGTCGACCTGCGCGACACGATGCGGCCGTGGAACGACGTGACCCCGGCGGACATGCTCGACCACCGGAAGTTCTACACGTTCGACACCGAGCCGGCCGCCGCCAGCCAGCGGTAGTGCAGTTCCGGGCGGCCGACCTGCCCGTACCGGGGCGTGCGGTCCGCGCGCCCGGTGTCCACCAGGTGCTCCAGGTACCGGCGGGCGGTGATCCGCGAGATCCCGGCCGCCTCGGCCGCCCCCGCGGCGGTCAGTCCTCCGGGCGCCGCCCGCAGCAGCGCCGCGACCCGGTCCAGGGTCGGGGCGCTGAGCCCTTTGGGGAGCTGGGCCGACGCGGGCGCGCGCAGTGCGGCGAGCGCCCGGTCCACGTCGTCCTGGCCGGCCGCCTCGCCCGCGGCGGCGCGGAACTCGGCGTAGCGCAGCAGCCGTTCGCGCAGGGTGGGGAACGCGAAGGGCTTGAGCACGTACTGCACCACGCCCAGTGACACGCTCTCGCGGACCACGGCCAGGTCCCGGGCCGAGGTCACCGCGATCACGTCGGCGGGGTGCCCGGCCGCCCGCAGCCCGCGCGCGAAGCGCAGCCCGTGGCCGTCGGGCAGGGTGAGGTCGAGCAGCAGCAGGTCGACGGGGGTGCGCTCCAGCACCCGGGTGGCCTCCGCCAGGGAGTGGACGGCCGCCACGGCGGTGAAGCCGGGCACCCGGCCGACGTAGAGCGCGTGCGCGTCGGCGGCGACGGGGTCGTCCTCGACGACGAGGACCCGCACGGGCCCGCTCACGCCGCACCGCCCGCGAGCGGGAAGCGAGCCGTGAACGCGGCTCCGCCTCCGGGGGCGTCTGCGGCCTCCACCGAGCCGCCGTGCCGGTGGGCCACCTGGCGGACCAGGGCGAGGCCCAGGCCGCGCCCCTCCCCCTTGCCCGACCAGCCCCGGCGGAAGACGTCCGCCCCCTCGGGCAGGCCGGGCCCGTTGTCCGCGACCCGCAGCAGCAGCCCGGCCGCGTCCCGGCGCGCCGTGACGGTGATCCGCCCGCCCGGCACCCCCGTCAGGGCGTCGAGGGCGTTGTCGACGAGGTTGCCGAGCACCGTGACCAGGTCCCGGGCCGGAGGCACTCCCGGTCCCGCCTCGATCGCCCCGCACTCCGGGGCGACCACCAGCTCGATGCCGCGCTCGTGCGCCTGTGCGGCCTTGCCGAGCAGCAGGGCGACCAGCACCGGCTCGCCCACGGCGGTGACGACCTCGTCGGTCAGGGCCTGGGCCAGCTCCAGTTCGGCGGTGGCGAACTCCACCGCCTCCTCGCTGCGGCCCAGTTCGATCAGGGAGACCACGGTGTGCAGGCGGTTGGCCGCCTCGTGCGCCTGGGAGCGCAGGGCCTGGGTGAAGCCGCGCTCGTGGTCCAGTTCCCCGGTGAGGGCCTGGAGTTCGGTGTGGTCCCGCAGGGTGACCACGGTGCCGCGGCGGCCGCCGCCCGCCACCGGCGAGCTGTTGACGACGAGGACCCGCTCGGCGCTCAGGTGCACCTCGTCGACCCGCGGCCGGTCGGCGAGCAGCGCCCCGGTGAGCGGGGCGGGCAGGCCCAGGTCGGCGACGCCGCGGCCGGTGACCTCCCCGCGCAGGCCGAGGAGTTCGCGGCCCGCGTCGTTGATGAGGGTGATCCTGCGGTGGCCGTCGAGCATGAGCAGCCCCTCCCGGACCCCGTGCAGGGCCGCCTGGTGGTAGTCGTACATCCGGCTCAGCCCGGCGGCGTCCATGCCGTGGGTGTGGCGGCGCAGCCGGGCGTTGACCACGTACGTACCCACCGCGCCGAGGGCCAGTGCCCCGGCCGCCACCCAGGCGAGGGCGGTGAGCTGCTCCGCGAGGCGGGCGCTGATGGCCCGGACGGTGATCCCCGCGCTGACCAGGCCGATCACGGAGCCGTCCGCGTCCCGGAGCGGGGTGACCACGCGGATGGAGGGGCCGAGGGTGCCGGTGTAGGTCTCGCTGAAGGTGCCGCCGCGCAGGGCGGGGGCGGTGTTGCCGAGGAAGCGCTCGCCGATGCGGCGCGGGTCGGGGTGGGTCCAGCGCCTCCCGTCCGGGGCCATGATCGTCACGAAGTCCACGCCGGAGTCGGTGCGCACCCGCTCCGCGTAGGGCTGGAGCGCGGCGGAGGGGTCGGCTCCGCGCTCGCCGGCGCGGACGGCCTCGCGTACGGAGGGCGAGTCCGCGACGGCCCGGGCCACGGCCCCGGCCTGCCGCCGGGCGGCGTCCTCGGCCTGGTCGCGGGCGGTCGCGTACGCGAAGACCGCGCAGCCGGCGACGACGAGCGCGACCAGCAGGACCTGCATGGCGAAGAGCTGGCCGGCGAGGCTGCGGGGCGGCCGGGGGAAGCGGAACATGGCGCTCAGTGTGCACCGGGCCGTGAACTCAATGAACGCAAGGGTGACCGGGGTCACAGGGTGGGCGATGGTCTCCCGGAACCACTTCACCACCCCAGGAGGCGCGACATGGCCGCCAGACGCGACAGAACCCATTACCTGTACATCGCGGTGATCGCCGCGGTACTGCTCGGCATCGCCGTCGGCTTCGCCGCACCCGGCGTGGCCGTGGAGCTCAAGCCGCTGGGCACCGGCTTCGTGAACCTCATCAAGATGATGATCTCGCCCGTGATCTTCTGCACGATCGTGCTGGGGATCGGCTCGGTCCGCAAGGCCGCCAAGGTCGGCGCGGTGGGCGGGCTGGCCCTCGGGTACTTCATGGTGATGTCCACGGTGGCGCTGGCCATCGGCCTGCTGGTGGGGAACCTGCTGGAGCCGGGCAGCGGACTGCACCTGACCGAGGCCGCGGCACGGGCCGGCGAGGCGCAGGCCAAGGCGGGCGGGGCGGAGAGCACCCAGGAGTTCCTGCTGGGGATCATCCCGACCACCCTGGTCTCCGCCTTCACCGGGGGCGAGGTGCTCCAGACCCTGCTGGTGGCGCTGCTGTGCGGGTTCGCCCTCCAGGCGATGGGCCCGGCCGGCGAGCCGGTGCTGCGTGGGATCGGGCACGTGCAGAAGCTGGTGTTCCGCGTGCTGGCGATGATCATGTGGGCGGCGCCCGTCGGCGCCTTCGGGGCGATCGCGGCCGTGGTCGGCGCGACCGGGATCGACGCGCTGAAGTCCCTCGCGGTCATCATGATCGGCTTCTACACGACCTGCCTGCTCTTCGTCTTCGTGGTGCTGGGCACCCTGCTGCGGGTCTGTACGGGCGTCAGCGTCTTCGCGCTGCTGCGCTACCTGGGCCGGGAGTTCCTGCTGATCCTGTCGACCTCCTCCTCCGAGTCGGCGCTGCCGCGGCTGATCGCGAAGATGGAGCACCTGGGCGTCTCCCGTCCGGTCACCGGCATCACCGTGCCGACGGGCTACTCGTTCAACCTGGACGGGACCGCCATCTACCTGACCATGTCCTCGCTCTTCGTCGCGGAGGCGATGGGCAAGCCCCTGGCCCTGGGCGAGCAGATCTCGCTGCTGCTCTTCATGATCGTGGCCTCCAAGGGCGCGGCCGGGGTCACCGGCGCGGGACTCGCCACCCTGGCCGGCGGGCTCCAGTCGCACCGGCCCGAACTGGTCGACGGGGTGGGGCTGATCGTCGGCATCGACCGCTTCATGAGCGAGGCACGGGCGCTGACGAACTTCGCGGGCAACGCCGTGGCCACCGTCCTGATCGGGACGTGGACGAAGGAGTTCGACCGCGAGCGGGCCGCCGAAGTCCTCGCGGGGCGGATGCCCTTCGACGAGGCCACGCTGGTGGACGACGGCCACACGGCGCCTGGCGGACCGGTCGAGCCCGCCCCGCCGGCCGTACCCGGCCCGGCGGCCGGCCCCAAGGACGGTGTGCCGGCCTGAGCCTCCGGGCCGGTGCACCCGGCGGATCCGGTCGGGCAGGGCTCGCCCCCACGGTGCCCAGCCCGGCCGGATGCCGCGTCAAACACCCACGAACGGCCGCGAACCGTTACTTTCGGCCATGTGATCTTCAACTCTGCTGCGCTGAAAGGTACTTCCCTACGGGGCAGCGCGTCTGACATCTTGCGTCCACCACTCGTTTCGTACGGCCCGGCAGGTGCCACCAGCACCGCCGGGCCGTCCTTCGGAGGACGCATTGATACCCCACATATCCAGCCGACCTCGACGTGCGATGGTGCTGGCGGCCGCCCTCGGCGCCGCCCTCACCTTCGGAGCCCCCGCCGCGCTCGCCGGCACCGCTCCCGTCGGTCCCTCCGGCTCCCCGGCCTCCGCCCCGGCGGCGGCCCCCAAGGCTGCGGCCCCGGCTTCCCAGAGTGCGACCTGGGCCGCCGGCACCCGCGCCTACCTCGTGATCACCGCTCCCGGTGACAGTTCGGCGGTGCGCTCGGCCGTGACCGCCAACGGCGGCACGGTCTTCGCGTCCTACGACGCGATCGGCGTGATCGTCGCCCACTCGGCCTCCGGCACCTTCGCCACCACGATGCGCGGGGTCAGCGGGGTCCAGAAGGTCGGCGCCACCCGCACCTCGGACGTCCCCGCCGACGCCTACAACCCGGCGCTGCCCGCCAACCCGGCGCAGTCGACGACCCCGGCCGGCGAGCCGGTCCGCGCCGACATGAGCCAGATCAAGGCGGACCAGGCCTGGGCCGTCAACGCCGGTTCGGCCGCCGTCAAGGTCGGCATCCTCGACACCGGTGTGGACGACCAGCACCAGGACCTGGCGCCGAACTTCAACGCCGCCGACTCGGTCTCCTGCGCCTACGGCAAGACCGACACCCGCGCCGGCGCCTGGCGCGACGTCGGCGACCACGGCACGCACGTCGCCGGCACGGTGGCGGCGTCCAAGAACGGCAAGGGCGTCATCGGCGTGGCCCCGGGCGTGAAGATCTCCTCGGTCCGCATCGCCGAGCCGAACAGCTCGCTCTTCTTCGCCGAGAACACCATCTGCGGGTTCGTGTGGGCCGGTGACCACGGCTTCAAGGTCACCAACAACAGCTACTACACCGACCCGTGGCAGTTCAACTGCCCGGACGACCTGGACCAGGCCGCCATCATCGAGGGCGTCAACCGCGCCCAGGCGTACGCCGAGGGCAAGGGCTCGCTCCAGATCGCCGCGGCGGGCAACGAGAACTACGACCTCGCCCACAAGACGACCGACACGGCGAGCCCCAACGACTCGACCCCGGTCACCCGCGACATCACCAACGCCTGCGTCGACATCCCGACCGAACTGCCGGGCGTGGTCACGGTCGCGGCGAACGGCACCGGCACCACCAAGGCCTCGTTCTCCAACTTCGGCCAGGGCATCATCGACGTCGCGGCCCCGGGCCAGGACGTCTACTCCACGCTGCCCGGCGGCAAGTACGGCTCCAAGAGCGGCACCTCGATGGCCACCCCGCACGTGGTGGGCGTCGCCGCGCTGATGGCGAGCGCCAACCCGGCCCTCACCCCGGCGCAGATCCGCGACCGGCTGGCCACCCAGGCCAACGACATCCCGTGCCCGTCGGACGGCCGCTGCACCGGCACCACGGCCAACAACGCCTTCTTCGGCGAGGGCCAGGTCGACGCGCTGAAGGCGGTCGGCGGCTCCACTCCCCCGGCCGGCAAGTACTTCGAGAACACCGCGGACTTCGCCATCCGTGACAACACCACGGTCGAGAGCCCGATCACCGTCACCGGTGTGACCGGCAACGCCCCGGCCACCCTCAAGGTGGGCGTGAACATCGCGCACACCTACATCGGTGACCTGAAGGTCGACCTGGTCGCCCCCGACGGCACCGTCTACACGGTCCACAACCGGGCCGGCGGCAGCACGGACAACATCAGCCAGACCTACACCGTCAACGCCTCCTCCGAGGTCGCGAACGGCACCTGGAAGCTCCGTGTGAACGACAACGCGGGCGGCGACACCGGCAAGATCGACTCCTGGAACCTCACCTTCTAGGACGCACCGCCACCACGGGGCCATCGGGGAGCGGCAGGTCCGCTCCCCGGTGGCCCTTCGCGTCACCGGGTGCGCAGCACGCAGTCCCCGCAGAGTCCGCCGCCCGGCACCCGGTAGTAGAGGCAGCAGCTGCGCCGTACGAAGGCCACGCCCAGACCCGGTTCGTGGACGAAGGAGCCCGTGCCGGCCAGCGCCCCGCCGTCGGCGAGGAGGGCGCCGGCCAGCTCCACCGCGGCCCCGCCCTCCCCGGGCGGTACCCGGTCGAGCAGCACGCGCAGGGCGCCGACCAGCCCGGAGGCGGCGTTGCCGCGCAGGACCTTGGCGGAGACCCCGTACCGCTCCCGCAGGGCGGCGTCCAGCGGGCCGAGGCTGCCGAGCACGCTCTCCCCGAGGGACTCGGCCGGCAGGTCCGCGGCCGGCTCGGGCAGCCAGAGCTCCAGCGAGCCCGCGCCGGGCAGCCGCCACCACACCCGGCCGGGGTCCAGGTCCGGCAGCCGCCCGGACAGGGCGGCGCAGCCCAGGCCCAGCGACCACAGCCGGGAGGCGATCCCGAACTGGGCGGTGGAGGCCGCGACCCGCCCCGGGCCGCTCCGGGTCCGGCGGCCGACCTCCTCGACGTAGGGGCCCAGCCGCTCCCCGTACAGCTCCGCGAGCGGCCGGAAACCCGGTCCGGGCGGTTCGGCGCCGCAGGGGACGGAGAAGAAGGGCCCGACGGCGGCCAGCCGGCGCAGTACGTCGTCCATGTCCATCCCCGGATGATCTCAGGCGGGGCCGTCACCTCCGCCGGCAAGCCAGCCGAGCATCGCGGGAGTGGCGTCGAAATGGCCGCCGTGCCCGGCATCGGGCTGCCGCGTCAGGGTCGCGCCCGGGATGCGCGCGGCCAGCCATTCGCCGTGCGCCGGCGGCACGAGGGTGTCCAGGCCGCCGTGCCAGAGCCGCACCGGCACCGTGACGGCCGCCGGGTCGAAGCCCCACGGGGTGCCGAAGAGCGCCACGACGTCGTCCACCCAGCCGTCCAGCCCGGGACGGACCGCCTCGGCGAAGGCCGCGCCCAGCATGGCGCTGACGTCCGGCCGGGACAGGACGGCCTGTTCGACCTCCGGCAGCGGCGGCAGACCGGCCGTCCCGACGTTCGCGAGGTGCTCCATGACGGCGGCCCGCCCCACCAGGGCGGCGGCGGCACTGCGGCGGTTCCCCTCGTTCATGCCGGCGGTCCAGTCCAAACCGGCCGCGTCCCGCGGCGCCAGGCTCGCCAGCGCTCCCGCCCGGGTGACGCGTCCGGGGTGCGCGGCGGCGCACGCCAGGGCGTGCGGGCCGCCACCGGACACCCCGAGCACCGCGAAGCGGTCCAGCCCGAGCGCGTCGGCGACGGCGGCCACGTCCGCGGCGGCATCGACGACCCGGCGCCCCCCGCTCGGTGCGGAGCACCCGAATCCGGGCCGGTCGTAGGTGATCAGACGGACGCCGAGCCGCCGGAACAGGGAGTCGTCCGGGTGGCGGGCCAGCCTGCTCATCGGGCTGCCGTGCAGGTACACGACCGGTGTCCCGCCGGGCACCCCCCACTCCTCGACCGCCAGCTTCCGACCATCTTCCAAGATCACTTCGCGCATGGCGGCCAACCTAGCCCCGCCGCCCGTGCGCGGCCAGGGCGTTCATCGACGGCGGAACAGACGGAACGGCAGCCACCGCGGAGCACCGCTCACGGCAGGGAGGCGAGGAACTCCAGCAGGGCCCGGTTGAAGGCCTCCGGCTGTTCCACCCCCGGCAGGTGGCCGGCCCGCTCGATCACGGCGAGGCGGGCGTGCGGCGCCAGCGCGCACATCGCCTCGGCCTCGGCGACCGGGGTGTAGACGTCGTCCTCGCCGACCAGCACCAGGCAGGGCACCTCCTCGGGCAGGGCGGCGAGCACGGGCCGGTAGTCGGGCCGCTCGGCCCGCCCGCGCAGGGCCGCCGCCGCACCCTTCGGGTCGGTGGCGCACATCATGGCGGTGACCCGGGCGGCGGCCTCCGGCTGGCCGGTGACGTTGTAGGGCGCCAGCATCTTGTCAATGACCTCTTCGGTATACGGGCGCATACCCTCCGCGAGGAGCCGTTCGGCGAGCTTCCGGCGGAACTCCTTGCCGTCCTCGGACTCCGGAACGGGGGAGGTGTCGGAGAGCACGAGGGCCCTCACCAGACCCGGGTGGCGCAACCGGAGCTCGAGCGCGATCTGCCCGCCCATGGAAACACCTCCGACGACCGCCTGTTCGATTTCCAGGTGCCGGAGCCGGGCGGCCAGGTCGTCGGCGAAGTCCGCGAGCAGGGTCCGCTCCCCGACCGCCGGGTTCTCCCCGTATCCCCGCAGGTCAGGGGCTATGACCCGGTAGCCGGCGGCGGCCAGTACCGTCGCCTGGGGCGCCCACATCGAGCGGTTGAACGGGTGTCCGTGGACCAGCAGGACGGCCTCCGCGCCGCGGGGACCGAGGTCGTCGGAAAACGATGCCGCGCCATTGCCAAATTGGGGGTTCATGAGAGGACTTTAAGGGGCTACATTGAGCCACTCGCGTTCACCTGACAGCCCGTTGCCTTTCACCCGCGTTTTGCGCGGGGGGCGACGTCAGGAGCGCACACTGTGCAACCACCCCACCGCCCAGAAGGACCGAAGGCTCCGTGCCCGTACCCGTACTCCTCGCCGGCCGCTCCGTGCGGCTCGAGCCCCTCGCCCCCCACCACACCGAGGCCCTGGCCGTGGCCGGGGCCGAGGATCGTACGACTTACGCCTTCACTCCCGTGCCGCACGGGTTGCAGGCGTCCCACGAGTACATCGACCGTGCCCTCGCCGATCAGGCAGCGGGTCGATCGCTTGCGTTCGCCGTCGTCAGAGCCACTGACGGTCGGGTGGTCGGCTCGACCCGGTTCCTGGAACTCGACTACTGGCAGGGTCCGCTGGTGTGGCCCGCCGTCCCGGGGGTCCCCTTCGGTGATCCGGCGACGGCGATCCCCGATGCCGCCGAGATCGGGAACACCTGGCTGTCCCCGGACGCCCAGGGCACCGGCATCAACACCGAGGCGAAGCTGCTCATGCTGCGCCACGCCTTCGAGACCTGGGGCGTGCGCCGGATCTCGCTGCGCGCGGACGCCCGCAACGGCCGCTCCCGTGCCGCGATGGAACGTCTCGGCTTCACCTGCGAGGGGGTCCGCCGGGCCCATTCGCGGGGGCTGGACGGGGCGGTGCGCAGCACGGCCTTCTACTCGGTCCTCGACGAGGAGTGGCCCACCGTCCGCTCGGTCATCGAGCTGCGGCTCTCCAGCGCCGCCCCGCGCCGCCGCCGGCGCCGGACGCTGATCCCGGCGTAACGGTCCTGCTGGGCTCTCGTCCCGGCCCTCGTCCCGCGCCCCTCCCCCGGTGTTCAGCCGAGGAAGGCCGGGGCGAGGGCCGAGGCCGTCAGCCGGGCGGGGGCTCCGCCGCCGTCGGCCGGCAGGGTGTACAGGTCGGCTCCGAAGTCGCCCGGCAGGGAGTAGACGAGCGTCCGGTCGTCACGCCACACCACCTGGTCGTCCACACTGCGCTCCTCCGCGAGCGGGGTCTCCCGCATGGAGGCCAGGTCCAGTACGTACAGCCGCCAGGGCGCCTCGGCGGGCAGGCCGGCCACCCGCTTCTTGAACACCAGCCGCGTCCCGTCGGGGGACAGCGAGGGGCACTCCAGGTTCTCCCGGAGCGTGGTGACCGTGCGCGCGGCCAGGTCGCCGCGGACCAGGTAGGTCCTGCCGCCGGTCGCGAGGGTCGCGTAGAAGGCCTTCTCGTCGGCGGTGAAGGTCACCCCCCAGAAGTTCACGTCGGCGCTGCGGTACTCCTTGCCGTCCTTGAGGACCGTGAAGTCCTCCAGGGAGGCGTCGAGCTTCCCGGTGCGCAGGTCGAGCAGGGAGGTGCGGGTGGAGAAGTCCGTGCCGGCGTACGAGTCCCCGCCGACGAAGACGGTCCAGGCGGCGAGGTGCCCGCCGGGCGAGACCCGGGCGCGGGTGGGGATCCCGGCGAGCGGGTGGGCCGAGACCTCCTTCAGGCCGGCGTCGAGGACCACGGCCCGGTAGCTCTCCTGCACCCCGCCCTTGTCGGCCTGGAGGCAGATCCCGGTGCCTGCCGCGGCGTGGAAGCGCAGGCAGCTGACTCCGGAGGCGGTACGGGGACCCTCGGGCGCCCCGGCCGGGACGGTGGCGAGCTCGTCGCGGTGCGGGCCCCAGGCCATGTTCCGGAAGACGATCCGGGCGCCGGCGCCCGGGGCCAGCGAGACCTCGCCCCGGGTGACCTGCGGCCCTCCGGCTCGGGCCTGGTCCTTCTCGGCGGCGCGCGAGGAGGCCCGCACGACGGCGAACACCCCGACTCCGGCGAGCAGCAGGACGGCGGTGACCAGGATCAGGATCCGGCGCTGGAGGGTCATGGGGGCCTTTCGGGGAGGGGGATCAGGCCTATGGGGTCCGCGAAGTGGCACCGTCCGTCCGGCGGGACAGGCGCCACTTCGCGGACACCCCCTAGGGGGTGTCGGCGGGCCGCAGCCACAGGCATCCGGCGAGGGCCGCGGCGAGCAGGACTGCGGCCGCGGCGAGTGCGGGCCGGGCGCCCCAGAGGGTCCAGGCGGCGCCGAAGCCGAGGGAGGCGGCGAACCGGGCGAGGGCCTGGCCGGTCTGGACGAGGGCGAGCCCGGCGCCGTGGTGCTCCTCGGGGACGGCTCCGGCGGCCTCGGCCATGAGCACGCCGTCGGTGGCGGCGTAGAAGGCGCCGTGCAGCAGGAGCACCGCGTACGGCAGCACCGGGTGGTGCGCGCCGGTGAGGAGCAGGGCGTACACGGCGAGCAGCGCGAGGTGGCCGCCGAGGAAGGCGGCCCGGCGGCCGACCCGGTCGGCGAGCCGGCCCAGCGGCAGGGCCAGCAGGAAGAAGGCGGCGGCGGTGCCCAGCGGGAGCAGCGCGAACCAGCGGTCGGCGATTCCGGTGGCCCGCTGGAGCAGTAGGAAGACGAAGGCGTCGCTGACGGTGCACAGGCCCAGCAGCAGGGCGCAGAGGGCGGTCCGGCGCAGGTCGCGGCGGCGCAGCAGGCCCAGGGCGCCGCGTAGGGACACGGGGGCTGCCGCGGCCGCGGGGGCGGTGCGGCGGCCGGGTACGAAGAGCACGAGGACCAGGACGCCGAGCGCTGCCACGCAGGCGCTGACGGTGAAGACGGCGTCGTAGCCGTCGGCGGCGCCGCGCAGGATCAGGAAGGCGAGGATCGGCCCGATCAGCGCGCCGGCGGTGTCCATGGCCCGGTGGACTCCGAAGGCCCGGCCGCGTGCGGCGGGGTCGGTGGCCAGGGAGATCAGCGCGTCGCGGGGGGCGGTGCGCAGTCCCTTGCCGGTGCGGTCGAGGGCGAGGACGGCGCCGATGGCGGGCAGGGTGTGGGCGAGCAGCAGCAGCGGCTTGCACAGGGCGGAGAGGCCGTAGCCGATTCCGGCGAGGGCCTTGTGGCGGCCGAGGCGGTCGCCGAGGTGGCCGCCGGTGAGCCGGACCAGGGCGCTGACGCCGTTGTAGAGGCCGTCGAGCAGGCCGAAGCCGAGGGGGCTGAGGCCGAGTCCGGCGACGAGGTAGAGCGGGAGCACGGCCGTGACCATCTCGGAGGAGACGTCGGTGATCAGGGAGACCGTGCCGAGGGCGAGGACCGTGGGGGCGAGGGCGGCGCGCCGCCCCGGGCTGGTGCCCGGGGCGGCGGCCTGCGGCCCGGCCGGCGCGGGGGTGCCGCGGCTGTCCGAGACGTACATGGTCAGGAGGCCCAGATCCCCGTGATGTCCTTGGCGGTGGCGGCGTTCCCGGCGTGGGTGGTCAGCCCGGCCAGGCCCTCCAGGGTGCGCAGCACGTCGTAGTGGTTGTAGGTGGTGGAGGAGGTGGAGCCGGGGGTGACGGGCTGGCCGTAGAGCACGGTCGGGATCTTGTTGCCGGCGAGCCGGTTGTCCTCGTCGAAGGTGACGACGAGGAGGCTGTTGTGGGTCTTGGCCCAGTCCGCGTAGGCCTTGAGCTTGTTCTTGAGCCAGGTGTCGCCGGTGCCGACGGAGCAGTCGTGCATGTCGTTGCACAGGTCGGGGACGACGAAGGACACCTTGGGCAGGGTGGTGAAGTCGGTGGGGAACTGCGCCATCGTCTTCGCCGTGCTCGTGGGCACGTTGGAGAAGGCGAACCAGGGGTTGTGCTTGCGGGCGTACTTGCCGCTGGAGCAGGTGGTGGAGCCCTGGCTGGGGAGACCCTCGTTGTAGCTGGCCCAGCTCTTGCCGGCGGCTATCAGCTCGGAGGCGAGGTTGGGGGCGGAGCTGAAGCCGGGGGTGTAGCAGCTGTCGCCGGTGACGCCCTGGTGGGAACCGGAGAACAGCTGGAGGTAGTTGGGCTGGCTGGGGTGGGTGATGCCGTAGGAGCTGGTGAGGTTGGCGCCCCCGGCCTTCAGGGAGTTGATGTAGGGGGCGCTGGAGCTGCCGATGACCTGGTTGTAGGCGTGGTTCTCGAAGACCACGACGACGGTGTGGTCGGGGGCGGGGAGGCCCGCCGCGTGCGCGGGGGGTGCGGCACCGATTCCGGCCCAGAGGGCGGCTCCGGCGGCGGTGGCGCCGAAGGCGGTGGCGAGGGCGGTCTTGCGGCGAGGCCGTGAAATGGTCATGCCAAACACGGGGACATACCTCCGGGCGTGGGGATGGCGCGGGGATGTGGGGCGGCGGCGCGGACGCACCATACCCACCGGCATGTGCATGAGCCAGGGATGCTTGGATAACGGGAAGGGAACACCGGGGGCACCGTGGGTGACGGGTAATGACCTTCCCCGCGGAAACCCAAGAGAAGTAAAAATGAGGAACCCAGCAGGGCTTTCGCTCATCATTCGAACGGAAGCAGACCATCCCCAAACGGGGCAGCAACAGCCGGAGAGCCACCGCACATGTCGTACGAACCCGACGGCCAGGACCAGCCGCCGTACCGGCCGCAAGGGCAGCAGCCCGGCCGGCAGCAAGGCCGACAGCAGGGCCCGCCGCAGTACGCGCCCCAGGGCGGCGGGCCCCAGCCGCCGCAAGGCCGCGCCCCGCAGGGAGCCGGACCCTACGGCGGGCCGCCGCAGGGCCGGCCGCAGCCGCCCCGCCCGCCGCAGGACCAGTACCGCCCCGGCGGCTACGACGAGCCCACGCAGGCGCAGCCCCGCTACGAGCGCCCGGACTACGAGCCGCCCCGCTTCGAGCAGCAGCGTCCCGGGCAGGGGTACCAGCCGGGCCCCGGGCAGCCCCCGTACGAGCAGCCGCAGTACGGCTACTCGGAGCCGCCCTACGGCGAGGAGCCGCGCCGCAAGTCCAAGGTGAAGCGCTGGATCGTCGCGGGCGTCGCGGTCCTGGCCCTCGGCGGCATCGCGGCGGGCACGATGGCCTACTTCGAGATACCCCCCTTCACCGACAAGGGCAAGGACGTCTCCTTCGGCGGTTCCGCCGGCGACAAGAACGGCGGGGCGGCCAAGCAGGCGCCGAACTCGAAGATGTCGATGCCCACCGGGCCGAAGACCGACTTCAAGAACACCTCGACCCTGAGCGACGGCACGCAGATCGGCGTCGCCACCATCACCGGCAAGAAGTCCGGCTTCTCGGGCAAGGTCTGGGTGTGGGCGCCCAAGGAGTACAACGACCCGAAGTTCGCCAAGAGCGGCTTCCCGGTCATGATCGCCCTGCCCGGCGGCGCCGGCTACCCGAACAACTACTGGATGGGCACCGACCTGGGCCTCCAGACGAGCATCAGCAAGTGGTACCACGAGGGCAAGGGCAAGCCCTTCATCCTCGCCATGCCGGTGCTCAACCCGGGACCGGACGACAAGGGCGTCTACTGGGACGGCTCCGACATCCCCGGCCAGCCCAAGATGGGCACCTGGCTGACCGAGGACGTCCCGGACCTGATGCGGGAGAACTTCCGCACCGTCAAGTCCCGTGACGGCTGGGCCTTCATGGGCTCCTCCACCGGCGGCTTCGCCGGCCTGAAGGCCGTGCTGAAGCACCCCGACAAGTTCAAGGCCGTGATCGCCTCCGGCCCGGACATCGTCCCGGACTCCTCCCTGTGGAAGGGCTACGACAAGGAGAAGGCCGAGAACAACCCGGAGCTCCTCGCCAAGCAGCTCATCGACAAGAAGGGCCCGGACGTCTACCTGGCCTTCCAGGTCGGCGACAACGAGAGCAACAAGAAGACGCTGCCGGACGTGCAGAAGTTCGTCCAGACGTACACCAAGGGCCCGATCCACACCAGCCTGAGGGTGATCCCGGGCGGCCAGCACAACGCCAAGACCTACGTGCCGAACATGGGCCTGGGTCCGATGGAGTTCATCAGCAAGGTCATGGAAGGACCAGTGGAGTAACGGCCTCCGCGCCCCGTACTGCCTCCGGCTCCGGCCCGTCGAAGAACTTCGGCGGGCCGTTGCCGTCCCAGGGCGCCCAGCCGGGATCCCCGGTGGCGGCGAAGCGGACCCACGCCCCGTGCATCTCGTCGGCCAGCGCCTGCGGGGCGTCCGGCCCGGCCAGCCACGTGGACTCCGGGACGCCGAGGGTGTCGAAGACGAACCCCAGCTCCAGGGCGTGGCAGGCGCCCAGGCCCGGTACGCCGCTGGGCCAGCGGAACTCGTAGAGGTGGCTGGGGGCCGGCCGCGGGGCGCCGGCGATCCTGCGCAGCGGGTCGCGCAGCAGCCGGTCGGTGATCAGGTGCCCGGCGAGGTCGGCCGGGGACGCCCCCGGCAGCGCGGCCCGCAGCGCCCGTACGGCCGCCCGGTCCTTGCCGCCGCGCAGCCGGCCCAGCGCCACCGCCGCCGGCCCGAGCCGGTCGAGCAGCCGCCCGCCGCCGGTCGGCGCGAGCCACAGCCGGTGCTCCTCGGCGGTCCAGCCCAGCAGCAGCGGCACCTTCGAGGCGGTGGCCGCCTCCAGCGGGTCGGCGGGCAGCGAGTCCGGGTCGGTGACCAGCCCGAAGGCGGGACCGCCGAGCACCGGGGAGGAGCGCCGCAGCACGGCCCCCTGGGCGGTGAGCAGCGCGGGCAGGCCCACCCCCGCGAAGGCCCGGGCGGTGGCGGGCACCTTGAGGAGGGAGGCCATCCGCCGCACCATGGTCCGCACCCCGTCGCGCGGCAGCGCCTCGGGGGCGCCGCTCTGCAGGACGGCCCGGGCGAAGAGGCCCTCGGCGCGGGGCGCGCCGAGCAGGGCGCCGACGCTGATGGCCCCGGCGGACTCGCCGAAGAGGGTGACCCGGGCGGGGTCGCCGCCGAAGGCCGCGATGTTGTCCCGGACCCATTCGAGGGCGGCGATCTGGTCGAGCAGGCCCCGGTTGGCGGGCGCGTCCGGGAACAGTCCGTAACCGAGGACGCCGAGCCGGAAGTTGACCGAGACGAGCACGATCCCGTCGCGGGCGAACGCCGACCCGTCGTAGACGGGCACGGCCGAGGAGCCCCGGGTGTGGGCGCCGCCGTGCAGCCACACCATCACGGGCAGGCCGGCGCCGGGAGACGGGTCCGGGGTCCAGACGTTCAGGTTCAGGCAGTTCGCGCCGGGGACCTTCGGGTCGGGCAGCAGGGCGGCGAAGGCCGGCGGGTAGGGAACCTTGGGCGCGGTGGGCCCGAAGTCCCCGGCGTCGCGTACTCCGTCCCAGGCCGCCGGGGGCCGCGGGGCGTCGAACCGGCGGGCGCCCACCGGCGCGGCGGCGTAGGGGATCCCCCGGAAGACGGCGGTGCCGTCACCCGCCCAGCGGCCCTCCACGATGCCGTGTCCGGTACCGGCCCGGGGCCGCCCGCCGCCCGCTGCGCTCATCCGTGCTCTCCTCACCGGGGTGTCCTCCGGGGCACCGTCGCACAGGCGTCCACGGCCTGACAAGGCACGATCGGGTCGCGCGGAACGGATCGCGCCGGGCCGGGAGTGTCGCTTGTGCGGCCGGGAAACGGTCACTCGGGTGCGGTCGCACTCCGGCTCTGTCCGTTTTCGTGTCACCCGGTAGCCGAACGGGCCGTGACCACTCGGCTCCCGCCGCGTTGTACGCCATGTCACGCGCCGCAGGGATGCGGCGCCCCACATCTCATGAGGAGATCTTGATGTCGCGTATCGCGAAGGCATTCGCCATCACCGCTGTGGCGGGCACCGCCGTGGCCGCGGGTGCGGGTCTGGCTGTCGCCGATGCCGGAGCGCACGGTGCGGCGGTCGGCTCCCCCGGTGTCGGGTCCGGCAACGTGGTGCAGGTCCCGGTCCACATCCCGGTCAACGTCTGCGGCAACACCGTCAACGTGATCGCCCTGCTGAACCCGGCCTTCGGCAACACCTGCGTCAACGCCTCCGGTGGCGGCGACAACCACCACACCGAGGGCGGCAGCTACGGCGAGTGATCGTCTCGCCCGCCTGACCGGCTGAAGGGCCCCCGCCGTACGCGTACGGCGGGGGCCCTTTCCGTGTCTCCGCGCGGCTGCGGAGCCGCGGCCCCCGGTGGTACGCGGGGCCGCCGGTCACTCGTAGCGGTAGACGCCCCGGTGTCCCAGCATCTCGCGCGGGGTGAGGTCCCACGGGGGCATCGGCTCGTCGAGGGAGATGACCCGGCCGCGCTGGAGGTCGCCCAGTTCGAGGGGGGCGGCCGGCAGGTAGCCGGAGCCGGGGTGGCGCTGCTGCCAGCGGTCCCAGAGCAGGTCCACGAAGGCGTGGTGCAGCCAGAAGGCCGGGTCGTTGGGGGCGGTGCCCCCGGTCATGTGGCCGCCGATCCACTGGTGGACCTTGTTGTGGTTGCGCCAGCGCTCGCTCCTGGGCGCCGCCCAGCCCTCCAGCTTGTTGCGGAAGCCGCCCTCGCGGGCGGTGGAGTCCCAGGGCGCGGAGTCGTAGACGGGGTCGTCGATGGCCCACTGGACTTCGGCGGCGGTCGGCAGGGCGATCGGGCTGGCCGGCCGGCCGAGGTTGCGGGTGAGGAAGCGGGCCTCGCTGACCCCGACCGTGACCGTCCAGTTGCCCCGCTCGTAGGCGAAGGGGCCCGTGGTCACCTGGCGGTCGCCCTCCCGGCCGGTGCCGCCGAGGAAGTCCTCGGCCCAGAGGGAGGAGACGGGGCTGTTGTCGGTGGTCCAGTCCCAGTACGGGATGGAGACCTGCGGGTCGACGGCCCTGAGCCGCTTCTCGAACTCCAGCAGGTAGCACCGGTGCCAGGGGAAGAACGACGGCGACATGTGCCCGACGCGCAGCTTTCGGTCCCGGTCGGGCACGAAGTAGGTGCCGTGGGTGCGGACGAACTGGTCGTAGGTGCCGTTGCGCTTGAGTTCCAGCAGGGCGGCCGTGAACCGCTTCTTCTGGGCGCTGGTCAGGTTCTTCTGGTTCTGCCGGGTGTACAACGCGGGGCTCCTCCCGTTCCCGTCCGTCAGCCGTGGTGCGGGGCCGCGAAGGCCAGTTGGTTCGTGCCGAGTTCGTCGACGGCGGCGCGGGCCAGCTCCAGCGGGGTCTCGTAGGACTGGAAGTGGTTGACCCCGCTGAGGTAGCTCCCGTCGGCACGGCGCATGACGTGCAGGGGCCGGCCGTCGATGCGGACCTGCGCCGAGGCCGGGTCGACGCTGATGTGGCGGCCGCGGTACGTCTCCTCGGCGAGCGGGGCCGGGGTGAGGGTCTGGCGGGGGCCGCGGGCGCGCAGTACGGGCGCCAGGGCCGCGGCCACGCCGCCCGCCACGGCCGCGCCGAAGGCCGTACGCAGGACCGCGCGGCGGGTCGGTGGTCCGGCGGCTGCTGCGTACATACGGTCTCCCTCGCTCGGCGGTCGGCGTTCACCTGTCCAACGAGGAGCGGCCGTGCGAGGTCACTTGTCAGCCGGTGGGCCCGGGGTGCCCGGTGCGGCCGGCCTCAGGGGTGCTCCGGGTGCTTGTGGAAGAGGGTGGTGGGGCGCAGCACGCCGGCCGGGTCGGTGGCGTAGTCGGGGATGGTGCCCGCCTCGGTCCATCCTGCGGAGCGGTAGACGTGCTCGGCGCCGCTGCCGGTCTCGGTGTCGAGGAAGAGCAGGACGATCCCGGCGAGGGCGGCTTCCCGTTCGGCTTCGGCCAGCAGCGCGCGGGCGGTGCCGCGGCCCCGGGCGGCGGGGTGGACCATGAGCTTGCGCAGCTCGGCGCGGTGGCGCCCGTTGGGCTTGGACTCCCGGTACCAGCTGACGGTGCCCTCCAGGCGGCCGTCGGTGCCGCGGGCGGCCCAGAGCGCGAGGGAGCCCTCCTCGACGGCGGGCCCCAGGCTGTCCCACCAGGCGGCTGCGTCCTCGTGGTCCAGGCCGGCGAGGAAGCCGAGGGAGGCCCCGCCGTCGACGATGTCGACGAGCAGGGAGGCGAGTTCGCCTCGGTGGGCGGCGAGGGCGGTGCCGGTGAGCCGGGTGATCGTGGTCGTCATGCGGTGAGGATAGGGACCGGCCTGCGGCGCGCGGGCGCCGGGGCGGGGGCTCCGCGTGGAGCGGGCCCCCGCCGCCGGGTCAGGGCGCCGGGAGTTCCGCGAAGTCGGCCACCAGGCCGCGGTGGTGGCCGGCGGTGCCCAGGGCGAGGGAGTCGGCCTTGGCGCGCTTGAGGTAGAGGTGGGCGGGGTGTTCCCAGGTCATGCCGATGCCGCCGTGGAGCTGGACGCACTCCTCGGCCGCGCGGACGGCGACCCCGGAGCAGTACGCCTGGGCGACGGCGACCGTGAGCGGGGTGTCCGGGGCGCCGGTGGCGAGGGCGTCGGCGGCGGCGCGGGCGGCCGCCCGGGCGGAGGCCACGTCCAGCCACAGCCGCGCGAGGCGGTGCTTGAGTGCCTGGAAGGAGCCGACGGGGCGGTTGAACTGGTGGCGGCCCCGTACGTGGGCGACGGTCTCGGCCAGGCACCATTCGGCGAGCCCGAGCTGTTCCGAGGCCAGCAGTCCTGCGCCGGACAGCAGGGCTCCGGCGACGGCGGCCCGGGCGCTGGCGGGGTCCGCGAGGCGGGTGGCGGCGGCGCCGTCGAGGGTGACGTCGGCGAGCGGCCGGGTCAGGTCCAGGGGGACCCGGGGGGTGAGGGCGGCGCGGTCCGCGGGGACGGCGTACAGCCCGGTGCCGGCGAGGACGAGCAGGACGTCCGCGGCCACCGCGTCCGCGACCGAGGTGACGGTGCCGCTGAGGACCCCGCCGCCGCTGTCGTGGACCGGTACCGGCAGGGGCGCGCCGGGGGCGAGGGTGAGGGGGAGGGCGGGGACGCAGACCACCCGGCCGGCCGCGGCCTCCCCGATCAGGGCGGCGGCTTCGGCGTTGTCGCAGGCGACTGCGAGCAGGATCTCGGTCGCGAGGACGGAGCCCGTGAGGTACGGCACGGGTGCGACGGCCCGGCCCAGTTCCTCCAGGACGACGGCGGCCTCGCGGTGGCTCGCGCCCGCCCCGCCGAGCTTCTCGGGGACGAGGAGCCCGGCGGCGCCGATCCCGGCGGCGAGGGTGTGCCAGAGCGCGGGGTCGTGGGGGCGGCCGGTCTCGGCGCGGGCGAGAACGCCGGCGGGCGCGCAGCGGTCGGCGAGCAGGGCGCGTACGGCGGCGCGCAGTTCCTCCTCGGTCTGCGAGTAGAGCAGGTCGTAGGGGGCGCTGGGGGCCCCCGGCGCGGGCTGCGGCGCCGGTGCGGGCTGCGTCGTCATCGGGAGAGGTCCTTCCAGGCGGTGTCCTTGTCGTCGCGCGGTTCGGCGGGCAGGCCGAGGACGCGTTCGGCGACGATGTTGAGGAGGATCTCGCTGGTGCCGCCCTCGATGCTGTTGCCCTTGGCGCGCAGGTAGCGGTAGCCGGCGTCGCGGCCGGTGAAGTCGACGATCTCGGGGCGGCGCATGGTCCAGTCCTCGTACAGGAGGCCCTCCTCGCCGAGGAGTTCCACCTCCAGGCCGCTGATCTCCTGGTTGAGGCGGGCGAAGGTGAGCTTCATGCCGCTGCCCTCGGGGCCGGGCCGGCCCGCGGCGAGCTGCTGGCGCAGCCGTTCGCCGGTGAGCCGGGCGACCTCCGACTCCACCCACAGTTCGAGCAGCCGCTGGTGCAGGGCGTGGGTGCGCAGGGCGGGGCGTTCGCGCCAGGCGGCGGCGACGGGGGCGATCATGCCGCCCTCGCGCGGGATCCGCATGCCGCCGATGGCGACGCGCTCGTTCATCAGGGTGGTGCGGGCGACGTCCCAGCCCTGGCCGACGGCACCGAGGCGGTGGGTGTCGGGAATGCGGACGCCGGTGAGGAAGACCTCGTTGAACTCGGCCTCGCCGGTGATCTGGCGCAGCGGGCGGACCTCGACGCCGGGGGCGTGCATGTCGCACAGGAAGTAGGTGATGCCCCGGTGCTTGGGGAGGTCGGGATCGGTGCGGGCGAGGAGGATGGCCCAGCGGGCGGTGTGGGCGCTGGAGGTCCACACCTTCTGGCCGTCGACGACCCATTCGCCGGCCGCTCCGTCGAGGACGGCTCGGGTGCCGAGGGCGGCGAGGTCGGAGCCGGCTCCGGGTTCGCTGAAGAGCTGGCACCAGACCTCCTCCCCCAGCCAGAGGGGGCGCAGGAAGCGGGCCTTCTGCTCCTCGGTGCCGTAGGCGAGGATCGTGGGCGCGGCCATGCCGAGGCCGATGCCGATCCGGCGCGGGTCGTTGTCGGGGGCTCCGGCGGCCTCCAGTTCGGCGTCCACGACGGCCTGGAGGGTGCGGGGCGCGCCCAGGCCGCCGAGTCCGTCGGGGTAGTGCACCCAGGCGAGTCCGGCGTCGAAGCGGGCGCGCAGGAAGTCGGCGGGGGCGGTGGCGGCGGGCGGGTGGGCGGCGAGGAGGGCGCGGGTGCGGGCGAGGAGTTCCTCGGCGTCGGCGGTCATCGGGCGGCTCCCGCGTGCTGGGACGGTACGACGACCAGGCGGCCGGTGGTGGTGCCGTCGGCGAGGCGCTGGACGGCGTCGGCGGCCCCGGCGAGCGGGACGCGTTCGCTGACGAGGGGGCTGATCGCGCCGTCGGCGGCGAGGCGGGTGAGTTCGGTGTGGCAGGCGAGGACGGCGGCGGGGTCCTTGGCCGCGTACAGGCCCCAGTGCAGGCCGAGTACGGCGTAGTTCTTGACCAGGGCGTGGTTGAGGGCGGGGGCGGGGACGGTGCCGCCAGCGAAGCCGACGACGACGATGCGGCCCTCGAAGGCCGCGCACTTGGCGGAGGCGGTGTAGGCGTCGCCGCCGACGGGGTCGTAGACGACGTCGGCGCCGTGTCCGCCGGTGAACTCCTTGACGCGGGTGACGATGTCCTCGGCGGTGCGGTCGATGACGAGGTCGCAGCCGAGTTCCCCGGCGGTGCGGGCCTTGGCCTTGCCGCCGACGACCCCGATGACGGTGGCTCCGGCGGCCTTGCCGAGCTGGACGGCGGCGCTGCCGACCCCGCCGGCGGCGGCGTGCACGAGGAGGGTCTCGCCGCGCTGGAGGCGGGCCCTGCGGTGGAGGCCGAACCAGCCGGTCTGGTAGCCGATGTGGAGGGCGGCGGCCTCGGCGTCGTCCAGGGTGTCGGGGGCGGGGAGCAGGGCCCGGGCGGGGGCGGTGACGTACTCGGCGAATCCGCCGTGGGGCAGGCTCGGGTTGGCGATGACGCGCCGGCCGTCCTCGGTCAGGCCGCAGACCTCGACGCCCGGGGTGAAGGGCAGGGGCGGGCGGATCTGGTACTGGCCGCGGACAAGGAGCGCGTCGGGGAAGTTGACGTTCGCCGCGAGCACGCGGAGTTTCACCTCGCCCTCGCCGGGCACCGGTTCGGGGACCTCTTCGAGGCGCATGGCCTCGCGGGGTTCGCCGGTCGTGTGTACTCGCCATGCCTGCATCCGGGGCCTCCAGCCGCCGTCGAGGGACCACGCTCGGCGGCATACTAAGCGGTCGCTTGCCCCCTTGGGAACCCCGGTCCGCGCCATCGCCGCCCGGCGGGCCCCCGCCCCGCCCCGGGCCCGACCACCCCCTCCGGAAATCGGACGAACGAACGACGGATGAACACCAGCGCCTGGAGATAGCATCAACGGGCCGCATGCGCACGGCATATGACGCACCAGGGGATTCCGCGCGCCCGGAGCCGACCGGTCCGGGCGCGCGGCTGCGCCACGAGCACACACCTCAGGGGGAACCGAACGATGTACAGCACACGCACCCGCACGAACACACGCCGCGCCGGCTCGGCGGCCGCCGCCGCCCTCGTCCTGGCCGGGATCGTCACCGCCGCCGGACCGGCAGCGGCCGCCACCGCCTGCACGCCCCGGATCCGGGTCCTCGGCTCCATCGGCTCCGGCGGCTACAGCGTGGGCTACGAGCAGACCGAGGGGGTCCTCGCCCTCGGCTCGGGCACCCTGTCCGCCGGCCTCTCCGGCGGCAAGCCCGTCTACTGGACCGGCACCCGGCTCCACAAGGTCCCGATGCCCGACGCGAACCTCTCGGGCGCGGTGCTCGCCGTGAACAAGGGCGGCCTGATGGTGGGCGCCGCCTACGGCGCCGACGGCTACCTCTTCACCTACCGGGCGGGCGACGCCGCGGTCACCCGGCTGCCGGGGAGCGACTCGCTGTCCGACGACGCCGACGTCAACGACGCCGGCTACGTCGTCTCGCGCACCCGGCCGGGCCAGGGCACCGTGTGGAAGGACGGCCGGAAGGTCCGCGACCTGGCCGTGCCGGCGGACGCCGCACCCGGCACCCGGGTCGAGCTGGTCACCGGCATCAACAACAAGGGCGACGTCATCGGCACGGCGCGCGAGGACTACGAGGTCCCGGAGACCGGCGCGCACCTGGAAGGGAGCTACCCGGTCCTCTGGCCCGCCGACGGCGGACCGGCCAAGGCCCTGTCCCGCACGTCCAACGACAGCTGGGTACAGGACATCGACGAGAGCGGCCGCGTGGTCGGCTACGACTGGAACGGCATGGGCTACCAGTTCCTGCCGGTGACCTGGACCCCGCCGTACTCCGGGCCCGTCGGCGCCCCCGGGGCGCTGAAGACCCACCCGTACGGCACCTTCGAGGCGATCAGCCCGACGGGCAACGTGTCCGTCGGCACCGCCAAGTTCCACCCGGACATCCAGACCCTCCCCGACCAGGCGCAGCTGTGGACGGGTACCGGGCCGGTCCTCGCCCTGCCGCGGCTCGCCGCGAACCAGGCGAGCGCCGCCTCGTCGGTCGCGGACGACGGCCGGGTCGGCGGCGCGGCCGTCAACGCGGGCGGCACGCTGAAGCCGGTGATCTGGACCTGCGCGACGAAGCAGGCGTACCAGCCGAAGTAGCGGCCGGAGCAGGGCCGGGCGCAGCGGCCGCCGTCACGGGCATGGCGATCTGCGCGGCGGCGCGCTATCGATGCCCCATGACGGACGAGATCAGGCGCGGCCTGCCCGCGCCCCCTCCGCTAGGCGCCGCCGCCCTGCCCCCCGGCACGTACGCCGGGCAGGTGGTCCTCGTGACCGGCGGCGGCACCGGGCTGGGCAAGGCCATCGCCGCCGAGTTCGCCAGGCTCGGCGCGGACCTGCTGATCGCGGGGCGCCGCGCCGGGCAGCTGGAGGCGGCGCGCGAGGAGCTGGCGGCCGTACCCGGCGCGGGCCGGGTGGCGGCCGCGGTCTGCGACATCCGGGACCCCGAGCGGGTCGCGGCGGTCTTCGACGCCGCCGGGGCCGCGCTGGGACTGCCGGACGTACTGGTCAACAACGCCGCGGCGAACTTCCCCAGCCCGGCCGAGGACCTGTCCCCCAATGCCTGGCGGGCGGTGGTCGACACCACCCTGACCGGGACCTGGTTCATGACCCGCGAGTTCGGCCGGCGCCACCTCGCCGCCGGCACCCCGGGGGCGATCGTCAGCGTCGGCGCCTCGTACGCGTGGACCGGCGGCCCCGGCTTCGCCCACAGCGCCGCCGCCAAGGCCGGGGTGAAGAACCTGGTGGAGACCCTCGCCGTGGAGTGGGGGCCGTACGGGATCCGCGTCAACGGCCTGGTGCCCGGGCTGTTCCCGCACGCCGACATGACCGAGGACATCCGGGGCGGGCTGGAGCTCGCCGCCCCGGACTCCAAGGACGGCCGGCAGCCCGCCCTGCGGGTGGGCGCCCCGCGCGAACTGGGCTGGGCCGCCACCTTCCTGGCCTCGCCGTACGCCCGCTTCGTCACCGGCCACACCCTGGTGGTCGACGGGGCGAACTGGCAGCGCCGGGCCCTGGTCCAGCCGGAGGTGGTACCGGTGCGCGAGCAGCTGGGGCGGGGGCCGTTCCACCCGTGAGGCGCTGTCAGTGCCGTGCGCCACCATCGGGTTCATGAAGACCGACGACTGGGCACCCTTCCTCCGCACCTGGAGCGCCGAGCGGGAGACGGCCGTGCGCGCCGGGACCCCCTCGGAGCCGCCCCTGGGCCGGCTGGGCTTCGACCCCGCCCCGCCGGAGCGGATAGCTGCGCTCGAAGCCAGGCTGGGGGTCCCGCTGCCGCCCTCGTACCGCTCCTTCCTGGAGGTCACCGACGGCTGGCGGTGGGCCGGGGAGTTCGTGGAGCTGCTCGCCCCGGCGGCGCGGGTGGGGCCGCTGCGGGAGCTGACGGACTACCTGTTCGAGATGCTCAGCGAGTGGGAGCAGGAGGACCTCGACGCCGAGGACGAAGACGACGATGGGGACGAGGGCGACGAGGACTTCGGCGGGGAGGACGACGGGGAGCCGTACGAGTCCGCGCGGTGGGGCCGGGCCGTCCAGATCTCCCTGGAGGGGGACCAGACCTGGCTGATCCTCGACCCCGGTGACGTCAACGCCGACGGCGAGTGGGCGGCGTACCGGTTCTCCAGCTGGAGCGGGTGCGGTCCGGAGCGGCACGAGTCCTTCGCCGACCTGATGTACGCCGAGTACCTCGGCTTCCGCGCCCTGCGTGAGCTCGACGGCGAGCTCGCGGTGCTCAGGCTCCCCTGAAGCGCGGGGGCCGGCGGGCGGCCTTGGCTCCGTAGCCTTCCGCGGCGTCCTCGGAGGTGAGGGTGAGGGCCGCCGTCATGGCGGCCCGGTCCAGGGCGGCGGGCAGGGCGGCATCGGCGTAGGCGTCGATCGAGCGCTTGACGCCCTGCACGGCGAGGGGGGCGTTCGCCGCGATCTCGGCGGTCAGGGCGCGGGCCTCGGCGTCCAGGCCGGCCCGGGGGACGACCAGTTGGACCAGGCCCAGGCGCTCGGCCGTGGCCGCGTCGATCCTGCGGCCGGTCAGGGCGAGGAACTTGGCCCAGCCCGCGCCGGCCTCCCTGGCGATGCGCAGGTCGCCGCCGGCGTCCACCGCCACGCCGAGCTGGGCTTCGGGGAGGGCGAAGACGGCGTCTTCCGCGGCGATCCGGATGTCGGCCATGAGGGCCAGCTCGAAGCCGAAGCCCAGGCAGTAGCCCTGGACGGCGGCGACGACCGGCTGCGGCAGGCGGGCGAGGACGGAGAAGCGCTCGTGGACCCAGCGGATGCCCTCGTAGTAGTTCCGGGTCCGTTCGGCGGCGGAGTCGCCCGTGATGGCGCCGCCGGGCGCGGTCACGTCGATGCCGGCGCAGAAGGCCCTGCCCTGGGCGCGCAGCAGGACCGCGCGCACTTCCGGGTCGAAGCGGATCCGGTCTGCGAGCAGGCCCAGCTGGCGGGTGGACTCCCAGCTCCAGCCGTTGAGCTTGTCGGGGCGGCAGAGGGTGAGGAGCGCGATGCCGTCCTCGACGTCCAGCCGGATGCGCTCCGCGCCCTCGTCCACCTCCCTGCCGAGCGTGTCGATCACCGTGTACCGCACCCCCGAAGTCAGCTGACGGAGCGTCAGCTTAGAGGGGGTGCGTTCAGCGGGGGAAGACCTCGAACGGCACCGCCGGACGGCCGCCGAAGCGGGCAGCGGTCTGCTGGACGTTGCCGGTGAGGAAGGTCCGTACGTACTCCTCGGGATCCTGGTCGGTCAGCGCGGAGATGTACGCCTTGTGCTCCAGCAGGGACCGGATCGCGCGCTCCAGGCCGGGGCCGGCGTCGACCGCGTGGGTGGGCGTGGACGTGTTCGCCACCGCCACCCAGCGCACCCCGTCCCAGGGCTCCAGGCCCTGCTCGGAGACGAGTTCGGGGAAGATCCACCGGTTGCCCGCGTCGGCGGCGGCGTCCAGCACGGCCCGGCCGACGGCCTTGTGGTCCGGGGTGTTCCAGTACCCGCCGCCGCCCGCCCCGCCCCAGGTGTCACGGTGGTTGAGGGTGACCACCAGCTCGGGGCGGTGCCGCCGGATGGCCGCCGCGATGTCCCGGCGCAGGCCGAGCCCGTACTCGACGACCCCGTCGCGGTGGTCGAGGAACTCCACCGTGGACACCCCGACGACCGCGGCGCTCGCGCGCTGCTCGGCCTCGCGCAGCGGGCCGCACTCGTCCGGATGGACCCCGTCGATCCCCGCCTCGCCGCGGGTGGCGAGCAGGTAGGCGACCTCGCGGCCGCCGTCCGTCCACTCGGCGATGGCGGCGGCGCAGCCGTACTCCAGGTCGTCGGGGTGCGCGACCACCGCGAGGGCGCGCCGCCAGTCGGCGGGCATCGGCTGCAAGGGCGGCTGCTGCTCAGCTTGTTCGGTCATACGCCGCACAATAGGCGACGTTCCCCTACTGGGCCTGCACGGAGAAGGTCGTCGCGTTGTTGCTCTTGATCGGATCGTTCGGGTAGTCGAGCGAGACGTGGATGACGCCGGAGCCCGGCCCCGCGACCTTGGCCAGCACCGGGATCTGGCCGCTCTCACCGGACTTGAGCGTACCGCCGGTGCACTGGTATCCGCCCGTGGCCCCACCGCCGGCCCCGAGGGCGGTGCACGTGAACCCGCTGAAGGTGCCGGAGTCGGGCGGCCGGCGGATGCTCAGCGAACCCGAGGTCTGCACCTGCAGCACCAGGCCGCTCGCAGTCACCCGGCCCTCGTTCGTGTACTGCACCCAGTAGTTGCGGGTGCCGCCGACGGGGGCGACGGCGTCCCCCGTGACGCCCCGCAGGGAGACGTCCGCGCTGAAGGCGCCGCCGTCGGTGATGACGGGCTCGCCCTCTTCGGCTTCACCGCTGGTCCCCGATTCGGTGCCCGTGCCCGGCCGGCCACCCACACAGATGGTGTTGGAAGGGGCCGTGTGCTCGGTGTACCGGTCGCCGACCCGGATGGCGCTCTTGACCTGAGCGCAGTAGGCGACGTCCGGCCGGATCTTGGCGTTGACGGTACGGGTGACCACCTTGCCGGTGCCGGGCACGCCCGGCGCCTGGAGCATGACGGAAACAGCCGGGTTGTCACGCTCTCTGACCATGACGAACACGACGCCGTCGACGCCCTCTCCGTCACTGTTGGGTTTGACGTTGTCACGGAAGGTCACGATGGCGTCCGGCGGGGACAGGGTGAGGCCCAACAGCGTGGGAGGGTCGTAGCCGACGGCGGCCTGCCCCGGCGCCGAGAGCGCGGCCGCGAGTACGCAGGCCAGCCCCGTACCGCAGGAGATCCGCATGATGCGGCGTCCGACACCGTGCGCGGATGTCATGGAAGCTCACCGCCTCGTGTGCCCGGCACAGGTTGTGTTCCGCTCCCATTCTCCGCCCGCCGGAACCGGCGGGCAAAGGGGACCTAGACCTCGTCGCGGACCAGGGACAGCAGCCGGTCCAGGACGCGGGGGCCGCCCGCGCGGACGCCGTCGTGTTCGAACTCGTCCGTCACCCAGGTGCGCAGGCCTCGGATCGCCCCGGCCGTGGCCAGGGAGTGGGCGGTGTCCACGTACATGTCGTCGTGGTAGACCGCGGCCGCCACCGGGACCTCGTTCGCGGCGAGCCGGGCCGGGTCGTAGAGGGGACCCCACCCGGTGCGGTCCGCCAGGAGGCCGGCGGTCTCGCGGAGGGGGGCGAGGGCCGGGTCGCTGGTGAAGTGCCAGGGGTGGATGGTCTCCCCGGTGAAGAGCACGGGGTCCTCACCCGCGAGGGCCTTCGCGGCGTCGAAGCGGGGGTGGGAGGCACGGACCCGTTCGGCGGCCCAGGCGGTGGGGGCCGCCGGGTCCTGGGCGTAGATCGCTTCGTGGAGCAGGGCGTAGAGGGGGTGGCCCGCGAAGGAGAGGTGGGTGTGGACGGCGTGCAGGAAGGCGTCCGAGAGGGCGGGCCCCGCCGGGGTGGTGACGAAGGCGTCCTCCAGCAGGTAGTGCAGCTGGTGGCTGCCGTCGCCGGCGCCGAGGACCAGGCCGAGGGACTGGAAGGCCTCGACGGTGAGCAGGTAGCCGCCGGGGAGTTCGGCGGGGCGCTCCGCGAGGTGGGCGGCGATGCGGCGGGCGCGCTCGACGTCCATGGGGTAGCGGGCGTAGTGGGCCAGGTTCTTGCGCTCGACGCGGGGGTACGCGGCCTCGTACACCTCGGTCGCGGTGGCGTCGAGGGAGGGCAGCCCGCCGGTGATCAGGGCGGCGGTCAGTCCCTCGGGCGCGGTGGAGAGGTAGTGGGTGGCGCAGAACCCGCCGAAGCTCTGGCCGAGGACGGTCCAGGGGGCGCCGCCGGTCAGGGCGGGGCGGATGGCCTCGGCGTCGCGCACGATGGAGTCGGAGCGGAAGAGGGCGAGGTGGGCGGCCTGCTCGGCGGGGGTGCCCCGCGCGGGGAGGGTCTGCCGGTTGACGGGGGTGGAGCGGCCGGTGCCGCGCTGGTCCAGCAGCAGCACCCGGTAGTCGGCGAGGGCCCGTTCCAGCCAGGCCTCGCGTCCGGTGAACCGCCGCGCCCCGAAGCCGGGGCCGCCCTCCAGGTACAGCAGCCAGGGCAGCCGCTCGGGGTCCTTGTCGTTCGCGACCACCTCGCGGGCGTACAGCTCGATGCGCTCCCCGTCGGGGCGGTCGTGGTCGAGCGGCACGGCGAAGTGGTGGTCGGTCAGGACGACACCGGGCTGGCGGTAGCTGCGCGGGAGGGTCACGGACGGCCCCTGGGGTGTGGGTGCGGATCCCCTCCCCCGCGCCTTCGCCGGATCGCGGCGGGGCCCGGGCCGGGGCTGACGTCCCGGCCGAGTCTATGCGGCGGGGCCCCTGGCCGGGGCCCCGCCGCAGCGGATCAGAAGCCGACCACGGAGCGGAGCACCTCGCCGCGCTCCATGCGGGCGAAGGCGTCCTCGACCCCGTCGAGCGGGATGGTCTCGGAGACGAAGGCGTCGAGGTCGAGCCGGCCCTGGAGGTAGAGGTCGATCAGCAGCGGGAAGTCGCGCTCGGGCAGGCAGTCCCCGTACCAGGACGACTTGAGCGCGCCGCCGCGCCCGAAGACGTCCAGCAGCGGGAGTTCGAGCTGCATCTCGGGCGTCGGTACGCCGACCAGGACCACGGTGCCGGCCAGGTCGCGGGCGTAGAAGGCCTGCCGGTAGGTCTCGGGGCGGCCGACGGCCTCGATGACCACGTCCGCGCCGTTCCCGCCGGTCAGCTCCTGGATCGTCTTGACCACGTCCTCCGTGCGTCCGTTGACGGTGTGGGTGGCGCCGAGGCCGCGCGCCCACTCCAGCTTCCGCTCGTCCAGGTCCACGGCGATGATCCGCGAGGCGCCGGCCAGCCGGGCGCCGGCGACGGCCGCGTTGCCGACTCCCCCGCAGCCGATGACCGCGACCGAGTCGCCGCGCCCGACGTTGCCGGTGTTCAGGGCCGCGCCGAGGCCCGCCATCACGCCGCAGCCGAGCAGGCCGGCGGCGGCCGGGGAGGCGGCGGGGTCCACCTTGGTGCACTGTCCGGCGGCCACGAGGGTCTTCTCGGCGAAGGCGCCGATGCCCAGGGCCGGGGAGAGCGGGGTGCCGTCCTCCAGGGTCATGGGCTGCGTGGCGTTGTGGGTGTTGAAGCAGTACCAGGGGCGGCCGCGCTTGCAGGCCCGGCAGGTTCCGCACACCGCGCGCCAGTTGAGGACGACGAAGTCGCCGGGGGCGACGGAGGTGACGTCGGGGCCGACGGACTCGACGATCCCGGCGGCCTCGTGGCCGAGGAGGAAGGGGAACTCGTCGTTGATGCCGCCCTCGCGGTAGTGCAGGTCGGTATGACAGACCCCGCAGGCCTGGACCTTGACGAGTGCTTCGCCGGGCCCCGGGTCGGGCACGAGGATCGTGGTCGTCTCCACCGGTGCGCCCTTGCTCCGCGCGATGACCCCTCGTACGCGATGTGTCACGTCGTACCCCGTTCTGTTCGTATCGGCCGGATCGGTCTGGATCATCGAACGTACACGGGCACGGCCCTCCAAGGGAGTTGTACCGACCCCCGCGTCACCCACCGTGTCCGGTTCCCGCCAGGTGCGGCGGTACGGACGCGTGCAGTGCCGCGGCGAAGGCGGCCACGGCGGGGTGTTCGGCGGCGCCGCTGCGGAAGGCGACCTTGGTGCGGCGTTCCATGTGCAGGCGGGTGAGGGCGATGCCGGGGTCCGGGGGGCCGGTCACTCCGAGCTGGGGGACGACGGCCACTCCCTGCCCGGCCGCGACCAGCGCGAGGACGGTGTCGAACTCGTCGACCTGGTGCCGGATCCGCGGGGTGAACCCGGCCGCCTGGCAGGCCCGGACGGTCATGGCGTGGCAGAGGGTGCCGGGCGTGGCGGTGATCCACGGCTCGTCCTGACGGGTACGCAGGACCGCGCCCTGGTCGGAGCCGGCGCCCGGGGGAAGACCGGCCGGAGCGGCGGCGGGCCGCGGTCCTCCGGCCGGGGCGGCCAGGTACATCGCCTCCCCGTACAGCGGCCGGGTGGCCAGCCCCGGCTCGGACGGCGCGGGGACGAAGTCGTACTCGTGGACCAGCGCCACGTCCAGGTCCCCGGCCCGCAGCGCGTGCGCGACCGCCGCCGGGTCGGTCTCGCGGACCCGCGGCTCCAGCCCCGGATGGCGCCGGGCCAGGTGGAGCAGGGCCGCCGGGACGATGGCCCGGGTGGCGGTGGGGAAGGAGCCGACGCGCAGGACGCCGGCGAGGCCGCTGCGGGCCTCCGCGAGGTCGGCGTCGGCCTGCTCCAGCCGTTCCAGGACGGCCTCGGCGTGACGTACGAGGTTCTGGGCGGCGGGGGTGAGGCGGACGCGGCGGCCGGTGCGTTCCAGCAGGGGCAGGCCGGCCTCGCGTTCGAGGACGGCGAGCTGCTGTGAGACGGCGGAGGGGCTGAAGGCGAGGGCCTCGGCCACGGCGGCGATGGTGCCCCGGCGGGCGAGTTCCCTCAGGAGGCGCAGGCGGCGGACGTCGAGCATCGGCTCAGCTTACGGGTCGAGTAAGAAATGCGAACTGGATTCGGCGCTCGGTACGGGCGAAGCTCTTCTGCATGCGACAGGAAACGGAATGCACCGAACAAACCTCTGATAACGCCCATCTCGCCTTCGAAGGCATCCACGTCCCGCTCATCACCCCCTTCACGCGCGGCGGGGAGCTCGCCACCGAGGCGCTGGAGGCCCTCGCCCACGAGGTGCTCGACGCGGGGGCCGCCGGGATCGTGGCACTCGGCACGACGGGCGAGACGGCCGCCCTCGATGAGGCGGAGCGCGATCTGGTCACCGGGATCTGCGCCCGGGTCTGCGGGGAGCGGGGGGTGCCGCTGACGGTGGGGGCGGGGGCGAGCGGGACCCGGGCCAGCGAGGTGGCGCTGGCCCGGTTGTCGCGGTGGCCCGAGGCCCGGGCGGCGCTGGTGACCGTCCCGTCGTTCGTACGGCCCTCGGCGGCGGGGGTGCTGGCGCACTTCACGCGGCTGGCGGAGGTGAGCCCGCTGCCGCTGATCGTCTATCACATCCCGTACCGGACGGGGCAGCCGCTGGACGCGGACGCATTGCGGGCGCTGGGTTCTCTGGCCGGGGTGGTCGGGGTGAAGTACGCGGCGGGCGGGATCGACGCGGAGACGGTGGCACTGCTGGGCCGGCTGCCCGACCGCTTCTCGGTCCTGGCCGGGGACGACGCGTACGCGTCCCCGATGCTGGCGCTCGGCGCCCCGGGCGCGGTACTGGCCTCGGCCCATCTGGCGACGGAGCGGTTCGTGGAGCTCGCGGCGGCCTGGCGGGCCGGCGACGTCGGGCGCGCCCGGGGGCTGGGGCACGGGCTGGCGCGGGTGTCGGCGGCGGCCTTCTCGGAACCGAACCCGGCGGTGGTCAAGGGCGTGCTGCACGCGCAGGGCCGGATCCCCACCCCGGACGTACGGCTTCCCCTGCTGCCCGCGTCCGCGCGAGCCGTGGACGCCACCCTGGAGGCCCTGGCCGCTCTCTGAGGACCCCGGAGCCGGCACACGAGTGCCCGGAATGCCCGGCTTAACAGTTTTCGCCGCTCTCATGCGGGTCGCCCGAATCGGCAGCATCGGGCCGCCAATTGACCGTATTGCGCGAGGCGGCCCCAAACCTGCCGGACCCGTGATGTGAGTCACGCGGGCCCGAACAACATCAATTCACCCGGAACGGCCGGCTCCCTTTCCCTGGAAAGGAAATCGGCCTTTTCGTGATCCCTATTTCATGGTCATTTACCGGACACCGCCCGAGAAGTCGATCTACCGGTGGAATTCGTGTCTTGTTCCCGCGCCGCGCGCTCGCCTACGGTCACCTCACTCCCCGCGGCCGACTGCCGAATCCGGCCGCCGCCGGGGCTCTCCCGTACCCCCACGTGAGGAACAGCGCCATGCCCCGACAGGGAAAGCACCGTCGGCCGAAGCACCACTGGATCGCCCGGAAGCTGGCGGTCGCCGGCACGGGTGGAGCGGCCCTCGCCCTCCCCCTGATCAGCGCCACGACGGCCGGGGCGGCCGGCACGCAGCCGGCCCCCGCCTCGCTCGTCAAGGCGGCCACGGAGAAGGCCGCCGCGCAGAAGCCGGCCGTGCAGAAGTCCGCCGCGGAAAAGGCGACCGTGGAAAAGGCGGCGGCAGCCCTCACCTATTCCGTGGTCGGCGGCGACACCCTTTCGAAGATCGCGGCCCAGCATTCCGTGAACGGCGGCTGGCAGGCGCTCTACGAGGCCAACCGCGGCATCATCGGCTCCGACCCCTCCGTCATCCGCCCCGGCCTCAGACTGAGCATCGGCGCGGCGGCGCGGGCGGCGGCCGCGAAGCCCGCCGCCAAACCGGCCGCCCCCGCCTACGGGAACAACCTCGACGGCTGGATCCGGCAGTCGCTGGACATCATGGCCCAGCACGGAATTCCCGGCAGCTACAACGGGATCCACCGCAATGTGATGCGGGAGTCCTCGGGCAATCCCCTCGCCATCAACAACTGGGACTCCAACGCCGCGGCCGGCATCCCCTCCAAGGGCCTGCTCCAGGTCATCGACCCGACCTTCCGCGCCTACCACGTGCCCGGCACGTCCCTGGACTCCTACGACCCGGTCGCGAACATCACGGCGGCCTGCAACTACGCCGCCGCCCGCTACGGCTCGATCGACAACGTCAACGGCCCCTACTAGGCGCCCGGTCGGCGGGGCGTCACAGCCAGCCCACGCCGGCCCCGGCCTCCATGGCCCGGCGCAGGTAGCCGGGCCGGCCGAAGGTGGTCAGGACCAGCACCCGGCAGCCGGGGAGCCGCGTGCGCAGCCCGGCGGCGGCGGTGACGGCGAACAGCACCGGGGCGAGCCTGCGTCCCCGTACCACCGCGCCCGCGGCGAGACACCGGCAGATCCGGCCGTACCGTCATCGGCAGTACGGATGTCACCGGTTCCGGAGCGCGCGGACCAGGGTGCCCACGGGGGCGGCCAGGCCGTAGCCGACGTCCTTGCGCAGGGCGCCGGTGCCGGCCTTCTCCACCGCGGCCAGCTGGTGTCCCATCAGCTCCGTCATGGCGGCGACCACCGGGCGCAGGCCCGGCTCGGTGAGGTCGAGGACGCCCCCGGCCGCGGCGAGGGCGGTGCGCGCCCGGGCGGACTCGGCGGCGAGGAGGGCGCGTACCGCCGGGGTGTCGCGGGCCTGTTCCAGGTCGGCGCGGGTCACGGAGTGCTCGGCGAGGCGGGAGCGCGGGATGCAGAGCCGGCCCTCGGCGAGGTCGCCGGCCAGGTCGGCGAGGAAGTCGACCCGCTGGGCGGCGTCCACGAAGGCGCGCCAGCCCGCGGCCTGGTCGGTGTCGGGCCCGCCCTGGTACTGGAGTCCGGTGAAGACCATGATGCCGGGCCAGGCGTAGGCGTCGAGGTAGGCCTGGAAGTCCTCCTCGGCGGCGAAGCCGTCGAAGCCCGCCTCGGCGGTGGCCGCGCCGTCGAGGAAGCGGGTGATCCAGCCGGCCGGCAGGCCCCTGGTGCGGACGGCGTGGGCGTAGGCGCGCAGCAGCGGGTCGGGGCTGTCGCCGGTCGACAGGGCCGACTCGACGCGGCCCGCCAGTGCGGCGAGTCCGGCGGCCCGCACGCTCGGGGTGCCGGTCTCGGCGACGTCGTCGACCAGGTTCATGAAGGCCAGGCCCGCCGAGAGCCAGGGCACCAGGGGCGGTGCGGCCAGCAGCCGCAGGGTGAGGTACGGGGCCGGTTCGCGGCGCAGCACCCGGCGGGCGGCGTGGGTGTGGTCGGCCCGCAGCCGGGGGTCGGTTATCCCGGCCTTGGTGAGGGTGGTGCGCCAGCTGGGCATGGTGGGCCGTGCTCCTTGGGCCGTGGCTGCCGTACGCGGCTGCGTGCGGGTGCGCGTGCGGGTGCGCGCGTACGGCTACACGATGTCAGGAGCGGTACACCTTCTTCACGTTGCCCTGGGTGTCGGCGTGGACGTAGCCGCCCCGGCCGTACTCGTCGGTGAGGTAGGGGCGCATGGAGGCGGTCGCGTCGAAGAGCCAGGGCTCGACGATGAGGTAGCGGGAGGTCGGCTTGGTGACGCCGAGTTCCTGCTGGGCCCGCTCCAGGAGGCCGGGCAGGGCGTCCCACTTCACGGCCGCCATGTCGATGAGCGGCTCGTCCGGCTTGACGGTGCCGCCGGGGCCGTCGTGCTTGACCTGGCCGTCGCGGTACTCGTACCGGTCGAAGGTGTCCGCCCCGGGGGTGGTGGGGATGGAGGCCAGCACGTACCCCTCGTAGACGGTCATCTCCACGAAGGTGGTGGTACCGGTCTGCTGCTTGAACGCCTCGATGACGGTACGGACCTTGTCGGGCGTGAGCAGGCTGCCCTTGACCGCCGCGGCGGGGGTGCCCTGGGCCTTGGGCGGGGTGGACCTCGGGGTGGCGGGCGCCTGGGCGACGGTGGACGCCGGGGCGGAGGCCGTGGAGCCCTTGGCGTCCGGGTCGCCGGACTTGCCGTCGGGCAGGGCCTGGACGAGCCCGGCCGCGCCGCCGGCCAGGGCCAGCACGAGGACTCCCCCGATCAGGGCGGCGCGGCCGCGCCCCCGGGCGGGGGCCGCGGCGGTGGCGGGAACGGGGGTGGTGTGCCCGTACGGGGAGCCGCCGCCGGGGGTGAAGGGCCGGGTGCCGGAGAACGTGGGAGGCGGGCCGTACGCGCCGGGGCCCGCGAGCGCCCCCGCCGGGGCGGCCCCGGCAACCGCGCCGAGAGCGGTGCTCGCACCCCGGAGCAGCGCTTCCAGCTCGGCGCCGTCGGGCCGCGCCGCGGGATCGCGTACGAGCAGCCGCTCCAGTACGGGGCCCAGCGGGCCCGAGCGCACGGGCGCGGGGATCGGCTCGTCGAGGACGGCGACCACGGTGGCCAAGCTGGTGGCCCGGCGCAGCGGGTGCGTCCCCTCCGCGGCCACGTACAGCATCATGCCCAGCGACCACAGGTCGGAGGCCGCCAGGCCCTCCTCGCCCCGGCACCGCTCGGGGGCGATGTACTCGGGCGAGCCGATCAGCACACCGGTGGAGGTGAGGGCGGTCGCCCCGTGCATGGCGGCGATGCCGAAGTCGGTCAGTACGCCCGCCCCGTCGGGCCGCAGCAGGACGTTGGCCGGCTTCACGTCCCGGTGGAGCACGCCCTCCGCGTGTGCGGCGCGCAGCGCGGAGAGGATGTCGAGCCCGAGCCGCACCACCTCGGGCAGGGGCATCGGGCCGTCGGCCAGCCGGTCGTGCAGGGAGCCGCCCTTGAGCAGCTCCATCACGATCCACGGGTGGCCGTCGGGGGTGCCCGGCGCGGGCTCCACGATGTGGTGGATCGTCACCACGTTGGGGTGGGCGAGGCGGGCCAGGGCCCGCGCCTCGCGGATGGCCCGCTCGCGCAGCTGGACGGCGAGGTCCGGCTGCGCGGCGGCGGTGGCGGGGTCCGGCGGGCGCACCTCCTTGAGTGCGACCTCGCGGTGCAGTGCGATGTCGCGGGCGCGCCACACCGTGCCCATGCCTCCGGCGCCCAGGGGGCCGATGAGTTCGAAACGGCCGTCGATCAGCCGTCTGCCGGCCTCACTGTTCTCCATGGGCGGTCATCGTAGGCCCCGCCACCGTCAGCAGCGGAGGCGGTCCTCCGTCAGGGCGCCCTGAGCGGTGGACACCGTACGGTCGTAACAGCCGCCGGGGATGTCCGACCCGTACAGGCGGTAGCGCTCGGTGGAGGTGCCGACGGCGTGCCGCTGGTCGCGCGGGACGTTCGCCGTGTAGGAGGCGTCGCCGGTGTACCGGTCGTCGAGGTGGGTGCGGCCGATCGGACGGCCGCCGCGCAGGGTGGTGGTGTCGGCCCGGTCGCCGAGGGACAGGACGGTGCGCAGCCGGTCGCCGGCGCCGAGGGTCGTCTCGCCGTCCATGGTGTACGTGCGGGCGGTGCGGGTGGTGGTGGCGCCGCGGGTGACGCTGTCCTCGTCGTTCCAGGCGGCGGTGAGGGCGTCCCGGTTCTCGCCGTCGGTCCAGCGGTGCGCGGAGGTGTGCGACACGGCCCGGGTGACGGTGGTGGTGACCCGGCCGTGGGAGGTGTCGAGGTATCCGGCGACGGTGAGGCGGTGGGCGCCGTCGGTGTCCAGCCGGTGTTCGCCGCCGGGGGCCGCGGGGGTCCAGCGGGAGGAGCCGGTGGGAGCTCCCTCCTCGTGGCGGGTCAGGGCGCCGGTGACGACCTGGCGGCCGTGGTCCTGCCAGAGCAGCAGGTTGGCGGGGGTGTTCCAGCCGGCCTGGCCGGCCGGGACGCCGGCGACGGCGACCTCGACGCGGTGCTCGCGGCCGTCGTTGAGCAGGGCGGCGTAGGGGGTGATGTCGTACACGATGGGCTGGACGTCGAAGGCGCGCGGGCCGGGGGTGACGTACCAGAGGAAGGGGTTGGACCAGCCGCCGGTCCACACGGTCGGGAAGGGCGCGGCCAGCCCGGCGAGTCGTCCGTCGACGGAGATCCGGACCTCGCGGTAGGGGCCGTCGGCGGCCTTGCATGAGTAGGGCGCGGCGTCGGGGACGGTCATGTACCAGTACTCCTCGCAGCCGCCGCCGGAGCCGGTGGCGTACACCTCGGCGAGGAGCCGCTCGGTGTTGCGCGGGGTGGTGACGGCGGCCCCTCCTCGGTCGGAGCCGGTGAGCGGCAGGACGCGGTCGGGGGTGTCGGGGGCCGGGGCGTGCCGGTCGGCGGCGTAGAGGGTCAGGGTCACCTTGACGTCGATGACGCCGGTGTAGGTGTCGTTGACGACGTTGCCGATCAGCATTTCGACGGGCTGGGGGCGGCTGAGCACGTCGCGGTAGCGGGTGACGTCCTTCTCGACGGACCACTCGACGCCGTCGGGCGAGGGCTCGGGGGTGGAGGTGCGCAGGATCTCGACGCCGCCGAGGGTGAGGTTGCCGAGCCGGTCGTACTGGCGGCCCTTGACCTTGCCGTCGAGGCGCAGGACGGCCTTGGCCCAGTCGGAGCGGCCGCAGCCGGCGGGCGGGGTGTAGGTCCCCTTGTAGGGGGTGAAATCCCGGAACTGGGCTTCGGCCAGGGTCACCTGGCAGGACCGGGTCGCGGGGCGCCGGACGGGCGGGGCGGCGGTGAGGGGGTCGTGCCAGTCGGTGCCGAACTCGGCGGGTGGGACGGGTCCGCCTGCGGCGGCGGGGCCCGCGGTGTCCGGGGATCCGGCGGCGGCCGCGGGTCCGGCCAGGGCCCCGGCGGCGAGGGTGAGCGCGCCGAGCAGGCCCATGATCCTGTGTCGTCTCATGGGCCCGCAGTGAAACCCCTGGCGGCCCGCCACCGCCAGGGCCGTGGCCTGCGGGTGGCGCGAAACCGACGGTGTCAGTGCCCGGCGGGCAGCACCACGACGCCGTCGTCGTCCACGTACACGGTGTCGCCCGGGCGGAAGGTGACCCCGCCGATGGTGACGGGCTCGTCGACGGCGCCCTCGCCGGTCTTGCCGCTCTTGCGCGGGCAGGTGCCGAGTGCCTGGACGCCGAGGTCCAGGGCACCGAGGGCGACGCTGTCGCGGACGGCGCCGTTGACGATGAGCCCGGCCCAGCCGGAGGCGTGGGCCGCGCCGGCGATGAGGTCGCCGACCAGGGCGGTGCGCAGGGAGCCGGCGCCGTCGACGACGAGGACGGCGCCTTCGCCGGGGGTGTGGAGGAGTTCGCGCAGCAGGGCGTTGTCCTCGTGACAGCGGACGGTGCGCACGGGTCCGGCGTACAGGTGCCGGCCGCCGATCCGGCGGAACGGGGTGGCGCAGATGCCGAGGACCTCGCCGTGCTCGTCGTACAGCAGCGTAGGCCAGGTGCTCAGCGGCGGGAGTTGCCGAAGAGTATGCGGTAGCCGATGAGCAGGACGAGGGAGCCCGCGATGGCGGAGCCCCAGGTGGCGAGGTCGAAGAACTGGGCCTGGATCGGCCGGTCGAGGAACTTGGCGGAGAGCCAGCCGCCGGTGAAGGCGCCGGCCACGCCGATGAGGGTGGTGACGATGAGGCCGCCCGGGTCCCGGCCGGGGAGCAGGATCTTGGCGATGCCTCCGGCCAGCAGGCCCAGGATGATCCAGCCGATGATGCCCATGCCGTTCTCCCCGCTCTTCGTGTGCGTCTCTGCCCCTGAGGACGCGGGCGGGGGCCCGGCGGTTCTCAGCGGTGGCGGGCGCGCCACAGCGCGGCGGCCGCGGCCGCTCCCGCGACGGCGCCGACCACCGCGACGCCGCTCCGGGAGCGGTAGGCGAAGAGGGAGAGGGTGGAACGGGCCGAGAAGGCGGAGCCCGCGCTCAGCCAGGAGGCGGTCGAGGCGACCGAGAGCGCGGACCCGAGGGAGCCTACGGAGAGGAAGCTGCCCGCCGAGCCGATGGAGAGCACCGAGCCCACCGAGCCGATGGACAGCACGGAGTTCCTGGACCAGAGGGAGAGGTACGAGCGGTCGGCCATGCCGATCATGCTGTCACATGGCCGGCCGGCACGGGGCGGCTTTCGGCGCCCTGCGCGGCGGGCGCGGTGCGGGTGAGCAGCAGGACCCCGCGGGTGGCGGCGAGGGCTCCGGCGGCGGCGAGCAGGATCCCGAGGGGCCCGTGCTGGAGGCGTTCGCCGAGCAGGATCATGCCGATCGCGGCCGCGGCGAGCGGGTTGGCCAGGTTGACCACGGCGAGCGGGGCACCGAGGCCGCCCCGGTAGGCCCGCTGCGAGAGCAGCATCCCGCCGACGGCGAAGACCACCACGAGCAGGGCCACGGTGATCACCCGGCCGCTGAGCAGGGCTCCGCCCCGGCCGCCCGCGACGGCGACGGTCTGGGTCAGGGCGGAGGCGACGGCGGAGGCCAGTCCGGAGGCGGTGGCGTGGCGCAGCCCCGGGCCGGGGTCCTTGCGGGCGGTGAGCAGGAGGATCGCGGCGACGGTGGCGCCGGACACGGCGAGCGCCTCGGCCAGGGTGAGGGTGTCGTCGGGGGCCGGTCCGGAGGCGGGGAGCAGCAGCAGTCCGAGCCCGGCGACGGTGGCGAGGGTGCCCCGCCACTCGGTGGCGGCGACCCGCCGGCCGGCGCCGCGCGCCCCCAGCGGGACGGCGGCCACGAGGGTGAGCGCGCCCAGCGGCTGGACGAGGGTCAGCGGGCCGTACCTCAGCGCGGCGGCGTGCAGCAGCGCCGCGGCGGCGTTCAGTCCGGCCGACCACCACCAGGCGCTGTTGCCGAGCAGGTCCCGGGCGGTGCGGGCGACGGCCCGGCGGGCGAGGCGCTCCTGGGCGACGGCGGCGGCCGCGTAGGTGGCGGCGGAGGCGAGGCAGAGGGCGACGGCGAGGACGGTGGCGTTCACCGGTCGCCTCCGGCGGGGACCGGCACGGGTGCGCCGGGGGCCGGGCCGGTCGCGGGGGCGCCGGCGTGCCCGCCCGGGGGTGCGGACGCCGCGGCGGGCGCGGGGGCGGTCGGCGGCGAGGGGGCTGCCGCCCCGGTGCGGACCGGCTCCGCGACCGGACGGGGACGCGGGCGCGGCAGGCCGCGTACCGCCGGTGCGGCTGCGGCGTCGGCGGCCGGGCGCGGGACCAGCAGCAGGGCCGCGCCCAGCAGCAGGGCGGCCACGACGGCGTCGACCCAGTAGTGGTTGGCGGTGCCCACGACCACGAGCAGGGTCACCAGCGGATGCAGCAGCCACAGGGCACGCCACCGGGACCGGGTCGCGGCGATCATCCCGAGGGCCAGCATCAGCGCCCAGCCGAAGTGCAGCGAGGGCATCGCGGCGAACTGGTTGGCCATGGTGTCGGCTTCCGGGGCGGCCCCGTAGACGCTCGGCCCGTACACCTGCGCGGTGTCCACGAGGTGCGCGGCGTCCAGCATCCGGGGCGGCGCGAGCGGGAAGGAGAGGTGCAGGACGAGGGCCGCGCCGGTGAGGACGGCGAGCACCCGGCGGGTCCACAGGTAGTGCCGGGGGCGGCGCAGGTACAGCCAGACGAGGAACAGGGCGGTCGCCGGGAAGTGCACGGCCGCGTAGTAGGTGTTGGCGGTGTGGACGACGGCGTCGGAGTGGAGCAGCAGCCGCTGGACGGCGCCCTCTCCGGGCAGGTGCAGGGCGCGCTCGGCGTCCCACACCCGGCCGGCGTTGTGGAAGGCCTCGTCGGTGCGGCCCGTCGAGAGCGTCCGGCCCGCCTTGTAGACGGCGAACAGGCCCGCGACGAGCAGCAGCTCGCGTATGAGCCGGCGGCGCGCGTCGCTCTTCCCGGCCGGTGGCCGGTCCGGTGTGGTGTGGGAGGTCATCCCCCGGTCTCACTTCTTTCGGTTCCTATCGACACGCCAGTGTATCGATACATGGGCGTATCGATACGCTGGTGTCCCGATAAGCTCGGATGGCCGTACACTCGGAGCACGGACCCACCGCTGGATCCCGTGAGGAGAAACCCACCCCATGACGTCGACGCCGCAGGTCACCGCGCGCCGCTCCAAGATCAGCCCGGAGCGCGAGCAGGAGTTCTACGACGTCGTCCTCGACCAGCTGCGCGAGCACGGCTACGAGGCCCTCACCATGGAGGGCGTGGCCGCGCGGGCCTGCTGCGGGAAGTCCACGCTCTACCGGCAGTGGAAGACGAAGCCCCAGCTCGTCGCCGCCGCCCTGCGCGCGAGCCGGGCCCGCCGCGGCGAGCGGACCCTGACGGACGTGGACACCGGGAACCTCGCGGGGGACCTCCGCGAGGCCGCCCGGATCGCGGCGGGCACCTCGGGCCGCGACGCCCGGCTCACCCAGGCGCTTGGGGTGGCCGTGTTCGGCGACGAGGAACTCCAGGCCGCGCTGCGCGAGGCCCTGGTGGAGCCCGAGCTGGCGGCCTTCGGCGCGATCGTCGAGCGGGCCGTGGCGCGCGGCGAGCTCGCCGCGGACCATCCGGCGGTGGAGTTCCTGCCGGCGCAGCTGATGGGCGTCCTGCGGATCCGGCCCGTGCTGGAGGGGCGGTACGCGGACGCCGACTACCTGGTCAGGTTCGTGGACGCCTCGCTGCTGCCCGCGCTGGGCATCAGTCCGCAGGCCCCTTGACCCCCTGAACCGGTGGGCCGCCGTTCACGATGACCGGACGGCGACCCACTCGCGCTGCCTCGTGGGGACGGCGGCAGCGCGCCACCCGGACGGGGCGGCGGCCACTCCCGAGCAGGGTGACCGCCGCCCGGTCCGGTGCGGACCACCCGGCGCGGTGCGGGTTCAGCCGCGCGCGGCGCCCATGACCCGGGCGTACTCCTGCGGGTCCGTGTCGAACCCGCGCGTGCGGGCGTCCAGCACCCAGCCGCCCGAGGCGTCCCGGGTGAACTCGGCGACGGTGGCCGCCGTGGCCCCGGCGAGCTCCGCGAAGTCGGTGGCGGCGAGGTCGGTGTGCCCCTCGCGGATGCGCAGCCCCGTACCGCCGACGGCGGCGAAGGTCCTGCGGTCCGGCGCCGCGGCCGTACCGGCGTCCTGGATCACCACGCCGACCACCACCCGGTCCAGCCCGGGCGCCAGCCGGTCCAGTTCGAGGGTCATCACCTCGTCGAAGCCGAAGCCCTGCCCGGTGCGGCTGTCCCGGGCCAGGGTGATGGTGCCGTCGGGGGCGCGGCTGCCGAAGTGGACGAGGTAGACGGGCTCCCCGTAGGGGTCCTGGGTGCCGTACACGGCGGCGACGATGTCCAGGTCGTTCGCGGGCGTGCCGGCGGGGCTGGGGTCCCAGCGCAGCGCTATCTCCACCTTGGCCAGGCTCTTGCGTACTCCGCTCACCGAACTCCCCCTCCGCGTGGCCGCTTGGGCCGTCTCGTCCGGCGCCATGCTGCCACGCGTACGTGATCACCGTACGAACGACCGTACACAACCGGCCAGTTCCCGGCCCTGCCCGCTCAGCGGCTCAGGTCGGCCGGGTCCAGGCGCACGGTCTCCACCCAGCCGGGCGGCTGCGGCGCGCCCGCCCCGATCAGCGCGGCGATCAGCCGGCAGGACGGGGACTCCGCGGGCCAGGGGGTGATGCCGTCGGTCAGCACGACCACGATCGACGGCCGGTCGGGCCGGGCCAGCGCGGCCGCGATCCCCACGCGCATGTCGGTGCCGCCTCCCCCGGCCAGGGCCACCTCCCGGGCACTGGTCACCCGGCTCACGGCGTGCACGTCCGCGTCGCAGGCGAGCACCGTGACCCGGTTGCCCCCCACGCCCACCTCGCGCAGCACCCCGGTGACCTCCGCGAGGGCCGCGGCGAGTTCCGCGTCCCCCATGGACCCCGAGGTGTCGATGACGACCGCCACCCGGGGCAGCGGCCGGCGCAGGCTCGGCAGCACCACCCGGCCGCCGAGTGCGGGCGTGCGGCGCGAGGGGCGCCGGTACGTGTAGTCCACCGCTCCACCGGCCCAGGCGGCGGCCTCCCGCACCGCCCCGGACAGGGCGCGGCGCCAGTCGACGGCCGGCTCCAGCACCTGTTCCGCCCAGCGCTCCCACCCGGCGGGCACGCTCCCCCGGCCCCGCGAGCGCAGATGGGCGCGTACGGCCTGGGCCGTCTGGCGGCGCAGGGCCTCCGCCTCCACCGGACCGATCCGGGCGGTACCGTCACCGTCACCGCCGAGCTCCCAGGGCGCCGGGGTGCCGTGCGCGCCGGAGCCGCAGTCCACGCCGTGCGGGGGCGTGGGCGGGACGCCGGCCAGGTAGCCCTCGAACAGCCCGCCCCCGGGGAGGCCGAAGAGCCCCGGCTCCATCCGGCCGGCGGGCAGGCGCAGCCCGTCGGCGAGGAGGTCGTCGTTGATCTCGCAGTCCTGGGCGATGTTGATCCGGACCGGATCGCGCTGGTCGGCGGGCGGCAGCCGGTCGGCCCGGCCGTGGTGGTCGCGCAGCAGGTGGGCCACCTCGTGGATCCACACCCCGGACAGTTCGGGGACGGGGGTGCGCTCCACGAACTCCGGCGAGACGTAGCAGCGCCAGTACCGGTCGACGCCCATCGTCCGCACCCCGGACGGGCCCGGGGAGGGGACGACGGTCAGCGCGTACAGGGCGGAGGCGAGGTAGGGCCGGGCCTCGGCGGCCGCGTAGCGGGCGGCGAGCAGCTTGGCCCGGTCGAGCGGGACGTCCACCGGCGCGGCCCCGCCCGTCAGCGGGCGCCGGGCAGGGCCCCGGCCAGCTGGAGCAGTTCCACGAAGGCGTCGATCCCCGCGGGGACCGGCCAGGACAGGTCGCGCATCGCCGCGAGGTCGGCGGCCGCCCGCGCGGCCACGTCGGGCACGCCCGCGTCGACGGCCTTGGCGAGGACCTCCCAGCCGGCCTCCCAGCGGGAGCGGGTGGGTTCGGCCTGCACGGCGGCGACGACGGCGATGAGGAAGGCCAGCTGGCGGTCTCCGCGCTCGGGCAGCGCGAAGGCTCCGGGGTCGGCCAGCACGCGTTCCGGGTCGGGCAGGTCCAGGTGCTCCAGGTAGGTCAGCAGCTCCAGTCCGGCGCCGTCCCCGACGGCCCCGGTGAGGGCGGCGGACAGCGCCTCGCGGCCCGCGCCGGCCGCGTACCCGGTGGCCAGCAGGCGCAACGCCATCTCCCAGGTGCGCGGGGAGGGCCAGGCCCTGCCCCGGCCCTCGGCGTCGTTCGGCATGTGGTGGACCAGGCCGGGCCGGGCCGTGAGGAACCCGGACACCGCGCCCCGGGCGCGGGCGACCGCTCCGGCGGACCGGGCGCGGACGACCACGGGGAGGGCGGTCTCGGGCCAGGTCCCGGCCATGCCGCGGGCCACGGTGCGCGGGTCGTGCGTCCAGTCGAGGTGGACGAAGCGGTTGGCGAGGGGCGCGCTGAGGTGCCAGCCGTCGGCCGCGCTGGCGGGCGGGTTCGCCGCCGCGACGATGCGTACGGAGGCGGGCAGCTCCAGGCTGCCGACCCGGCGTTCGAGGACGACGCGCAGCAGGGCGGCCTGGACGGCGGGCGGGGCGGAGGACAGCTCGTCGAAGAAGAGCAGCCCGTGTCCGGTGCGGGCGAGGCGCACCGCCCAGTCCGGCGGGGCCATCGGCACCCCGGTGGTGGCGGGGTCGTCGCCGACGATCGGCAGGCCGGCGAAGTCCGAGGGCTCGTGGACGCTGGCGACCACGGTCTCCAGGGCGACCCCGAGGGAAGCGGCGAGCCGCTCCATTCCGGCGGACTTGCCGATGCCGGGCTCGCCCCACAGCAGGACGGGCTGATTGGCCGTCACCGCGAGGGCGAGGGCCTCCAGCTGGTGGTTGGCGGCGGGCTCGGTACGGGTGGTGCCGAGCCGGGCGGACAGCTCGTCGGCGGCGGCCAGCGCGGGCGGGGGTGCGGTGCTCATTCCCGCGCTCCCGCGTCGCCGCCGGACCCGTCCGCGTCGAGGGCCTCCGGGGTGCCGGCCTCTCCGGTGCCGGCCTCCGTGCCGCCCGCTTCCGCGTAGCCGTCCTCTTCGTGGTCGTCGTCGAAGTCGCCCCATTCGGCGCGCTCGGCCATGAACTCGTCGTAGTCGTCGGAGTTGATGCCGGGGTGGCGCTCCTCGACGAGTTCCTTCAGGAAGGTCAGGTCGGTGCGCTTGTAGCGCGTCACCACCTGGGCCAGTGACAGCTCCATGCCGTCGACCACGTCGGTACGGGCTCCGGCCGCGAGGAGCGCCCGGACCAGGGACGCGGTGCCGCCGTTCTGGACGGCGCACTGGAGCGGGGTGCGTTCGCAGTCGTCCTCGTCCTCCAGGCCGAGTCCGGCCTCCAGCAGCCTGGGCAGCAGCTCCTCGTGGCGTACGAAGGGCAGCAGGTGCAGCAGCCCCTGCCCCCTGCCGTTGCGCGCCCGGGGGTCCAGCCCCGCGTCGAGCAGGGCGAGCACCCCGGGGGTGTCGCCGTGCTGGACGCGCTCGAACAGCTCCCGCCGCTCGGCGCGCAGGGCGCGCGGCAGCCGGCCCTTGCCGGAGGCCCAGGCCTCCCGGACGGCGAAGCAGCCGGCGACGTCGCCGCCGAAGGCCCGCAGGGCGCGCTCCCGCTGCTGTTCCTCGGCACTGTGCGGGAGTTCGAGCCGGCCGTCCCGGGAGCGCACCTCGTGCCACTCGCCCAGGCAGCGCACCCTGGCGGTGCCCGGCGCGGCGGGGCCGGGCGGCCCCGCGGCCGGTGCGGCGGCGGGGAAGAGGGCGGCGGTGACGAGCGGGTGCAGCTCGCCCGGGGCGGTGCGGCCGGTGCGTACGAGGTACGGGTCGGGCAGCGGCCGCCAGGCGTAGTCGGGCAGCCGGGGTACGTCGCGCACCTCGGACGAGTCCACCAGCCGGGCCCGCAGCCCGCCGTCCGCACCGGCGAGTTCCACCAGCAGCAGGCAGCGCCAGTGCGGGGCGAACTCGAACCGGTCGCCCCCGCCCGCCGCGGCGAGCCGGCGCACCCCGGTGGCGAGCAGGGCCGGGTCCAGCACGGCGGTCTTCAGCGCGGCCGCGGCGTCGCTCCAGCGGTAGGGGTTGACCGGGGCGCTCAGGTCGAGCTCGATCCCGGCGGCGGCGAAGGCCTCGACGGTCTCCCCGCGCGACTGGAGCACGGCGGCCCACTCCGCCCTCCCGGCGGGGTCGGCGGGGCCGGGGTCGGCGGTGGGCACCTCGTCCTCGCCCAGCGGGGTGCCGTCGGCGCGGAAGAAGGGCATCCGCTCGGCGGGGCCGACACAGGAGCGCAGCTCGGCGGTGTGCCTCGCGTCCCAGAACCAGCGGGCGCGGCTCCAGTCCTCGACGACCCAGTCGGCGTAGGAGTGGCGCCGCGCCGCGGGGTCGACCGGCGCGCAGTGCAGCCGCAGCCGCTGCGGGCCGTCCACCATGGCGCGGGTGGTGACGTACAGGACCGGCGCGTCCGGGCCGGAACCGTAGCGGGCCAGCACGACGCGGCGGTTCGGGGCGATGACGGTGCGGCCGCCCAGGACCCGGGGCAGGTGCCAGCGCAGCAGGTCGGGGGCGAAGTGGCGCAGGTCCTCCGCCACCGCTTCGGCGAGGTCGGTCCCGTGCCGCGCGGCGAGCGCGGCCAGGTCGACGGTGGTCTCCGTGCCGGCGGCGTCGCAGGCGGCGCGCCAGTCTCCGGCCAGGCGGTGTGCGGTGGCCCGCTCGATCGTCCCGGCGGGTACGGCGTAGCGGCGGATCCGCTGCCAGGCCGCCGCGTCCTGGGACGGGATCCCGCCGGGCGGCGTGGTGCGGGCGCGCTCGCTCACCGGTACACGCTCCCGATGGCCCGCAGGTCCGGGTGGGAAGCCCGGGCGGGGCGCAGCCGCTCGGCGAAGGAGCGCTTGAGGCGGCGGGGGGTGCCGGGGCCGAGGCCGACGTGCTCCAGCGGGGCGCCCTCGGGCAGGGCGGCGAGCAGGCTCTTGGCCCCGCGTCCGGTGATGCCGGTGTGGCGCAGTTCCAGGCGGCGCAGCGGGCTGCCGGGCAGGGCGGCGGCCAGGGCGTACGCGCCTTCGTCGCCGGTCTCGTTGCCGGCGGAGCCGAGGCTGCGCTCGGACATGGTCCGGCCGAGGTCCAGGGCCTCGATGCCGCCGAGGGCGTCGGCGAGGGCGCGGGCTCCGGCGACGCCGATGCCGTTGCCGCCGAGGCCGAGGCGGACGGGGCGCTCGGGGCCGGCGTCGGCGGCCGCGGCGGCGATGACGGCGACGCCCTCGTCGCCGAGGTGGTTGGCCGGTACGTACAGTTCCCGGACCCCGGCCTCGCGGATGAGGGCGGCCAGCAGCGGCGCGGCTTCGGCGGTGAGGCCGTTGCCGCCGAGGAAGACCCGCTCCAGGGGTGCCTCGCGGTCGCGCAGGGCGTCCAGGAGGAGGCGTACGCCGCCGGCGCCGATGCCGGTGTTGACGAGGTCGAGGGTGCGCAGCGCGGTGTTGCGGCGCAGCAGTGCGGCGACCGTGCGGGCGCCGACCTCGTGGAGGGGGTTGCGCTTGAGCCAGAGGGCGCGGACGGCGGTGTCGTCGGCGAGGGCTCCGGCGAGGGCGAGCACGCCGTCGGGACCGATGCGGTTGCAGCCCAGGTAGAGGGTGTGGAGCCCGTGGCGGCCGTCGGCGCCGGCGAGGGCCGTCGCGAGGGTGCGGGCGCCTTCGTCGCTCAGGGAGTTGGTGCCGAGGAGCAGGTGCGCGGCGTGCGGGGAGGTCAGCGCGACGGGCAGCAGGCGGGCCGTGCCGGCGGGGCCGAGGCCCTGCTTGCAGAGGTCGACGCGGCCGTCGGCGCGCAGGGTGCCGAGGGGGAAGGTCTCGTCGGTGTCGACGGGGTGGGCCTGGGCGAGGCGGACGAGCAGCGGGCCGAGGTCCGCCGGGTCGGCGAGGGGCAGGTCCGGGTGCTCGATTGCGGGGCACCGTACGGGCGTCGGCCGTGTCATCAGCATTCCACCGGTTCCGTCGCCGGCGCCCGGCGACCCTGCGACTTCGCGGAGCCGCGGCAGGCCGGCACGCTTCGCGCCGTGCTGCCGCCGTTCCGACATGACGGAAGAGAAAGGCAAGACCGGTCGGATTCGAACCGACGTCCTCCAGCTCGATGCTTGGGCGCGACGACCTCTGCGCTACGGCCTTGCCGACGGTGATCATAGCGGCTCCATGGCCGGAAATCGATCACCAGTTTGAACCACTGGGGGCCCCGGGGCCCCCGGACCCCCGGGCCCCGGGGGCTACCAGTCCCCGCCCTGGACCGGCTTGCCCGGGCGCGGCGCGTCGCCGAGCGGCAAGATCTGGCCGGGCGCCGGGGGCGTCCAGGGCGTGTGGTCGTCGCCGATCCAGTCGCCGACGGGCTTGACCTCGGCGAGGGGGCCGGCCGCCGGGAGGTCGGTACCGCTCTCGTCGTAGTAGTCGTACCAGGGCAGGCCGGCCTTGGTGTAGGCGGAGCGGTCCACGGGCGAGGGCGGCGCGTCCTCGCCGGTGATGCGGCGCCACTCGGGCGGCGTGACCAGGTGGACGAAGACCCGCGCGGCCGGCCGGTCGGCCCAGGCGGAGAGCTTCCGGTCGTCCTGGTAGACCTCCTGGCGCATCGCGCCGCCCACCCCGAGCCCCATGGCCGGGGCGGGGGCCCGGCGAGCTGCCGGGCGGGCGGGGGCCGCGCCGGGGGCGGCGGCGGCCATCGGCATGGGCGGCGCGCCCGGCGCGGACGGCATGGGCGGCGCCGCGCCGTAGCCGCCCCCGCCGTAGAGGTGTTCGGCGACGGCGCCCTCGCGCCGTACCCGCTCCTCCTCCCGCCAGGCCGCGAGGGCCTTCGGGCCGAGCGGGAACGCCTGGAGCTGTACCCCGCCGGTCACCTCCTCGCCGGTCACCTGCCCCTCGACCGTGGCGCCGAGGCCGAGCGGTACGGCGACGAACTGGCGCACCGTCCCGTCGCCGGAGTTGATCCCGTCGAGCCAGGGCTGACGGGGCAGCACCACGTAGTTCTGCGGCTCGCGCTCCAGCCGGCCGGTCCACCGCTTGCCTGAGACGGCGCACACCTTGCCCACGCCCACCTGGAGCGCGGCGGGCTCCCGCGAGCCGCCGAAGCTGAGCCACATGGCCTCGCGCAGGTACACCGGCAGCATCACGCCGCCCTTGGCGAGCCACTCCGGCGGAACCGTGTCCGGATAGTCCTCCACCCGCCGGAGCGGGAACTCCCCCAGCCCCGGCGGGAGTGCGTGCGTACCCGACTCGGGCAGGCGCAATGTCCGGATGAACCGGATCCGTGCCCCTTCGCCCAGCAGGAGCGTGTTGCCCTCGATCCTCGCCGCGCCCATTTCCTCGTTCGCCACTCGGGACAGCCCCCTTCTCCCGCCACTCACCGGAAACGCCGCAAGATCCACGGCTGAACCGGATCGTTATGCTCAAGTTTTCCTCAGAAGTAGTGACGGTGCGGCCGTCACCTTCCTAGCTTCCTCATACACGTGCCCCCGCGCCCCCGCGGTTCCGCACGCCTGCCCCCGTTCCCGCGACGTCCCCCGGGATTCCGCGTTCCCGAGGAAAAGAGTTCAGCATGAAGGTTCCCAAGGCCGGCGCGGTCGCCACGGCGATCGTCCTCGCCGCCACCGCCTCCGGCTGTGGTGGTGAAGCCCCGAAGGAGCCCATCTCCATCGGCATCAAGTTCGACCAGCCCGGCATCGGGATGCGCGAGCCCGACGGCACCTTCACCGGTTTCGACGTCGACGTGGCCACGTACATCGCCAAGGAGCTCGGCTACAAGGCGGACGAGATCGAGTTCAAGCAGGTCTACAGCTCGGACCGGGAACTGCTGATCCAGTACAACGAGGTCAAGTTCGTCGCCGCGAGCTACACGATCAACGACAAGCGCCGCGAGAAGGTCGAGTTCGCCGGGCCCTACTTCGTCGCCCACCAGGACCTGATGGTCCGCGCCGACGACAACTCGATCACCAAGCCGGAGGACCTGAACAACAAGCGGCTGTGCACGGTGAGCGGCTCCACCTCCGCCGAGAACATCCGCAAGAACCTGGCGCCGAAGGCGAGCGTCCTGGAGCTCGGCGGCTACTCGGAGTGCCTCGTCGCCATCCGGGACAACACCGCCGACGCGATGACGACCGACAACTCCATCCTCGCCGGGTACGCGGCGCGCAAGGGCAACGCGGGCAAGTTCAAGCTGCTCGGGCTGAACATGAGCAACGAGAACTACGGCATCGGCCTCAAGAAGGGCGACAACGACCTTCAGCGGAAGATCAACACGGCGATCACCAAGATGGTCTCGGACGGCTCCTGGGAAGCGGCCGTCAAGAAGCACTTCGGCCCGGCCAACTACAAGTACGAGCCGGCGCCCCAGGTCACGACCGGCAGCTGACGAACCCCGGGGCGGGGGCCCCGTCCGGCCCCCGCCCCGGTTCCCGGCCGGCCGCCAGGCCCTGTCCGGGCGGTCTTCGCGGGCCCGCGCCGCCCGGACAGGGTCTAGGAGAGCGGCGCCTTGCCGCGCAGCACGGTGAGGAACTCCCGCATCCAGGCGGGGTGGTCGGGCCAGGCGCGGGCCGAGACGAGGGTGCCGTCGACCACGGCCTCGGAGTCCCGGAAGCCCGCCCCCGCCGCCTTCATGTCGGGCTCCAGCGCCGGGTAGGCCGTGACCTGCCGCCCGTTCAGGCCACCGCTCGCGGCGGTGATCAGCGGGCCGTGGCAGATCTGGGCGATCGGCTTGTCGTCCCCGGCGAAGGCGGCCAGGATCCGCCGCACCTCCGGGTCGTTGCGCAGGTACTCCGGCGCCCGCCCGCCCGGGACGACGACGGCCGCGTACTCGGCGGGATCCACGTCCGCGAAGGCGATGTCGGCGGGCCAGGTGTAGCCGGGCTTCTCCGTATAGGTGTCGAAGCCCTCCTCGAAGTCGTGCACCACGAACCGCAGCTTCTTGACCGCGGGCGCCGCGATGTGCACCTCGTACCCCTCCTCCCGCAGGCGCTGGTAGGGGTAGAGCACCTCCAGGGACTCCGCCGCGTCGCCGGTCACGATGAGGATCTTCACTGCCATGGGCCACTCCAGTGCGAGCTGTCGGCGGCCGCGTCGGGGCCGCCGGGGGCACCCGCTACCGTGCCCTGGGCGCACCGCGGACAAACACCAAGGTCCACGTCCCCGACACATGGTTTTTGCTTGTAGGGCACATGACAATAGGATCCTCGCTCTGCCACCAGACACCCCGCCAACTGCCATGGCGGGGACGGTGTTTGTGGAGAGGTATCCCCCACGTCATGAGAATCTCCCGTACCGCCCCCTGGGCCGCCGGGCTCGCCGCGGCCGCCCTGTTCCTCATACCGGCCAGCGCCACCGCCGGCCAGCACCGCACCACCGCCGACACCGCGCAGGCCGCTCCCCAGGCCTACCCGGTCACCGTCGACGCGTACTACGCGGCCGCCGAGGGCAAGACCGGCGCCGCGCTGAAGACCGCACTGCACGACATCATCAAGACGCAGTCCAAGGTCAGCTACGACGGCGTGTGGAACGCGCTGAAGGTGACCGACCAGGACCCCGCGAACCCCGACAACGTCATCCTGGTCTACTCGGGCCGCTCCCAGTCCAAGTCCACCAACGGCGGCGGCGTCAACGACTGGAACCGGGAGCACGTCTGGGCCAAGAGCCACGGCGACTTCGGCACCGCCACCGGCCCGGGCACCGACCTGCACCACCTGCGGCCCGAGGACGTGACCGTCAACAGCACCCGCGGCAACAAGGACTTCGACACGGGCGGCAGCCCGGTGGCGGAGGCCCCGGGCAGCCTCACCGACGCCGACTCCTTCGAGCCCCGTGACGCGGTCAAGGGCGACGTCGCGCGGATGCTGCTGTACATGGCGGTGCGCTACGACGGCGGGGACGGCTTCGCGGACCTGGAGATGAACGACAGGGTCAACAACGGGACCGCCCCGCTCTTCGGCCGGATCAGCCTGCTCAAGCAGTGGAACCAGATGGACCCGCCGGACGCCTTCGAGCAGCGCCGAAACCAGGTGATCTACGACACCTACCAGCACAACCGCAACCCGTTCATCGACCACCCGGAGTGGGTCAACTCCATCTGGTAGCCGTCAGCTTCCGGGCCTGGCCGGGCCGGGGTCCGGCCCGGCCAGGCCCGGCTCCGGAGCGCTACTTGGCGTAGACCTCGACGAGGGTGTCGATGACCCCGGCCGCGTTCAGGTGGTAGCGGAAGGGCAGGCCCGAGTCCGGGTGGGCGATCACCCATGAGGTCAGCTCGTGCGTGGTGATCGGCTTGCCCATCACCTCGCCCGGCAGGATCGGCGAGGTCGCGGTGATCTCGGCGGTCTCCGAGATCGGGTAGAAGGTCTCCTCGCCCACCGGCTCGAAGGGCCCGGGGCAGCCGAACTCGCCGTGCCTGACGATGAGGTTGTGCGAGCCGCCCTCGGGCGTGTAGCGGTACACCGCGATGGTGTCGGGCGAGATCGGCATCTTGTGGTCGCAGGCGGGCGCGGGGGCCGGGGCCGGAGGCTTCTTCCCCGCCGGGGTGGCGGGCGCCGGGGGCTTGGCCGTCGCGGCCGGCTTCGAGGGCGCGGGCGCGGCGGACGTACCGGCCGCGGACGGCGCGGCCGGGGCCGCCGGGGCGGCCGCGCTGGGCGCGCCGTCCGGCGCGGCGGAGTCGTCGCCGTTCTGGCAGGCCGTGAGCGCCAGTGCCCCGCACATCGCGAGGGCGGCCATGGCCGCCCTCCCCCCCAGCGCTCCCATGCCCGTCTCCCTCTGCCGCGTTCCGGTGTCGCCGCACCGTAACCCTCGGGATCCGGCCAGGGCGATGGCCTGATGTGATTCGTCACCGGGCCGGGATCGGGTCGTTGCGGAGTACGGACGTCCGCCCCTGCTCAGCGGTGCCGGTCACCGCTCAGCGGCGAGCCGGCCGGCGAGGGACTGGAAGTCGGTCCAGGCGGCCTGCGGCGGGCGCGGGTCCCAGACCTTCTGGGACAGGGCGGCCAGCGGCATCCGGATGCCCGCGGCCACCTGGTCCGGGGTCTGCGCGGCGGCCAGGTCGCACCAGACGGCGAGGCGGGCGCCGAGCACCTGCGGGTCGTAGCGGGCCGGGACGGGGGTGGTGCCGCGCAGCACGAGCGGGGTCCACTGCTCGTAGATCCGTTTGCCGGTGGGGTAGGTGAACTGATTGGGCTCGCCGAGCACGTAGTAGAGGTACTCGTCGTTGAGGTTGACCACCTTGCGGCCGGCGTCCAGGTACTCCAGCGGCGGCCGGGCGCCGATCTCCTTGCCCGTCCAGTACTCGGCCTGGATGTCCTGGGCGGCCTTGGCGATCCCGCCCCTGAAGAATCCGTCGTTCCACGCCTTGAGGGCCTTGCCCGACGGCCGGACCACGGCGGCCCGGTCGTTCAGCCAGCCCGTCGCCAGGTCCTGCACCCGGGCGGTGGGCCCGTAGCGGGCCCGCGCGGCGCTCGCGAGGGCGGGGAAGGAGGCCTGGGGGTCGCGGACCACCAGCGCCTGGTACTCGTCCGCGCCCAGGTGCCAGGCGCCCGCGGGGAACAGCGGCAGGTACTCGCGCAGCAGGTCGTCCACGAGCTCGGCCGACGCCGGGTTGGATATGTCCACGGCTCCCTTGACGGCCCGGCCGGCCGCGTCGCGCAGTTGCAGCTCCGGGTGGACGCGGAGGACGGCACCGAGGTGTCCGGGCGAGTCGATCTCGGGGACCACCGCGATGTGCAGCCGGGCGGCGAGCGCGTTGATCCGGCGCACCTCGGCCTTGGTCAGGTGCGGTGTCGAGACGATCTCGGGGTGGGTGGCGGACTCGATCCGGAAGGCCTGGTCGTCGGAGAAGTGCAGGCCGAGCTGGTTGAGCTTGAGGTCGGCCATCTCGCGCAGCCGGCCCTCTATCCACTCCGGGGTGAAGTACTTGCGGGCGATGTCGAGGTTGAGTCCGCGCTGCGGCTTGGCGGGGGCGTCCTTCACGGTGCCCTCGGGGGCCGAACCGGCGCCGCGTATCTCCTGTTTGAGGGTGCGGGTGCCGTAGAAGACGCCCGCCTCGTCGGGGCCGGTGATGCTGACCCGGCCGCCCTGGACGGTGAGGGTGTACGACTCCGCCGGCCCTGAGCCCTTCGCGGCGAGGGCGAGCCGGACGTCGCCGGGCCCCGGCTGGTCCGACTCGGCGTACCCGAGGTCCAGTTCGCCGGCGAGGAGCTTCCCCTCGTCGGCCAGGGCCGCGCTGTCGGCGGGTGCGACGAGGACGCGGGCGCCCGGGGCGGGCTTCCAGCCGGGGCCCCGGGCGGGCACGTGCTCGCGTACGGACGGCACGGTGCGGGGGGCGCTGGAGAGGGGGTACGCCGAGGGGGGCGGCCCGGTCGGCTCCGGGGACGGGGCGGCGGCGGTCGGGACGGGGGCCGGGGAGGCGGCGCCCGGAGTGGCGCGGGTGCCCTCGGCACCGGCCGAGCAGGCGGGTACGGCGAAGGCGACCAGCGTGGCGGCCGCTGCCGTCGCGATGGCCCGACCTCCGCGGAACCGTCCGGTCGTCTGCCTCATCGTGAACCCCTGTCCCCCGTACCAACCTGGCACGGGGGACACGGTCGCGCGACCCGGGGCGTCGCCCGGCCGGGGCGTCCCCTACGCGGCGGAGTCGGCCCGCTCCAGGGTCTCCAGGGCGGCCGTCCCGAAGCCGTGGTCCTGCTCGGGGGCGCCGCCGCCCACGCCCACGGCTCCGATCAGGTGGCCGTCGCGGTGGACGGGGAGCCCGCCCGCGATGAAGAGCAGCGGCCGGTCGAGCGCGGTGGGCAGGCTGTGGAAGGGCCCGCCGGGCAGCACGGCCTCGGTGAGCTCGGCCGTGGGCGCGTTCAGCTGGAGGGCGGTGAAGGCCTTGCGGGTGCTGGTCTCGCCGGAGATCAGGACGGCCCGGTCGTCGCGGCGGAAGGCCAGCGGGTGGCCGCCCGCGTCCACGACGGTGACGCTGACCGCGACCCCGGCCGCCTCGGCGGCGGTACGGGCGGCCGCGACGAGCAGCTCGGCGTCCTCGGTGGTGAGCGGGGAAACGGCTGTGCGGGACATGTGGTGCTCCTGTTGCTGTGTGGTGGTGCGGGTGGGGGTCAGTGGTGGACGGGGGTGGGCGCCCCGGCGGGGGGTCCGCCCGCGATCACCCGGCTCGCGCCCGCCGTGCGGCGGACCGTGCGCCGCTCCAGCGCTCCGGAGACGAGGGCGAGGACGAGGGCGGAGGCGGCGAGGGCGGCGCCGACCCAGTTCGGGGCGGTCCAGCCGAGTCCGGCGGTGATGACGAGCCCGCCGAGCCAGGCCGCGAGGGCGTTGCCGAGGTTGAAGGCGCCGATGTTGACGGCGGAGGCCAGCGTGGGGGCGCCGGCGGCCTGGTCCAGGACGCGCTTCTGCAGCGGCGGCACGGTCGCGAAGCCGAGGGCGCCGATGAGGAAGACGGTGACGGCGGCGCCCGCCTTGTCGTGGGCGGTCAGGGTGAAGAGGGCCAGTACGACGGCCAGCGCGCCCAGGGACACGTACAGCATCGGCATGAGCGCCCGGTCCGCGTAGCGGCCCCCGACGAGGTTGCCGGTGACCATGCCGAGCCCGAAGAGGACGAGCAGCCAGGTGACCGAGGTGGCGGCGAAGCCGGCGACGTCGGTGAGCATCGGGGTGATGTAGGTGATCGCGGCGAAGACCCCGCCGAAGCCGAGGACGGTCATCGCCATGGCGAGCAGCACCTGGACGTTGCGGAACGCGGCCACCTCGTGGCTCACCCGCACGCCTTCGGGGCGGGGCAGGTCGGGGACCAGCCGGGCGATGCCGAGCAGGCCGAGCACGCCGAGGGCGGCGACGATCAGGAAGGTGACGCGCCAGCCGAGGTGCTGGCCGACGAGGGTACCGAGGGGGACGCCGACCACGTTGGCCACGGTCAGGCCGGTGAACATCATGGCGATGGCGCCGGCCTTCCTTTCCGGGGCCACGAGCCCGGCGGCGACCACCGAGCCGATGCCGAAGAAGGCGCCATGGGCGAGGGAGGCGACCACGCGTCCGGCCAGCATCACGCCGAAGGCGGGGGCGAGCGCGGAGAGCACGTTGCCGGCGATGAAGAGGCCCATGAGCAGCATCAGCATGCGCTTGCGGGGGACTCGGGTGCCGAGGACGGTCATCACCGGGGCGCCGAGGACCACGCCGAGGGCGTAGCCGGTGACCAGGAGGCCGGCGGTGGGGATCGAGACGCCGTAGCCGGCCGCGACCTCGGGGAGGAGGCCCATGATCACGAACTCGGTGGTGCCGATCCCGAAGGCTCCGATGGCGAGGGCGAGGAGCGCGAGTGGCATGACGAAGCTGCCCTTCAGGGTGCGAGGGGTGGGGGTGGGGGTGGGGTGGGGTGGCGTGCGGTGACACGGGGCGAGCGTTTTTGCGCTCGCCGGTTACGCTCGTCCACATTAATTGCAGACGCGGGATATTTGCAAGCGCGGGCTATTGCGCCAGTGACCTATCCTTGGCGGTACGCGCACGGCGCACGACCACGCCATCCCCACACCCACGACGGAGGAGCCACATGACGGCCACGGACAGCGCACTGACCGGCCTCGCCCAGGGCTGGTGCGCCCTCTCCCTCCTCCACGGGCGGATCGAGACGCACATCGAGCGGGCCCTCCAGGCCGGCCACGGGCTGAGCGTGCGCGAGTACTCGCTGCTGGACGTGCTCAGCCGCCAGCACGGCGGCCCGGGCGGGCACCTGCGGATGCACCAGGTCGCGGACTCGGTGGTGCTCAGCCAGAGCGCGACGACCCGGCTGGTCAGCCGGCTCGAGGACCGCGGGCTGCTGAGCCGCTACATCTGCGACACCGACCGCCGGGGCATCTACACCGACGTCAGCGAAGCGGGCCTGGCCCTCCTGGACCAGGCCCGCCCGACGAACGCCGCCGCCCTGCGCGAGGCGCTGGACGAGGCCGCGCTCAACCCGGAGCTGGCCCCGCTGGTGGCGGCGGTGGAGAACACGAGCCGGTAGCGGCCGTCAGCCCTTCGGCTTCGAGGAGGGGGTCGGGGTGCCTTCCGGCATCCCGGCCCCGCCGGCGGGAACCGGCGTGGCCGAACCCCCGGCGGGCACGGTCGCCGGGGGCGCGGACCGCGGCGGGCCCACCGGGGCCGACGTCGTCGACGGCGGCGGCGCGGGCGTTCCCGCCCCGGTACCCGTCCCTGCGGGGACGGACGGCGCGCTCGGCGGCACCGAAGCCGACGGCGACACGCTCGGCCGGGGCGTGCCCGCGGGCCCGGTCGGACTGAGCTCCGGCGGCGCGGCGGGCGGCTCGGGGCGGACCGGCCGCTGATCGGGCCCGCCGAGCACGAGGTACCCGGCCAGGGCGGCCGCCGCGAGGCCGGACACGCCCGCGAGGGTCCACCCCCCGCGCCGCAGCCACAGCGCGCGCGGGGACAGCCGCCGCAGGTGCGGGCCGGGCGGATCGGCGGGCCGCAGCGAGACGACCGTCACCTCCTCGGCCCGGGCTTCCAGGGCCTGGCGCAGCCGGCGCTCCACGGGGCGTTCGCCGTCGGGCGCGATACCCGTAGGACCGGTCATACCCTTCCCTCCAGAATCCTCTCCAGCGCGTCCAGGCCGCGGCTGGCGTTCGACTTCACCGAGCCCCGGCTGATGCCCAGGGTCTCGGCGATCTCCGCCTCGCTCATGTCGGACCAGTAGCGCAGCACCAGGACCTGGCGGCGGCGCGGGGTCAGTCTGCCCAGCGCGGCCAGCACCTCGCGGTGCGCCTCGTCCAGGACCACGGACGCCTCGGCGGAGGGGACGTCGGCGGTGACCGGCGGGACCCAGGCGCGGGCCGTGCGGCGGCGGCGCAGCACGGACCGCGCCGTGTTCACGACGGCGGTGCGCAGGTAGCCCAGCGCGTTGTCCACCTCCGAGATCTGCTCCCCGTACCGGCGGTAGAGGGCGGTGAACGCGTCCTGCACCACGTCCTCGGCGGTGCCGAGGTCGTCGACGAGGAGCACCGCGAGGCGGACCATGCCCAGCCGGTGGGCGTGGTACAGCTCGCTGACGGTCGGCGGGCGGGAGGCGTCCCCGGCGCCGTGGCCGCCGTGGCCGTACGTGTCGTCTTGCGCGTACGTGTACGCGCGGGCGCCCGGCGCGAACGGGCCGGGGCCGGCCGACGCCGGTGCGGTGCGCTCGCGGCGCGTGATCCACCACCACAAGCCCCGCCACGTCCGGGCGGAGCCGGACATGAGGGGGCTGGCGGATGGTGCGAGTTCGAGCACGGGTGTCCTCAGTTGGCGGCGCGGCGCCGCACGGCGAACAGGGCGCCGCCGCCTGCGGCGACGAGCGCGGCCGCACCGGCCCCGAGGGCGATGGTGGTCGCCGAGGAGCCAGTATGCGCCAGCTCGGAGCCCTCACCGGAACCGGGCGCCCCGGAGGGCTGCGCGGACGGCTGGGCGGACGGCTGCGCAGAGGCGGGCTGCGAGGGGACCGGGGTGGGCTTGCCGCTCGCGGGCGACGTCGGGGCGGGGCTCGGCGTGGCGCTGCCGGTGCCGCCGTTGCCGCCACCCGCCGGCTGCGAGGGGACCGGTGTGGGCTTACCGTTCGCGGGGTGCGTCGGGACGGGGCCGGGCACCGCGGAACCGGCGGGCGCGGGCGAGGCGGAGGGTCCCTGCGCGGCCGAGACCGGCCCGGCGAGGGCGAGGACCGCCCCGGCGGCGGCAGCGGCGACGGCCGCCCGGCAGGCGGTGACGGGAACAACGCGCTTCAGGTGCTTCACAGTGGCTCTCCACGGTCGGGTCCGGGGCGGGAACTTCGCCCTTCACCCCCGCACGACGTGCGAGTGACCGATCGGTTGCCGCCGTTTCGAAAAAACTTTCCGCGTGTTCCCGTCCCGCCCCGGCTCACGGGCGCGGCGGCGGCCAGGGCACCTCCTCCAGCAGGGGCAGCAGCACCTCCTCCTCGTGGTCGAGGTGGGCGTTCAGCTCCGCCGTCATCCGCGCCAGCTCGGCGCGGAACCGCACGGGTTCGGCGATGGCCGCCCCGCCCAGCAGGGCCACCAGTTCGCCCTGGATCCGGGCGACCGTGAGGTGTTCCTCCCGCAGCCTCTCGAAGACGGGCGCCAGGTGCGGGTGATGGGCCAGGGTCCCGGGGAACAGGTGGGCGTCCTCGCTGGTGTGGTGGAACTCCAGGCCCTGGCAGAAGGCCAGGCAGCGCTGGCGGATCTGGAGCCCGAGCCCGGGTGCCGGCGGCCGGCCGGGCCCGGTGTGGGCGGCGCGGGCGGCGAAGTGGGCCTCGGTCTCGGCGCCGACGTGGCGCAGCTGGGCCCGCAGCCAGGTGTGGACCTCCAGCAGCTTCCCGGCCAGGGTGCGGACCTCGGCGGGGGGCTGCCAGCCGTCGGGGTCGGCGGGTTCCAGCCGGATGACGGGGAGCACGCGGGTGGTGCGGGCCTGGTAGTCGGCGTATCCGGGAGCGGTGCGCAGGACGGCTTCGAAGAGCTCCTCCCGCCGGGCCCCTTCCGCGGGTACGGCGAGGGCCTCGAAGGCGTCGGTGCCGAGCTCGACCCGTACCTGCGGGTGGGCCAGGAGGTTGCGGTACCAGGCGGGGTGGGCGGGGGCGCCGAGGTTGGAGCCGACGACCAGCAGGACGCCCTCGTGGCGGACGAAGCCGAGCGGGGTGGTGTGCTCGGCTCCCGACCGGGCGCCGGTGGTGGTGAGCAGGAGCAGGTCCTCGCCCTCGAAGTGGCCGCCGACCTTCCCGTGGTTGGCGCGGAACTCCTCGATGACGGAGCGGTTGAAGTCCTGGGCGGGTGTTGTGGGCACGTGTGTGTTCTCTCTGGGCAGGCCGGTCCGGCACGCCGCCGGTCCCCCGACGGGCCGCCGTGGAGCGGGAGCCGCCGGAGCGGGGCGTGCGGGAGCGGACGTACGGACGTAGGCGCGTACGGAGTTGTGGAGGAGGGGAGGCGGCTGCGGCTCGATGGCCGGCCGCGACGCGGGAGCCGCGGGTGCGGCTGCTCTACGTCAACTGCGGGGCGCGGAGTTCTGACTCATGGCGTGTCCCTGAGTGAAGGGTGTTCGCCCGATCACCGGCCGGCCCACTGCTCTTTGGCCGGAGTCACGCGACACCGGTCGCCATTAGACGCAAGGGGCACGGCGGTTGTCAATGCCGATGATCTTGGACGGACTCCCGGAGCGCCCGGCCCAGGACGGCCACGCCCTCCTCGATCTCGCTCACCGGCCCGGCGGCGTAGCCGAGGATCAGGCCCGGCGGGCCGGGTCGCAGCCGGTGCCAGGACAGCGGGTGCGTCTTGACCCCGAGGGCCAGGGCCGCCCCGGCCACGGCGGTGTCGTCGAAGGACACGCCGTCGAAGGTGACGGTCAGGTGCAGCCCCGCCGCGGCGCCGTGCACCCGGGCTCCGGGCAGGTGCTCGGCGACGGCCCGCAGCATCGCGTCCCGGCGGCGGCGGTGGCGGCGGCGGACGAAGCGCAGGTGGCGCTCGAGTTCGCCCGAGTCCATCAGCCGGGCGAGGACCAGCTGCGCGAGGACGGGGTTGCCGAGGTCGGCGTAGCGCTTGGCGTCGACGACCGGGTCCCGCAGGCGGCGCGGGACCAGCAGCCAGCCCAGCCGCAGGGCCGGCGCGAGCAGCTTGGACACGCTCCCGGCGTAGCAGACCCCCTCGGGCGCCAGGGCCCGCAGGGCGGGCACCGGCGCACGGTCGTAGCGGTGCTCGGCGTCGTAGTCGTCCTCCAGGACCAGTCCCCCGGCGGCGGCCCAGGCCAGCAGTTCGCGGCGGCGCTCCCCGTCGAGGACGACCCCGGTCGGGAACTGGTGCGCCGGGGTCAGGAACACCGCCGGCGCCCCGCTCGCCCGCAGCGCGGCCACGTCCAGCCCGGCCCCGTCCACGGGTACGCCGACGACGTCCAGCCCGCCGTGTTCCAGCTGTTGCCGCGCCCCCAGCGAGCCGGGGTCCTCCACCGCCACCCGGCGCACGCCGACCCCGGGCAGCACCTGCGCGAGCAGCCAGAGGGCCTGCGCGACCCCGGCGACCACGACGACCTCGGCGGGATCGGCGCGGATCCCCCGGTTCCGGGCGAGCCAGCCCGCGACCGCCTCCCGGAGGGCGGGCGCGCCCTGCGGGTTGCCGTAGCCGAAGTCGGCCGGGGTGAGGGCGGAGAGCACCCGGCGCTCGGCCTGGAGCCAGGCGGTGCGCGGGAAGGCGGTGAGGTCGGGCACACCCGGCGAGAGGTCGATCCGGCAGGGCACGGCGCGCAGCTCGTTCACCAGCCCGCCGCGCGGTACGGCGGCCGCGGGCCCGGCCGCCGGGGGCGGCGGCGCGGCGACGACCACGGTGCCGGCCCGGCCCCGGCCCGCCACCTGGCCGGTCTCGGCGAGCCGCTGGTAGGCCTCGGTCACCAGCCCGCGGGAGACGCGCAGTTCGGCGGCGAGCACCCGGCTGGCGGGAAGCCGGCTGCCGACGGGAAGGGTGCCGTCGGCGATGGCGTCGCGCAGCCGGCCGGCGAGCCACTCGGTGCGGTTGCCGGGCGGGGCCTGGCCGATGTCGAGCTGGAGGAAGTCCGACCCGGTTATGGACCCCTCGACAGCGCCTTCATTGGACCTGCTCACGGGACCATTGTCCCTCCAGGCTGGGCGCATGAGCACCTCCGCCTCCGCCCCGCCCACCGCGTCCGTCTCCCCCTCCCCCTCCTCCCCCACGCGCTCCGCCGGCCTGCGGGACCTGGTCCCCGGGATCGTCGGGATGGCGCTGGTCGGCAGCAGCGTCACCGTCTCCCGCTCCCTGGTCGACGCCCCGCTGTTCGCCGCCCAGGCGGTCCGCTACGTGGCCGCCGCCGCGATCCTGGTCCTCCTCGCCCGGGCCGCCCGGGTCCCGCTGTCGCTGCCCCGGGGGCGGGAGTGGCTCTGGCTGGCCGGGATCGCTGCCGGCGGGCTGGTGCTGTTCAACGTGGCCGTGGTCCGGGGCGTCGCGCACGCCGAGCCGGCCGTCATCGCCGTCGCCGTGGCCTCCGTACCGGTCCTGCTCGGGCTGGTCGGCCCGCTCCTGGAGGGGCGGCGGCCCGGCGGCCGGGTGCTGCTGGCGGCGCCCGTGGTGGTCGCGGGGGCGGTGCTGGTCGAGGGGACGGGGCGCACCGACGCCGCCGGGGTGGGCTGGGCGGCACTGGCGCTGGCCTGCGAGGCGGCGTTCACCCTGCTCGCGGTGCCGGTGCTGGGGCGGCACGGCGCGTGGGGGGTGTCCGTGCACGCGGTGTGGATGGGGGCGGTGCTGCTGGCGGTGCTGTCGGTGTGCACGGAACGCCCGTCCGCCCTGGCGGAGCTGACCGCCCGCCAGTGGGGCGCCGTCGGGTACCTCACGGTGCTGGTGACGGCGGTGGCGTTCCTGCTCTGGTACCGCACGGTGGCGGCCGTGGGCTCCGGCCGGGCGGGGCTGCTGACCGGTGTCGCGCCGCTCGCGGCGGCCGGCGCCGGGGTGCTGTCGGGCGGCGGGACGCCGCGCCCGGCGGTGTGGCTGGGCCTGGCGGTGGTGGTGGCCGGGCTGGCGCTGGGACTGCGCGGCGGCGCGTCCTCCGACACCTGACCACGGCGCGTCCGGTCCTCCCCTCGACAGCGCGGGGGTTCTCAGGGGCGGCACCGGTGAGGGCTCCGGGGCCGGCCGGATGCTCCGCCCGGGTGCTCGCGGATCAGGTGCCGGCGGGCACCAGCACCACGGCCGTCCCGTAGGCGCAGACCTCGGTCCCGACGTCGGCGGCTTCGGTCACGTCGAAGCGCATCATCAGCACCGCGTTGGCGCCGCGCGCCCTGGCCTGCTCGATCAGCCGGTCCATGGCCTGGTTGCGGGTCTCCACGAGGGTCTTGGTGAGGCCCCTCAGCTCGCCGCCGATCATGGATTTCAGGCCGGCTCCGATCTGGCTGCCGAGGTGCCGGGAGCGCACGGTGAGCCCGAAGACCTCCCCGATGACCTGCTCTACGCGGTAGCCCGGGACGTCGTTGGTGGTCACGACCAGGACGCCGGTCTGCTGGGCGCCGGGGCCGCCGCCGTAGTCTTCGATACCCATGGGCCCACTGTGCTGCCGGGGGCGGTCGCGCGCATCCGCAGGCCTTCCGGGCTACCGGAGCCGCCTTGGAGAATATTGGGCATATCGGGCTAATCGGCGGTGCGTCGGCCAGGGCTCCGCCCCCTCCCTCGTCATAGTCGTCGGTGGCGGCCCCCCGGGCTGCCACCCCCAGCCGCGGCCTGCGGCCGGGCGGAAGCCTTCGTGGAGGAGCGGCTCATGCTGAAGCCCACCAGGACCATCCTCGCTCTTGCCGCCGGCAGCATGGTGCTCGGCCTGTTCGGCGCGGGCGTCGCCGTCGCGGACGACGGTCCGGTGGACAACGGGCCCGGCGCGGCGCAGGCCCGCGACGAGGACTCCGGGGACGACGAGTACGCCGAGTACGAGGACGAGGACGGATCCGAGTACGAGGAATCCGACGGGCAGTACGAGAACGGGCAGTCCGAGAACGGGCAGTCCGAGAACGGCCAGACCGAGAACGGGCAGTCCGAAAACGGGCAGGGCCGGCCAGGCGACGGTGACGGGCCCGTCACCTACCCCAAGCCCAAGTACGCCCTGGGCAAGGTCGTCTCGCACGGCCCGCTCAAGGTCCGCAGCAAGCCCACCACCCATTCCAAGCTCCTGTACAAGGTGTACCCGCACCAGAAGCTGTCGATCGTGTGCAAGAAGCACGGCGAGAAGGTCGACGGGAACAGCCTCTGGTACCTGCTGGAGCACAAGAAGGACAACAAGCCCGTGGACGGCGTCGACGGCATGAACGGCACCGGCGGCAAGCAGGGCGCCCAGGCCCGCAAGTACGAGTACAAGCACGCGTGGGTCTCGGCCCGCTACGTCAAGGACATCACGCCGGTGAAGTGGTGCCGCTCCTGACCCTCACGGGTCGCTCCCCGGGCGTACGGGACGGGTCCTCACGGCCCCGCCTCCCGTACGCCCGGCGGCGTGTCAGAAGTCCCCGTAGTTGACCTGCCAGGTCGGCAGCCCCATCCGGCGCCAGACGGCGACCACCCGGTCCCGGTCGTCGAGCGACACCCGGACGGCGTAGCGGTCGCGCACGTGCGCGTCGAAGAGCTCGGCCTTGACCACGTCGTCGCGCCGGGTGTCGCCCGCCGCCCGCATCCACAGCTCGTCGTACGGCACCTCGTGGCGCCGCAGCCAGGACTCCGTCTGCTCCCGGTGCTCCTCACCGCGCCCGGACAGCAGCACGATCGTGTCCCCGTCCGCGCGCCGGAAGGCGTCGAGGGCGTGCCGCACGGGCTCGTTCAGCAGGTCGATCTCGCAGCGCGAGAAGTCGTACGGGCCCCGGTCACCCGTGAGGGCGAGCGTGCCGTCGATGTCGCACATGACGGCCGGCGGGAGTCCCGGGTCGGCGACGTAGGGGCGCACCGGAGGCTGGTCGTTCAGCCACTCCGCCGTGAGCCGCCAGCCGCCCTTCTTCGCCTTGGCGTGCTTGTCGGCGAGTATCCGGATGATCTCCTCGCCGACCGGCCGCTCCCGCGCGGCGTCGCGGCGCAGGCACTCCTCGACGGGCACGTCGGTGAAGTCGTGCACGACGAAGGTGGCGCGGCCGGCGACCGCCGCCTTGAGCCGCTTGGGGATGTTCGACGTCAGGTGGGTGTTGTCGACGACCACGTCGAAGCCGCCCTCGACGGCCGCGCGGACCGCCGCGTCCTGGACGGCCAGCACGGTCTGCTCGTGCCGGTACGAGCGGCCCCGCTCGGGGTCGGGCACGTCGAGCATCGCCCGCAGGTCGTCGAGGTTGACCCGTCGCATGCGGCCGCCGGCCTCGGCCTGGAGGGCCCGGGCGGCGGTGGTCTTGCCCGAGGCCGGCAACCCCGTCATGACGTGGACCACGGGGAGTTCGGGCTCTTCGGACACGTTCAGTTCTCCTCGTCGGTGGTGTAGGGGTCGGCCGTCTCCGGCCGTACGGCCCGCCAGCTGACGAGCTCGGTCGAGCGGCCGTCCAGGCGCAGGAAGACGGCGGAGCGGATCTTGCCGTCCCGGATCTCCTTGGCGGCGCGCGCGAAGGCGCCCCGGTCTCCGGCCAGGTGCGCGAGCGCCTCGAAGGCCTCGTCGACGGCGCGTTCCCGCCGGCCGAAGGCGTCCTCCAGCCGGGCGATGACCTCGCGGACCCAGGCGTCGAACTCGTCGGGTACCTGCTGGAGGAGCGTGTCGAGCGGCTTGCCGCCGGCCTCCTCCACGTCCGCGGCGGTGCAGTTCAGGCCCTGCGCGAGCTGCTTGGCGGGCAGCCCCGCGAAACGCTGGACGCCGTGGGCTCGCCAGATGTCCCGCTCGGTGACGCCGGTCAGCAGCTTGTGCAGGCGTACGTACTCCGAGAGCTTGGCCTTCGCGCGCACGCCCGAGGCGAAGCGCAGCACGAAGCCCTCGGCGTCCGTGCCGGTCGCGGACCCGCCGCCGGGCAGGGTGTTGGACTCGGCCAGCGCGAGGAGCTCTTCGAGCGGCACGGCGGGCCACACCTTGACGACGGAGCCGATGCCCTGCCAGTGGCCGGCGGCCTCGGCGAGCGGCACCTCGGTGCCGTCCCGGCCGAAGGCGGCGAGCAGGACGAGGTCCCGGCGGTCGCCGTAGTCCACCACGATCCGGTTCTGCGGGTAGAGGATCTCGGCGAGGTAGGTCGTACCGGGCACGAGGGCCGTGGTGTCGCGGGAGTCGAGGCGGCGCTGCGCCCAGGCGGCCTGGGCGCTGATGAAGGAGCCCTTGGACGCGGCCCGCCAGTGGCCTGCGTAGTGGAAGACCACGGCGAGGCTGCCGTCGACCTTGTCGTACACCTCGAACGTCTCGTCGGGCAGGGCGGGCGCGTAGGGACGGCCGGAGGTGTGCTCGCCGACGTTGAAGAACTTCGGCAGCGGCAGCGCGACGACCGCTCCGGTCTCGTCGTCGGCGACGAGGCCGCGGCAGCGCGTGGTGACCCTGTTCCATATCTGCTCGTACTGCGCGGTGCGCGTGTACGTGTAGATGGACAGGGGCAGTTCGGGGTGCTGCTTGCGGGTCACGTGCCCGGCGTCGATGGCCTGCGCCAGTTCCTGCGCGGGCAGCAGGCCGTGCAGAGTCAGGTGGTCCTGGCTCATGGGTTCCCTCCCGGTTCGAGATGCCCCATTCTCACGTGCGGGAGGGATCGGCCGGTAGTCAATTACCACTGGTCAGCGGCCGGGGCGGTGGATGTCCCGGGCGGGCCGGGGGCGGCTGAGGGCGAAGGCGAGCAAGGTGAGGAGCCAGGCGGCGACCGCGATCCACAGCAGGACCTCGCCGAGGGGGCGCAGCCAGAGGACGCCGGTCGCGGGGGCGGCGGTGAGGCACGCGGTGGCGGTCATGCCGAGCGGGAAGACGGTGGACCAGCGGCGGACGTCGTAGCGGGTGCGGGGGCTGCGGAGTTCGGCGGCGAGGAGGACCGCGTACCAGGCCAGGGAGAGTGCGAGGGCCGTCAGGGTGGCGGTGCGCAGGGCCGTGTGCGCGGGGCCGGTCCACAGCGGCAGGGCGGTGAGTTTCGCTCCGGCGAGGGCGGTGATGGACAGGGCCCCGCCCGCGACCCAGTGGTCCCCGGCCCCGCTGACCACCTCGTGGAAGTCGAACCGGGTCAGGGCGAGGCCGTACAGCAGCAGGCCGAGGCAGAAGCAGGCCAGTGCGGACGCGGCCAGCCAGTCGGGGCTCCGGCCGGCGGCCAGGGCGGCCGCGAGGACGGCGAGGCCCTGGGTGGCGACGCAGACGAGGAAGGCGGCGCCGGGCACGCGGCGGCGCCAGTGGCGTACGACGGAGACGAGGAGGCCGGGCCAGAGCAGGGCGGCCAGCGCCAGCAGGGCGGCGGCCTCGCGCTGCCGGCCGAGCTGGGCGAGGCGGGCGCCGAGCACGGTGGTCGCGGCGACGGCGGTGAGGGCGGCCGGGGTGTCCGCCTCGGCCCGGAAGCGGCCCCGGTCGCCGATCAGCCGGGCGGTGAAGTCGCCGGCCAGTACGAGCCACAGCGCGCCCGCGATGACCAGCGCGGCGAGGGAGAGCCGGGTGCGGCCGGTCAGCTCCAGGCCGATGGAGAGGATGCCGGTGGCCATGACCGCCCCGCCCGCGGCGGGCGGGAGGGCGGAGCACCAGGCCCTCAGACGGCTCCCGCTGCGCATGGCCTCACATTACGCCGCGGGTGCGGAACTGGACGCTGATCCGGGGGCCGACGGCCCGTGCCGTCTTGGGGACGGCGTGTTCCATGGTGCGCTGGCAGGAGCCGCCCATCACCACGAGGTCGCCGTGGCCCAGCGGCAGCCGCAGCAGGGTGGGGCCGCCGTCGCGCGGGCGCAGGACGAGGTCGCGGGGGTCTCCGACGGAGAGGATCGCGACCATGGTGTCCTCGGTGGCGGAGCGGCCGGTGCGGTCGCCGTGCCAGGCGACGCTGTCGCGGCCGTCGCGGTAGAGGCAGAGCCCGGCGGTGGCGAAGGGTTCGCCGAGTTCGGCGGCGTAGTGCCGGCCGAGGGCGTCGCGGGCCTCGGTGAGCACGGGGTGCGGGAGCGGCTCGCCCTCCCGGTAGTGGGCCAGCAGCCGGGGTACCTCCACTTCGCGCTCGTACATCTGACGCCGCTCGGCGCGCCAGGGCACCTCGGCGGCGAGCCGTTCGAAGAGGGCGTCGGCCCCGGTGAGCCATCCGGGGAGGTGGTCGACCCAGGCGCCGGCTCCGAGCACGGTCCTCCGTACCGGTGAGAGCGGTCCGAGCCGGATCTCGTCGGTCTGGTCGAAGAGGGAGCCCTGGAGTGCGCGCATGGGACCATCCTACCCCCGCTATCGAACACGCGCTCGAAAGAATGGGGGGCTCCGGGGGGTAGTCCGGCGGCCGGAGGAAGAGGATCATGGCCGCACGCCGGCTCCGCCGGGCCACAGAGTCGTGGAGGTACACGTGTCGGTCGCGCCCAGTCACGCGTCAGGAAGCTCCGGGGTCCCGCTGCTGGACGAGACGATCGGGGCCAACCTCGACCGCACCGTGCGCCGCTTCCCCGACCGGGACGCCCTCGTCGACGTGGCCGCCGGGCGGCGGTGGACGTACGCGGAGCTCGCCGCCGACGTGGACGTCCTCGCCCTCGGCCTGCTGGACCTCGGCATCGCCGAGGGCGACCGGGTCGGCATCTGGGCCCCCAACCGCGCCGAGTGGACCCTGGTGCAGTACGCCACCGCGAAGATCGGCGCGGTCCTGGTCACCGTCAACCCGGCGTACCGCTCGCACGAGCTGGAGTACGTGCTGAACCAGTCCGGGGTCCGGCTGCTGGTCGCGGCGGACGGCTTCAGGGGATCGGACTACGCGGGGATGATCGAGGAGGTCCGGCCGCGCTGCGAGGACCTGGAGTTCACCGTGCTGCTGGGCGGCCCGCTGTGGGACTCGCTGCTGGAGCGCGGCGCCCAGGGCGACCCGGCGGACCTGGCGCGGGCGGCCGCCGCCCTGGACCCGGGCGACCCGGTCAACATCCAGTACACCTCCGGGACCACGGGCTTCCCCAAGGGGGCCACGCTGTCCCACCGCAACATCCTCAACAACGGCTTCTTCGTCGGGGAGCTGTGCGGCTACACCGAACGGGACCGGGTGTGCGTACCGGTGCCCTTCTACCACTGCTTCGGCATGGTCATGGGCGCCCTCGCGTGCACCAGCCACGGCGCGGCGATGGTGATCCCGGCACCGGCCTTCGACCCGGCGGCCACCCTGGCGGCGGTGGAGGCGGAGGCCTGCACCTCCCTGTACGGGGTGCCGACCATGTTCATCGCCGAACTGGCCGCGCCCGGGTTCGACGGGTACGACCTGTCGAGCCTGCGGACCGGGATCATGGCGGGATCGCCCTGCCCGGTGGAGGTGATGAACGAGGTGATCGAGCGGATGGGGATGACCGAGGTCTCCATCTGCTACGGCATGACGGAGACCTCCCCGGTGTCCACGCAGACCCGGGCGGACGACTCCGTGGAGCGCCGGGTCTCCACGGTGGGGCGGGTCGGCCCCCACCTGGAGGTCAAGGTCGTGGACCCGGAGTCCGGCGCCACCGTCCCGCGCGGCACCCCGGGCGAGCTGTGCACCCGGGGCTACTCGGTGATGCTCGGCTACTGGGGCGAGCCGCAGAAGACCGCCGAGGCCGTGGACGGGGACGGCTGGATGCACACCGGGGACCTGGCGGTCATGGACGCGGACGGCTACCTGAGCATCACGGGCCGGATCAAGGACATGGTGATCCGGGGCGGCGAGAACCTCTACCCGCGCGAGATCGAGGAGTTCCTGCACGGCCACCCCGACGTCCTCGACGTCCAGGTCGTCGGCGTCCCGGACGCCAAGTACGGGGAGGAGCTGATGGCCTGGGTGCGGATGCGCGAGGGGGCGGAGCCGCTGACGGCGGACGCGGTCCGCGCGTACTGCTCGGGCCGCCTGGCCCACTTCAAGATCCCGCGCTACGTCCACGTCGTGGACGAGTTCCCGATGACGGTCACGGGCAAGATCCGCAAGGTGGAGATGCGCGAGGCGGCGGCCCGGCTCATCGGGTAGCTGTAGGACGCATCTGGTTGCCCCGGGCGGCAGTTGGGTCTCTGACCGCACATGGCAGGCTGTGGCCATGCAGTTGCGTGATGTGATCCTGTCCGGCGGCCCGGCGCCGTTCCGGTACCTCGGCGGCGGCGAGGAGGGGCTCCGGCGGCCCGTGCTCGCCGCCGTGACCATCGACCTGCCGGATCCGGGGCGGTTCGTCTCCCCGGGAGACCTGGTGCTGTCGGGGCTGGTGTGGCTGCGGCCGGACCCCGGGCGCGCCGACGCCTTCGTACGGATCATCACGGAGGCGGGCGCCGTCGCGCTCGGGGCGGGCGAGGCGGAGTTCGGGAACGTACCGGACGAACTGGTGCGGGCCTGCGACCGGCACGGGCTGCCGCTGTTCGCGGTGGGCGTGGACGTCCCCTTCGGCCCCGTCGCCGAGTTCGTGGCGCGCGGCCGCAGCGGGGCCCGGGTCGGGAACCTCGCCGCGCTGGTGGACCGGCACCGGCGGCTGATGGCGCCCCGGCCGGGCAGCGGCGCCGGGACCGGCGCGCTCCTGGAACTGCTGCTGTCCGAACTGGACCTCCGCGCCCACGTGCTGTCCCCCACCGGGCGGCTGATCGCGGGCGCGCGGCCGCCGCTGCCGGAGCGGACGGCGACGGCCCTGGCCGGGCGGTTCCTGGCCGCCGAGCGCTCCGGCCGGCGCGCCCCGCACCGTACGGCGGCCCACGGACTGCCGTACTCGCTGTTCCCGGTGCGGTCCGCGCCGGGGGCCGGGCCCGCGCTGACCGACTGGGCCGTCGCGGTGGAGGCCGACAGCGGGGACTGGCACGACGAGCGCATCGGCCTGGTGGAGCGGCTGGCCGGGCTGATCGCAGTGGAGCGCGGCGGCCGTGACGCCGACCGCACCGCGCGTCGGCGGGCCGCCGGGAGGCTCCTCGGACTGCTGGACTCCGGCGGGACGGGGGCGGAGGCGCGGGAGCAGGTCCGGGACGCCGCCGGACGGCTCGCGGCCGAGGCGCCCGGCGGTGACGGGGCCCGCTGGCAGGCCGTCGCGGCCCGGCTGGACGGCGTACCGGGCGGGGACGGACCCTCGCCGGTGCGGGACCTGCTGGAGGAGGTGCTGCTGCACCCGGCGTGCCTGGGGCCCGGCGCCGCCCGGCGGATCGGGGTCGCCGCCGCGCTCGACGGGCGGGAGGCCGTGGCCTTCGTACGGGCCGGCGCGGGCGCGGAGCTGACCCCGGAGGCGGTCCGGGAGGCCGCGTGCGGTGCCCTGCCGCGCGGGCTGCGCGCCGGGGAGCGGCTCAGCCTCGGGCTCGGCGATCCGGTGGCGGAGCCGGACGACCTGCGGCACACCCTGGCGGAGGCCCGCAACGCCCGCAGGGTGGCATCCGGCCCGGACGCGGAGGCGGTCGCCGTGCGCGGCACCGGGGACATGGCGGCGCACGTCATGTCGCTGCTGCCGCTGCTCCCCGGGGAGGTCAGGCGGGCCTTCAGCCGCCGGCTGCTGGCGCCGCTGCACGCGTACGACCGGCGCCACCACTCCGAACTGGTCCCGACGCTCAGGTCGTTCCTGGAGCACGACGGCTCCTGGGCCCGCTGCGGGGAGGCCCTGCACCTGCACGTGAACTCGCTGCGGTACCGGATCAACCGGATCGAGTCGCTGACCGGCCGGGACCTGGCCCGGCTGGAGGACAAGATGGACTTCGCGGCGGCCCTGCGCATGGACTGAGAGCCCGGTCCCGGTCCGCGCGCCCGTCACCGCGCGTGGCGGATCCGGGCCAGGAGCAGGACCGTGTCGTCGGTGGCCGCGTCGGGGACCAGGGCCGACAGGACGCGGTCGACCTCCTGTTCCAACGGGCCTTCCACCGCCGCGAGCCGCTCCCGCAGGGCGTCCAGGCCGGCTTCGATGTCGTGGCCGCGCGCCTCGACGAGCCCGTCGGTGTACAGGGCGAGGACGGCCCCGTCGGGGAGGTGGGCGCCGGCCGAGCGGAAGGGGACCCCGCCGACCCCGAGCGGCACTCCGAGGCCGCCGTCGAGGGTGTCGACGGTGCCGTCGGGGCGGCGCACGAGGGGCGGGGGGTGGCCGGCGTTCGCGATGCGGGCGCGGCCGGTGTGCGGGTCGTACTCCACGTACAGGCAGGTGGCCAGCTCGATGCCGGACTCCCGGGCGCACGCGTCGAGTTCGCCGAGCAGCTGCTCGGGCTCCGGGCCGTGGCGGGCCAGCGCCTTGGCGGTGATGCGCAGCCTGCCCATGGAGGCGGCGGCGGGCACCCCGTGGCCCATGACGTCGCCCACGACGAGGGCGACCCGGCCCCCGGGCAGTTCGATCACGTCGTACCAGTCGCCGCCGACCTCGGTGGCCCGGCTGCCCGGCAGGTAGCGGTGGGCGATGGCCACGTACTCGCTGCCGGCCAGGGCGCTCGGCAGCAGTGCGCGCTGGAGGGTGAGCGCGATGTCCTGGACCCGGCTGTAGAGGCGGGCGTTGTCCAGGCACAGGGCGGCGCGGGAGGCGAGTTCCCCGGCGAGGCTCAGGTCCTGTTCGGTGAAGTCGGGGCGGGCGGACGACCTCCCGAACATGGCGATGCCCTGCACGGTGCCCCGGGCGATGAGCGGGGCGATGACGATGCGGGCGAGGCCGCTCTCCAGGAGCAGCCGGGCCCGGCCGGGCCGGTCGGTGGCCGCGGCAGCGAACGCCTCGTCGACGCGGACGCAGAGCGTACGGCCGGCGGCGAACATGCGGTGGATGCCGGAGCCCGGCGGGTACCTCACCCGCTCCAGGCCGGCCACCAGCTCGGGCGCGGGCGGCGGCAGCACGGTGCCGGACGCGATGCGGCGGGTGAACAGGGGCAGCCCCGGGTCGAAGGCCTCGGCGGGGTTCATCCACTCCACCAGCTCGACCACGCAGCCGTCGCAGAAGTCCGGTACGGCCACCTCGACCAGCTCCCTGGCCGTGGTGTCGACGTCCAGGGTGGTGCCGACGCGGGCCGCGGCCCGGTCCAGCAGGGCCAGGCGCTGGCGGGCCTCGGTGGCCTCCAGCAGGGCCCGCTCCCGGTCGGTGACGTCCACCAGCAGGCCACCCACCCCGGGGCGGGTCTCCCCGGCCCGGCTGAGCGGGAACAGGCTGACCGACCGGACCTGGTCGCGGTCGGGGCGGCCGGGGGTGCGCAGCCCCACCAGGGCGCCGACGAGGGGGCGGCCCTCGTCGGCGACGGCGCGCAGCATGCGCTGGAACTCGCCGTCGTCGGAGGTGAGCATGATCTCGTCGGTGGCGCGGCCGAGGTGGGCGGCGACGGGGATGCCGTCCATGTCGGCCAGGGCCTGGTTGAGGTGGACGTAGCGCAGGTCCTGGTCGAGCATGACCAGGCCGATGGGGCAGGTCTCGAAGAGGGCGTCGAGGAAGGCGAGGTTGGTCTTCACGCGGTCGAGCTCGTCCCCCCTGCTGGCCAGCCCCATGACCACCGGGTCGTCGGCGCTGCCGGCCACCGGGAAGACCCGGAACCCGCAGTCGAAGACCGAGCCGTCCCGGTGCAGGGCCGGCAGCCGGACCCGCCAGTACCCGAGGGTCCTGGCCCGTTCCGCCAGGCGGGCGGCGGAGTCGGGGGTGCCTTCGGGGGGTTCGGGGAAGAGGGCGGCGGCGGGCCGGGAGAGCACGTCGGCGGCCTCGTGCCCGAAGAGTCCCTGCGCGCCGGGTCCCCAGAAGCGGATCCGGCCGTCCCCGTCCATGCCGAACACCGCCACCGGCACGTGCTCCAGCAGGGACCCCGGCTCCGACCGGATCGGGCCGGCAGCCCCCGAGCCCCCCGCCTGCTCCGACGGCACCGGAAGCCTCCTCTGCCCGGGGCGCGCCGAGTCCCGGTACCCGCCCGCGCGGGGGCGGGGGGCTCGCCGCTCCCCTTCATTCTGCGCGCGGTCGGCGGAGCGGACATCACGGCGACGGACGGTCCGCGACCACCCGGCGCGGATCGAGGACGATCTGCCGGGGGGTCCAGCAGTCGGCGCTCTCGATCGCGAGCGCGGCCGAGCAGCCGGCGCACAGCATGTTGGCCCCGCCCGTGCCGTCGGGGCCGCAGCAGCCGCCGCGGCCCCGGTCGGTGGCGGGGGTCATGCCCCGGGCGTCGCCGGGGCCGATGACGATGCTGTCGGGCGGCCCGCCCCGGGCGAGGTGCGACTTCAGCGTGGGGTGGGGCACGGAGGCGAAGGCGGACGGTTCGGGGTCGTACGCGAAGCGGCCCGGCGGGATCCGCGGCGGGCACTCGCCCTCGGCCTCGTAGGGCAGCGGGCCCTCCCTCGGGAGGGGCGCCTCGTCGAGGTCGGCGGTGACTGCGGTACCGCAGTCGGCGCATCGGAACACGGTCATGCCCCATCCTCTCCGGCCCAGCCGGTCACGGCGATGACGTCGAGGGCGATGTCGGTGACGGGGCGGCCGTCGGTGGGGACGCGCACCACCCAGGGCGGCGCGGCGGCCTCCAGACGCCGGGACATCAGGTCGCCGCGGGCCACGTGGGCGTCCAACTGGCTGCCGGTCTCGCGGACGGCCAGGCGCCTGCGGGCGGTGGCGTCGGCGGCGGTGAGGAGGACCCCGATGACGCGGGGCGCACCGCCCATCGCGCGGGTGATCAGGCCTGGGTCGAGGACGGAGACGGTGTTGGTGTAGACCAGCCTGTGATGGCCGAGCGCGGTGTAGTTGCGCCAGAGCGCGGCGAGGTTGGCCCCGGTCAGCCGGGAGCGGTCGGGGTCGTCGGGCGGGGCGGGGTGGGCCTGGTCGAGGTTGTCGCCCTCGACGAGGCAGTGGGCGACCCGGGCGGCGCGCAGCAGCACGGAGACCTCCCAGCCGACCGTCGTCTTCCCGACGCCGGACCGTCCGCCGATGAGCAGTACCTCGCAGGGACCGTCAGCCATCCGTCCAGGAAACCCCGGCCCGCCCCCGCCCGGCACCCCCGGCCCCGGGAGCGCGCGCGACGCCCGGGGGGCGCACGGAGTCCCACGGTCACCCCGCCCGACCCGGGGCCGCCGGGCCGGCGGCGCTACTTCGCGGACGCGCCCCGGCGGCCGTTCAGCGGGGTGTTCTCGGTGACCGTGCCGTCGGAGCCGGAGACCGTCACCGCGTGGCGGACGCCGTCCGGGCCGAGGACCACCGCGCGCCAGGCGCTGCCGCCGCCCTGCTGGGCGACCGCGCGCAGGGCCTCGACCTTGCCGCCCTCCACCGCCGCGGCCGCCTTCTCCGCCGCCTGGCCGATGGGCAGGGCCGGCAGCGGCGCGGGCGCCGGGGCGTGCCCGGCGAAGCCGCCGCGCGCGGGGCCGGCGCCGTCCCGTATCTTCGGCTCGGCCTTGCGCTCGGCCTTGTGCTCGCCCTTCGGCCCGGCCTCGGGGGCGTGCGCCCGGCCCGGTTCCGGCCGGACGAGGTGGCGGGCCCGGTCGGCGTGGCCGTGGCCGTGGCCGGCCACGGCCACCGCCGCCGCCCCGCCGCCCACGATCACCGCGGCCGCGCCGACGGCCACCGCCCAGCGCGCGCCCGTGCCCCGGGGGACCACGCCGCCCAGGCCCTTGCGGGCGGGCTTCGGCTGCTGGTCGGACTGGTCGGGCCGTACGGGCTGCTCGGACTGGTCGGGCTGCGGGAAAGACTCAGACATACCGGGACTCCTCAGGCGCAACCGGGCACCACACCCGGCTCGTCGCCGAGCATGCCGGGGCAATGCTGAAGCCCACCTGAAGCCGCCTGAAGACCCCTTCAGCAACGCCCGGACCCCACCTGAGACCCTGGGCGGCATGCGCGTACTGGTGGTGGAGGACGAACGACGGCTGGCACTCGCCCTCCAGCGGGGGCTCCGGTCGGAGGGCTTCACGGTGGACGTGGCCCACGACGGGCCGCAGGGCCTGTGGATGGCCTGCGAGCACGACTACGACCTCATCGTGCTGGACATCATGCTGCCCGGACTCAACGGCTACCGGGTCTGCGCCCGGCTGCGCGCCGCCGGCAACGAGTCCGGGATCCTGATGCTCACGGCGAAGGACGGCGAGTACGACGAGGCCGAGGCCCTGGACACCGGCGCGGACGACTTCCTCTCCAAGCCCTTCTCCTACCTCGTCCTCGTCGCCCGGCTCCGCGCCCTGGGCCGGCGTACGGGCCGCCGCGGCCCGCGGACCATGGAGTTCGGCGACCTGCTGGTCGACCCGGCGCGCCACCTGTGCTCTCGGGACGGGACGGAGATACGGCTGACCGCCCGCGAGTTCGCGGTGCTGGAGTGCCTGGCCCGGCGCGCCGGCGAGGTGGTGCCCAAGCGGGAGATCCTGGAACAGGTGTGGGACAGCGCCTTCGACGGCGATCCGAACGTGGTCGAGGTCCACGTCAGCGCGGTGCGCCGGAAGATCGACGCGCCGTTCGGCCGGTCCGCCCTGGAGACCGTGCGCGGTGCCGGATACCGGCTGGCGGCCGACGGTGGCTGAGACGCGGGCACAGACGCACGCCCCGGCCGGGACCCCGGCGGACCCCGGCCCGGTGCTCCGTCCGCTCGGCCGCGTACGCGGACCCGCGCGCCGCCTGCTGCGGCGGATCGGGCCCGCCACCGTCCGCGGGCGGGCCACCGCCGGCGCCGTCGTCGTCGTGGCGGCGGCCCTCGCCCTGGCCTCGTTCGCCCTGCTCGGGCTGCTGAAGGCCAACCTGCTGCGCAACGCCGAGCGCGACGCCGAGCGGCAGGCCGTGACGATCGCCCGGCTCGCGGCCTCCGGCGGCCTGGACCGGATGCGCGCGCCGCTGCCCGGCGCCGACTTCGTCCAGGTGGTCAACGCCCGGGGCCGGGTGCTGCGGGCCACCCCGAACCTGGCCGGAGCGCCCGCGCTCGGCCCCGGCGGGCCGGCGGGCCCGGGGACCGCCTTCCACACCTGGCGGGTCCGGCCGCTCGGCGCCGAGCACCGGCTGCGGGTCGTGCAGGTCACCACGGACACCCCGCAGGGCCTGGTCACCGTGTACGTCGGCACCTCCCTGCGCGACGTGGACGCGGCCGACGACACCACCACCGCCGCGCTCGCTGTCGGCGGGCCGCTGCTCCTCGCCACGGTGGCCCTGGTCACGTGGCGGGTGACCGGCCGCGCCCTGCGGCCCGTCGAGGCGATCCGCGCGGAGGTCGCCGAGATCACCGACCGGGACCTGCACCGCCGGGTGCCGGTGCCCCCCACCCGCGACGAGGTGGCCCGCCTGGCCGAGACGATGAACGCCACGCTGGACCGGCTGGAGTCCTCCGGACACCGCCAGCGCCAGTTCATCGCCGACGCCTCGCACGAACTGCGCAGCCCGCTCACCGTGCTGCGCACCCAGCTGGAAGTGGCCCTGGCCGTCCGCGACCCGGAACTGTGGCCGGAGCTGATCGGCGGGGCGCTGGAGGACACCGAGCGGCTCCAGCACCTGGCCTCGGACCTGCTCCTGCTGGCCCGGATCGACGCCGCCCAGCCCGTCGCCGCGGCCCGCCTGGACCTGGGTGCCGTGGTGCGGTCCGCGGTGGAGGCGCGGCTGGGCGACCGGGTCCCCGTACGCACGGAGCTGGAGGCCGGGGTGGAGGTGGACGGCAGCGAGCTGTGGCTGACCCGGGTGGTCACCAACCTGCTCGACAACGCCCAGCGGTTCGCCGACCGGCGGGTCGAGCTCGTCCTGCGCACCGCCGGCGGCGCCGGGGCGCGGACCGCCGTGCTGGAGGTGCTCGACGACGGTCCCGGCATCCCGCCCGCCGACCGGGAGCGGGTCTTCGAGCGGTTCACCCGGCTCGACGACGCCCGCAGCCGCGACCACGGCGGGGCCGGCCTGGGCCTGGCGATCGCCCGCGACCTGACCGCCCATCACGGCGGCACGCTCACCTCCGAGCCCTCGGACCGCGGCGCCCGCCTGCGGGCCGTCCTGCCCACCGCCGCGCCCGCGCCTTCCTGACGGGAACTTGACGTCGGCCGACCGGGTCCATACGCACCGCTGACGTACGGGCCGCCCCGGCGGGCGTTCAATGGAAGCTGGACGGTTGGCGACGCGGGAGGGGCCGGCGGTGGCACGACGACGGGTGGTGGCGGGCGTGAGCGGCGGGCCCGGGAGTCTGACAGCCCTGCACCGGGCCGCCGACGAGGCCCGGTTGCGCGGGGCCGAGCTGTGGGCGGTGCTGGCCTGGCAGACACCGGGCGGGGGTCCGGCCGCCCGCGGCTCCTGCGCCTGCGCCCCCTACCCCGAGTACCGGGAGGCGGCGGCCGGGCGGCTGCGCGAGGCCATCGACGCCGCCTTCGGGCCGGGCGGGCCGGGCGTCCCCCTGACGGGGCAGATCGTACGGGGCACCCCGCGGGCCGTCCTGGTCGACGCCGCCCGGGACGCCGACGACCTGCTGGTGGTCGGCGCGGGCCGCCGCCGGCTGCTGGCCGGCCTGCGGCCCTCGGTGGCCCGCCACTGCATGGCGCACGCCCCGTGCCCCGTACTCGCCGTGCCGCCGAACCCGCTGGAGGCGCAGCTGCACGCCGTGCGCCGCCGCAACGCCTGGCACCTCCCGCTGGACGCGCGGGAGCTGGCGGGCTGAGCCTCCTGCCGGACACCGGCCGGGAAGCGCTCGCGATTGTCCGATTTCGGGACCGCCGATCACGCGGGGGACAAGCTAAGATCACGGCGTGGTCACAGCCAGGTCCCCCCGTACGCCGTGGATCCGCGCCTCCGCGGGCCTGCTGCACCTGCTCGGGCTGATCCTGCTGCTGTTCGGCCTGCTCTGCGCGCACGACTACGGCCCGCACGGCTCCACCCACGGCACCGCCGTCGGCACCGCGACGGCCGCCCAGACGGCGTCCGCCGGCACCGCCACCCCGGCCTCGGCGACCTCCGCCGACCGCCACGCACCTTCCCACCCGGTCCACGACTGCGCCCCCGAACCCCACAGGGCCGGCCCCCCTGGGGACGCGACCGCCACTCCCCCGGCGGCGACCGTCGCCCGTCCCGCCCCGGCGGCGCACCGGGACGCCACCGGCCACCCCGGCCCGGCCCGGCCCCCGGCCGGAGCCGCCCCCTGCGCCCACCGGGCCACCTCCACCGTCCTCCAGGTGTAGACCCGGGATCCTTCCGGGCCCGTCCCGCGATCCCCGTCACCCTAGCCCGCCCGGGCCGAGGGGTGCCCGCCGCACGGAGGAACCTTGTCCACCCACCCCCACACGCGCCCCTTATCTCCCGATTCACCCTGGTACCGCGTACTGGTCGTCGGCATGCTCGGCGCGCTGCTCCTCGCGGCCCTCGCCTGCTCCTCGCACGGGCACACCGGCGTCTCCTACGGCTCGTCAGCCGCCGGAGCCGCGCTGGAGCCCGGGCCGACGGCCCCTTCAGAGCCCCTGGGCCACGCGCACCCGCATCCGGGCCACGGTTCCAGCTGCGCCTCCTCCGACCCGGCCCCCACCGGCCAGGGTCCCGCCCCCTTGTCCGCCGGGCCCGCACGGCCCTCGGCGGACTCGGGCTCCGCTCCGGCGGCGGCCCGGGCGGCACCCACGGGCGCCGCCGGACCGGCCGCCGCCCGCTCAGGACGTTCCACTCTGACCATCGTCTGTCGATGGCGGCTCTAGTCCGCTCCCGTAAGCCCGTTCGCAACGGCTGACGTATGCCCCGACGGGCGGACCCTGCCCTGCCCTGTCCAGGCTCGGCACTTCCCACGAGCGCGACAACCGAAGCACCATCAAACGAGAGCGGAACAATGCATTCTTCGGCCTCCGACGTCACTCCCCCCGCCCGCTCCGGCCTCTCCGGGCTGGTCGGCAACACCCCCCTGCTGCGCGTGTCCGAGCCCCTGGCCCCGGCGGGCCGCGGCTTCTGGGCGAAGCTCGAAGGGTTCAACCCCGGCGGTATCAAGGACCGGCCCGGCCTGCACATGGTCGAACGGGCCCGCGCCCGGGGCGAGCTGGAGCCGGGCGCCCGGATCATCGAGTCCACCAGCGGCACCCTCGGCCTCGGCCTCGCCCTGGCCGGCATGGTCCACGGACACCCCGTCACCCTGGTGACCGACCCCGGCCTGGAATCGTCGATGACCCGGCTGCTGACGGCGTACGGGGCACAGGTCAACGTCGTCTCCGAACCGCACCCCACCGGCGGCTGGCAGCAGGCCCGCCGCGACCGCGTCACCCAGCTGCTGGCCCGGCACCCCGGTTCCTGGTGCCCGGACCAGTACAACAACCCGGACAACACCACCGCCTACACCCCGCTGGCCCTCGAACTGGCCACCGAGCTGCACCACATCGACGTCCTGGTGTGCAGCGTCGGCACCGGAGGGCACTCGGCCGGCGTCTCCCGCGTCCTGCGCCAGCTCTACCCCGAACTGAAGCTGGTGGGGGTGGACACCGTCGGCTCCACCATCTTCGGCCAGCCCGCGCGGACCCGCCTGATGCGCGGCCTCGGTTCGAGCATCTACCCGCGCAACGTCGCCTACGAGCAGTTCTCCGAGGTGCACTGGGTCGCCCCGGGCGAGGCCGTGTGGACCTGCCGCCAGCTCGCCGCGTCCCACTACGCCGCCGGCGGCTGGAGCGTCGGCGCGGTCGCCCTGGTGGCCGGCTGGCTGGCCCGCACCCTGCCCGAGGACACCCGGATCGCCGCGGTCTTCCCCGACGGGCCGCAGCGCTACCTCGGCACCGTGTACGACGACGACTACTGCGCCGCGCACGGGCTGCTGGGCTCCCCTCCGGCCGCGGAGCCCGAGACGATCGGCCGCCTGGACGAGAAGGAGGTCACCCGCTGGACCCGCTGCGCGAGCGTGGTGGACCCGCTGACCCTGCGCGCGTCGGAGGTTCCCGCCTGATGAAGGGCACCCTCGCTCAGGTCCGTACGTACGAGCGCAGCGTCCAGCTGCTGATGGTCAACCAGTTCACCATCAACCTCGGCTTCTACATGCTCATGCCCTACCTCGCCACGCACCTGGCCGGCCCGCTCGGACTGGCCGGCTGGACGGTCGGGCTGATCCTCGGCGTGCGCAACTTCAGCCAGCAGGGCATGTTCCTGATCGGCGGCACCCTCGCCGACCGCCTGGGCTACAAGCCGATGATCGTCACCGGGCTGGCGCTGCGCATCGCCGGGTTCGCGACCCTCGGGCTGGTCGACTCCGTCCCGGCGCTCATCGCCGCCTCCGCGGCCACCGGGCTGGCCGGGGCCCTGTTCAACCCGGCCACCCGGGCCTACCTGGCCGCCGACGCGGGCGAGCGCCGGGTGGAGGCCTTCGCCCTGTTCAACGTCTTCTACCAGGCCGGCATCCTGCTGGGCCCGCTGGTGGGCATGGTGCTGACGGGCGTCGACTTCCGCGTCACCTGCCTGGTCGCGGCCGGGATCTTCGCGGTGCTGAGCATCGTGCAGCTCCGGGCGCTCCCCGCCCGCCGGGGCAACGACGCCGCCGGGCGCGCCGGGGGCCGCCCCGAGGGGGTGCTCGCCCAGTGGCGGGGCATCCTCGCCAACCGGCCGTTCCTGCTGTTCTCCGTGGCGATGATCGGCTCGTACGTGATGACCTTCCAGGTCTACATGGCGCTGCCGCTGGAGGTCCGGCGCGTGGGCGGCGAGGGCGGCTTCGGCACGGCCGCGGTGGCGGGGCTCTTCGCGGTGTCCGGACTGAGCACGATCCTCTTCCAGACCCGGGTCACCGCCTGGTGCAAGGCCCGTCTGGAGCCGGGCCGGGCGCTGGCCTGGGGGCTGCTGGCCATGGGGGCGGCCTTCCTGCCCCTGCTCGCCGCCACGGCGCTGCCCGAACCCGAATCGCAGCTGGGTACGCGGCTGCTGGCGGCGGTGCCGCCCGTGCTCGCGGCGCTGCTGCTCGCCGTGGGGACGATGATCGCCTACCCGTTCGAGATGGACACCATCGTCCGCCTCTGCGGGGACCGCCTGGTCGCCACGCACTACGGGCTGTACAACACGGTGTGCGGGGTCGGTATCGCCGTCGGCAACCTGCTCACGGGGGCGGCGCTGGACGCGGCCCGCTCCGCCGGGATGTCGGCGCTGCCCTGGCTGGCGCTGTTCGTCCTGGGCCTCGGGTGCACGGCCGCCCTGTACGGCCTGGACCGCACGGGCCGACTGGCCCCGCCCGCCCGCGGGGCGCGCCCCGAGACCGTGGCGGCCTGAGCCCGCTCCCGGCGCCGGCCCGTTCCCGGCGCCGGGGGCGCGCGTCAGGAGATGCCGTACCACTGGCTGGCCCAGCCGGTGTTGATGGTGCTGGTGGACTGCTCGGCGAGGTTCACGGTGGCCGGCAGGGAGTTCTGGCCGGTCAGGATGGTGCTGTAGCGCAGGTTGGGGGGCGTGAGGCCCGCGTTGACCGAGATGCCGGCTCCGGTGGACTTCAGGGTCAGGGCGTTGGTGGCCCAGTTGCCGTTGAGCAGGAGGGCGATGAAGTAGGTCCCGGGGGCGGCGGTGAACGGCTTGGCGAGGGCGAGCGGCTTGGCGACGGGGTCGGTCATCAGCTGGGGCGACACGTCGGGGGTGGCCGCGCGCAGGGCGCCGGTGGCGTCGTACACGCCCAAGTAGCAGTTGGTGAGCTGGGCGTTGGGGTCGAGGCCGGCCAGCCCGAGCCAGATGTTCGACCAGGTGATCTCCTGGCGCAGGACGACCCGGACCAGGGTGACGCGTCCGCCGACGCCGGCCGCCGACTGGGCGGTGACGTGCCCCGCGTCGTTCGGGTCGCCGGTCCAGGCCAGCAGGTTCTGGTCCTGCGGGCGGGGCCCCTCGTACCCGGCCCCGGTGCCGCCCGGTGCGGGCGGTGGCGCCGCGGCCGCCGGCGAACCGCCCGCCGCCTCCGTGCCGTTGTCCGGTGAGGTGCAGCCGGCCAGGACGAAGAGTGCGGCGAGCACGGCGGCGAGGGTGCGCGCGGCGGTGGTGCGGGTGGACATGCTTCCCCCAGGTGGTGCGGATGTACCGGGGGCCATGGTCACATGCCCGGGAGGGGCCGGGTCCGTCGGCTGACGGTCCCGGCCCCTCCGGTCTGCGTACGGGCTCGGTCGGAGCCCGGTCAGAGCCTGGTCAGACGCGGTCGGCGGCGATCAGGACGTACTGGAAGGAGCCGTCCTCGTAGGACTTGATGAACGCCTCCTCGATGCCGGTGACCAGGGACGACGTGGCGCGCAGCTTCCAGTAGGGCAGCGTGTCGGGGGTCAGGTCGATGACGGCCTGCGGTACGAGGCGGTTGTCGGCCATGGCCCGCAGGTACTCGCGGCGGGAGTGGATGTTGCACTCGAAGTGCGCGTTGATCTGCGAGACCCACTTGGAGGGCTGGCCGTAACGCGGGTTCCAGCAGCCGGTGATGGTGACGTAACGGCCGCCGACGGCGAGGACCCGGGAGTGCTCGGCGAACAGGTCGTGGAGGTCGACGTACATGCTCGACTCGTTGTTCCACGAGGCCGCGGCCTGGCCGGTCTCGAACGGGGTGTTCAGCATGTTGCAGACGCGGGCGCGGACGTGGTCCTCGATGCCGAGTTCGCGGGCGCGCCGGTTGGCGAAGTCGGCCTGCTTGGTCGACAGGGTGACGCCCTCGACCTTGCATCCGAAGCGCTGGTGGGCCATCACCATCGAGCCGCCGCGGCCGCAGCCGGCGTCCACGAGGGTGTCGTCGCGGCCGACGGGGCCGAGGTGGTCCAGGAGCAGTTCGGCCTGGGCGGACTCCAGCCGGTGCAGCTCGGCGATCAGCTTCTTCTCGTATTCGCTGTCCTCGGTGTCGCCGAGGGCGGCGTGGTCGATGTCGCCGATGCCGTAGTGGTGGTGGTAAAGGCCGTCGACGTCGCCCAGGCGCAGGTTGACGGGGCGGGCCTCGTCGTTCCAGTAACGGGCGATGTCGCCCTGGTAGGGCGTCGTCGGGGCGGGGATGAGCACGGAGCCGACGGAGGGGGCGGTGGTGAGATCAGTGCTGGTCACGAATAAGTCCGTCCTTACCAGAAATCGGGCAGGGTGTAGCGATAGGTGTTGGTCATGTGCCAGTAGTGGTTGCCGTCGACCCAGACGGCCACGCCCCGCAGGAAGCGCAGCACGGTCGGTACGGGGCAGGCGGCGGCCAGTTGTGCGGCCTCCGCCTCGAAGGCGTGCATGAGGTCGTTGTGGACCCGGACCGCCTTCAGGTAGGCGTCCTTGTCGGACAGGCCCTCGCGCTCGGCGATCACCACGGGCAGGTTCAGGTGCTTGCCGCGGGCGTCAAGTTCCTTGGTGTACGAGTACAGGTCGTTGGCGATGGTCGTGGCGTTCCCCGCCAGCGCGATGACCCGCTGCATGGCGGGCTGCGCGTGCAGGTCCGGCGGGAGTTCGTAGCCGCCGACGGTGTCGGTGATGGTGGGGCAGGGCCGGAAGTTGTTGAACTGGCGCATCGCCAGGTACTCGGACACCTCCGGGACGTACTCCGTCTCGGCCCAGGCGGCTTCGGCGAGGTATCCCATGTGGAGCCGCGCCATGTCGTGCCGGAACCGGTCGGCCTGGGAGGGGGTGGCCGCCCGGACGAAGTACTCCATGGCGGAGCGGTAGGAGCGGCGCGGCGCGTCCGAGAGGAGCGACTCCTCCCACGCCGGGGCGTACTCCGGCGTCGTGTGGACGGGGTCGAGGGCGGTGTGCGCCAACAGGAGCCTCCCGCCGAGACCGACGGGCGAGCCGCCGTGGTCCTCGCAGTAGATGTCGTCCACCACGTTCTCGGCGACCATCAGCCGCGTGGCGATCATCAGGTGCTCGACGGTCGGGGCGTCCGGGTGGCAGGCGACCATGTAGCGGCCCACGGAGAAGCCGTCGAACTGGTCCTCCCACTCCGGCGGGTACGCCTGGACCTCGTCCACCGCCCAGCGCTTGATCCGGCGGCTGACCTCCTCCACCCGCACCGGGTCAGGTTCCGGAACCGGGTGGTGGTAGAGGCCCGGGATGGGCCTGCCCTGCGCCGGGGCGGCCGGAGGGGCGGTGGGCCCCTCGGGCCGGGCGAGGTGCAGGGCGGTCGTGCCCAGGCCGCTGGGCCCGCGGATGATCCGTTCCAGGGCCTCGCCGGCCTGCCGTACCGTTCCCTCCCCCACAGCGGGGGCGGCCGCTGCGGGGGTGTGGGTGCCGAAGGGCAGGACGGGCGCGGACGGCAGGGCCGACCGGGTGGCTGCGGGTGCCGTGACGACGGGCGTCGCGGCGGCGGCCGCTCCGGGGACGGCTTCGGCCGCGGCGGCTTCCGCGACCGGGGCGCCGGCCGGGGCCCGGCCCAGGCTCAGGGTGTCGGCGAGGACGTGCGCCCCGAAGTGCGCGGCGGCGGAGGGCAGGCTCGACTGCAGAGGGGAAGGCCCGGGATCGGGCATCCGTGGCTCCTTGGTGAGGTGGGTGAGGTGGCCCGGATCCCGGGCGTGCTCGGCCGGGCCCGGGGGGGGCCGGGCGTCGCGGCCGGTGGGCAGGTCCTCTAGTCGCGCCTGCGGGCGATCTGCACGTTCTCCAGGACGCCGAGGGCGTCGGGCACCAGGATGGCGGCGGAGTAGTAGGTGGTGACCAGGTAGGAGATGATCGCCTGCTCGTTGATGCCCATGAAGCGCACCGACAGGCCCGGCTCGTACTCCTCGGGCAGACCGGTCTGCCGCAGGCCGACGACGCCCTGGTTGTCCTCGCCGGTACGCATGGCGAGGATGGAGCTGGTGTTCTGCTTGCTGATGGGGATCTTGTTGCAGGGCAGAATCGGTACGCCCCGCCAGGCCGGCACCTGCTGGCCGCCGACGTCGACGTGGTCCGGGTAGAGACTGCGCGCGTTGAACTCGCGCCCGATCGCCGCGATCGTCTTGGGGTGGGCGAAGAGGTACTTGGTCCCGCGGCGGCGGCAGAGCAGCTCGTCGAGGTCGTCCGGGGTGGGCGGGCCGGAGTGGGTCTGGATCCGCTGCTTGAAGTCGGCGTTGTGGAGCAGGCCGAACTCCCGGTTGTTGATCAGCTCGTGCTCCTGGCGCTCGCGCAGCGCCTCGATGGTGAGCCTGAGCTGTTCCTCGGTCTGGTTGTGCGGCCCGTTGTAGAGGTCGGCGACCCTGGTGTGGACCCGCAGGACGGTCTGCGCGACGGAGAGCTCGTACTCGCGGGGCCTGAGCTCGTAGTCCACGAAGGCGGTGGGCAGCTCGTACTCGCCGGTGTGGCCGGCCGACATGGCGATCTCGGCCTCGCCGTGACGGTTCTGCCGCTGGTGCGGGAGCGAGCTGAACTGCTGGATGTGTGCCTGCAGGGTCGGCGCCGCGGACAGTACGGCGGCGAACTCGCTGCGGGAGAGGGTGAGCAGGGTGCCGGGGGTCTCGGCGGTGGCGGTGTAGTCCCAGCCCGCGTCGCCGTCGAGCAGGGCGTTCTCGCCGAAGCGGTCGCCGTCGGCGAGGGTGGCGATGGCCACCTCGTCGCCGTACTTGCCGAGGGAGGTCTGGCTGATCCGGCCGTGGGCGATCATGTGGATCTGGTCGGCCGGGGTACCGCGCTCGACGAGCACCTCGCCGGCCCGGAAGTCGCGCTGGACGCACCGGCCGGCGATCGCGGTCAGCACCTCCATGTCGTCGAAGCCGCGCAGCAGGGCCAGTTCGCCGAGCTCCTGGGGGATCACCCGGACCGAGGCGCCGTCCTGGACGAACTCGATCCGTCCGTCGCCGACGGTGTAGCTCAGCCGGCGGTTCACCCGGTAGGTGCCGCCCTTGGTCTCCACCCAGGGCAGGCTCCGCAGCAGCCACCGGGAGGTGATCTCCTGCATCTGCGGGGCGGACTTGGTGGTGCTGGCAAGGTTGCGGGCGGCAGCCGTGCTCAGGCTGGACTGCTGCGGCGGATCCAGCTGGGCTTCCGGGCTGGTGTCAACGGTCATGCGACGAGCTCTCCTTCGTAAGCGCGGCGACGGGCATAAGCGCACGTCACCGGTGAAAAGGAAAAAAGAGGGCGAATATCCGGGAATCCGTCCAGATCTCTGGGAACAGTAACGGCCCCCTCGTCCGGATGACCTTGAAATGCCGATGGCATTACCTCGATGCAGTGATCTTGATGAGTGGGAGGTTTGGCACGGAAAACGACGGCATCCGGCCAGCCCGGGCACGCAAAAGCCCCTCCCGCCGGGGAGGCTTCCGCCGGCGGGAGGGGCTCGGGGGCCGACCGTCAGGTGCGGTACGCGAAGTAGCGCGCGTCCGGGTAGGACGCGATGATGCTCGCGAGCGACTTACGGTAGGTGTTGGTCGAGTGGTACGTGAGGTACGGCATCCCCGCACGGCTGCGGTAGCTGACGATCATGGAGTGGTCCTTGGACCCGTCCTTGTTGAAGTCCACCTGCAGGATGTCGCCGATGTCCATCTGGTACACGTTCGCCAGGTTCGCGGCCCGCTCGTTGGAGAGCGTGAACCAGGCCCACTCGTTCGCCCCGACCCAGGAGTCGGACTGGCGGGTGCCGTCGTACCACCAGTTGCGGTAGTCCGACGAGGAGCCCGGTACGGGCTTCCAGCCGCCGGCCTTCAGCGCCTGGCTGATGAAGTTGGTGCAGTCACCGCCGGCGCCGTTGAACTTCCGGTAGGCCGGGTTGTAGTTGCTCCAGTACTTCTCCGCGTACTTCGCCATGGCGTTGTAGTCGTACGCGCCGCCGGTCAGCGTCTTGGGCTTGGGCGCCGGGGCCGGGTACTTCGTGGACGCGGGAGTGCCGTCCGGGTACTGGTTGCCGTCGTCCTTGACGGTGGCGGCGACCTTGGCGGCCACGGGCTCGTTCACCGCGACGGGGGCGTTGGCGCTGTCCTGGGAGTTGATGGAGTCCAGCTCCCAGGAGCCGCCCTTCTTGCCCGTCAGGGTGAGCTCGTACCGCGTCTTGAAGTCCGTGGTGTCCGGTTCGTCCCCGCGCACCTTCTTGTAGGTGAGCGTGGTCTGCTCGGTGACCTGGACGGTGGCCTTGCCCCCGGTGATGGTCGCCTTCTCCACCACGACGCGGGTGTCGGCGGCCGTGTAGGCCTCGCCGAGCTCCGCGAGGCGGGTCTTGCGGGACTTGAGCGACGCGATCGCGGCGCTCTCGTCCTTCTTCAGCTTGTCCGACAGGCGGGCCTTCTTCTTGGAGGAAGGCGCGCCCTCGCGGTGCTTCACGTGGCCGTCGACCAGGGCCTGCGTGCGCTGCGAGAGCACATCGTCGGCTATGCGGCCGAAGGCGTCCGCGGTGGCCCGATCGGCTTCTTCGGTCGTGCCCGCGCTCGCGGAGTAGGCGAACAGGCTGCCGGACGCTATGGCCACGGTCAGGGCCCCGATGGCGGCCAGCCTGAACCTCTTAGGTATCACTGTGCATCCCCTTGTCACCCGGTCCACACGGACCGGGAGGACGGAATCTTCGCACAACTGGGCGACGGTGTGGCCGCGTTCCGTTTCGTCCCCCGTTGCCCGGCAATGATCGCCCCGCCCGCCGGGTGCCATGACTCCGCTTCCGCATCGCGAGACGCTCCGGGGCGGCACTCCGGTTCCCGCCGCCTCCTCACCGTCTTCACAGAAAATGCATCTAGGGTGTAGGCGGAAGCGGAGCACGGGGGGCGTACGGAGTGAGCAGGCAGGACATGTCCTCGAGAAGGCGATCACGGGGCAGGCGCGCGGCCCCGAAGACCGGCGGCGCGGCCACCACGGGCCGCCGCAGGAAGTCCGGCAGCCGCCGGACGCCTTCCGGTTCCGGCCTGGCGGAGCGGCTCGCGCCCGTCCTCGGACCGGCCCTGGCCAAGGCGGGCCCGGTACTGCGGCGCCTGCGTCCGGCGTACCCGCGGCCGGGGCGCAGCGGCTGGCGCAGGTGGATACCCTCCGGCCGGCAGTGGCTCGGCGCCGTCGTGTACCTTTTTGTCGGCATGGCGGCTTTCGTCGGAATCGCGTACGCCGCAACGGACATACCCGACGACCTCAACTCGTTCGCGACCCAGCAGGACAACGTCTACTACTGGTCCGACGGCTCCACCATGGCCCGCACGGGCTGGGTCCAGCGGCAGGAGATGCCCCTGGACACGGTGCCCGAGAAGGTCCAGGGAGCCGTCCTGGCGGCCGAGAACGCCAGCTTCTACTCCGATCCCGGAGTCTCCCCCTCGGGTGTGATGCGCGCCGTGCGCGCCGCGCTGACGGGCGGTGAGACCCAGGGCGGGTCCACCATCACGCAGCAGTACGTGAAGAACGCCTACCTGAACCAGGACCGCACCCTGTCCCGGAAGTTCACCGAGCTGCTGCTCGCCGTGAAGCTGGACAGCCGCGCGGGCAAGAAGCAGATCCTGGAGGACTACCTCAACACCAGCTGGTTCGGGCGCGGCACCTACGGCATCCAGCGCGCGGCCCAGGCGTACTACGGCAAGGACGTCTCGCAGCTCAACGCGAGCGAGGGCGCCTTCCTGGCCTCCCTGCTCAAGGGCGCCGGCCTGTTCGACCCCTCGCTCGGCAAGGAGAACCACGCCCGCGCCGTCGAGCGCTGGAGCTGGATCCTGGACCGCATGGTCGAGACCGGGCACCTCTCCGCCGCCGAGCGCGCCGGCTACACGAAGTTCCCGGAGCCCTCGGACGCTTCCCTCGTCGGCATGCCCGGCGCGCAGAACGGCTACCTGGTGGAGATGGCCAAGGCGTACGCGATCAAGGCCGGCCACCTCAAGGAGTCGGACTTCGACCTCGGCGGCTACCAGATCTACACGACCTTCGACAAGAACCGCATGGCCGCCCTGACCGCGGCGGTCCAGCAGGCACAGAAGGACATCGACCCCGAGCGGCGTCAGGACACCGACAAGTTCGCGAAGATCGGCGCGGCCAGTGTGGCCCGCGACGGGCGGCTGCTCGCCGTGTACGGCGGTCCCGACTACCTGAAGCAGGGCTTCAACCAGGCGAACGCCACGACGATCCCGGCCGGCACGGTGTTCACCCCCCTCGTCTACGCCGCCGCGCTGGAGGACGGGGTGCTGCGCACGCGCGGCCAGGCCCGTACGCCCGTCTCCCCCTCCAGCGTCTACGACGGCAACGACCAGGCGACCGTGCAGACGCCCGACGGCCCGTACTGGGACCGCAGCGGCAAGGTGCTGAAGGGGCACAACGAGGGCGACCGCAGCTGGGGGCAGGTGACCCTGCAGCAGGCCGTCGCCAACTCCGTCAACACCCCCATGCTCCAGCTCGGCCTCGACGTCGGTCTCGACCGGGTGGAGTCGCTCGCCGAGCGTTCCGGGCTGCTCGCGTCGAGCCTGGGGCCGCGGATCCCCGCCTTCGCCCTCGGGGAGAACTCCAAGCCCAGCGCCATCCGGATCGCCGGGGCCTACCAGACCTTCGCGGCGGACGGCATGCACACCGACCCCTACTCGGTGCGCTCGGCCACCCGGGAGGGCGCGGCCGTGCCGCTCGACCCGCCGAAGGCGGCCAAGGCGATGTCGCAGAAGACCGCCCGGACGGTGACGGAGGCCCTGCGTTCGACCGTCAGCGACGGCTCGGCCAAGGCGGCGGCCAAGGCCCAGCCGGGGGCGGCGGGCAAGACCGGCACGACCGCGGCGAACACGGCGGGCTGGTTCGTGGGGACCACCGCGCAGGAGACCACGGCGGTGGTGGTCTACCGGATGTCGCTGCTGGACCTGATCCCGCTGCCGCTGACCGGGCTGGGCGGCGACGCCCCCACGACGCCCGGCAGCACGCGGGCGGTCAACGTGTGGGCCGACTACGCGAAGGCCGTGAAGTAGGCGGGAGACGGGCGGAGGGGCCGGGTGGCGTGCGCCGCCCGGCCCCTCCGTCTTTCCGGTCCTACTTGACGACCGTCTTCCAGTCCGGGGCCTGGGCGGGGTCGAGCATCCGCAGCTGGGCCAGGACCTTGGGGTCCTGGGCGTCCATCCAGTCCGCCACCTCCCGGAACGAGGCGCAGCGCACGTCCTGGCGGTTGCAGACGTCCTTCATCACGTCCTCGACGGCCTTCATGTAGATGCCGCCGTTCCAGTCCTCGAAGTGGTTGCCGATGAACATCGGGGCCCGGCTGCCGTTGTAGACGCGGTTGAAGCCGTTCATGTAGGAGCCGCGCACCTGGTCGCGCCACGCGGTGAACTTCGACGGGTCGCCCTGGGTGCTGTCGCCGGACTGGTTGTAGAGGAAGTTGAAGTCCATGGAGAGGACCTGCACCTCCTTGCCCTGGAGCGGGACGAGCTGGAGGGGGAAGTTCCAGATGCCGTCGATCTTGGACGGCCAGAGCTGGAAGTCGCCCGAGGAGCTCGCGTCGTAGCGCCAGCCGTACGGCTTGATCGCGGTGATCAGGTTCTTCTGGCCCTCCAGGCAGGGCGCGCGGCCGCCGACCACTTCCCGGTCCGGGTCGAAGGGCAGGGGCGCCTCACCGGCGAAGCCGGTGTTGGTCTTCCAGGCCTTCATGAAGCCGTACGTCTGGTCGATCTCGCTCTTCCACTCCTCGGGGCTCCAGTCCCCGCCGCCCTTGGGGCCGCAGAAGTGCCCGTTGAAGTGGGATCCGATCTCGTTGCCGTCGGTCCAGGCGCCGCGCAGCTGCTGGAGCGTGGACTTGACGTGCGGGGCGGTCGGGTACGAGATGGCGGCCGCGCCCTGGCCGTGCTGCGGCGGGCGGTAGAGGGACTTCTTGGCGTCGGGCAGGAGGTAGATGCCGGTGAGGAAGAAGGTCATGTGGGCCTTGTTCTGCCTGGCCACCTGACGGAAGTGCGAGAAGAGGTGGTCGTCGCCCTCCAGCGCGCCGTCCCAGGAGAAGACCACGAACTGCGGCGGCTTCTCGCCCGGCTTCAGCTTCTCGGGTTTGAGCTGTCCCGGCTGCGGCCCGGTGTAGGAGGTGGAGCCGTCGCCCAGCACCTCGACCTTGCCGTCCCAGTTCGGCTTGGGCCCCTTGCCGAAGCCGGGGCCGCCGGTCACCCCGCCCGCGCCCGCCGGGGCCGCCAGCCGCGCGTCCCGCTGGGCGTCGGAGGAGCCCGAGAAGCCGACCGCGAAGGCGGTGGCGGCCCCGCCGGCGACGAGCACGGCCCCGGCTATGCCCAGGCGCTTGCGGTTCCGGGTCTTGCGCCGCGCCTTGCGGGCCGAGCGGGACTTCGCCCGGGCACCGGCGACGGCATCGGTCTCGGTCTCGGCCATCGCGGTCGTACCCCCCTGAATCTCCGCAGCAGGGCCGCGCGTGGATGCTTCGTACGAATATAGAACTTGTTGGCACACCGCCTGTACCACACCCCCCGTACGGCACCCTTTCACAGCCGATCCACAGCCCGGCGGCCGTTCGTGGCAACGGAGTGCGGCACTCGGGTGAATCCCGCGGCCCGCGGTGCCGCAGCGCCGGGTTCCGGAACGCCGCCGGGCGATAACGGCACCATGACGCAGTCCCCCAGGCCCCAGGCCGCCGAGATCAAGGTCAGCTTCGCCGGGACGGAGGCCGCGGCGGCCTTCGACGCCCTCGGCCTCGACCGCGACGAGGGCCGGCGCCGGTCCGTGCACTTCTGGGACAGGCCCGCGCGGACCGACGGCCCGAAGATCTCGCTGCCGCTCCTGGAGCGGGGGTTCATCCTGCGGCTGCGGCGGGACCGCGAGGGGCGCGGCTCCAAGGACGAGGCGGACATGACGGTCAAACTGCGTCCGTGTCCCGAGCTTCTGCCGCCTCCCTGGCTCAAGGAGCGCGAGGGCGAGGAGTGGGAGTTCCGGATCGAGGAGGACCGGGCGGCGCCCGTGTTCGAGCCCGTGGTGGCGGCCTCGCTCCAGGCCGAGGTGGGCTTCGCGTCCTCCCTCGACCCCGGCCCGCCCGGCCGGCTCCTCATCGAGGAGCAGCTGGAGCTGCTCGGCGCCGCCGGACTGGCCGACGGCGGCCTGGACGGACTGACGGCACTGGGCCCGGTGCACGCCGTCAAGTGGAAGCAGGAGTGGGACGAGCTGCCCCGGGCGGTGGCCGTCGAGGAGTGGACCACCGAGGGCGGGCTGCGGTTCGTCGAGGTCTCGGTGCGCGCGGACCTGGAGGACGCGGCGGACGCCCAGCACCTGCTCGACGGGGCCCTGCGCGAGCGCGGCCTCACCCCGCCGCCGACCGGCGACACCAAGACCAAGACCGTGATGACCGCGCTCGCCCGCGCCCTGCTGCGGTAGGGGCCCGGCTCCGTAGCCCCGCGCCGCCGGTCAGAGCCGCTCCACCACCCGGATCAGCGCGTCCATGACGTGGGTGCGCCAGCCGCTCCCCATGAGCTTCCGGGCCATCATCTGCATCGGGTCGTCCGGGTCGAAGCCCTCGTGGACGAGGAAGAGGCGGGTGCCGCGCCCTTCGGGGGCGAGGGTCCAGGTGATCGTCCAGTCGGCGGGGTGGGTGCCGGAGGCGTCCTGCCAGCGGACCGCGAGCATGCGGCCCGGCTCGAAGGCGAGCACCTCCGCGGCCGTGGTGCCCGAGAAGCCCGTGTTGGGCCGGGGCGCGGTGGTCATCGTGTAGCGGTGGCCGACCTCCAGGCGGAAGTCGCACGGCATCAGCCACTGGGCGATCAGGTCGGGCTCGGTCAGGGCGCGCCAGACCTTGGCGGGCGGGTGGGGCAGGAACTGGTCGACCCGGACGGTCGTCAGGTCCTCGGGTTCGTGGGTCATGTCTCAGCGTCGGGCATCCGGTCGAGGAGCCGGCCGAGGTCCTGGAGCCTGCCGCGCCAGTACCGCTCGTACGGGTGCAGCCAGTCCTGGACGTCGGCCAGCGGGGCGGCTTCGAGCCGGTAGATCCGCTGCCGGCCGGCCCGCTCCTCGGATACGAGCCCGGCCTCCCGGAGCACCTTGAGGTGCTCGGAGAGGCTGGGGCGACGCATGTCGAAGTGGTCGGCGAGGGCCTGGACGGGCTGCGGGCCGCGCTCGCGCAGCAGGCGCAGCACCTCGCGGCGGGTGCCGTTGGCGAGCGCGGCGAACACGCGGTCCTCGTCGGCACCCGTCGTGGCCATGGGGCTAGAAGCCTTCCTTCTCCGTCAGCAGCATCAGGCCGTTGCCGTCCGGGTCGCGGAAGCCGGCCATCCGCCCCCACGGGGCGTCGTCCGGTCCGGTCACCTCGACTCCGGCGGCGGCGATCCGCGCGCAGTCGGCGTCGACGTCAGCCGTGAGCAACATGATCCCCCGGGTGGAGCCCGACGTGAAATCCCCCATGCCCGGGCCGGAGAGGGTGAAGACGGTCTGGGCGCCCGCGGGGGCGACCTGGAGCCAGCGCATGGGGCCGACCTGCCGGTCGGCGCGGACCTCGAAGCCGAGGACGCCGGTGTAGAAGGCGAGGGCCCGGTCCTGGTCGGCGACGGGCAGCGTGATGAAGGAGGCGTGCGTGATGTTCATGCCCTCGACGATAGGTAGGGGATTCCCTACGTGTCAAACGTAGGGAATCCCCTACCGGTCATGCCCGCCGGCCCCTTACGCGGCCGGCTGCTGCTGGGTGACGCAGTGGATGCCGCCGCCACCGGTGCCGAGGCGGTCGATGTTCAGCTGCTCGACGACACGGCCGGGGAAGAGCCGGGTGAGAGTGGCCCTGGCAGCCGCGTCCGCGGGGGCGTCACCGAACTGGCCGGAGATCACCGCGCCGTTGCAGACGTAGTAGTTGGCGTAGGAGGCGAGGAAGTCCGGGTCGGCCGAACGGATCTTGTAGTAGTCGGGGCCCTGGAGCCGGTCCACCGACATGCGGGTGCCGTTCGCGGCGGTCGCGGCGGACAGGATCTGGTACTGCTGCCGGGCGTCCTTCGCGTAGACCGCCGGCTTCGAGTGCGTTTCCGGGGGTGTTCGCGGGGGTGCTTCCGGGAGTGTTCATCGGTCTCTCCTGGCGACGCGGTCGGCCCGGCGTTCGCCCACCACGTTGAAGGCGACCACGGTCAGCACGATGACGGCGCAGGGCAGGATCGCGGACAGCGGGTATCCGTGCTGGATCGCGGTCTGTCCGTCGAAGACCATGCGGCCCCAGTCTGGGGTGAGCGCGGGGACGCCGAGCCCGAGGAAGGACAGTCCGGCGAGGTCCATCAGGGCGTAGCCGAAGTTGATGGTGGACTGGGCGAGGACGACGGGGGCGATGTTGGGCAGGACGTGGCGCAGGCAGATCTGGAGGGCGGAGTGGCCCTGGACCCGGTAGGCGCTCACGTACGGGCGGGCGGCCTCGGCGAGGACGAGGGAGCGGGTGAGGCGGCTGACGTAGGGCAGGTAGGCGACGGCGAGGGCGATGACCGGGGCGAGGAGGCCCTCCCCGTACACGGAGATGATCAGGATGGCCAGCAGCATGCCGGGGAAGGCGAAGACCAGCTCGGTGCTGCGGGAGAGCACCGAGTCGAGCCAGCCGCCGCGCCAGGCGGCGGCCCAGCCGGCTGCCGTCCTCGAACACCGCCTCCACCATCACCTCGGTGACGATGTCCGCCACGCCCGGGAGCACGTCGTCGCGGCCGAGTACGCCGCGCCCGCGCTCAAGGGCCTCGCCGAGGCGGAGACCGTCGCGCGCCGCCTCGCACACCGTGTCCGCGATCAGCGCCGTGGCCTCCGGGACGTTCAGCTTCAGGCCCCGGGCGCGCCGGGCCCTGGCCGGTTCGGCGGTCGTGAACAGCAGGAGCCGGTCACGCTCGGTGGGGGTCAGGGGCATGGTGTCCTTCCTCCGGAGACGGGAGGGTGGGGTGGTGTGGGTGGGGCGGGGTCCGCCGGGGCGGAAGTGCCGGCGGGCCGGAGGGGTGCGCCGTCCGGGTGCGGCGGCGCGGGACGCCTCGTGGGCGCGGCGCGGGAAGTACCGCGAAGGGGGATGCGGCCAGGGGGCACGCTGATGATCACCGAGAGCTCGATCGTCAACGACAACCGCAACCGGGGCAAGTCCCGCGGCACCATCGAGGCCGAGCTGAAGACGACCCTCGGAGTGGAGAAGGCCATCTGGCTGGCCGGCGTGCGCGGCGAGGACATCACCGACGCCCACGTCGACAGCCTCGTACGGTTCACCGAGCCCGGTGTCGTCCTGCTGGACCGCGCGCACCCCAGCACCCCGCCGGACTCCTGGTCGCGCTCCGCGGACCAGGCGAAGTCCGTCCTGTCGAGGGCGACGGACGCCCGCGGCCGCCGCTTCGAGGTCATCGACCTCCCGCAACCGGACCTGAACCGCATCACGGGCCGCGGTGACGACTTCGTCTCCACCTACGCCAACTTCTACATCGCCAACGGCGCCGTGTTCATGCCCAAGTTCGGGGACCGCAAGGCCGACGACCGCGCCCGCGACATCCTCCGGGAGCACTTCCCCAAGCGCGACGTGGTCCCCGTCCCCATCGACACGATCGCCTCGGGCGGCGGCGGCATCCACTGCTCGACCCACGACCAGCCGGCAGGCCCGCCGTCTGACCGTCCCCCTCGCGCCCCTCGGCGGAGACCGCCGAGGGGCTGCTCAGGCCGCAGGTGTCAGGTGGTGTCGGCCATCGTCATGTGGAGAGTGTCACGCACTGCCGGAGCAGCGGTTCCAGGCGCAGCTGAGTGTCCTCTCGATCGAAGGCCTGAAGGGCGTCGAGGCAGCCGACGATCCAGCGGGCCTCCTCCTCGTCCTCGATCTGGACCGCCACCGCGGTGACGGCCTCCTCCAGGTCGAACCAGCCCTCCTTGAACTCCTCGTCGAGTGCCCGGTACCCGGTCGCGAGCAGCGGATCCGCGTACACACCCGTCTCCTCGGCGAAGGCGCGGGCGTACGCCCGGTCGGTCCGCACGTCGGCCAGGCGGCGCAACACCGCGTCCGGATCACCGAGTTCACCGTGCAGGCGGTGGGCGCGGCCCACCAACGACGGCCAGCCGCTGGTCAGTTCGTACAGACGGTCCAGACGGTCCTCCGTGTGGAACATCTCGACCCGTTGGGCCCAGCCGCGCAGACTGCGGCGATCGTGCCGACGCAGCACCACGGGGGCGGCCGAAGTGGTTTCGGCACCCGTCAGCAGAGTTCGCCACAGGGCCAGCTGGGCAGGGTCGGTGACGAGAACGACCGCACGGGTCACCCCGGGGGTGGCGGGCAGCAGGGTCTCGGCCAGGTCGACGGCCTCCCGGCACGTCTCGGACCGCGCCGGATAGCGGGCGAAGTCGCTGATGACCACCCGCCGTTCCCGCGGGATCCCGCCGGTGAGTTCCTGTTTGTAGACGCTGGGCTTGCCGACGGGCGGGAGCTTCCAGTCGGCGATGCGCCCGGCGACCGTGCGCAGCGTGTCGCCCACGTCGGTGACGCCGGTGGCGGAGCTGCCGAGGACGACCCTCGTCTGATTGGAGCGCTCGCCGAGGAGGTCGTCCAGCTGGGTGATGGTGAGGGGGGCCGGCCTGCCGTCGGGCAGTTCGGGACGGCCCTCCTGCACGATGCTCTCCTGGAGTTTGCAGTCCTCCTCGGCCCGGAGCAGGCGGGCGTCCACCTCGTGCGAGGTGCCGATCATGCGGAGTGCGTTCGGGCCCCGCAGGTGCCAGCCCTGCCCGTCGTGGTTCGGCGCGAGGATGCCGAGGCCCACCATCTCCGAGAGATAGGCACGGAAGCCCTCCGTGTCGAGCCGTTCGAAGCCCCTGCGCCAGAACGTCTCGCACTCCTCGCGCAGTTCGGCGTCGCTCAGCCGCATTTCCAGGCCGTGGTGGCGGGCGTGGTACGCCAGCACGTTGGCGATCACGTCGTACCGGTGGTCGAGGCTCAGCGTGTCCTTGAACGCCGCCGAGATCCCGTCCCTGAGTCCGGTGTCCGACTCGACGCCCTCGATGTCGGCGGCCTCCACCGGATACGGGGGGCCTTCGGCTCCGCGTCGGGCCCGCTTCCGGTGCATCAGCTCGACCAGCCGGTGTCCGAACATCTGGAGCAGGAAGGGCTGGTAGGAGCAGTAGCCGAGGACCCTGTTGACGAGGTCCACGTCCTGGAACTCGAAGCCCAGGGCCCTCATCGGCTCGACCAGCAGCTCAGCAGCGGACTGGGGAGCGAGGGGGCCGATCACCTTCGGTGTCTGGGCGAGGTGCCCGAACGGCCCGTTGCTCGCCAGTTTGGCGAACCGCTGCACGGAGTGGAGCCCCGCGAAGACGACTTTGGCCCGGTCCTTGGTGTCGGAACCGAGGCCCTTGAGCTTCTTGGTCTGGTCGAAGCGGGGGGCGTCCGCTTCGAAGAACTGGTCGCATTCGTCGAGGAGGATCAGGACGCGCCGGCGCGAATCCCCGTCCAGCCAGAGGCGGATACCGGCCCGCACCCGCTCGGAGACCTCCTGCCGTGACTTCTTGGCCTGCGGGCCCCCCAGGACCTGTGCCGCCCGCAGCTCCCTGTCGAGGACGCTCCACAGTGCCTCGGGTCCCAGCGAGCTGCCCTTGCCGATGTTCTCCTGGTCGAGGTTCACGTACACCACTTGGTGGTAGCCGGGCCGCTGCCCCTCGAACCGCTCCCCCGCGTCGCTGAGCAGCGCCGACTTGCCGAGACCACGACCGCCGAAGATGACCTGGGTGCCCTGCGGGTCGAGGATGCTCACTCGTTCGGCGTCACGGCCGTAGAACATCTCGCCGCCGATCCGGCCCCGCTTCTCCCGGATGTACGGGTTGACGCCCGAGAACGGCAGGAGCGTCTGCGTGGCCGTACTGACCTGGCGGTTGCCCCGGGCAGCGAGGTAGGCGAGGGCCGCGTCGTCCACGACCAGCAGCGGTTGCAGCTGGTCGGATCCGACGGAGAGTTCCACCCTGGCCTCACGGCCAAGGGTGCCGAAATAGGCGACCAGGAGACTCGCGCCGCTGGTGTCCCGGGCGGCCAGGCTCATGACGACCTTCGCGGGCGGGCGGCCCCAGACCATCAGGACCCGCAGGCTGCCGCCCTGCTCCTTGATCTGTGAGCCGAAGGCGGGCGCCTTCGCACGGCCGTTGATGTCGACGTCGGTCACTTCGAACAGCCGGTACTCACGCCGGTGATGCGACTGCTGGTCCAGCGGCCTGGCGCTCTTGGCGTCGTAGCCGAGCAGCTTGAGGGCGGGGAGCAGCTGTCGGCGGGCGGACACTTCGAGCCGGTCCCGGCCTTCCGTCGCACCGAGCTCCCTCCACGCGTCGAGGGCGTCGGACGCCAGGGCGGCCTCGTCGCTGGAGAGCGTGCCGTAGTCCAGGACGGGGAGCACCTGGTGCTTGCCGCCGTTCCGGACGAGGTCGACCAGGTCGTGGTCGATGCCCTTGGGTAACCCGTCGGGTACGGCCGGGAAGAACTCGGTCAGGTACGACTCGCCTCCCTCGATCTCCGGGACGGGCTCGTCGATCTCCAGGAAGTAGACGAGGTCGGCGGCGGTGGGCAGGCCGCCCGTCTCCAGGTGCCGCAGGACTTGGGCCCGCTGGTCCGCGGTGACGTCCAGGACGTCCAGCCGGGCCCGGATCCGGTCCGCCGCCTGCTGCCGGAAGGCGGGCAGGTCGCGCCGTACCGTGTCGAGGGCTCGCCGTACCGCCATCAGGTCGTGCGTGTCGCCGCGGTCCAGCTCGTCACGGGCGTCGGCCAGGAGCTCCTGAACACGCAGGTCCTGGTCATCGGTCACCGCCCCGTCCGCCTGGGCACGGTGCAGCTCGGCGACGAGCTTGTCGTGTTCCTGGCCGAGCGTCGTACGCCTGGTGGTCTCCCGCTCTTCGATCTCCCCGAGTCCGGGCAGGGTGAGCTCTCCCGCTTCCGCCGCCGGCAGCATCCCGCGTCCGGCCAGCTCGACCATGACACGGGCCGCGGTGAAGGCGTCATGGGCGAGGCGCTCGGCCAGGGCGTCCTCCCAGCTCCGGCCGACCGCTACGAGGAGCCGGGCGAGCGGCGGCCTCTCGTCACAGGTGTCGCACACCTTCAGCAGCTCGGCGTCCAGCACCAGTTCGGGAGGAAGCACGCTGCCGGGCCGCATGGTCCCTGTGTCACCGGCCAGCAGGGCGAACAGTTCCTCCATCGACGTACGCGCCGCCCACGCCGTCGCGGCCGCGAGGGCGGCCGAGCGTCGGGCCAGCTCCTCCAGCTCCGCGAGCACGGCTTCCTTGACGTCCAGCAGGGAGCGGCGCAGGGAGGAGATCTCCTTGACGGCCCGATTTCCGTCGGACCGGTCGCCGCGGCGTACGCCGTCGACCGCCAGGCACCACTCCTTGGCGAGGCCCACGGCCCGCTCGATGAGGTGCACCAAGTCCTGACGCCCGGACCCCTGGAGCGGTTTGCCACTGGGCGAACGGTACTTGCGGTCCATACGGTCGATCTCGTTGTTGACCTCGCCCAGCTTCGACAGCCGATCGGCCTGCTCCCGCACCTGCCGGATCGCGTCGCGGTCGTCACGGACCACGGTCGTGAGCAGCGTTCCGAGCAAACCGTCGTCCGGTGCCAGCCACCGCTTCGCGATCTCCGTCGCCCGCGCGAACCGGAGCCTCTGCGGGGCGAGCAGGGCCCGGCACTGCTCGCGCAGCTCCCTCAGCCGCGCCTCCGTCTCGGACACGTCGGCGATGACGACGAGCGGTGAAGCGATCATGAGGGCGCCGCTGAGTGCGCGGTCGGCGACCGCGGCCGCGACCTCCGCGAGCCGGTCGGGCAGCCGGGGTACCAGGGCCTTGAGCTGTGCGCCCGCCAGGTGGTCGCCGGTGATCAGTGCCGTGCGCAGCAGGGCGGGCAGGAGGACGAGTTCGCTCCCCTCGGCGTCACGTCCCTCGTATCCGCCGTACTCCTGGAGCAGGTCCGAGGTCAGCCGGGCTCCCTGGCTGTCGCCGGAGGTGAGCAGGGCGGCGGCACCGGCGAGACGGAGCGCTGCCACCTGCGGTGCCGGGAAGCCAGCGGCGTCGGCCACGTGCCGGGCGAGCCCGAAGCGCCGTTCCACGACCAGCCGGGCGAGGGCCCGTGCGGCCTCCTCGTCCTCCTCCTCGTCCTCCTCCTCGTCCTCTTCCTCGCCGTTCTCGGCGGAGCCCGTGGCGGGGGCCGAGGCCGTGTCCGGGCCGGGGGCTGCGGGCTCGTCGTACGGAGCGGCGCCCGGGGGGCCCGGCTCGGCGGACGGTACGGGGACTTCGGCCGACTGCTCCTCCACCGCCTTCGGGCCGGGTCCGGCAGGTGCCGCGGCGCGGGTGGAGCCGGCGTCGGGCGAACCGGAACTGGCTGTGACGACTTCCCGTTCGGCGAGGTCGTCCTCGGCCGTCGTGCCGCCGACGTGCTCGGCGGCGTCCTCAGGGTCAGGGCCAGCCGATACGGTCCCGGCCGCTGCGGGTTCGCTCCGGTCGCCCTCCGGCTGCGTCAGCGTCAGTGCAGGAGCCATGATCACTGCCATGGCGCACGTGGGCAGCACCCGCACGACCTGCTCCTGGAGGGTCAGGATCTCGGCCGCGGCGTCCGCCCGCCCGGTCAGCCTGATGATGCGTGCCAGGGCGGCGAGCGCGGCGCTCTCCTCTCGCTGCCCCTCCTCCCACACGGGTGCGGCCAGCAGACGGCGGGCTGCTTGCCGCACGGCCTCGGCGGCAGAGGCAGCGGCGCTGTCGGGTCGGCACGCGACGTGCAGCAGCTCCCCCAGTGTCTCCCGGGCCCGGGCGTCGTGCTCCCTTGCCGTCGCGTACGCGCGCGCGGCGCGCGTCATGTCCTCCAGGCGACGGGGCACCCCCTCCATGCCCGATGCGCGGAACACCTCGCTGGTGGCGGCGAACGCGGGGCCCAGCGCGCCCAGCGGGACCAGGTCCGCGTCGTGCGGGGGACGCCCGTCAACCAGTGCTTCGGACACCCTGACCACGGCCTGTCGGGCCCGCGCGACGGCCGACTCCAGCTGTCGGCAGGACGCCTCCGGATCCGGATCCTCCTCGGGGCGGGCGTCGGTCGTGCCCGGCTCGGCGATGACGGCATCGCGCTCGGAGTTCCGGTCGGCCACGGGCGACTCCCCGCCCTCGGATCCTCCCTGCGCCGTACCGAAGGTGAAGTCGGGGTATGCCGCCATGATGGACCGGGCCACATCACCGACCGCGGCGAACCGTGCCTTGCCGTCCTCGTCGGCCGTGGCCGCGAACCAGTCCTGATCTGCCGCCCAGGCGAGGATGTACGCGTCGGCGACGGAAGCGCTGCACCAGGCGAACACGGTGGCGCGGACCAGCGACGCGCCCCACCGGGCGACGGGATCGGGCATCGGCTCACCGTCCCGGGCCAGGACGAAGCCGCCCACCTGCTTCATCACGGTGAACGTGAGCTCCCTGACACCGCAGGTACAGGCGTGCTGCCGGACGTCGCGGCGCAACCTGGCCAGTACGTCCCTGCACAGGGCACTGCCCGCCCGTCGAGGGGCTGCCATGCGGATCCCCAGGTTGCCCAGCAGCTCCTGCCGCCTTCTGTGGGACAGGGAGTTGAAGGCGAGCTCCACCATGCCGGCCGTGAGGTCGGGCAGGGCGGCTGCGACCGGGGGCTCCAAGGCGTTGAGGGCGTCGGCCAGGCGTTCGAGGGCTTCGGCCGAGACACCGTGCGGGGACATCGGCGGCCCCGTGAGGGCGAGGTAGCGGTCTTGCATGTACGCGTGCTCCGTATTCTTTGCCGGTCAGTGGTCGGTTCTCGGGCTCGGCTCACTCGACGCGCGGCGCTGGTGAACCGGTCACTGGCCACGGGTGTGCGGGGTGACGAACGTGTAGCCGTAAGGCAGTTCCCAGCCGTCGGCCTTGCCAAGTCCGCGGCAGTACTCCCGGAACGCCGCCCGCTGGAGTCCGCTGGGAGAGCAACCCGGCCGGAGGCGGCGCAGATGGCCGGCGACGAACTGGACGGCGTACAAGCCTTCACCCCCCGGTTCCGTACCGCCCCAGGGGTGCCTCACCCGGTACCGGGCGGGACGGTAGCCGATGAGCGGGACCTCCGGTTCCCCGTCGCGTGCCGGAAAACGCGGTTGGCCCCAGGCGTCGCGGCTTCCGAGGGCGGGTTCCAGGAAGCGTTCCGCCAGCAGTTCGACGACCGCCGATTCCAGGGTGGCGACCTGTGACCTGGCGGGCCGGGGCCCGTACGCCGCATACGGCAGGACCGAGCGGTCCAGCAGGGCATGGCCGTCCAGGGTGAGGAGCCCGCATCGGCGCACCGTCCGCATCACCAATGGCCGGGGGCCGAGACCGGCAGCCGTGTCACCCTGGCGATCGCTCCCCGGAGCGTCCTCCCTGGTGAGCACACAGGGGTCGAAGCAGTGGCCGATCACTCGGCCCCCGGCCGCCACCGGTTCCCCGAGCGGTGTGGTGACGGCGCGGATCACACTGCCCCCGCGGAGCCAGCGCAGCTCCAGCAGCAGGCCGGGAAAGAAGTCCGCCGGCCAGCTGACCCCGGTCAGCCGGCCGCCGCCCCCGCCGAACTCGGCGGCCACCTCCTGGACCGACTCGCTCCCTCGGCCGCCGCGGGGGGAGTGGGCGAGTTCGAGGCGCGGGGTGGGGCGTTGTCCTCGGGACAGCCGGAATTCGCGTGCGACGTCCGGGTGCAGGGGGAGCCACCCGCCGGAGAGGTGGGCCAGCCTCAGGGGCAACCGCCACACGATCTCCTTCCCGTCGGCCCGCAGCAGTTCACTGGGGCCGAGGGAGTCGTCGTCGGCGAGGGGCAGGTCGAGCGGTTCCGCCTCCGCTTCCTGCTCCCGCGCCGGCGCGCTCGTCGTGGAGGTCCAGCCGCGTCCGGCCGGGACCAGCGGATCTCCGAGGGGCTCCTCGTCACCGGGATGGTGGGACCTCCACACACCGCCGCCTTCGAAGGCGTCGTCGAGCGTGATCCGGGAGCCGGTCTCGAACCGGCCCCGGTCGCTGTCCCGCCGGACCGTGTCGGCCAGCGTCACGTTCGCCCGGCAGACAGCTCCCGCGTACCCCGGTCCCCTGAGCACGTCGCCGGCTCCGGGGAACCCGCGCAGCCTGGGCCCGACCGCCGTGTACACGCTCACGGAGGAGGTGAGGCCGTGCCGCCGCCTCGCGGGCGTGGCCGCGTGTTCCACCGCTGCCGCGAGGGACCTCAGATCATCGCCACCCAGTGGTCCGGGGTCGCGCCAGCCGGCGGCCAGGGAGGCGCGGGTCATGGCGTAGTGGCCCCATGTGCGCAGCGCATCGCTCGAATCCAGGACGCCCCGCACCGTGTCGAGGAGGCCGCGCAGCCCCTCCCGCAGATCGTCGTCGTGCGTGCTGCCCACGAGTGCGGCGAGGGACACCGGCACGAAGGGACTGAGCAACTGCTCGCGTGCTGTTGTCAGGAGATGGTCCGAGTAGGCCGTGAGGTCGTCGCACAGGGCGGCCCCCCCGGGAAGGGAAGCAGATGTCGACGACGACGTGCCCGTCCCCGTTCATCCACTTCCGGCGCATGCGTAAGCGGTGGATCTGGGCCGGTGACAGACTCAGGGCCGGGCCGAAGGCGTTCAGATCCGGCACCAGGAGCTCCCTGCGCCGTGGGGCGTCGTCGTTCCCCGGCCTGCCCGGCCCCTCGGCGCCCGCGGGCGCGCCCGACACCCAGGCCGGTACGTCCCCGAGGGGACCGACCTCCGGGTGGGCGCCCTCCCTGTAGACGATCTCGGCGTAGAGCGGGTCCGAGCCGGTGGCCATGCACACCATGGCGCCGACCGGGAGTACGGGAGCCTGTTCACCGAAGGTGATCACGGGGAAGTCGTCGAGGCGCAACGGGCTGCCGCCGTATCCTTCGCCGCCGATGTCGTAGCCGAAGTACACGGCGTTGAAGGCGACCGCGGTGTGCACCGGCGCCGAGCGGGCCGCGACGACCGCTTCGAGGTAGCGCAGCAGCCGGTCCCGCTCCTGGTCGGATGCGGCCGCGTGGCCCCTGGTCATGGCAGGGGTCAGCAGAGGCCGGTCGCCGTACGGGACGGGCACCTCCCTCCCGTCCCGGCGTACTGATGACGTCTGCGGCCCCGGACGGCCGCCGACTGCTGTGGATCCGTATGAGTCCCCACCCATGACACCTCCGCCACACTGCAGGTTGCCCCGGCATGGTCTGCGGTTATTCACGCAGACTATGCCTGCGCATGGTGTTGCGGTGGTGGTTTCATCACTTCACCCCGGTCGACGGGCTCAGAGCATCAGGTGTTCGAGGCGGGTGCAGTCCAGCAGGCCCGCCATCGAGAGGTCGCTGCCGTAGCCCGACCGGCCGGTGCCGCCGTGCGGCATCTCGGAGACCGTGGTGCCGTGGGTGTTCACCCCGACGATGCCGGTGCGCAGGGAGCGGGTCGCGCGCATGGCGCGGTCGTGTTCGGCCGTCGACACGCTGGCGGCCAGGCCGTGGCGGACGCCGTGGGCCAGGTGCGGGGCCTCCTGCTCGTCCGTGAAGGACTGCACGGTCACGACGGGGCCGAAGCCGGTGCCGGGGCGGAGGTCTTCCCGGACATCCGAGCGGCCGGGCCGGCCGTGACGCGGGCCGGCCTACCCGGTGGTATGTGAGGCCCCGCGCACGGGGGATGACGCGGGGCCTCGCACCCCACCATAGCGCGCGCCCCGGGCTCCGTACGACGGTCGGTCCGGGCCGTCGGCCGAGCTCACCCCCGTGAAGCTCGACCCCGACCCGGCCGGCGCCGCCTGCCGCTCCGCCCACTCGACACTCCAGTGGCGGAGAAGCATTGGTAACGTACACCAGAGTATCCGTCAGGCGTCAACCAAAGTGTCGCCGGTGCCGGCCCGTTGGGCTTCGAGGAACACTGTGGTGGGCAAGGACTCGGCATCACGCCAAGGAGGTCGTGTACGTGGAGGATGACCAGTCGCCCACCTTCGCCCAGCTCCTGGACCACCTCTTCCGCGAGGTGCACCCCCCTTCGCGGGGGCCCTACACCTACGCGGAGGTCGCCGAGGGGATCCGCAAGGCCGCGACCGGAGAGGGGCGCGGGGTGACGGCGAGCGCCATCCAGCAGCTGCGCACCGGCGCCAAGCGGAACCCGACGCGGCACACCATCAAGGCCCTGGCCGACTTCTTCGGCGTGCCGGCGGGCTACTTCGTCGACAGCGCCGCGGCCGAACGCACCAGGGCGGAGATCGGCCTCCTCGCCGCCATGCGCGACCAGGACGTCCGCAAGGTGGCCCTGCGCGCCAACGGCCTGAGCGCCGACAGCCTGAAGATGCTGTCCACCGTCATCGAACAGGCCCGGAAGCTCGAAGGACTCACCACCGACGACCCCGAAACGGACCTCGACCTGGACGACTGAACCGCACGCCGGGCGCAGGTCGCACGACCCCCGGCGCCGCAACCACCCCCCTGTGGCCGCTCATCGGCAGGGGGGCGTCAGGCGTTTCCCGACCCCACCATCGATGCGGAGTCGCGGACATGCCAGCATGGGGGCGCGTTCCGGGCTTCCAGGGAGAGGTTCGCCCCGGCCGACCACCCCCGACCGGCGTCACCAGAGTGAGGACATGGACCTTGAGCAGCTTCGCGCCACGTGTGAGGCGCGCGTCGAGGCACTTCGGCTCCCGCACCGCTTCAGCACCCGCGACCTCCGCGACGCCGTGGCCGAACTGCGCGGACGCCCCATCATCCTCCGCCCGCTGAGCACACTGGGCGCCATGGACGCCCCGTGCGGCATCCGCCTGGAGACCCCGGACGCCGACCTGTTGTTCTACGAGGAGGCCACCTCCCCCCTCCACCAGAACCACATCCTGGCCCACGAGATCAGCCACATCATCTGCGACCACCCCGGCAGCCTCGAACTGGACCAGGACACCCTGCACGCGATCGGGTTCAACCCCACCCTCGTCCAGCGCATGTCCGGCCGGACCAGCTACACGAGCGAGGACGAGCGCGAGGCCGAGGTGATGGCCAGCGTGATCCGACAACTCATGTACCGGGGACGCGAAAGCCCGCCGAGCCGGCCCGCCAGCGGGGCCGAGAGCTGGGACGCGCTGTTCGCCGAGCCACACAGGAAGAAGCGCCACCGGAAATGATCGACATCCTCTTCACGGGCACGGCCGTCGTGCTGCTGTGCTTCGCCGCATACTGGGTGCGGGGACGCGGCGGGCACCGCCCCAAGGGCACCTGGGCGATGGCGGCGCTGCTGACCTCGTTCGCCCTCGCCTTCGCCTCCTACGCGCCCGCCGTGGAGCGCGCGGTCGAGTCGGTGGTCCCCCACGTCGCCCGGCTCCTCAGCAACACCTTCACCCTGACGGCGGCCACCTCGGTCCTCGCGTTCCTCTTCCAGCTCAACCTGGAGCGCGAGCGGGCCCGCCGGCAGATCCGGCTGCGCGTCATCACCCTCGCGCTCTGCGCCGCCGGCATGACCGCCTTCTTCGCCGCGGAACAACTCACCGGACGCAACCCGGTGTTGTACGCGTGCTACGTGCTCATCTACATCTCCTACCTGGGGTACACGGCCAAGGACTTCCTGGTGCAGACCTGGGCCCAGTCCAGGCGCTCGGCCCGCCGCAGCCAGCGCTGGGGCCTGCGCACCACCTCGGTCGGCTGCGGCTTCGCCCTCCTCTACGCCGCGTACAAGCTCTTCGCCCTGGTCTCCATCGGCCTCGGCCTGGGGCTCGTCCCCGACCACGCCCGGTGCTCCACGCCGCTGACCCCCTTCCGCTGCGCGTTCAGCGTGACCGCGCCCGCCGTCGCCGTACTCCTCATCACCGTAGGGCTCACCCTCCCCGCCCTGCTGTGGCCGCTCAGCCGACTGCGCCGCCGCCGCTGGGAGCGGAACTCGTACACCGCGCTGGAACCCCTGTGGCGGGAGGTCACCTCGGCGGTCCCCGAGGTCGTGCTCGACCCGGGCAACACCGGAGCCGACGCCCACGACCTGGACTTCCACCTCCACCGCCGGGTCATCGAGATCAACGACTGCGTGCTCGCCCTGCGCCGGTACCGTCAGACCTCGGTACGGGACGCCGCGGCCGCCGAGGCCGCCCGCCGGGGCACGGCCGGCACCCCCGAGGGCGACGCCGAGGTGGAGGCGGCCGTCATCGCCGCGGCCATCGACGCGAAGCGCACCGGCCTCCCCCTCGACGGCGACGAGGCCCCGCCCGCCGCCGGAACCCGCTCCCGCAAGGGCGACCTCCCGGCGGAGACCGCCTGGCTGCTGCTCGTGGCGGACGCCCACGCGCGCCGCCGGGCACCCGAGCACGCGGGCGCGGCCTCGTGACCGCCCCGCGGCAGGACCCCCTGCGCGACCCGCGCTTCTTCGCCGACCCCTACCCCACCTACGAACGGCTGCGCGAGGGCTGTCCCGTCCAGCGGATCCCCACCGGCTCCGGCGGCCACCACGCGTACCTGATCACCGGCCACGCCGAGGCCCGCGAGGCGTTCACCGACCCCCGGCTGTCCAAGGACACGGCCCGGTTCTTCGCCGGCCGGCCCTCGGACCGCGACCTGCACCCCGCCGTCTCCCGCAACATGCTGTCGAGCGACCCGCCCGTCCACACCCGCCACCGGCGGGTGGCGACACCGCTGTTCACCACCGGCCGCGTCCGGGAACTGCGCCCGTTCATCACCCGGGTCGTCGGCGGCCTCACGGCCACGTGGCGACCGGGCACGGACATCGACCTGGTGGCGGACCTGGCCGTCCCCCTCCCGGTCACCGTCGTCTGCGAGCTGCTGGGCGTACCGGAAGCCGACCGCGCCGCCCTCGCCGACTGGTCCCACGACCTCTTCGACGCCACGGACACCGCCCGCGTCGACGCGGCGTCACACCGCATCGGCGACCACCTCACCGCGCTCGTGGAGACGGCCCGCGCGAACCCCGGCGAAGGCCCGCTCCACTCCCTCCTGCGCGACTGCGAGGAGAACGGCCTCGACGGGGACGAGACCGTCTCCCTGGCCGCCCTCCTCCTGGTCGCCGGGCACGAGACCACCACCCACTTCATCGGCAACGCCGTCCTGGCCCTGCTCCGGCACCCGGAGGCGTTCGACCGCCTGCGCCGGGACCCGGACCTGGTCCCCGGTGCGCTCGACGAACTGCTCCGCTTCGACTCCCCGGTGAGCGTGGCCACCTTCCGTCACAGCACGGAGGACCTGAGCATCGGCGGGACCGGCATCCCGGCCGGCCATCCGGTGCTCATCGCCCCCGGGGCCGCCAACCGCGACCCGTCCGCTTTCCCCGACCCGGACCGCCTGGACCTCGACCGCGACGCGGCCGCCCACCTCTCCTTCGGCCACGGCATCCACCGCTGCCCGGGTGCCCCGCTGGCCCGGGCCGAGGCGGAGATCGCCCTCCGCACCCTCCTGACCCGCTTCCCGGACACCCGCCTGGCCGTCCCCGCGGAATCCCTGACCTGGCGCCGGACCCGCCTCACCCGGGGCCTGACCGCCCTCCCCCTCACCCTCGCCTGACCCGCGCCGACCGGTCGGCGCAACCGGACGAGCCGGCGGGGGCACCGATACGGTGCCCCCGCCGGCTCGTCCCTCACGAGCACGTCACCTGGCCGCGAATTCCCGTCGCCGCATTTCGGGAGTCGCCGGCTGCTGGGCGGCCAAGCGGTCGACCAGGGTGAGCCCGGGCGCCGTCAGCACCGTGGTGACCAGCGTCATCACCACCAGCATGGCGAACACGGTGGGTGTGATGATCCCGAGTTCCAGTCCGACACCGAGCACCACGAGCTCGGTGAGCCCCCGGCAGTTCATGAGTGCGCCGAGCGAGAGCGACTCCTGCCAGCCGAGCCCGGTCATCCGGGCCGCACCGGTGCTCCCCGCCCACTTGGTGACGGTCGCGACAGCGACGATGAGGGCGCACCAGCCCCACAGCGCGGGGTCCGCACCGATCAGCCGGAAGTCGGTCTGCAGTCCCGAGTAGGCGAAGAACAGCGGCATCAGGAGCACCACGGTGACGCCCCGCACCTGTTCCACGGCTGCCGTCTGCGCCGCACCGCGCGGAACGACGACGCCGAACAGGAACGCCCCGAAGATCGGGTGGATGCCGATCCAGTCAGTGGCGAAGGACGCCAGCAGGATGCCCGCGAGGAGCACCAGCAGGAGCGCCGCTCCCCCGCCCAGCCGATCCGCGTGGCGCTCGGCGAGCCGGGCCAGCAAGGGCCGCAGTCCGTACATCATCACGGAGATGAACGCGGCGGTCAGGACGAGCGTGGTGAGCACTGCGGTCGGGGAGGTGCCCCGGCCCAGTGCCGTCGCCAGAGCGAGCAGGCACCAGGCGGTGATGTCGTCGACGGCTGCGCACGTGAGCGCGAGCGCGCCTACGGGGGTGCGGTCGATCTTCCGGTCCGTCAGGATCCGTGCGAGCACCGGGAACGCGGTGATGCTCATGGACACGGCGATGAAGAGCGCGAAGGCCGGGAACCCGATGCCGGGGTCCGCGAACCGCCCGTACATCACGAACGCGAGGAGGACTCCGCCGATCATCGGCACGGCCACGCTCACGTTGCTGACCATCACCGCGGCCTTGCTGCGGCTGCGGACCTGCCCCACGTTCAGCTCGTACCCGATCAGGAACATGAAGAGGATCAGGCCCACCTGGGCCATCGCGTTGATCACGGGCAGCAGATCGGCGGGGAAGAGCCACCGCTGCCCCGAGGGCCAGACGGCCCCGAGCAGCGAAGGGCCCAGTGCGATACCCGTAAGGATCTCGCCGATCACCGGAGGCTGCCCCAGCCGGCGGCAGAAGCGGCCCGCGAAATGACTGCAGACCATGATCAGGGCGAGCATCAGGAAGAGATGGGACATGCGGGACACGGCCGGCAGACCGATGTCGAATCCAGCGATCATCGACAAAGCACCAATTCTCTGAGTTGTTGAAGGATTCGGGGAAGTGCGGGCGGATCCGAATCCGCCCTCGAATACCTACCGCCTGTTCCCGCGGGCAATGTCCTGCCATATTTCGGTCAGCGACTCCGGGCGAGCCATCTCCGCGTGGGTGCAGGAGATGCGCGCGACCTCGAACCGTCCCGACACGTGTCCGTTCCAGACGGTCGCATCCGGCATGCCGGCGGGCTTCCCGTATTCCGCCTCATAGAACCGGACGTCCCCGTCGAATTCTCCGGGAACGTGCTCCACCATGATCCGGTGGTTGTTCCTGTACACCGCGGCGATCTCCTCGAGGTTCCGCTCGGCGAGTTCGGTGAACAGGCTTCGGTCCCGGCGCAGTGCCGCCACGACCCCCGTCATCGTGAGCGGCTCCCCGTCGTCCTGGGCCCGCACTCCGAAGAACTCGGCGAGTCCGGCCACCACCTCCGCCTCTGTGATCGGGGTCTGGGTCGGGGCCTCGTGTGCGGGATAGGAGTCGAGCAGCGCGAGGGTCTCCACCTTCTCGCCCTGAGCCCGCAGCTGGACGGACATCTCATGGGCGACGACACCGCCGAAGGACCAGCCCATCAGGTGGTACGGGCCCGATTCCTGCACGGCACGGATCTGCCGGATGTAGTCGGCCGCCATTTCCCGTATCGAATCCGGGAGCGCGTCCTTGCCGTCCAGGCCGCGTGCCTGGAGGGCATAGACGGAGTGCTCCGGGGAGGCGATTCCCGCCAAGGGCGAGTAGCACCAGCCGATACCGCTGACGGGGTGGACGCAGAAGATCGCGGAGCTGCCTCCGTTGCTCCTGATGGGCAGGAGCACGTCGAACGCCTCCCCGGCCGAAGCCCGGCCCAGCTGTCCGGCAAGAGTGGCGACGGTGGGCGTGGCGAACAGGGCCCTGATGGCGAGCTTGGCGCCGAGGACCTCCCGGATGCGGCTGATCACCTGGACCGCCAGCAGCGAGTGCCCGCCCAACTCGAAGAAGTTGTCGTCGATTCCGACCGTCGGGACCCCGAGGACCTCGGCGAACAGGTCGCACAGGACCTCCTCCTCCGGGGTCCGCGGACCGCGCCCGGCCGCGTCGGCCTCGAACACGGGCGCCGGCAGGGCCCGCCGGTCCAGCTTGCCGTTGGCGGTCAGCGGGAGCCGGTCGAGCACCACGAACGCGCTGGGGACCATGTACTCCGGCAGCAGGCCGGCCGCGTGCGCACGCAGCGCTTCGGCATCCACCCCCTCGTTCCCCGCCTCCGCCACCACGTAGGCCACCAGACGCTTGTCCCCGGGCTGGTCCTCCCGGGCGACGACCGCGACCTGCGACAGCCCCGGGAAGCGGCCCAGCACGGTTTCGATCTCGCCGAGTTCGATGCGGAAGCCGCGGATCTTGACCTGGTCGTCGACCCGGCCCAGGTACTCCAGGAGTCCCTCCCGGGACCAGCGGGTCACGTCGCCGGTGCGGTACATGCGGCTGCCGGCCGGGCCGAAGGGATCGGCCACGAACCGCTCCGCCGTCAGACCCGGACGCCCGAAGTAGCCCCGGGCCAGCCCCGTACCGGCCAGGTAGAGCTCGCCGGCCACACCTGCCGGCACCGGCTGCAGGTTGCCGTCCAGGATGTAGGCCTGCGTGTTCCGCAGCGGGCGGCCGATCGGCGGCACCCCCGAGACGGGGCCCTCGGTGGACCAGACGGTGGAGAACACCGTCGCCTCGGTCGGGCCGTAGATGTTGTACACGCGCCCGGCTCCGAGTGCGTCACTGACCTCGGCGGCGGCCTGGGCGGTCAGGGCCTCGCCGCAGAACACCAGGTTCTCCACCGTGGTGCGCACGTCACCCTGGGACACGATCCGGGTGAGCGCGGACGGAACCCCACTCATCAGGGCCGGCGAACCGCCGTCGGGGTTCCGGTCGCCCAGGGCCAGCAGATCGCGCAGCACCTCGATGCGACCGCCGGCCAGCAGCGGGCCGAACATCTCGAACACGGAGACGTCGAAGTTGAGCGACGTGGTGAACAGGACGTGCTCCAGGGCACGTTCACCGAACTCGGCCCGTGCCCAAGCGCCCAGGTTGGCCACGTTGGCATGGGTGACGACGACGCCCTTGGGGCGGCCGGTGGAGCCCGAGGTGTAGATGACGTACGCCGGGTGCAGCGGTTGCAGGGCACCGACCCGGTCGAGGTCGGTCGGATCGGTGGCGGGCCGGCCTTCCAGGGCGGCGACGACCTCGGGGGCGTCCAGGACCAGGCGCGGGGTCCGGGAGCCGTCCGGGAGCGTCCCCGCGGTCTCCTCGACCGTGAGGACGAGCGCCGGATCGGCGTCCTGCAGCAGGTAGGCGATCCGGTCCGCCGGGTACGCCGGGTCGACGGGCATGTAGGCGGCTCCCGCCTTGAGCACGGCGAGCAGTGCCACCATCGTCTGCGCGGTGCGCGGCAGAGCGAGCGCGACGAACTGTTCGGGGCCGACCCCGTGCGCGATGAGGTGGTGGGCCAGTCGGTTGGCCCGCTCGTTCAGCTCGCCGTAGCTCAGTTCGGCGTCCGAGGCCAGGACTGCCGGCCGCTCGGGTGCCAGGGCGACCTGCGCCTGGAAGAGCGCGGGAAGGGTCGCGTCGGTCAGCTCGGCCCCGGTGTCGTTCCACTCCCCCAGGATCTGCCGCCGCTCCTGCTCGGAAAGGATCCCGATCCCGCCGAGCGGCCGGTCCGGATCCACGACCGCCGCCTCCATCACCCGCACCATCCGGGTCACGAGGGCTTCCACGCTCGCCCGGTCGAACAGGTCCGTGCTGTAGTACAGCAGGCCACCGATTCCGGCCGGACCGCTGCCGGTCCCGTGCTGCTCGGTGAAGTGGAAGCCCAGGTCGAACCTGCTGAACTCGAACGGGGCCACCTCCTGATCCACTGTCAGGCCGGGCAGGCTCAGCGCACTGCCGTTGGCGGCCTCCACGCCGAAGATGACCTGGAACAAGGGGTGTCGGGCCATCGACCGCTGGGGGTTGATCGCTTCCACCAGTCGTTCGAACGGTACGTCCTGGTGGGAGTAGGCGGCGAGGTCGGTTTCGCGGGTGCGGGCGAGGAGTTCGCGGAAGGTGGGGTTGCCGGAGGTGTCGTTGCGCAGGACGAGGGTGTTGACGAAGAAGCCGACGAGGTCGTCGAGTGCTTCGTCGGTGCGTCCGGCGATGGGGGTTCCGAGGGGGATGTCCGGGCCGGCGCCCAGTCGGGTCAGCAGTGTGGCGAGGGCGGCCTGGAGCACCATGAACATGGTGGTGTTGGTCTCCTGGGCCAGGCCGGCGAGTGCGCGGTGGAGTTCGGCGTCGATCCTGATCGGGACGGTGTCGCCGCGGTAGCTGGCCACCTTCGGCCGGGGCCGGTCGAAGGGCAGCTCCAGCTGGTCCGGGATTCCCTCCAGGGCCCGCTTCCAGAAGTCCAGTTGCCTGCGCACGAGGGAGCCGGGGTCTTCCTCCGCGCCGAGGAGCTCGTGCAGCCACAGGGTGTAGTCGGCGTACTGCACCGGGAGCGCGGACCACGCCGGCGCCAGACCCTGGAGCCGTGCGCGGAACGCGGTCTCCACGTCACGTCCGAGGGGCCCCATCGAACCGCCGTCGCTCGCGATGTGATGCACGAGCAGCAGCAGGACGTGCTCGTCGGGACCGAGGGTGAACAGCGTCGTCCGGAGCGGGAGCTCGGCGGCCAGGTCGAACACGTACTGTCCCGCGTCACGCAGCGCTGCGTGTGCCTCGTCCGCGGGGCAAGTGGCGCGGTGCAGCCTCACTTCGACCGCGTCCACTCCCAGCACGACCTGGGTCGCGCTTCCGTCGATCTCCCGGAAGACCGTCCTCAGGCTCTCGTGCCGTACCACCACATCGTTCAACGCCTGTTCGAGGACGTCCGCGTCCAGGGCCCCGGTGATCCGGAACGCCACCGGGACGTTGTACGTGGCGTTCGCACCCTCCAGCTTGTTCAGGAACCACAGCCGGTTCTGCGCCGGCGACAGCGGGATCCGTTCCGGACGCTCCGTCGCGGTCAACGCGGGCCTGGCTGAGGCCGCTTCCGCGATCCGGTCGGTGAGGGCGGCGATGCTGGGGGTCTCGAAGAGGGCCCGTACGGGCAGCTCGACGCCCAGGGTCGCGCGGATGCGGCTGATGAGACGGGTGGCGAGGAGGGAGTGGCCGCCGAGCTGGAAGAAGTCGTCGTCGATGCCGACGGCCGGGACGCCGAGGACCTCGGTGAAGAGCCGGCAGAGGGTTTCCTCCTGGGGGGTCCGCGGGGTGCGTCCGGTTCCGGGGGCGGGCAGGTCGGGGACGGGCA
>NZ_JBVIXO010000017.1:0-149617 GCF_055593565.1 Streptomyces sp. NPDC040718 | reverse complement strand
CCCGCGGAGCGGGTACCTGAGCGCTGCGCGCTCAGGAGAGACCGGCCTCGCTGCGCTCGGCCGAGGCCCTCCGCTTCGCTTCGGGGCAGTGAACCGCCTCGCTGCGCTCGGCGGGGCCCGCTTCGCGGGCCAGGGCCGAGCCTTCGGCCCTGGGTCCTGCGCTTGGCTCCGGACAGGTTTGGGTTCCGCTGCGCTCCACCCACATGGCCCGCTCCGCGGGCCGAAAGGCTTCCCGTGCTACGCGCGGGAGATGACCCCGTTTCACGGGGCCTGGGTCTCCGGCCCGTTGGGCGGGTCCGCTCCGCTCCCCCGCCCTGAGGTCCTTTCGGCTCTGCCTCCAGGACCAGCCCCGCTCTGCGGGCGCCAGCAGCAGGGGCGGGGAAGTCCTCGCCGACGCCGGGCTCGTCTCCCCCTACGGTGCAGGGACTCGCCTGACATTGGTTCAGTCACGCTCGGCGTAACCGTTGGCGATGAGCATGGCCTTGCCCATCAGCTGGACGACTTCCTCGGAGAGACCCCAGCAGTCATAGCGGAGAGAGATGGGAAAGTCTCCGTACAGGCTGAGGGCGAAGTGCAGGACTGTGAGTTCCTCACTGTGGTCTCCGAGTTCTCCTGCCTCGATCGCGGCGCGCAGCCGCGGGACCTCGAAGCCGGCCCACATCTCCCCCTCTCTGATTCCCCCGTCGACGTACTGGCGCAGCCTCGGGTCCTCCAGCCACACGCCTGTCCGCTCCAACAACCAGACAGCCGCGTCCAAAGGCCACAGAAAGTCCGTGCCACGCTTCAAAGCCTGAAGGAAATCCGCAGGTGACATCTCAGAAAAGTCGATCACCCCACGAGGGTAGGCAGCCAGTGCACACCCCCAACCCAACACGACAGTTCGGGACCCCGCGATTCATTTTGACACCCGGATACAAACAGGAAACGACCCCACGTGCCACTCCAGCCAATCCTGCGAGGATGTCACGTGTCGCCGATCGGTGAAGCTGCTCAGCGCCTGGCACCGCCCAGGGGCGCCTGTAGTGAGTGGTGTGCATCGTGGAGTGGCAGGTCACGGGCCTGGTGTGCGTCGGCTCCGGGGTACTCATGCTGGTGAAGGGCGGGTGACTTCGGTGGAGATCGTCGGTCAGCGGGCGACCTCCCCGTTTGTGAGGACGAGCAGGCGTGGGCGCCCTCCCTTATCATCGCCTACTGCCGCGGGCGCCGCCCAAATCCGCTGGCGGCCAACGCCTCGTCCTGCGACAGTGCGGGAATGGAGTGGAGAGCCGTTTCCATTGCGGACGTCGACGCCCTCGCCGAACTGCTCGGCCGGGACGAGGAGGCGACGGTCGGTCGCCGCGAGTCCGGCCCCGCCGAGGCGCGCAGCATGCTGGCCGCTGCCGGCCTGGACCTGCCCTCCCGCACGTGGACCGCGTCGGGGCCCGACGGCGGCCTGCTCGGCTTCGCCGCCCTCCATCCCGCGCCTCAGCCAGGCGAGCTGCGTGCCCAGTTGGTCGTCGCCCCGTCCTCGGATGCACCTGCCGTCACCACAACGCTCCTGGAACGCCTCGACGTCTGGGCCGCCCACGACCTGCCGACCCCTGACACGCCGGTGACGCTGTATCAGCTTCCTGGCTGCTTCCCCCACGACCAACTCCTCAGCCGCGGCTGGACCGTCGTGGACAGCAGCAGCCGCCTCACCGTCGACCTGGACGCCATCCGCCTCCCCGACCACCCCGCGCCCGCAGTGCGCGCGGCCCGGAACCAGACCGACCTCCGCACCGTCCACTCCGTGCTGAACGAGGCCTTCACCGACGACCCGGAGCACCCCTACCCGGACTTCGACGCCTTCCACCACGCCCAGCGCCGACGCGAGGGCTACAACCCCGACTTGTGGCTCCTCGCCGAACTCGACAGCGTCCCCGGCGGCGTCCTCATCGCCCGCGACCCCGTCGACCGCGCCTGGATCGCCTGGTTCGGCGTCCACCCCTCCCACCGCCGCCACGGCCTCGGCGCCCAACTCCTCACCACCGCATTCAGCCTCCTCCGCGCCCGCGGCCACCGCACGGTCGGCGTCGATGTGGACACCCACAACACCGGCGCCATGCAGGCCTACACCTCCGCTGGCATGACCCTCCTCGGCGCGGCCGACCAGTGGCGCAGGACCTACGTCTGAACCCGGCGCCCGCCCTGCGTCAGGCAAGGGCGTCGCCGCCGGTGGTAGGCCCAGGCGAGAGCCAGAACGATCGGTGTTGATCGTCGGTCGCCGGGCGACTTCGCGGCTCGTCAGGACCAGTAGGGCTCGTACCAGCGCGGTCGCCCACTTCGGGTCGGTGCGGATTTTGCCGAGCACGCGCCAGTTCTTCAGGGGGGCGAATCCCTGCTCGACCGGGGCCCCTTACCGCGGCCAGCGCCCTGTTGGACAGCTTCTGTCCCCTGGTCAAGGGCCGGTTGCGGGCCGCCCTGTAGCCGGTGATCACCGCCGGGTCGGCGCCCGGACGGCTGCCGTCGAGGCCGACGAAGCCCAGGTCGGCGATCGCGCCGAGGTCGGCCGCGCGCAGATGGACGGTGAGCTTGTCGTGGCGGCAGGCGGTGATCTCCGAGGTGCGTCCGAGCCGAACCGCGCTCACCCAGACCAAGCGGCCCTCGTCGTCGGTGAGCGCGATCACGAGCAGGCCGTGGCACTTGCGCTTACCGGAGTAGTTCTCCCGGTTCTCGGTCCCGGTGCGGCGGCGGGTGCGGATCAACGAGCTGTCCAGTAGGACCACCCCGCCACCCGATCGGGCGATCTTCTTCAGCGCACGGTCCAGGCGCGGTGCGCGGGCGGCCACCAGCCCGATGACTTCCCGCACCCACCGGGACACCGTGGTGCGGTGCACCCCGTTGCCGCCAGCCCGGCTGCCGGGCCGCTGGTCACAGCGCAGCACTGCCAGCACGATCCCGGCGATCTTCCCCGCAGACAGGGCCCGCCACCGCGATCCTATCTTCTTGCAGTGGCCACGTATCAGCTCGGCGAGCCAGTTCAGGGTGGCACTCGACAGCGGCAGGCGGGCGCTGTGGACAAGACCGTCGGGGCCCTCGACGTGAGGGTTGTTTTTCTTCACACCAAACTCAACTGCCCTCGGGAGCACTCTGGTTACGCTGCGGCAGCGTGCTCCACAACGCGGCTACAGGCGCGCGGTGAACTTCCCGTCAGGACGTTTGTGTAGCCAGCCGCGATCCGCGAGCTTCACCAGCTTCGCTCCCGCAGCGGCTCCAGCTTCCCGCGCACCCCCACCTGAAGGCCCAGCTCCTCGCCCACGGCCCGCACCTGCACAGGACCGTCGGCGGTCCGCACGATCGCGAGGATCCGGCGGTAGTCACCAGGAAGCGCGGTCTCGTCCGGGCTGTCGCCGCGGTGCGGGACCAGAAGCACCGCACGCCCGCCGACCTGCGCCGACGCCGGTGCGACGGCAGCGCGCTCCCCAGCGAACTGCTCACTCATCCGCACCAGGACCCGCTCGGCGACCGCGAGTTCGTCCGCTCGGCCCTCACCTTCTCCAGCTGCTTGATCAGCTGTTCTTCCAGCCCGTCCAAGTCCGCGCGGCGCGCGGCGATCCGTTCCAGCACCTCGGGGTCCACCATGTCCGGGAGCGTAGGAGCCCCGCGGGCCGGAACGGACCAGAACCCGCGAAGACCTCCCTGCCCGATGATCTACACGGCAGACTGCCCCGTGCGACCAGCACGAGCACCCAGGCACGGAATCACACCAGGCCCGCCACCTGGCACTTCACGATGCACACCGCTCAATGGGCCACCCCACCCACCCACCGCGCGTCCCTGGACACCCTCGCACTACCCGAACTCGCCCAAAGCCCACCACGCCCACCAGCGCCTCGTACGCCAGCCCGACGGCACCACCGCCTACCAATGGGCGAGCATGATCACCACCCGCTGGTACGACAACCAGCAGCACCTCACCCAACGCTGGCGAACCCGCCTGACCCGCCTCGCCGACACCAACCCACCACCCGCAGGCGGCACATCCTGGGCCCGCACCGCACGGGAACTCGTCACCTGCCCCGAGACCGTCACCCTCGCCCGACACCTCGCACACACCGCGGCCAGACCGGCCACAGCTTCCTCGACCAGACCGCCCGCATCCTCCGCCTGGACCAGCTCGTCCTCCCACTCGACGACCTGCTACAAGCCTGGATCCACACCAAGCAGCAACGCCCCAGACGCCGCTGCCTATAGACCGGCCATTACACCTGCACAAAAATCCAGGGCATCTGCACGCACCTGGAAAACCCGGCCAACCCGAGAAAACACCAGGCCACCGGCCAAGTCCGAAGCTCTCCAAGCCCCCGTCGGCCGGCCCCGACAACCACAGGAACACCCACCACACCCGCGTACCAGCCAACCTGCACACACCCAGGCCAAAAGACCAGCACAAGCACTACATCAATGGCCCGTCATACTCGCGGCTGATGCTGGAGGGGCTGTGGCCCAACTCGCCAGCGATGGCGCGGACCGTGGCCTTCTCCCGCAGCCGTTCGGCTATGTGAATCCGATCGGCCTCGCGGAGGTAACGGGACGGCCCGTCCAGGGGCGTCACCGAAGGCTTCGGTGACGCCACTGACATGTCGATAGGCAATGCCGCCACGGTGCCGTCTGACGCGTTGCGTCCGTTGCGCCACCGCCTGCCCGTTCGCGGGGCGATACCCACGATCTGGGCCGCCTCCTTGTAGCTCACGCCCTGTTGCATGAGCTGAAGGTAGATCCGCCACTCTTCTGTAAGGGCACGGGCCCCCTGGTTCACCGAGCGGTCACGGATCTCGAAGTCCAAAGCATCCCCTGAGCCGGGGTGTTGCAAGGACCAATAGAACTCAAGCAAACCGACGGACCGTCACGAAAGATCGAAGCTAAGGTGTTGACGCCCTCAGATAACGACCTGGCGGGTGCCCGTCCGGCCGCCTACGGACTCGCGGAAATCACTGTTCGAATAGCTCCCCGAGGGGCACGCTCGGATCGAGTTTCGATGCCAAGCAAGAGGCGTGAACAAAGAACTGCTGCATTTCGGTCCAGTGCGGCCGCGTCGCGGTCAGCTGGATGAAGTCCGCGTCCGATCGGCCCAAGTCACGGGTGCAGATCGCACACAAGTAAGTGCGTTCATTCATAGGTTTTCCTTTATGTCAATCCTGCAGCCCGTACCATCGGCCTGACGCGATCTGACGCTCGATCCAGTCGTCCTTTGACTCCTGGAGGGTTACCGTTTTGCCGTTGCTGGGGTTTCGGATGGCCAGGTGGCTGCAGCCGTTGCCCTGGTTCCAGATGTGAACCTGCTGTCCCTTTTCGTCATACAATACCCGCTCGGCGTTCTTGAAGACCTCCGTCTCGTCGATGCTGCGCTCGCCACCGCGAACCGACGAGTGGATCGTGCTCTTGTTCTCCGCCTCGCGCAGGGCCTTGTTGATGCCGTTCCCAAAACGGCCGATGTCATCACTGGCGGTGTACGCGCCTCCGACGATCAGGCCGCTCATCACGGCGATGGCCGGGGCGCCGGCGGAGCAGCCGACCCCGGTGAGGCAGATCGCGCCACCGGCGACGTCGCCTCCCGCACCACCAATCATCATCGCGGCGCCACCCGCGGTCTCTGCCGCCCCGATCCATACATCCCGCTGACTGAAGATTGCCTGAAGGTAGGTACCGGTGGTGTTGGCCGCGTTCTTCAGCCAGTCCGGTACCCAGCTGTTCTCCTCGGAGGGCTCCGGATGATTCTTCGTGTATTCCGCCCAGAACTCCTGCTGCTGGCAGTAGGCCTCCTGTTCGGCACGTTCCTTCGCGACCGCGATCTCGTACGCCTCTACGGAAACCTGCTCGGCTTCCTCTGCGCTCTTTCCGGCAGCCGTGGCGGACGTGCGGGCCTCAGTGGCCGCCGCCGCCCGTTCGGCGGACTTGCTGGCCTGGTACGCCGAGTTCTGGGCCCGGGCAGCCGAGTTCAGGGCGCGGGCCTCAGCGTTCTGGGCTTCCGTCTCTGCCTGTCGCGCGGCCTTGGCGGACGCCGCTGCCTTGGCCGCGGAACACGGCCTTGGCGGACTTGGCGGCCTGATCGGCGTACCCCTTGGCCTCGGCAGCCGAAGCCTGCGCCTGACGTGCGTACTCCTCGGCCCGTGTGGACGCCTGTCGCGCCGTCGCAGCGGCCCCGCCCGCTTCGGCGGCTTTCTCTTGGGCGGTGGCGGCGATGCTCGCTGCGCCGGCGATCAGCTGCTGGATGCGGATGCGGTGGGTCAAGGACAGATCGTCCTTGCGTGCCGCCTTGTGCTGCTCCGTCTCGATAAAGGTATGGGGAAGATCCGGAGGACCTTCCAGGGCGATGCGTGCCGCCGCCTTGATCTCACCAGCCGTGCGTACGAAGGGCTCGCCAAGCTCCTCGAAGCACTCCGCGCGCACGACGCGCGGATCGTGGAGACCCTCGCCGAGCAGCAGGCACCGAGCCGCTACAAGCCCGTCAGCGGGAATAGCGGCCCGACGAGCAGAACGGGATCGGTAGCAGCTCCGGCAGCGTCAGTGCCCCCGCCAAGGCCCTCCTGAAGTTCAGCACGCCCCGAGACCCGGCCGCGCTCGCCTCGTTCATCCACCTCCGCGTCCTCAACCCCGAACACGAGCACTGGCGGCGCGGGGTGGAAGCCGCCGTCATCTATGCCCGCGCGCACGGCGACCTGCGCGTGCCGTTCACGTTCCGTGTCCCAGCCGCCGAGGACGCGGAGAAGGCGGGGTGGCCGGCCTCGCTGGCGAACTTCCCGCTCGGGCAGTGGACCGCCAACGCCCGCCGCGCCTGCCGCCGTAGCGGGGCGGGCCAGACGTACACGCTGACCCGCGAAAGCGACGGACAGTGGCGGATCGCCGCCTTCCAGAACACCCAGCGGCAGCCGGTCATGGAAAAGGTCTCCTTCCTGCTGTCTCCCAGCACGGTGCCCGGGGCCGAGAAATGACCGCCCGCGCGGCCCTGGTCACCGGGGCCAGTTCGGGCATCGGCCGGGCCTTCGCTCGCGAACTCGCCTCGGCCGGCTGGACCGTGACCGCCGTGGCCCGGGGCGAGGACAGGTTGCGCGCCCTCGTCGAGGAGGTCGGCCCGGGCCACCGCTACCTGGTCGCAGACCTCTCGACCCCCGAAGGTCAGGGGCTGGTCGCCGCCGAGCTGGTCCGACGGCCCGTCGAGCTGCTGGTCAACAACGCCGGCACCGCCCACCACGGCCCCTTCACCGCGACCGGCCCGCAGGACACACTGGCTGCCATGCGCCTGGGCGGCGACGCCGTCGTCGTACTGGCGCACGCCTTCCTCTCCGGGGCCCGGCACGGGGACGCGCTCGTCAACGTCTCTTCCACCCTCGCGCACGCCCCGGCCCCGGGCCTCGCCGTCTACAGCGCCGGCAAAGCCTTCGTGACCGCCCTCTCCGAGGCCCTCTGGTACGAGCAACGCCCCCTCGGCGTCCACGTCATGGCCCTCTGCCCCGGCCCGACCTCCACGGGACGGGAGCCGGAAGCGCAGTCGGAACCTCAGCCGGAGTCCGGCTCCGAATCCCGCCGGCACCAGGACGCCCCTGCAGCCATGGTCCTGAGCGCGCGAGCCGTCGTACCACCGCCCTGCGGGCCCTGGACCACCGCACCGGCCCCACCGTCGTCCCCGGGAGGGCGAACGCACTCTTCGTCATCGCCACCCGCCTCCTGCCGCGCCGCACGGTCCTGGCGATGCTCAGCCGCTGAAAGGTGTGCTCGACGCGTGCACGGACCCGGCGGTGTTCGAGCCTCTGCGCGTCGTCCAGGAACACGTTGTTCAGACGCTCGACCGCGTCCCTGGCCTCCCGCACCAGCCGCACCGGATCCGTCCTCGCCTTCCGCCGCGCCTCACCGTCGCAACCCGAACCGCCAGTCTCCCGCGCGCTGCTCGCAGCCGTCCCCGGAACGCCCCACCCCGGCCGCCTTGGGCTCACGGCCGGGTCCCCGAGGCTGTCGGGGATGGGCAGGGGCGCGCATGCGGCGGGCGCGGTCCGCGCAGACGATCCCACCCTCGACGTAGTCCTCGCTCACCCGGCCCTCGGCCGGGCCCGTGGTCGGGGCACAAGGGCGCGGCGGTGACGCCGCCTCAGGCATGGCGTACGCACCCGCAGCCGGCACCCGCGCCCGTGTACAGAACCGCAAGGTGGGCCACTCCCCCATGCCGCGCGGCCGTGCCCCGCCGGGCGGCCGGCCAGGCCAGCTTCACCCGCAGGCCACCCGCCCCCGAACGGAACCGCTCAACCACCCGCACCCGGCCCACCGACGCCCCGAACTCCCCCGCCTTCGAAGCGGCCAGTGCGTCGGCGTCCTCGTCGGTGGACCAGCCGGACAGCTCGCCCTCCCCCTCCGCGTCGTCGGCGAGGACCAGGTGCGGGCCGCCGAGCCGGAACCGGGCCGTACGGCGCCCGGCCCCGATCACGGTCAGCGTGGCCGACGGCATGCCGACGGGCACCCCGATCTTGTCGTGGGCGAGCAGCCACACCGCGATCGCCGGCCGGTCGAACTCCGGCCGCACGTCCGTACCGCCGACCGGGGCAGGGAAGTCGGCATGCCGCCGCCAGCCCGCCACCGCGGCCCGGCCCACCCGCCGTCCGCGCCACCTCCGCCAACAGCACCCGGTGTCAGCCAGCCGGGCCACCAGGCGACGGCCGGCCGAGGACCGTCGGCGCGGGGCCGGCTCCGAGGGGTGCCGGGAAACCGAACCCCGGCCCGACTCCTCGCGGGCCCCCTCCCCATCAAGGCCTGACATGGCCATGACAGGTAGCCTCCTCCATGAGCTGCGACACCCCAACGGCCGCGCCGGTCCGACGTGGTCGGCCTACGGGGCTCGGCGTGAACTCCACCGGCATGTCACCGCAGCCGGCCGCGATGTCCCACAGCCGCTGCTGCTCGGCCTCGTCCACCGCAAGGCCCCACCTGAGCTTGGTCGCGGTCCACTCCGCGCCGTACCGGCACAGCGCCTCCGGCGACGGCGGCAGCCACTCGGACGGATCGCGGTCCGCCTTGGCCCTGTTCGAGCGGGCCGTCACCGCCACCAGGCTGGACGGCTGACCCTGGTCATTCGCGTACGCCTCCCGCCGCGCCGGCGGCCAGCCGGAGGCCCCAGCTGGCGGGGAGCGTCATGCGGAACGTGCGGTATTCCCGGGTGCCTGAGCTCCTGAGAGCCCAGGTCGGGACTCAGCGGCCGTCGCGACGCCACTCGTAGGGCCACACCGAGTCGAGGTAGCTCCTCATTCAGGAAGCCGGGTTGCGGCGGACCGAGACGGCGTGCTGCTTCCACACAGCGCTCATCGCCGTGCACGGCGAGCCCATGCACGGCGACGACCTGGACGTGGCGGTCCGTGTCGTCCAGCCGGGCAGCCAGGGCATCCGCGAGGTCGGGGGGCGGGAGCCGTAGCGTTATCCTGAATTCTTTTGCTGGGAGGCATGGGGCAGATGGAGTTCCGGTTGCTCGGATCGGTGTCAGTCGTCACCGAAGCCGGCAGTCTGCCGCTCGGTCCCGTCAAACGGCGCAGCCTGCTGGCCGCCCTGCTGTTGCGCCCTAATCGCCCAGTGCTCGTGGACCACCTGACGACCGCTCTGTGGGAGCAGGAACCGCCGGCGCGCGCCCGCGGTGTCGTCCAGGGCCATGTGTCGCAGTTGCGGGCCTCGCTGACGAGTGCCGGCGCCGGGGCGCACGGCGTCGAGTTGGTCACCCAGGGCCCAGCGTATGTCCTGCGCATGCCGAAGGTCCTGCTGGACGTGCACCGCTTCGAAGATCTCGTGGCTCTGGCCCGTGAGCAGCGTGTCCCGGCTGAAGCTGTGACGATGTACCGGGAGGCGTTGTCGCTGTGGCAAGGGCCAGCACTGGCCGACGTGTGCCCGAGCCCACCGCTGCAGGCCGCCGCGCAGGCGTTGGAGGAACTGCGGCTGGACGCGGTGGAGCAGCTTGCGGCGGGCTACGCGCGGTTGGGTGAGCACTCCAGCGCCGTGACTGTTCTGCGCGCCGAGACAGTGGCCCACCCGCTGCGCGAATCGCTGTCCGCCACGCTCATGGGGGCGCTCCAGAGAGCGGGGCGCCGTGCGGAGGCGCTGGACTGGTTCCATCGCACCCGGCGATTGCTCGCCGACGAACTGGGCGTGGACCCGGGCCAGGAACTGACGAACGCCTACGCCTCGGCCTTGCACGGCGGTGAAGGGGACGCGGCGCAGGCCACGGGGGACATGGCGAAAGCAGCCGCCGCGGTTCCGGTTGTTTGCCCGGCCACGGCGGCGGTCGCCCCGCTCCCTGCCGCCGTATCGGATGCCGTTGCGCAGACTGGTGCGCCCGATCTGCTGCCGCGCGCGCCGCGCGGCTTCCATGGGCGGGCGGCGGAGCTCGTAGCCCTGTCCCGGGCCGCCAGAGGCGAGGCGCCGGTCTGTCTGGTCACCGGGCCCGCCGGGGTCGGGAAGACGGCCCTGGTGCTGCACTGGGCACACCACGGCCGTGCCGGATTCCCTGACGGGCGGCTCTACGCCGACCTGCGCGGCTTCGGCGACACGGGCGAGCCGGTTCTCGTGGAGGTGTTGCGCGAGTTCCTTCTGGCGCTCGGTGTCGCGCAGCGCCGGATACCGGAGTCGGCGAACGGCGCGGCCGCGCTGTTCCGGTCGCTGGCCGCCGACCGTCAGCTCCTCGTGGTGCTCGACAACGCGCGTGACTCCGAGCAGGTCAGGCCGCTCCTGCCAGGCGGTCGCCGCTGCGTCACCGTCGTCACCAGCAGACACCGGCTGCCGGGGCTGATCGTCACCGACAGCGCCCGGCCCGTTGCCGTGGACGTGCTCGGGGCGGAGGACGGCACGATGCTCCTCGCCGGGGTACTCGGCACGGAACGGGTATGCGCAGAGCCGGTGGCCGCGCGAGAGCTGGCCGAGCTGTGCGGCGGGCTGCCGCTGGCGCTGCGGGTGACCGCCGCCAGGCTGGCGCAACGGCCCGGCTTGCCGCTGGGTGCGATGGCCGCCGAGCTGTCCGACGAGACGCGCCGGCTGAGCCTGCTGGAGGTGGAGGACACCGGCGTGCGGGCTGCGCTGCACCTGACGCTGCAACAGCTGCCGCGGCACACCTCCCGTCAGTTCGCCCATCTCGGTCGCCATCCCGGCACGCACGTCGACCGGTATGCGGCGGCAGCCTTGGCGGGCACGGATCCGGCAGCCGCCGAGCTTTCCCTGGAGCGGCTGGCCGTCGCGCATCTTGTCACGGAGACGGCGTCCGGCCGCTGGACGCTGCACGATCTCGTGCGGCTCTACGCGCGGAGCCTGGACGCCGGGCCCAATGCGCTCAAGCGCGTGCTCGACCACTACATCGCCACGGCCCTCGCCGCCGTGGCGGCGGCCGAGCCCGGCAACGAGGAGGACTTCCCGCTGCCTGCGGACTACCTGCCGCCCACCGCCGTGCGGAAGTTCGGCGACCGGTCCGCCGCCGTAGCCTGGTACGCGGCCGAGAGGGACGACCTCACGCTGGCGGTGGCTGCGGCACAGGCCGCCGGACTGCACGGCAGGGCATGGCGGATCGTCCTGCTGCTGTGGCCGCTGATCGTGTGGCGCGTGCGGGACGGGTGGGTCCCGCTCCTGGAGACCGCGCTTGCGGCGGCACGGGCCGACGCCGATCGGCACGGCGAGTCGCGGGTGCTGAACGTGCTCGGCTGGGTGCTGATCGAGGAAGGGCGCATCGCAGAGGCTCTGGCCCGTCTGGAAGCCGCCTCCGCGCTCGCCTCCCGGGCGGGCGACTTGGTCGCCGAGGCGAACGCGCTGATCGTCCTGGCCGTGGCGCAAGCGGCGCTCGGCGGCCCGTCCGAGGCTGCGCAGGGATGCGAGCGGGCGGTGGAGCTGGCGCGCACGGCCGGCAACCGGACCACCGAGAGACTGGCCATGCAGCACCTCGCCCGGCATCGGGTCGACGCCGGGAAATGGCGCCCGGCCCTCGACACGGCGACCGAGGCCCTCGCCTTCGATGATCGAACGGGCACCGCCGACGTGCCCCGGATACTGCTACTCGTGGTGAGGGGAGAGGCGCTGCTGGGGCTCGGGGACGCGGCCGAGGGCATCCGGCAGCTCGACCTGGCGGCCCAGCAGGCGGAGTCGTCCGGCTACGAGGACGGCGCGGTACGGGCGCTCGCCGTGCTGCTGCGGGTATCGGCGGATCCGGGACTCCAGGCACGGTACGACGCGGCGGTTGCGCGACTCACCACGCGAACCTGAACCGTCGCCCGCGGCCGGCAGCACGGCACGAGGCCGACGAGCGGCAACCGAACTGAGCAGCTCTCAAACTGAGGACTCGACCGGCTGAACGGCAGCATGCCGGCCCAGGTGCCGGGCCCGGGACTGGGGCGGGGTCCTGGCGGCGCCGCTGGCGCCTGCTGCCTGCTGCCTGCTGCCTGCTGCCTGCTGCCTGCTGCCTGCTGCCTGCAAGAGCTTGCCTTCGCGACCCGATCCCCAGCGCATCACGTTCAGCCACCAGCACTGGCCCGTACTTGTCGGCGACGTGAGCGGCGCGTCAGGAATACGTGAACGAAGCGTGAGCGGGGGATGGGAGTCTGATTTCTCTGGGTCAAAGTGGCGCTCACATCGGTATCTGCCGATCTCATCCACGCCGAAAGGAAACAGCTGGGACGGGACTCCTTCCGCTCCTGCTCTCCGATGCCGACCCGTGTTCTGTTGATACACATCTAGGTGGAAGCGTGAATTATAAAGTCTTCGGGGGGAAAGATGACCCTGGGGCTCCCGCCGGCCATTTCCGAGCCCCTGCTCGTACTGCCGGACCCGGCACGCCGAAGGGAATCCGCTTCCCACACCCGGCGAAAAATAGCCTGAGTGCGGGATTTCTGAAGGGGCTGCATTTCAGAACGACTGGATTGCTTCACATGCAAAAGAATCCGATAATTGTCGCCCTATTGGCAGGGTTCGCAACGATCATCGGCGCGTTCGTGGGGGTGCCCGCTTCTCCCGCGTACGCCGCAGACCTGAAGCCAGAGCAGATCGAGATGGCCACCTATAATTCTCAGGGTGCCAGGTGGAGCGAGGTCGAGGTACTCAGCAGGCAAAATAGCATCGCCGCCGCGCAGGAGGCCGGATCTGATCCACGTCTGATATTGACGCACCAAAACGACTATCAGATCCGCGGGTTCCGGGTCAGGCATTACCTCTGGCGGACATCTCAGGGGGAGAGGCACGTTTACTCCGATCTCGGACGGTCGGGTCAATCTGGCGATGGTTACACACCAGGCTGCCGACAACATCCTGGTCGCTCCGGGACTCGCCTCCCCGGGCGTCACGGGTCGTCCTGCGCTGGGCCTGGTCTTCGGCACCAACGCCTACTTCAAGTGGTTACGAACTGGACTACATGGTTTCATCCGGCATATAGCTGAATACGCCGCTGAACGGATGGGATAGCCGGGTAAAGCAGGGTCAACTCCCTGACTCAGTGCATGTGTTGCCTGTATGTCCCGGCCAGGCCGGGGGAGGCGGGGATCGCGTCGCGCACCAGGCCCTCGGGCATCGTCGCCTTGAGCAGGTCCGTCCACCGGTCGGTGCCCGCCGCCTGGATGCGCGCGGCGTTGGCCCGCTGAGGCAGGAACGTGTGCAGGTCGACGCCGGCGCGCTGCAACGGGACCCACTGCCCCGCCATCGGGGGCCAGTCCTTCCCCGACATCAGGTCGGCCAGCACCCGGTCGTCGAGCAGCGGGCGCAGCGCGTCGGCGACCCGGCCCGGGGCGAGCTTCTCCTCGCCCTCGGCGGGTTCGGCCTCTTCGCCCTGGCGCGGCTTCTGGGCGGCACGGCGTACGGCGTACGGCGTCGGAGATCGTCAGCATCAGCCGGAGGCCGCCGCAGCGGTCTGGGCGGCTTCGGCCATCGACTCGGCGAACGGATCGAGGGCGGGCACGGCAGCGGGTTCGGGGATGGACCCAATCTCTCCTCGTGGCAGGTCAGCGGGACTTGCCCGTGCCCGGCTTCGGCGGCCCGGGCGCACGGGGCGGCACTCCGGTATCGGCCCGGGCTCGGCGGGGCCACGGCGTACGGCCGGTGACGTCCGCGCGGTGCGCCCCGGACCCGGCCGCGCCCGGCCCGTGAGCGACCGCTCGCTCGCGGCCCGGCCGGCTTGCTCGCACGCGTCCGCAGCCGCCGCAATCCGGTCGCGCACCGTCGCGGGGGCATGCGCGGCGGCGGACACCAGGAGGTCGCCGAGCGCGGCCACGTCCCCGGCGCCTTCGGCGCGATCAGTCCGGCCCAACACCGTCGCCCTTGGCCCGATGCTGTCACTCCCCGGTGCAGGTGTTCGACCCGAGGAACTCCGGACCGCCGTTCGCCCCACGCGTCGTGGCCACCACGTAGCGGCTGTACGGCCACTCACCGTAGTCCACGCCGTTCCACTCGCGGCAGGCCACCACACCGGCCACGCTCTTGAAGCTCTCCTTGTACTTCAGCGCCCACCCCTCGTCGTTCGTCCAGATGTACATGGTCTTGGACACCGGGTCGAAACCGGCCGTGATGAAGTCCTCGGGCACGGCATACCCGCCGCCCTTCATCCACGACTCACGAATGCCCTTCACCGTGCGGTCCGCCACCCGGATCTCGTCGCCCGACACCGAGGGGACCGTCGCTGCGGAGAACCCTTCGATGTCACCGCCGAACTTCTCCAGCCCGGCACAGTCGCTCGTGTCGTCACCGAATCCCTGTACCTCGCCCACGCTCCCGCCGTTGCGGTCGGCCGTCACCACATATCTGCCGTACGGCCAGCTCTTGTCGCCCTTGATGCGCCCGGCGAGTACCGTGCATGCGGCTCGCTTCGCGGCGGACTGGAAGAATTGCAGCTCGCTGTACTCCCACTTGCGTGCCGGGTTCGGGCTGATCATCACGCCTTGCGCGTTGGCGCTGAACTGGACGTTGATCCCCCTGTCTTTCCAGCCCTTCGTGGCGAAGTAAGCGGCTGTCTTGGCGTTGATGTCCTCGGCTGCCTTCTTCTCCGCCGCCGTGGAGGCGGGGCGGGTCGCCGTGTACATGCTGGCGTCACCAAAGGTGTTCTCTCGCTTCGTGAACGCGCTGCCCGTGCCTGTGTAGCTGGGATCCTGAACGCTCGCATCACCGGTCTGGGCGGTCGCTGCGGGCGCGGCTGGAGCTCCCCGGCCGCCCGTGCTGCCGCCGCCGCCCGTGCTGCTCGCGGCGGGTGTCCTCCCGGGGGTGGCAGTGCGCGCCGCGGGCTCGGCGTCGGCGGGAAGGTAGGCGAGCGTCGCGCCGGTCATCGCGCCAATGAGGGCGGCAGCCCCGGTGACCATGCCGATCACACGCTTCCGGGATCGGGCGGGCAGGTTCCAGGCGGGATCGTCCTGAGTGGGGATGTCCCAGTTGTCGGCCATGAGGCCACCGACGAGCGTCGCGGGGGTGTGCTCGGCGTTGAGGGCCTGCGTGGTCTGCGATGCCAGGAGCGGCAGGCACAGCTCTGCGGCCTCGGCAGCCGTGATCCGTTCCCCGGGGTCCTTGACCAGGGCACGCTTCAGGATGTCGGCGACTGCGTCGGGGATGCCTTCGAGGTCGGCGTCTGCGGACATGACGCGGAAGGCGACGACGTCGGGGGCTCCGGTGCCGAAGGGTAGGCGGCCGGTGGTCGCGTATGCGGTGAGCGCCGCCCAGGCGAAGACGTCGCCTGGGGGGCCCGCGTGTCCGGTGCGGTAGTGCTCGGGGCTGATCCAGCCCGGCGTACCGGTCATCACCCCGGTACGCGTCACGGAAGTGCCGTCAGCGGCGTGGGCGATGCCGAAGTCCAGGACTCGGGGCCCGGCCGGGGTGAGGATGACGTTCTGCGGCTTCACATCCCGGTGCACGACCTCGGCCCGGTGGATGGCGGCCAGGGCCTGCGCGGTACCGGCCGCGAAGGCGTACAGCGTCCCTCCCGTGAGGGGACCTCGGGCGGCGAGGTGCTCGTTCAGGGTGGGGCCGGGCGCGTACTCCGTCGCCAGCCACGGAGCGGCGGCCTCGGGGTCGGCAGCCAGCACCGGTATCAGACACGGCCCCTGCACGCGGGCCGACAGCGTGACCTCGCGGCGGAACCGGGCTCGGAACTCGGGGTCTTCGGCCTGTGCCGCGTGGATGACCTTCACCGCGACGCGTACCCCGGCAGGGTCGAGACCGGCGTGGACGACACCCATGCCGCCCGCCCCGAGACGGCCGATGATCCGATAGGGCCCGACCCTGGACGGGTCGCCAGGGCGGGCGGGCAGAACCCGCCCACCAGAACCGACAGTGCTCACAAAAGACTTCCTTGTATGTGGTTGAGTGGAAGGAGAACAGGCTGGGCAGGCGCACCGCTGATGTGCCCGCCGATCAGCAGCCGGATGGTACGTAGGACGGCCGGGCGGTTGCGCTGGCGTCTCACTCGGCGGGCTGCCGGCGTCGCCGTGTGCGGACGCCGACAAGCGTGACGAGCACCTCGTGGATTGGCCGGGAGCGGACTGGCGTCCCTGGAGGCGTCGGCAAATGCGCGGGTACTGGACCAACCAGCCCCACGTCCAGGCCCTCCAGGCCTGGATCGACCGGTGGGGGCCGGGGCCGGGCGCGGTGCGGCGCCGCCCGAGGCACTCGCCGAGCGCGCCCGCGGCGCCGCCCTGGTGATGACGACCGGGGACGTCGTCCGCGTTGGACTGGAGCGCGTGTTGAAGGTGTAGGCGGCCGACCCGGTGGTGCTGCCCCCAGAGCGCTCTGGGGCACCGGGCCTTGCCGGTGGATGCCATGGCGGCACGGGCTACCCGCACCGAGCTCGGGCCGGCCAATACGCTGGGACGGGAGGGCTCTGTCCCACTGGCAAGCGCGCACTGGGCGGCGGGGTCCGGCCAACGACCAGCGCCACCAACGCCGTCACGTGATCTCCTCCGGCCTGAACGCCGACGGAACGCGGTGGGACGTCGCCGCGAACAACGTCGGGCCCGACCCCGTTTCACTCGACTGCTACATGATCTGCGCGAACGTCAGCAGCTGATTCCAGGAGACGTCTTGCCGATCGTTCATCGAGCCAGACGAGGGTGATCGCGAAGCCGATGGACACCTCGCTCTTGTCGTGGTGAGCAGCCACGCCAACGATCGACGCCCGGTCGGAGGTCGGATGCACCCCCGAGCCGCCCGCCGGGGGGGGAAGTCGTCATGGCGGCGGCGCCAGTTCTGCACCGCGGCCCGGCCCACCCAGGCCATGCACGCCACCTCCGCCAGCAACACCCGCTCCCCCACCGGCCTCACATCGAGCGTGGCGAGCGGGGAGCGGGCGCCCGCCGGGCGGCGTACACCGCCGAGTCGGTCACCCGCGGTCGGCACCGCAACGGCGACCCCAACGCCTCCGTCTACCGGTCCGCCGCCACCCCGGCCCCTATCGGCCCCCGCAGCGCCGCCCGCACCGCCTCCGCGTCGGCGGCCTCCACCACCGCCCCGGCCCCGCATCCGCCGACGAGACCAAGCCCGAACCAACAGCCCACCGCCAGGCCGCCACCGACACCCGCAGGTGGCCCGCAGCCACGTACTCGTCGTAGACCTCACGCCGTGCAGCCATCACCAATCGCACCCCAATGGCACAACGCCGCGGCCCGCCGATTACGCGCCGGAAACATGCCAAAGGATCCCGTTTGCTGTCAATAGCCTTGATTCCGTGGCGAGTTAGGAGCACATCGCGGAGGCCGCCCACGCGTACGCGAGGCACAGATTCAACCCTCGGATGGACTCTGGACAGCGGCTCGGCGGGCGGGCCGCCCGGCTACTGGCGGCACCGGAGATCCGGGATCACGTTCACGAGCAGCCGTGGCCCGGCAGAGTGTCTCTGCCGTTGGTCCTCGGCGTGTCCGGCCCCGGGGTCGACAAAGCGTCGCCAGCGTGATCGAGATGTACTCCGGTCACTGAGGGTGATCCCATAGGCGGCGCGGAAGGCGCGGCCGAAGTGGGCCGGTTCCGGGAATCCCCAGCGGGCGGCGATCGCGCTGACGCAGCGTGCGCGGAAGCGGGGGTCGCTGAGATCGCGGCGGATGCGTTCCAGGCGGGTGTGCCGTATCAGAGCGGAGACGGTCATGCGGTCGTCCTGGTAGAGCTCATGGAGGCAGCGCACGGATCCGGCGGGCGGCGGCGATCGACGCGGGTGTGAGGTCGGGCCCTCCGGTCGTACTCCTGCCCTGGTTCGCTCCGACGCCGGGCTCATGTGCGGCGCCCTGGGCCGGTAGGCGGCCCACCGGTCCCGCGGACGCCGGCAGAGCCGTCGGATGCTCGGGCAGCTGCCTCCTGCGGCGCGTTGCGCGTTGCGCGACGTATGCGTGCACACTTTTCCGTGAGGGGCAAGACTGGAGGGAGAGTCTCGCGTTTCAAGGGAGGATCAATGAATCCAACATTCCTGTACGACGCAAATCTGAGGCTCGAGGTCAACTCACCGGAATGGTCCACATTCGTCGAGACGTACGGAATTCATGTCAAGGGATATCTCGGCGACATGGCTCCGCTCACGAAGCAGCTCGAAATCCACGCGGCAACATTCTCGTACCTTCCCGTGCTCAATTACTTCCACCTGCGCAATGACCCCACGTACACGCCGATCGCCAGTGCCGTCTACGCGGCGGACGGCACCACCGGCATCCCGAGCCTGCTCATCGTCCCCGCGCACAGTGCCGTCACCACAGCCGCTGATCTTCGCGGCAAGAGGCTCGCCATAGCCCACCGCTTCTGCACAACGAGCTTTCTCGCACCGGCTCTGCTGGTTCACGACCTGGGGGGCCGGATCGACGAATTCTTCAGCGAACTCGTGACCACATCGCCCTACGAGGGTCAGGTGGAGGCGGTAGTGACGGGTTCGGCGGACGCGACCTTCATCCAGGAAGACGTGTGGCTGAAGGACCCGGCCAACGCCGAGAGAACTCGCGTGATCGCCCGGAGAGACCACCTGCCTACCCCCCTCTTCATCGCCGGCCAGGAGACTCCGCCTCAGCTGCGTTCGGTTGTCCTGGATTTCCTGCTGAGCTACAGAACGGCTCGGAAGGACTCGGTGTTGTTCTCCGGATTCGCGCCGTATGACGCCTCGGCAGTCGAGAGGACGTTCCGGATCGCCGAGGACGCGATCGCCGGCTGATTCCGGACCCCAGCGCTCACCTCGCTCCGCCACCCCGGTCCGTCGGCGCTTTCGACGGCCGTAGCCGCCCGTCGGGGCGCAGGCCCGCCCGCCTGAGCGAGATCTCGGACAGGGCGGCGACGACCTGCCGGTCGCCGCGGCGCCAGGCGTCCGCGAGGCCGCCCGGCGGGGCGGGTCCGCGCGGAGATCGGCCAGGGCTCCGGCCCCTCGTTCGACCGTACGTCGGCCCGGGCCCTCAGTACAGCCCCACCGATCGCGGACCGGCTCGTCAGGGCGACGAGGCGGGCGCGGGCGTCGGGCTCGTCCGAACGGGCCGCCCGGGGGCGCGGTATCCCGGCCCGCTCCCCGCGTCCCGGAGCCGGGGTTCAGGCCACGCGTCCCGCGTCGCGTGCGCGCGCGCGGACGTGTTCCGGGTACCGGGCGGTGAACTTCACGGCCAGGACCAGCAGGACGACGGGGACGACCCAGTTGAGCCAGTCCCCGTGCCGCCCGGTTCTCGCGGCGATCAGGCCGAAGACGGCGATGAGCACGAAGGCCCCGCCCCACACGGCGGTCAGCACCCGGTTCGTCCGGCGGAACAGCGGCGAGTCCCAGAACTCGCGCGGCACCGATTCGCGGGCGTACTGCTCGGTGAAGGGGATGAAGGCCAGCGACCCGAGTGCCACCACCGCGATCACGGTGCTCGCCAGGGTTTGGGCGTACGTCTCCAGCCAGAGCAGGTCCTGCCGGTCGAGTACCAGTGCCAGGATCGAGATGACTGCGAAGAACAGCAGGCCGGTGATCTCCAGCATCTTCAGGCTCCCACGCCGCATGTCGGGCAGGTTCAGCACCAGTGAGGCGATCAGCGCGGCGAGCGCGGCGAACTTCCAGGTGCTGGGGCCCGCCACCACGTCGAAGACGATCCACGGCGCGAACCCCAGGAAGATGCCGGAGCGCCCGGCGCCCGGGGCCCTGTTCTCGGTCTTGCGGTCCACAGCATCCATCGGTCCTCCCCAGCGAGTAGGAGCGGGGCGCCCGGCCGGGGTCGGCACCCGCCTCGTTCCCCATCGTGCGAGCACCCGCGACCGGCCGCATTCCGGTCCGGGTGCCGGAACGGCCCGGGCCGCCCGACAGACCCGGCCGGCGGGTGTTTCACTGAAAGGCGAACCGGTCTTCGCCCCCGGACCAGGTGCGCGACTCCTCCGGCTCCAGGGAGCGCGGATACCGCTGGCCTTCGCCACCGACGCACCGACGGGGCGAGCCGGTTCCCGGTCTTCCCTGCCGAGGACCCCGCCGAGGGCCCGGTGGCGCGGGTACGCATGGCCGTCCGCGTACCGCTGGGACTGCACGGCTGCCCGCTGCCGGCTGCCGGCTGTGAGCCGGTGCCGTGTGCCGCGACGTCGGGGGCGGGGCGCCGGGTCCCGCAGCGTCGGGGTGCCCCGCCGGGCCGGGTCCGCCAACCTGGACGGGGACGAAGAAGGCGGGTGCGCGGCGTGCTGTGGGCATCGTGGTGGCGGACCCGCTCGCGGGAGCTGGCGGAGACGGGACGGCGGATCCGGTACCGCAGCGAGGCCCGCTTTCCCGTGATCACCCACCTGGCGGAGCGCATGATCGCGGTGAACATCTTCGACTCGGCGACCCGGGTGGCCGCACAGGTCCTGCTGACGGTGGTTCCCCTGCTCTTCGTCGTCGCCTCGCTCGCCCCGGAGGCCCTCCAGGAGCAGCTCACCTCGTCGCTGCGTGCCCTCTTCGGCCTCACCGGCGAGTCCGGCGAGCAGCTCGACGAGTTCTTCGCCGGGACGGACGAGGACGTGCAGAACGCGGTGGGTGTGGTGGGGTCGGTGATGGTGCTGCTGTCGGCGACCGCAGTGAGCCGAGCGGTCCAGCGGCTGTGCAAACGCGCGTGGGGGATCCGGCGGGGCGCGGCCCGGATCGCGGTCTGGCGCTGGGTCGTGTGGATCGCCGTTTGGACGGGCCTGCTGGTGGTGCAGGGGCCGGTGCGCGACGGGTTCGGCACGGGATCGTGGCTGGGCGTCCCCCTCACCTTGCTCCTCCAGACGGCGGCGTGGTGGTGGACACAGAACCTGCTGCTCGGCGGTACGGTCGGCTGGTGGCCGCTGCTGCCCGGGGCGCTGCTCAGCGCCGTGGCCGTCACCGTGCTGTCGCTCGGCGCGCGCCTGTACATGCCGCTCGCCCTCAACCGTGTGCTGGACGAGTTCGGGGCGTTCGGCTCGGTCTTCGTTCTGCTGTCGTGGCTGATCGTGCTGTGCGTGGCCATCGCGGTCGGCCTGTGCACGGGCGCCGTGCTGGCGCAGGAACCGTTCCTGGCCGGTCGTCTGGGCAGTCCGGTCCGGGAGCCGGGGAGCGGGTCGTCACCCTGACCTGAGTACGTCCGCGTGGGCCGTCGCGCGGGGCGCATGCCGGAAGCGCACGGGCCCGGGGTTCCACGAGCCGGGAGGTTCGCATGACGCCGATGCACGGGACGACCGCGGCCGACAACGGGCCCTGGCTGTCCCCGAGGAGCGGGCCGCCCGTGGCAAGGCCGCGCGGGAGAGGGCGCCGAGGTCCGGTCACGAGGAGTTCGCCCCCTCGCCTGACGGGACCCGGTGGCGGTGATCGAGCGGCCGTCGGCCACCCGTCTGGCCGAACTGGCCCCGGTCCGCTACGGGCGGATGATCGAGTCGCCGTTCCGCTTCTACCGGGGCGCGGCCGCGATCATGGCCGCCGACCTGGCCGGCACGGCGGACTCCGGCCTGCGGGTCCAGTTGTGCGGCGACGCGCACGTGCTGAACTTCAGGTTGCCGGGATCGCCGGAGCGCAACCTGCTCTTCGACCTCAACGACGTCGACGAGACCTTGCCCGGCCGTGGGAGTGGGACGTCAAGCGGCTGGCCGCCAGCCTCGTCATCGCGGCGCGGGAGAACGGTTTCGACGACGCCGGGCACGCCCGGATCGTGCGCTCCACGGTGCGCTCGTACCGGGAGTGGATGCGCCGCTTCGCCCTCATGCGCAACCTGGACGTCTGGGGACGCGCGCGTGGACGCCGACCGGCTCCGGACGGTGGCGGCCGAGGCCCTGCGCGCGAGGTGGTCGGCGTCGGCAGTGTCGGCACACGCTGCTGGATCGTGCTGCTCACCGGCCGCGACGGACGGGACCCGCTGATCCTCCAGGCCAAGGAGGCCGGCCAATCGGTGCTCGCCGCGCACGTCGGCGCGAGCGAGCACGCCACCGAGGGCGAGCGGGTGGTCGCCGGGCAGCGGCTGATGCAGGCCGCCGGGGACGTCTTCCTCGGCTGGACCCGCGAGGAGGGCATCGAGGGCTGCGAGCGGGACTGCTACCTGCGGCAGCTGCGCGACTGGAAGGCGATCGCCGACCCCGCGGACATGGTGCCGCGCGGCATGGGGTGTTCGGGGAGCTGTGAGGGGAGCTGTGCGGGGAGCCCCTCGCGCGGGCGCACGCGCGCTCCGGGGACCGGATCGCGTTCGCCACGTACCTGGGCGGGGGCGATGTCGTCGACCGGGCCCTGGACCGGTTCGCGGAGAACTACGCCGACCGCAACGAGCGGGACGGCCGCCGCAGTGTCGCTTCGGTCGAACACCCTCCCAGACCGAGATCCGCGCGCAAACCCATCGGTCTCCGGACCGTCAACTCCGGCCGTCGGGGCGGCGAGGGCCGGAGTGCACGCTGTACTGTTCCGCTGATCTTTACGCACCGGTAATCGGATTGCAGTACGGACGAGGGGGCGGACGAGGGATGAGAACGCGTGGAGCGGGCGGGGAGCCTCAGCGCTTGGCCGTCCTCGACGGCATACGGGTGCTGGCCGCACTGGCCGTGCTCTTCTATCACTACACCGTGCTGGCCAGCGCGTGGGGCCGGTCGACCACCGACGTCTTCCCGGACGCCCGCCGGTTCGCCGTCTACGGCTGGCTCGGAGTCGAGGTGTTCTTCCTCGTGAGCGGGTTCGTCATCTGCATGAGCGCATGGGGCCGCAGCGTGGGCGACTTCGCGGTGTCCCGGGTGACCCGGCTGTTCCCCGCCTACTGGACGGCCGTCGTCTTCACTTCGCTGGTGCTGTTCGCGTGGCCCGAGGTGCGGTCGTTCGCGGGGTACACCGATGTCCTGGTGAACCTGTCGATGCTCCAGGGCGGCCTCGACGTCCCGGACATCGACGACGCGTACTGGACCCTCTTCGTGGAGCTCAAGTTCTACGTGCTGTTCGCGCTCGTCGTCATGCGCGGGCTGACGTACCGCAACTGCGTGCTCTTCTGCGGGGTCTGGACCCTGGCCGCGGCGTTTGCCCCCGCCATCGACAACGAGCTGCTGTCCTTCATCGCAATGCCGTCCTCGTCCCCCTACTTCATCGCCGGCATGGCCTTCCACCTGATGCGCCGCTTCGGGCCGAACGCCGTGCTGTGGGCCGTCGTCGGCGTGCAGTTCCTCCTCGCACAACACCACGTGACCGCCCGCATGGTCTCCAGCCTCGGCCAGACGACCGCGGAGCAGACTCCCTCCTGGCCGGCTCACGCGATCATCCTGTTCGGCTTCGCGGTCATGGCCGCCCTCGCCCTCGGTGCTCTGGACGGCATCCGGTGGCGCTGGCTCCGCCACGCGGGCGCGGTCACCTACCCCCTCTACCTGATCCACATGATGGTGGGGCTGACGGTCATCCACCACTTCCGCGACCGCGTCGCCCCCGTGCCCCTCGCCCTCGCCACCACGGCAGGGATGCTGGTGCTCGCCTGGGCCGTCCACCGCTTCATCGAACGCCCGCTGGGCCGGCGGCTGGGCGCCCGACTGCGCCGCGGGATCCAGGACATCCGGGCGGGAACCCCGGGCCGGCCCGTCCTCCCCCGGCCGCCCGCGCAGCCCCCCGCGCCCGAGGCGGAACGTCTCCGCACCAGCCGCGGCAGCAGCCCCTATTCCAGGTAGAGGGCTGCCAGGCGGGGCAGTCGGCAAGTCATTTCGCCCCGTCGCGGTCCAGGTGCCGGCCGTAGCCAGGATCGCCGCGCCGGATCGGAGCAGCCCCGGCCTCCCGCACAGCGGTGCAGTTCCGGTACGAGACAGCACCACGGTCTTCCCGGCTGAGCCGCCGCTGGAGGCAGAGGAGCCTGCGGGGGCGGCGCCGGGTTCCCGGGCGCCGACGTTCACGTCCGCCGACGGGGCCGGTGGTGGCTCAGGCAGACGCGGCCGGGCTGCTGGGGAAACGGCCACGGAGGGGCGGAGGCTGGAGTGGTTGCTGGCGGTGGCGTCGGTGAAGCCGTCACGGTCGCCGCCAGAGATGACGCTGCGGGGGCCATCGGCACGGCGGCCGCTGCCTTCCATGTACGCACGTCTCCTCCTCCGTCTTCACCTGCTCCGAACGGGTGCAGGCACACAGCAGAGGAGACTGCAGAAAGTAATGCCGCAGCCACTAATACTCCAGTGTGACTTCGTAGTTCCACGTCACGTCGCGCGTGTGGTGGCTACTGGGCGGTGGACTGTCCGATCGCACGGAGGACATCGGCGAGCCAGACCAGGTGGTGGCCCACGGCCCGGTTCGGGTCGGCGAGGAGGTCCTCAAGGTGCTGCCATGACTCGGAGAGCTGCCCGATTGTGATCGTTCTCGGTTCGTTGGGGACGTCGTAGAGTTCGTCGCCCGGAACGGACCAGAAGTAATCGTGTTCGAGCGCCACTGCGCTGCCGGCTGACGCTTCGATGTGTTGCATTGCCAGCTCGAAGGCGTGCCGCAGCTGGTCAAGCGGGATCTGCAGAGGTTCGCTGTCCATGTGCTCATTGTGTCGATCAGGGGCCGTCGGACCGGAGCAAGGAGTTCGGCACTGTCCAGGACCCGGCCTGGAGCGAGGGCGGCCACCGCGTGATCATCGGGGTTTGTGTGGACTCCTGAAGATCGTGCGGTGGCCGCGGGCCATAGCGTAGAGCCTGTCCGGTGGCGGGCATTGTTCGACCAGGCCATGTCACGGATCGCGGGTCGGTTCCGACGGGTGGAACCGCGGGCGACCGCCCGCGCGTACCTGCTTGGGCTGCTGTCCGGCGTCGAGCGCAAGAACTGCTGGCGGCTGGCAGAACAGGCTGGTCACGCACGTCCCGGACCGATGCAGCGACTGCTGCGAAGTGCCCGCTGGGACGCTGATGCTGTCCGCGACGAAGTCCGCGCTTACGCGGTGGACCACCTCGGCGGCGACGGTGGCGTGCTGATCGTCGACGAGACCGGCTTCCTGAAGAAGGGCCGGTCCTCGGCGGGCGTGCAGCGGCAATACACCGGCACCGCCGGACGCATTGAGAACAGCCAGGTCGGTGTCTTTCTCGCCTACGCCACCGGCCGGGGGCGGGCACTGATCGACCGCCGGCTCTACCTGCCTGAGCATTCCTGGTGCACCGATCCGGAGCGCCGCCAGGCTGCCGGGATACCCGACGAGGTGCAGTTCGCGACCAAACCCCGCCTGGCCTGGGAAATGATCGCCGCCGCACTGGGTGCCGGGGTGGAAGCACGGTGGGTGACCGGCGACGAGGCATACGGGCAGGACCCGCAGCTTCGTGCCGCCCTGGAGGCAAACGGGACCGGATACGTTCTGGCCGTCGCCTGCTCCATCCGGGTCCGGATCAACTCCGGCCGCACACCGATTCGCGCAGACACGGTCGCCAGTCGCCTGCCCACGACTGCCTGGCACCGGCAAAGCGCCGGCAACGGCGCGAAGGGCCCGCGCTATTACGACTGGGCCTGGATCCATATCGGCACCGGCGAACACCGCCACCTGCTGATCCGCCGCAACCCCACCACGAGGGAACTCGCCTTCTACCTGTGCTGGTCACCTGCCGCAGTACCCCTGGCCGAGCTCGTCCGCGTGGCCGGCACCCGCTGGAACGTCGAAGAATGCTTCCAGGCCGCCAAGGGCCAAGTCGGCTTGGACCACTACCAGGTGAGGCACTGGACCTCATGGCACCGGCACGTCACGCTCGCCATGCTCGCGCTGGCGTTCCTGGCCGCCGTCGCCGCTGACGCAGCCCCCGACCGGCCAGCGAAGCCGCGTCACCACGTCCGGGGCAGCGACCCGATCCCGCTGACCGTTCCAGAAATCCGCCACCTCTTCACCGCCGTCCTCAACCCACCAGTCGTGTCCCTGGCCAGACTGCTGCACTGGTCGAACTGACGCAGACGCCACCAGGCAACAGCCCGGCGCAGCCACTACCGACGACGCTCAGCCCACGAAACCAGCGGATAGATCACGAAGCCGCACTGGAGTACTAAGCGGGACTGACCGGTCTCAGCGATTCCTCATGCCTTCTGTCAAGCCGCCAGGGGCGTCGGCGGTGTGAGCTCGTAGGTCCGTCCGTCACGGAGGAGAGCCCACAAGACGCGCCGGCCGGTGAGGATCTTGAGGTCGATGACGGTTTCGTCGCCGGTGTGTAAGGGGTTGGGGTCACGCCTGATGCGGACCTGGTCGGCGATGACCGCAGCGTCCTTGGCGTCGGTCTTGCCCTCGCCGCGGTAGCTCTCGGAGGCTCGGTGGATGGCGCGGCCGGAGACGTAGTTCACGGGCTGGTCGTGGTTGAGGAGGATGCCGATGGCCAGGGCGGCTCCATCGTCGGCCAGGTCGATTCCCCAGGCCACCTCGTCGCCCAGGGCCAAGACGTCGGTGAGGAGTTCGAGGGGTTCAGGTTCGTCGTTGGCGACGTCGTGACAGCAGCCGGTGGCCGCTCTCATCGATCGCGACGCAGTGGTGCTGGGTCTTGCCTGCGTCGATGCCGGCCCAGATCGCGGCCGTGTGGTGCCTCCGTGCGGTGGGGTGTGCTGGTGCCTCCCGACGGACGACCTCGCTGTCGATTCCCTACGGTGCGATCATTCGCAATTCCCAATTGGCAGCCGAGTCGTCGTGGGGCGTCGGGTGGCCAATCGCTGGTTGCCACAAGCGGCAGAAGTTTGAAAGCCACGCCCGACGCCCCTGGGTGGGAGAACCATACGAAGGGCTCGCCCTGTCCCGCATGCAACGTAGGGAAGTTTGATCAGTCAGCGGAGTCTGATCGGCACGGCGGCGATGCGGCTGGTTCAGTCGGCGGAGCGGGGTCGTCGTGGAAGGGGAATGCGGGGCTGGTTGGTCGTCAGCAGGGAGAGGGTGGCTGCGACCGGGATGGTGGCCGCGAGGGAGGCTGGTTCTTGACGCCGCTCCACGTCAGGTGCTTGGTTCCGGTGGCGTCGAAGTGCAGGGTGAAGAACCAGGATCCGTCTGCCGCGATGACCTGTTCGACCGCCCGGAGGGGGCGCCAGGTGCGGGCCTTCTCGGCGGTCGCGGCGGCCTCCGCCTCCACGCGGTCGCGCTCGGCCCGGTCCGCGGTCGCGACCGTCTTGGCCTCGCACGGCTCGCACGGCTCGCACGGCGTAGGGTGCAACGGGTGGCACGGCTCCGGGGAGAGCGTGGTGGTCTCCCATCAGTCGTTGTCGAACTCCGTCCCGCAGCCGGTGCATACGGGTTTGGACGCGGATTCTTGTGAGCGACGCCACGCCACAGCCGCTTGGCTTCCCGACCTGAACGGTTCAATCGCTCACGGCTTCCCTGAACGGGGGCCCGACCTCAGAGTCGAGCGTGGGGGCGACGGAGCTGAGATCCGGTGCTTTTGCCTTGGCCGTCCACGTCGACGTGTATCGACATCCCTCTCAACGGAAGTCCGCCGCGTGGTCCACCGCCCACTCCCGGAAGGACCGGGCCGGGGTACCCGTGATGCGCTCCACCTCATCGTTGACCGGCTCCGGATTGTCGAGCATCTCTTCCTGGGCCGGCAACACGGCCTCCACCAGCTCTGCCGGGTAGCCTGCGGCCTTCATCTGCTCGACGGCCTCGTCCAGTGCGATCTCCTCGAACCGCACCGGCCGCCCGATGGCCTCACTGATCAGTGCCACCTGCCGTTCCTGGGTGATCAGTTCGAGGCCGGTCATCAGGGGGCGGGCGCCGAGCAGGGTGTCGGTCCTCAGTGCCTGAACGGCGACCGCAGCCAGGTCCGCCTCGTGGATCAGCGGGCGGGCCAGTCTTGCCAGCGGCGCCCGCACCGCACCGGTGGTGCGGATTTCCTCCGCCCAGCCCAGCGTGTTGCTCGCGAATCCGGTGGGCCGCAGCGCCGTCCACTCCAGGCCCGATGCCTCGATCAGCCGCTCCAGCTCTGTGTGGAACATGGTGATCGCCTCGCCCGGCTTCTCCTCGCTACCGACCCCGGCGGATGACAGGTACACCACCCGTCGGGCGTGCTTCCCGATCGCGTCGATCACGTCCGACGCGCCCTCAGCGCTCAGGAACGGCCACACCAGGAAGACCGAATCGACGCCGTCCAGAGCTGTGTCCAGCGACGCGGGATCACCGAGATCGCCGCGTACCGCCTGCACACCCTCCGGGAAGTCCGCCTCCCCTCTCACCAGCGCCCTCACGGGCATTCCCGCCGCGTGCAGTTGGGTCACCACCGCGCCGCCGACCTTTCCGGTCGCGCCGGTCACCAGGATCCTGGGCTGTGTCATCGGAACCTCCTCGTCTCGCCGTTCGATGACACGACTCTCATACGTCAACCAAGGTTCAGGTCAAGCACCGGTCGGCCTGAGCGGCCGACCGGTGCTGTGCCAACTCCCGAAGCAAGATCGGTCACCAGGTGCCACTGGCACACTGGCGATCAGGAGCCAACCACAAGGCAACGTCGGAATGGGTTGAAGATCAGCGGGTCGATTGGGCCCGGCGGTCACACGACCACGTTGGTGTCACTGCCGACGAAGCGGTAGCGATCTCCGCTGACCTGGCCGACACCGGTGGTGCGCACCAGAGAGCTCGTCACCCGGGCGGTGCCCCCCGCCCCCTTGCGCTGTGTCGGGGACGACCCGGATGCTGATGCTGATGCTGCCGGTGCCGTGGCCTGCGCCAGCATCGGCCAGCCGCCGCGGGTCTGCTTTACCCTGCCGCGTCCCCGTCTGTGGCGCCGCCGTTGTCGAGTGCGATCTTCACGTTGCCGGTGTTGTCCACGTACCGGGCCGTGATCCACCCGGGCCGGTCGCGCAGCAGGTACCAGATGGCATTGCCGTCGATCACCTGGGCCCTGACCTTGCAGCGCAAGCCGACCGTGGAGCGGTACGGGATCGTGGCGATGATCGAGGAGTCGGTACTGGGGAACTCCCGGACGTTCACACCCTGCTCACTGACAACGGTCCCGTAGGGCTGAGGCGGTGTGGGAGACATCTCTTCCTCGCATCTTCTTCATCGGCGAAGCCCAGGCCCCGCCGCACCAAGGGCATCGGAACCAGGCGGGACTGTGACAGACCGCCTGCGTACCGCGAGCCTATGAGCCCGACAGGCGCAACCGGTGACTCATGTACCGGCTCGGCAATCCGTTCGCGCAGATCAGGCCACATGGCTGCTCTCCGAGACCTGATCACCCTTCAAAGGGCATGGCAGCAGAGCTAAGCGGCAGTTCCGCGGGCGGGCTGCCCGTGGTCATCCGCAGCAAAGAGGGGTGCGATGGCCACTGACCTAGAACTGGAAGTCTCCAGGACACCCACGGGCGAGTATGACGTGCGGGTGGTGCACGCCGCGGCCGGCGGGGAGCCCAGCGCCCCGCTGCAGCTCGAAGTCGAGGGGATGCTCAGCCCACGTACGGTGAGGTTGTTTCGGATTGGCGGACATCCGGAGATCTGGGCGTGTGCCCGGGAAAGGATGTCCATAGTGCCCGAGGTCGTCGAGGACTTCGATCTCACCGAGACGGCCGTGCGGCTGCGGGTGGCCCAGGGACAGGGACAGGGACAGGGACAGGGACAGGAAACCGAGTCCAGGCAGGAGAGCGAATTTCCGCTTCTCTGCCGCCTCGGCAAGCGGGCGCATGGACGCGAGGAGTGACCAGGGGCCGATCGGGTCGGAGAGAGCGCGTCGAGTCCGGAAATACAAGATCGGCGGGGCCTACCGTTTCCCACTGCGAGTGAGGTACCCAGGGAGGGGCAAGCCCGCATCGGGCATCGCTCCCCCTCTCCCCAGAACGGAGACCTGCCGTGGACGGCTGGTACGTGGACGACCGTTGTTTCAACTGTGATGTCGCACGGCAGCTCGCGCCCGAGCTGATCGGCGAGGTCGAGGGCAAGTCGCAGATCCTGCGCCCGCCGCGCAACGAAGCGGAGACTCGGCGCTTACACGCGGCGGTCTTCGCCTGCCCCACCCGCTCGATCCGCCACACCTCTCAGCAGCCGGATCAGCGGCTCGACCCCTTTCCGATGGAGTTGGACAGCGGCGTGCTGCTCTGCGGGCACAACTCGCAGCACACTGCGGGGGCCAACGCCTATCTGCTCAGGCGGCCGTCGGGGACGGTCATGATGATCGACACGCCGCGCTGGAGTCCAGCGCTCGCCGACCGTTACGCGGCTGCCGGTCCTGTCACCGATGTGCTCCTCACCCATCGCGATCACGCCGCACACGGCCGCCGCTACGCCGACCGCTTCGGCGCCCGGCTATGGATCCACGAGGGCGACCTCGATGCAGCACCCGACGCCGACCGGGTGATCCGTGGCCTCGAGCCGCTGGAGGTCGGTGCGGGAGTCACCGCCCACCCGCTGCCGGGCCATACTCCCGGCAGTGTGCTCTACCTCGCCGATGACCGGTACTGCTTCAGCGGGGACAGCTTCTACTGGTCACGCACCACGGGCGATCTGGAAGTCGCAGACAGCGTGACCTGGTACTCCATCGAGGAGTTGGCCGCCTCACTGGCGGGGGCAGCCGGGCGGCTCCGGTTCGAATGGGTCCTGCCCGGCCACGGAGACCGCCGCCGGCTGGCCGCCGACGAGATGTCCCGGCGGTTCAGCGCGCTGGCAGAGCGCACCCGGCTGTTAAGGCCCCGGCCGATCGACTTCGCCTCTGTCCGCTGGTGAAAGCACGGACAGGTCCGGCCGCTGTGTCCGGCAGGGCTGCCGGACACAGCGGGAGCGCAGCGTCAACGAGCTCGTTGAGGCCGCCGCCGACAAGCAGCTGACCAAGACCATCGCCCGCTACAGACGTGTCAGTCATTTGTGCATCGATGAGGTGGGCTACCTCGAACGGCCCGATACCGCCCTGCGGCCCGAAGGTCACCGGCGGTCCTGCGGCTTCGGCGACACGGGCGGTGCGGACGGCTCCGGTAGCGCATTGGGCTGAGCCTCTTTCGGGAGGGACCAGACGTGCTTCGGTGTCACGATCTTGGTGATCCGGTTGGCGATGAGGGAACTCAGGTTGCCGAACTTCCCGTCGACGTCGGAGTTCACGACGATCACCAGTGTGGCGCGGTCCTGCGGGAGGCGGACGGCGATGGTCTCGTAGCCGGGCAGCTCGCCGTTGTGGCCGATCCAGCCGGCGAAGTCGGCGATGCCGAGCCCGTAGCCCAGCCCGGGGTACCCGGTGGGCAGCATGCCCAGCCGCTGGGCCTGGGTGGCCGGTTCCAGCAGGCGGTCGCCGTCCGGCAGCCGCCCGCTGACCATGGTCCCAACCCAGCTGTGCAAGGCGATGTCCAGCAGCTGCCGCGGGGTCCAGGCGAGGTACGGGTCGGCCTTGAAGGCGGCCAGCCAGCGCGGGTCCTCGGTGTAGTTGTAGAGGCCGCTGCGCATCTCGGCGAGCTGCCGGACGGTGATCCGGTCGCCGCCTGGCACTCCGTCGAGGTACGTCGAGATCGGCTCGTCGAGCCGTACCTTCCCGTCGTCGACGAGCTGGAGGACACCGGTGATGGTGAAGGTCTTGGTGATGCTGCCGATGCGGGTGTGCATGTCGGTCTTGATGGGGGTGCCGGTGGTCTTGTCGGAGGTGCCGAAGGCGCGTACGTAGGGGTCTTCGCCGTCGATCCACAGGCCGACGCCCACACCGGGGATGTCGGCCTCGCGCATGGCCGCGGTGATCGCGTCGTCGATGTCGCCCCGGCCCGGCGGGGCGGCGGCGGGAGCCTGGCCCGCGCACAGCGCGGTCAGCAGGAGGGAGGCAGCGGCCACGATGGCAGGCGTGCGGTACCGGCCCATCCAGGATCACCTCTGACGCACGTCCCCGAGCGGTATCCGAATCCCCGAGCCGACCTTCCCATCTTAGGAATCCGGATCCGGGGCGGCGACCGGGGCCGAGGGGCGGCCGGGCCGCGTCGGGCGCGGGCGGGGACGCTTCGGCGGGGGCCGTGGCGGTGTCGGCGCCGGGTATTCCTGGTCTTCGTGGTCAGCGCCGTCGGGGCCATCGTTCCGCTCCTGTTGCAAGACGGCCCGGGCGTTGGCCCGCGCCTGCCTCGTCAGCGGGTTGGGCCTGCCGGCGTTGGGACCGCTCGGCGCTGGCGGCGGCACGTTCCGGTTCACTCCCGCCGCCCTCCTGCTGCTCGTCGCCGCCTTCGTGAGCGTCGGCAACCGCCCGGGAGCACGGTTCTCGGCGATCGCACCACCCGTCACAGCCGTGGTGCTGACGGCGCTGCGCCTCGCGCGGATGTGGGAGCCCCCCGACCCGCGTTCGCCGTGGAGATGCGAAGCGATCCCGGTCCCGATCAGCGCCGCCCGCTGGGGACACGGCGACCCCCGCCCTCGCGCTGCTGCGCCGGGCGGGCTGGGCCCTGGCCGACATCGGACTCGCCCCCCAGCACGCCTCCGGATCAGTTCGCCGCGTCCGCGGCCGGCGGGACCGGATGCGGTGGCGCGGCGCGTCGGATCGGCATCATGGTCTCCGGTGCGTCCCGTCCGAGGTGATCGAGGATCAGCCGGTTGACGAGGTCGGGCTTCTCCAACGGTGCGAGGTGCGAGGCACCGGGGACGACCGCGAGCTGGGATCCGGAAATGCCCCGGTAGAGCTCGATCGTGTGCTCCAGGGTCACCATGTCGTCGTCGCCGGCCATCACCAGCGTCGGCGCCCTGATCCGCCCCAGATCCGCCGGGGTCATCGTCGGCTGGCCGCGCCACATGTCCACCATCTTCGCGGCCACCACCGGCCAGTGCCCGGCACCCTCCGGCGATATCGGGGCGTACATCGAGCGGAAGAACTCCAGCTCGTCGCTGCCGGAGGTCATCGCGTCGACCATCGCCGGTTCGACGAACGCCTCACCGGCGGGACGGAAGTTGGCACCGATCACGACCACCTTGCGGACCAGGTCCGGCCGGGCGCCGGCCACCATCAGCGCGACGATGCCGCCGTCGCTCCAACCCACCAGGTGGGCCGGGGCGCGTACGACCGCCTCCAGGAAGTCGACCGTGTCGTCGGCCATGGCCTGGTACGACACCGGCCCTTCCACATCCGGGGTGTGCCCGTGCGCACGGCGTTCCGGGAGGAAGACGCGGTACGCGGCAGCCAGATCCGCCCGCTGCGCACCCCACGTCCCGTTGGTGCAGAACCCGCCGTGCAGAAGAACCAGGGGATCCCCGTCCCCCTCGGTCTCGTACCAGGTCCTGACACCGGGCAGTTGCACGTAATCGCCCATGGTGCAGGCCTCTCCGGAAGATCACCCACTCGCGGCCCTTGCCGTTTCGGTCCGCGCTCCTCCGCCCAGTCTCCGTCGTGCACCACGAGCGGGCAACGCGGAACCCGCAGCCCTCGCCGCGGGCCCGTAGTCCCGGCGGCCCCGCCTGCGGCCAGAGGTCACACCGAGGGGGGCTCCTCTTCGATCGTGAACAGCTGCGCGCAGGCGGCCATCTACAGCAGGCGCCGGAGCTGGCGGGGGCAGGGGCGGCCAGGCCCCGCGCCAGCCCGCGGGGGCGTTGTCATCTTAGTCTTCGTACGCCCGGCAGCGGACTTCCACAGAATGTGTACCTTGGCGCCGCGCGACGAAGGAACTGGAGGAGTCGGGTGCCCTGGTGGTCGGCCCGACCACGGCCCGGGCCCCGTCGAGGTGGCCTGAGGGGCGGTCGTCGTCCCGCCGGCGGCCCGGGGGCCGCTGTGTGGTCAGCGGGCGCCAGGGGCTTGGCCAGACCGGGGATACGGGGAGGCATGAACGGCCTGGGCTATGCCTGCGGCGGGACGACGGTGCGGTGCCGTGCCGGCGGCCCGCAGACGGTCCCAGGGGGAAGGGGTGCCGCCTGCGGTCACCAACCGCGAAGGGATTCGCCGAGCCGGTGAGACGTGCCGCCGTCACCAGCGCATGTGTCCCCGATCCAGGTCCCCAAACCCCTTCCGCTGCAACACAGTTCAGCCCGGCTGCCGGAGGGGCGACGGGCAGGGTCAGACGCTGCCGCGCCGGGCGGCCGGTGGGTTGCCACGGTCCTCGATGAAACGCTTGGGGTCACCCTTGACCCGACGGGCGACGAAGCCGAGCCTGTCCCCGACGTTCCCGGCCATCCCGTCCCGGTCGAAGTCCGTCATCAAGTGACTTCCGTATGGGAGGGGTCTATCGATTCCCTGGCCTGCGACATCACCGACCCTCCGTGAGTTGACGGCGCTCGCCTGCCCAGGCCGGGCAGACGGCGGGGAAGACTCTGGTGCCTTCCCCGCCGCCGCACCTGCCCAGCCCCCACACACCACCCCGTACGGACGGTGGGCGTGTCGCCGTATCCGGCCCCCGCGCGCTTGCTTGCCCGCCACTGGCGGCCGCAGGCCAGCTCCGAGGGACACCGACGGGACGACGCCGTGCTGCTGCGTCGGCTCTACGACGCCGTGCCGGGGCCGCCACCAGCAGTGATGGTTCGCCGGTCCGGCAAGAGGTACCGCCGTCGCCAACGGCGGTCTCCCTCCGGCCAGCGCTGCGGCCTAGGGTGCTCGCATGGACATGCGGACGACCATCGAGAACCTGACCCGGGAAGCCGAGCAGCAGATCCGCGACCGGGTATGGACCCTGGCCTCCACCGACCGCACGATCGCAGCGAAAGCCGCCGCCGATCTCCACGCCGCCATCGGCACCCCCCACGAACATGAGCCCCTGGCCGAGGTCCACCGGCTCGAGCACCTGCGGGAAGCACTCGCCGTGCTGGCCATCTCCCTCGCCCACGTCCACGGACGCCTCGCCTGGTTCCTCGGCGCAGCCGTCACCGCCCTCACCCCCGTCCTGCACTGGCGCGCCCTGCCGCCGGAAGACGGGCCCACCTTCGGCACCATCAAGCCCGCCCCCGAGCAGTACGCCGACGCCGAACACGCCGTCCGACGACTCCAGAACACCCTCGCTCGCATGACCGCCGACTGACGACCGGCCGGGCACAGCACAGGCACCCCCAGACCGACGGGGCGCGGGGCCGTGCCGGGTCGGGTGTGCAGGCTGCTGTTGTGCCCGTCCCGGTCGCCGGCGCTCTCGTCGTTGAACCAGTAGTCCCCCGCCGCCGGGATCCGGAACGCATGGGTGCGCTCGCCCGGCAGCTCCACTGTGACCGCGCGTTTGCCGTCCTTGCAGCTTGTAGGGGGTGGACACCGGGCTGCCAGTCGTGGAAGTCCCCGACCACACTGACCGCAGCCAAGGAGAACGACCTCGCCCGTCGTCGGTGTCCCCGCCCTCCCCGCACCCCTTCGCCCGGTCCCACGCCCCCGTCACCCATACAGCACGGACCGTGAGACAAAATGGGGCGATATGTAACTTAGAGTGACATCGTGGCGGGGGGCCCAGCCGCGCGCCACAACAGGGAGTCGCCGTCGTGGGCGGAACGCAGGACAAGCGCCAGAAGCCGGGCAAAGGCCGCGAGGAGCAGGAGCGCATGAGCCGGCCCAGCCAGGACCCCGTCCATCCCGGCGGAGGCCAGGAGAGCGCACGTGGGAAGACCCCCGAAGAACTCGAGCGGCGCGGTCAGGACGACATGGGGCGCGAGCGCGACGAGGAGCTCTGACCAGCCCGCACGCCTTCTCCCACACAGGCAGGACCCGGCCGCAATGGTGGTCACCATCACCCGGCCGGGTCCTGTCCCGCGTCAGGCCCGCCTGCGCACGTCCCGGGGCTAGAAGCCAGCTGGGGTGTGTCCCCTGCGGTTGCGCTCCTGCGTGGATGGTGCGGCGGCGGACCGGCCTTCAGGGCCGCACGCCTGCATGCTGGAAGCAGGAACGGCGGGTTCTGCGTGGTGTCCCGCCCGGGCTCTCTGGAGGCTTGCGAATGTTGATCACCCATACTCTCGACCGCGGCACCCTCACAGTGAAGCTGCACCAGGGCCTGGACATCACCAACCGGGCGGCGGTGGCCTTGCAGATCGAAGCGCTCGTCGCGACCCACCACCCGGACCAGGTCCTCCTCGAACTGCCCGCCGGCGAACCGGGCCCCGCCACGCTCAGCGCCATGGCTCGCACACAGCGGATGTGCCGCAGTCTGGACGTCGCGTTCACCGTCACTGGCGCGGACGTCCACATCCGGGAGACCCTGGAGCAGGCTCCGCCGCGGCTGGCGTCAGGAGCGCGCCGCGACCGCTGACCCTGGCGCCGCATGGGCTGGGCTACGGGCTGCTGCGATGCCCGCTGCGGCCAGGTGGCGCTTGCGCGAGGTCGGCCATGGAAGACGAGCCCGCCGAGCCCCAGCGCAGCTTCGTCGCGGTCCACTCCGCGCCGTACCGGCACAACTGCCTCCGCTGGCGGCGGCAGCCACTGCGCCGGTCCTGATCCGCCTTGCTCCTGTTCGAGCGGGCCGTCCACGCCGACGCCCCGGCCGCGGTATGCCCGGAGCGTCGGCGCCCACTGCTGCGGCTCCGTACCTGGCCTCCTACGACCGAGCCCCTGGGCGCGGGACTGGACCGCGCACGCCCTCCATGCCCGCCGCGGCGTCCTGGCCCGCCACGGCTGGACCCCGCCTGGCTACGTCGACCTGTACGCGCACTCCCTGTGGGCGCTCGAGTCCACTCACCCGTGGCGGGACCAGCTCCACCCCCGTCTGACCCGCAGGGCTTCGTGGCCCAACCACGACGGGCCGTTGCCGGAGAGCACCGAGTTGGGGTCGACCGTGGCGAAGCTGCCCAGCGGCGGGGTCAACAGGCCGGGGAGGCTGCGGTGGTCGGGCACCGGAGCCACCCCCGAGGACTTCGATCGGTGGTGGCGGGCATTCCTGCGACGGTTCGATGTCGAGTACACCGTCCGCCTTCCGCCTGCTCATGCGGACCCTCGGCTGGACTGGGCCCAGGCTTCGGGACTCTGCCGCCGCCGATCGCTGGATCTGGCTCGTCCTGGCAGCCCACGCACAACTCCGCCTCGCCCGTCCCCTCACGGCAGATCTGCGCGGGCCGTGGGAACGGCCGGCCGAACCGAACAGGCTCACCCCGGCCCGGGTCCGCTGGGGGTTCAGGAGCCGGCACGGGAGGACGGGCACGCCGGCCCGTGCACCAAAACCCACCGGGCCCGCCACAGGAACCGAACGAAGCCCCGGCGAACGGCCAACGACGGACGTGATCACGGCACGGAAGAAGCCGCTGTCAGCCGATGTCCCAAGATGCCAGGCTTGTGTTGCAGTGCAAGCAGCGGAACAGGTAGGCGGTCGGCTCGCCAGTGCGGTCCAGCCTCCGCAAGAACTCCTCTGTATCTGCGGGCGACCAGCCGTAACGCCGGTGATCTTCACGGAGCATGGCGAGGGCCTCCGGGTGGGCCTCAAGCTCGCGATAGCCGGCAGGTCCGAGAAAGGCCGCGCCATCGCCGCAGTGGTACAGCCAGGACTCCTGCTGCCAACCCGAGAAGCCGGGAGTGCGTCGGGTGATTTCGTCAACGACCGACAGAGGCACGTCGTCGGGGACGTCAACGGCATCGCTGAACATCGCAGCCATGTCGGAGTCCGCATCACCTCCGCCTGAGATGCTCAGGGCCCGTGACGCTGCCCCGGAGTGGATGCAGTGAAGGCAGAGGGAATCGGGTTGCCGACCGTAGACAGGGCCTCGGTAGCGGATCTGTCGATCCATGCCACAGACACTGCAGACATGGTCGGTGCGCAACGCCGACCCGGAGGCCAGCGGATCGGGGTGGTAGCGAAAGGTCGGTTCTGGCACGGGACCATCATCCCAACCGGAAACGGGCACCGCGAAGCTGGTATCCGCTTGCCGCAGGCCGCGGTGCAGCACCCGCTCACTCGAAGATCACGGGACCACATATCGGGGGGCTCAGTGAGCCCGCCGACCCGACCGCCGCTGTCAGAGGCCCGTTGGACAATCCGTTACGTGAACCTGCACCAGAGCAGTGAGACCTGCAGAGACAGGAGCGGTGCGCTCTGAAGGATCATGAGGAGGACGTATGGAAGACCAACGGGCTGCGGATGATCCCACCCTGCGCCCTGATGAGCTGGCGGCCGGACTCACGGATCGGGAGATGAGCTCGGCGGCGGGTGCGGGCCAGAGCTGGATGAGGTGCTGTTCCAGGGGATGCTCGTCGTCGGTGTGGTGTCGTGGACGTCGAAGACGCAGGCGTCACCGTCCGGGAGTTCCGGGGCTCGCTCATCGGCCCCGTCGGGCCCGCGTACGGTCCGGGATGCCGCGTGCCCTGTTCCGAAGTCGGTGCTCATCGTGGCCTGTTCGTTGGAGGCCCCCGCGATGCCGGTTGTTTCGAGCGATACGGCGACGAGCGGGAGCGGCCCCTCTACTTCGGGCAGATGAACGTCTTCACCGCGGCGTTGATGGCGACCGCTTCGGCCTGGGTGATCTCGTGCTGGCTGGTGGTGAACCGCTGTCGCGCAGAGGCGTTGGGGTCCTTGCCGGTCAAGCTGCTGCACTGATTCACGCCGTTGTCGACGGCCTTCTTCTCTTCGGTGACGAGCGAGGGGTGGACGGCCTTCAGAGCGGCCAGGTAGCCGGCGCGGGCCGAACCCTGGGGATCCTCGGGTAGCCCGGCGGCCTTCCGCCCGGAGCTGGGGCTGGGGCTCGTGCCGGGCGCCGTGGCGGAGGGGGAAGAAACCGGGCTGGTGTCCGGCTTGGGCTTGCTGGTCTCGGTGCTGGAGCAGCCGGTGAGTGCGAGGAGCCCGGCGGTGGCCAGGACGGCGATGGCGTGGTGTGTGCGCATCGGGCCATGCTCGCGGTACTGCTGATGCTGTGTGGGCGTTGTGATGGGTCCGTGACCCGCGACAACCCCGCCAGCGTGCGGGACTTCGGTGTCCGGACACGCCGGGGATGCGCCACGAGCGTGGCACGGTGGCCGCGCTTCCAACCGATCGCGCAACGGGTGGGAGGTGCTGGTCCCCCTCCAGGGCCGCTCACGCCAAGCCCGGTGGGACGGGCTGTTGTCGCCGAACGGCCGTGCACGGCGCATTCCCCGGGGACCGGCCCGGCACGGCGACGGTGTCCCTGCGCGAAGTGGCGGGTCCCGCACGACGGAGCGGCCGTCGCACTGCCCACCCCGTGCCCGCCGGCAGCCCCAGCGGTACCGGCTCGACGACCACCCGTGCCGTCCGTCAGCAGTATGCGGGCGGAGGGGCGCGGGGAGGGAGGGGCGGTCACCGGTCGCGGGTGACGCTCCAGCCCGGCATGTGCTCGAAGAATGCCACGGCCTCCGGCCGCCAGCGCTCCCGCCATGTGGCGGCCTGGGCCTCTGCCCGGCGGGCGTGTTCGTCGGCGTCGGCCCTCAGCTGCCGGTCGACCCCGTGCGCTCGCGCGATGCGGCGTATGCGGTCGAGGGTTTCGTCGTCGCAGCCCGGATCGCCCGAGGCTTGGTCCAGCAGCTTGCGCTCGGCGTCGTCGCAGACGGCAAGAAGAGCCCGCAGGGCGTAGCTGCGGCGACCCGAACGGATGTCGGAACCGACCGGTTTGCCGAGGGCTGCCGGATCGCCGAACAGGTCGAGCCAGTCGTCGTGGATCTGGTTGGCGATCCCCAATGCGGTCGCGTAGCGCCGCAGTTCAGCGTCGTACGGGGCGTGGTCGGTGCCTGCGGCGAGCAGGCCCATGCGCAGCGGGGCGAGCACGGAGTAGCGGGTGGACTTGAATTCGGTGACCGCGTGCAGGAACTCGATGTCGGGGACGGGGTGGAAGTCGCGTTCCAGATCGATCATCTGCCCGGTCATCGTGGCGGCTCCCGTGTCGGCGTGTACGGCGGCCATGGCCAGGGCGCGGTCGGCGGGCAGGCCGCTGGTGAGCAGCACCCGCAGGGACAGGAAGGCCGCGAGGTCGCCGGCGAGGAGGGCCAGCGCGAGGGCGGTGTCGGGCTGGTCGGGGAACTCGTGGCGGTAGGCGTAGTAGGTGGAGGGGCCACCGCGGCGTACGGGCGCGTCGTCGATGATGTCGTCGTGGATCAGGCCGTGGGTCTGCAGCAGCTCGATGCTGATGGCCGCTTCGTCCAGCCCTGGTACGCCCTCGTCCGCCACCAGCGCGGCGGCCTCGTGCAGGAGGACCACGCGGAGCCGTTTGCCGCCGCGCAGCGACATGTCGCGCACCAAGTCGAGTGCGCGGGCGGGGAAGGCGCCGTGCGGCGGGGTCTCGAACATGCCGCCCGCGGGGTCGGTCAGGGAATCGAAGTAGGCGGCGAAGCGGGCTTCGAAACGGCGCTGGTGGCGGGACGCGCGCTGCAGGGCGGCGGAGAGGGCTTCATTCACCAGCCCAGGTTTGCACGCCGGTGTCGGTCAGGGTCGACCGGCCGCCGGTTCAGGCGGTGGGGATCGCGTCGCGCGCTTGGACAGTGGGGTGGCCTGCCTCGTCGACGAGGCAGGATCGGTGCGGGCGGCCGGCGCATGCTCGCCGACTTCGGCATCGCCGCTCCCGAGACGGGCACGGGGCTCACCTCGACCGGCGTCGTCCTCGGCGCCGCGCCGTACATGCCCCGGAACGGACCGCCGCCAAGCCCGGCAGGGTGAGCCGCGACGTGTTCGACCGGGCGCCGGCCCTGCTCGAACGCAGCACGGAGCAGGGGCGGCCCGCACCGGCCGGTCAGTCCGGGGCACCCAGGGTGGCGAAGAAGGCGCGCACGTCCGTGACGAACGCTTCGGGCTGCTCCAGCGCGAGGAAGTCGCCCCCGCGCTCCAGCTCGCTCCAGTGGGTGATGTTGTGGTCCTCGGCGGGGTCGCCGGAGGGGAAGGTGACCAGGCCGTTGACGTGGATCCCGATGGTCGGGTCGGGTGCCCGGCGCCCCATCTCCGTGGCGATCCAGGCCCCGCCGCCGGTGCCCCGCGGGCCGTGGGCGTCGTAGCCGAGCCGCCCCATCGGTTCGAGGAGCGGGGGTGCCGCGGACAAGCCGGTGGCGGCCCGGAAGGTCATCTCCCGCTGCGGTCCGGTGGTGGTCCTCCCCGGGTGGAGGGCGAAGGCCGGGATGCCCTCTCCGCGCCCGGGGGCGTCGAAGCGCACGGCGAAGAGGGAGCTGTCTGACGGCGAGCCGGCTCTCGCAGCCGGGCCCGACGCGGCGCTCCGGGGTGGCCATGAGCAGGTCGGGCCTGGTGAGAGACTCCCTCATCCTGGTCGTGGCGCTGCTCCCGCTGTGGAGGTCCGCGAGGTGCATGGGGACGACGTCGCGGCCGTCGACGACGGGCACGGCGGCGACGTCCTGGAGTCGGCGTCGTTGTCGGCGTGCGCCGGGACAACGAGGCCGACGGTGGCCAGGACCAGCGTGGCAGCGGTGATGGCCTTCTCCCCGCCCGGTCAACGATCCCACCCGCCGGAGCGGCGGAGCGGTCCTATGAGGGGGCGGGGGTGGTGGGCAGCTCTTCGGCGGCCGCCGGATCGTGCGGAGGTTCGCCGAGCTGGTCGCGCAGGTAGTTCCAGACGACGGCGACGAGGGCGGCGGCCGGTACGGCCAGCAGGCTGCCCACGACGCCGGCCAGGCTGCCGCCCAGCGTGACAGCCAGCAGGACGACCGCCGCGTGCAGACCCAGACCGCGGCTCTGGATCATGGGCTGGAACACGTTGCCCTCCAGCTGCTGCACCACGACGATGATCGCCAGCACGATCAGCGCGTCCGTCAGGCCGTTCGACACCAGCGCGATGAGCACCGCCACCAGACCGGCGAACAGGGCGCCCACGATCGGCACGAACGCGGAGACGAAGGTCAGGACCGCCAGCGGCAGCACCAGGGGTACGCCGACGATCCACAGGCCCAGGCCGATGAACACGGCGTCCAGCAGGCCGACGAAGGCCTGGGACCGGACGAACGATCCCAGCGTCTGCCAGCCGCGCCCGGCCACCTCCGGAACGTCGGTGGCGAGCCGGCCGGGGAGCTGGCGGGTGAGCCACGGCAGGAAGCGGGGGCCGTCCTTGAGGAAGAAGAACATCAGGAAGACCGCCAGCACGGCGGTGACCAGGCCGTTGAAGACGGTGCTCACTCCCGTGGCGACGGTGGAGACCGCGCTGCCGACGCTGTTCTGGAGCCGGGCCACCGCGGCGTCGAAGGCGCCGGTGATCTGGTCGTTGCCGATGTTCAGCGGCGGGCCGGCAGCCCACTCGCGCAGCCGTTGGATGCCCTCGGCCACCCCGTCGACCAGTTCCCCCGACTGCGAGGCCACGGGAACCGCGATGAGCGCCACGATGCCGCCGGCCACCAGGAGGAAGAGCACGGTCACCACGGAGGCGGCCAGAGCGGGCGGCCATCCCCGCCGACGCAGGAAGGCGGCCAGGGGCCAGGTCAGGGTGGTGAGGAGCAGGGCCACGATGAGCGGCCAGATGACCGACCACATCCGGCCCAGAACCCACAGCACGGCCGCCGCCATGACCAGGACCACCAGCAACTCGGCGGACACCCGTGCCGAACGCCGGAGGGCGGCAGCGGCTTTCGTGGAGCTCAATGTGACAGACATGGGCTCACCCTATTCACACGGCGTTCGGCCATGGGCACCGCCGTTGACGGCCGGTAGCCCCGGCACGGAGCCCGCGGCGCCGTGAGCCGCCCTCAGCCCGGGTCGGGGTCCCCCGCGTACCGGGCGGCCGTGGCGCGTTCCCCGGCGCACAGGGCGGCACGCAGCTCCGGCGGGTCGAGGACCTCCACGTCGGGGCCGAGGGCGAGGAAGGCCTCCAGGGCCTGCTCGTCGAACTCGATGGGCCTGCGGAGGCTCCGAGGACTGGGTCCGTTGTTACCGGGGCCGGGCGGACGGGGAATAGCGCGGGCCCCGGAGGGGCTTGCCTGATCATGAACGAGATCCTCGTGACGGGCGCGACCGGCAACGTGGGCCGGCAGGTCGTCCTCCGGCTCTTGGCCGCAAACGCCTCCGTACGCGCACTGGTCCGCCGTCCGGAGCGGTCCGGGCTGCCCGAGGGGGCCCGGGCCTCGGCCGGAGACCTGTCGAGACCTGACACGCTGAAGGCGGCACTGGCCGGCAGCGAGGCCGTGTTCCTGATCTGGCCGTTCCTGACGACCGAGGGGGCCCCTGCCGTACTGGAGGCGATCGCCCCGCACGTCCGTCGCATCGTCTACCTCTCGTCGTCGGGCGTGGACGACGGCAGCGAACTCCAGAGCGACCCGATCAACCAGCTCCACGCCGACATGGAGCGCCTGATCGAGGGGTCGGGCCGGGAGTGGATCTTCCTCCGGTCGGGCACGCTCGCCTCCAACGCCCTGGGATGGGCCGGGCAGATCCGCACCGAGGGCGTCGTCCGCGGACCGGACATCGCCGCGACGGCCGTCGTGCACGAGGGCGACGTCGCGGCCGTGGCGGTGCGCGCGCTGACGGACGCCGGCCACGCGGGCGAGAAGCACGTCCTGACCGGCCCTCAGGTCCTCGGCAGGGCCGAGCAGGTGGAGGAGATCGGGGCGGCGATCGGCCGGCGGACGCGTTTCGAAGCCGTGCCGGTGGAGGTCGCCCGTCGGCAGATGCTCGCCGACGGCAGGCCGGCCGCCCTGGTCGAAGCGCTGCTGGCCACCGCCGGAACGCGACCGCGCTCGGACGTGATCACCTCCACCGTGGAAGCGGTCACCGGCGTGCCGGCCCGCACGTTCCGCTCGTGGGCACGGGAACACGCGGCCGGATTCCGCTAGAGGTCTCCGGCCGTCAGCGGTCGAGGGGCCCGTGGGCGCTCTCCGGCAGCCGCAGGTACACCACCGAGGAGCACAGGCACAGCACGGCGACGTACCAGGGGAACACCTCCGGCCTGCCCAGTTCTTGCAGCAGCGTGCCGATGTACGGGGCCGTGCCGCCGAAGAGCGCGACCGTCAGCGAGTACGGGAAGCCGATGCCGGCCGCCCGTACACGGGCCGGGAAGACCTCCGCGTTCACGGCCGCCGAGACCGAGGTGAAGCCGGTGAGCAGCACCATTCCGGCGCACTGGACGAGCAGCAGGGAGAGGAACGAGCCGTCCAGGGAGCGCAGCAGCGGTACGACGAGCAGGGCGAATCCGAGCCCGAAGAACAGCAGGGACGGCTTGCGGCCGAAGCGGTCGGACAGCAGGCCGCCGACCGGCTGGAGGAGGGCGAAGAACGCCAGGGACAGCGTCCCGGCGAGCAACGCGTCACGCTTGCCGATGCCGGTTTCGAGCTCGGCGTACGTCGGCAGGTACGAGGTCCACGTGTAGTACGCGAGGGTGCCGCCGGCCGTGATGCCGGCGATGAGCAGCGAGGCGCGGGGGTGGTGCCGGAGCGCGTCGAAGAGCCCGGGGCGGGCGGCCGCGGCGGGCTCGGCGGCGAGGGTCTCCTCGGCGCCGCGCCGGATCCAGAACCCCGCGAGGCTGAGGACGGCGCCGAGCAGGAAGGGCACGCGCCAGCCCCAGCCGTTCATGGCGTCCTCGGGGAGCAGGGCCACGAGCAGGGCGGCCAGGCCGGAGGCGGCGAGCTGGCCGATGGAGGTGGAGACGTACTGGAACGACGAGAAGAGGCCGCGGCGGCCGGGTCCGGCGGACTCCACGAGGAAGGTGGTCGACGCGGCGAACTCGCCGCCGACAGAGAGGCCTTGGAGCAGCCGCGCGGTGACGAGGACGACCGGGGAGAGCACGCCGACGGCCGCGTACGTGGGGGTGAGGCCGACCAGCAGACTGCTGCCGCCCATGAGGAGGACGGTGACGGTCAGCGCGGTGCGCCGACCCCGCCGGTCGGCGACCGCGCCCATCAGGAGCCCGCCGACCGGGCGCATGAAGAAGCCGACGGCGAAGACGGCGAAGGCGGAGAGCAGCGGGACGAGGGAGTTGCCCGCGGTGGGCGGGAAGACCTGTCGTGCGATGTGGGTGGCGAGGAAGGTGTACGCGTACCAGTCGTACCACTCCACGGCGTTGCCGACGGAGGCGGCCAGCAGCTGGCGTAAGGGGTGGCGGGGCGGGGCGGGGGTGTGCGTGGCAATTTCTGTCATGATCACGCTCTGCCCGCCGGGAGCCGCCCTTAGGCCGTGTCCTTCGGATCAGGCCGGATCGGCCTGCCGGGTCCGCGGCGGTCCCGGGACAGCCACCCCCGCACGCGCCTCCTCACCCCCCCCCGTGGCGAGGCGGATCACCCAGGCCCCCGTCCACACCGCGGAGCCCGGGCTGTTGCGGACGGTGACGACGCAGTTCTTTCCTGTCGAGGCGTTCCACGTCAGGTAGACCTTGCACAGCGAGTTGAGTAGAGGTAGGTGTATCCGGTCGCGAAGTCCAGGGTGTCGACCTTGGTCCCGGACGGACATCACCGGCTCCTGGGTGGGATCAGGCCAGGCCCGAGGCGATGGCGCTGCGGACGGCGTCCGCACGGTCGCGGATCCCGGCCTTGGCGAACAGGTTGTTGATGTGCGTCTTGACGGTGGCCTCGCTGATGAAGAGCTGTTCGGCGATGCCGCGGTTGGGCAGGCCCTGGCCGATCAGCGCGAGGACCTCGCGTTCGCGGGGGGGGTGAGGTCCTCGGGGAGGGGCCGGCCGGGCGGGGGAACCTTGGTCCTGACGGTGGCGAGGAGCCGGTCCTGGACCTCCCGGTCGAGTACGGACTGGCCGGCGGCCGCGGCCCGGATCGCGCGGGTGATGTCCTGGCGCCCGGCGTTCTTGGTCAGGTAGCCGCGGGCTCCCGCGCCGAGCGCGCCGAGGATGGAGTCGTCGTCGGCGAAGGTGGTCAGGACGACCACCGCGACCTCAGGGTGTTCTCCGGCCAGCCGGCGGGTCGTCTCGATGCCGTCCATGGCGGGCATCCTGAGGTCCATCAGCACCACGTCCACCGGCCCGGCGGCGACGGCCGCCAGCACCTCGGTGCCGTTCGCCGCGGCCGCGACGACCTCGATGCCCTCGGCCAGGGCGAGTACCGCGGCGAGGGGTTCGCGGACGGCGGCCTGGTCGTCGGCGACGACCACCCTCAACGGCTGCTGCTCTGCCACGGGTCCGGTCATTGCGGGATCACTGCCTCCACTTGCCAGTCGCCCTGGTGCGGGCCTTCGGTGACCGGGCCCGCGGTGAGCGTTCCCCCCAGCAGGGCGACGCGTTCGCGCATGCCGATCAGTCCCATCCCGCTGCCCGCGCCCGGGTCCGCCGGCCGGGTGCCGGGGCGGTTGCGGAGCCGGAGCACGGTCGACTCCGGGGCGAAATCCAGCTCCGCCCCGACGGCTCCCCCCGGAGCGTGCCGGGCCGCGTTGGTCAGGGCCTCCTGGGCGATCCTCAGCAGGTTCTGGACCGCCTGGGCGGGCACCTCGCGCACCGTCCCGGTGACGGTGAGGGCGTCGTGGTGGCCCGAGGACGCGAGCATCGAGGCGAGGGTCTCCCGCAGCGGCAGCACGTCCTCGCGCAGGGCGTGCACGGTCCACTGCGCCTGCTTCAGGCTCTCCTTGACCAGGCCGTGGGCCTTGGCGTTGGCCTCCCGGACCTTCTCCAGGTCCCCCGTGTCGATCAGCGCGTCCGCCAGCTCCAGCTGCATGTTGATCCCGGCGAGGGAATGGGCCAGGACGTCGTGCACGTCCCGGGCGATCCGGCCCCGTTCCGCCAGCACGGCGGTGCGCGCCTCGGCCCGAGCGGCGCGTCCGGCCGACTCGGCCGCCTCGATCGCCGCCTGGACGGCCTGCCGCTGGGTGCGGTTGACGATGCCGACCAGGACCGGGGCGCCGGTGGTGAGGCCGAACACCCACGGCAGCAGCTCGTGTCCCGGCCCGAGGCGCAGGTACAGCACGGCACCGCAGAGCAGGCTGCAGAGCGCGGCCAGGACGAGGGCGGGCCTGGTCTCCAGCCGGTATCCGATGTGGCCGGCGAGGAAGAAGGCGAAGAGGTAGCCCGTGCCGCTGCTGCTGAGGCCGATCAGGGCGGCCGCGGCGACGACGCCGAGCGTGAGCCAGGCGAGGGCCAGGCGCGGCGGGACCTTGTGCTCGGGCAGCCGGCGGGCCAGCAGCGCGGCGGAGTTGACCACGAACAGGACGGCCACCGCCAGGCCCCGGCCGCTCAGCCCCATGGGCCGGACCGTCAGGATTCCCACGACGACGACCGCGAGGGACACCACCCACTGCACGCGCGGGTCGTGCCCGGGGACGGGGCGCGCCCCCGCACCCCGGTCGGTGTCGTCGCCGGGGTGCGGGGCGCTCTGTTCTGCGGGCACAGGCCGAAGATACGGCACGGTCAGACCGTGGTGCCGAGCACGGGCACGGTACGGGCCGCCGCCGTCCGCACCGTCCGGCTGCGTACGTAGATCGTGGCCACCCGGGTGACGACCTCGGTGAGCGCCATCAGCACGAAGGCCGTGACCCACGCCTGCCGGCTGGTGATGTGGTGCGCGAGGCTGAACCGGGTGACGTCGTCGGCGCCGCCGCCGTGCTCCACCCACGTCTGGAATCCCATCCGGGCCCCCATGCCCGCTATCCAGAGGACCGCGGACACGGCACCCGCCTTGATCAGGAGGTCTCCGTCGAGGGCGCGGATCCGGGTGTAGGCGCCCCCGGCGATGCCCAGCGCGGCGCCCACTGCCGTCAGGGCCCCGATCAGGACGAGGTCGTTCCCGGCGGTGGGGACGGAGTCCAGGTACGAGTACGCCACGAAGGCCACGATCGCCAGCGGGAGCAGGAAGGTCTTGTGGTCGAGACGGCCTTCCCGCAGTTGCCGGAAGACGATCAGGACGAGGGCGATGTCAGTGATCCACTCGGTTGCTGTCATGCCCTCCAGACTGCTGCGACACCGGTCTCCGCACCTGGACCCGGAGGTGGAGAAGGGGGTGGAGATCCGGCTGCGCGGAATGCGGCAGGGGTCCTTGTGCCTGTGCGGAGCGGACCCGGAGCAGGTTTCTCGGATCCGGCCGTGGGTCCGGTGCCGCCGGCAGTGGCCGTACCCACTCCGCGCTGAGTGCCCGGGGCGGCGGCCCCCGTCGTCGCTCCGCCCGCCCAGGGCCGGATGCGGTGGATCACCCGCACCTCCCCGGCACCACCACAACGGGCCCATCTCCGCCGCGCCTTCACCGTCCTCCCCAGCGACACGCCGGGCTCGGGCTCGGTTCCCCTTCCGTGCCCGTCTGGCCCGATCAGCCAGGTACCGCTGCCTGCCAGGTCCATGACGTGCGGCGGGGGCGGCCGTCGAGCTCGCCCCTGCCGGTGCACCAGAGGAGGACTCGGTCCGGGTCGCCGGGCGGCGCGTCGGGGAAGAGGCGGCCGAGCACCGCCGCGCACAGCGACTCCGCGGGCCGCCACGGCACCCCGAGCCCCGTGGTGATGTCATGGGTGTGGAGCAGGATCTCGGCAACGCCCATCGCCGCGAAGCCCTCCGGGTCGCACGGCCCCCAATGCCAGGCCCGCGCCCCGGGGTCGGCCGAGGCCAGGGCACTGCTGAGCAGTCCTCCGCAGGCCATGACCACCTGGAGTACCTCGCGCGGGGAGGCATCGGGGTGGACGGTCAGGTCGAAGGGGAGGTAGGCATCCGCGGGGCGCGCCGCCACTTGCCCGGCGTAGGCCAGCAGGTCGTGAGCGACGTGTGCGGCCGTTGTCCGGCAGCTCCATTCCAGCGAACCCGCCGGCACCGTCCAGTCATCCGCTTCGTGCGGGCTCAGCACCCGGACCATCTCGGCCACGGCCGCCTCGACATCCCGGTTGTCCGCGTAGCGCATCCCGCCATGCTAATCCTGCGGCCATCCGGGCTGCGAGCCGACCGGCAGCCGGTGCGAACCGCACGCCCGCACGACAGTCCGCGCGCCATACGCCGAGGCCGCGCTGCCGACCATCCGCCGGCGGACATCTCGGCGGTGGCAGGCGTGGCACTGACCGAGCCCGGCCACCACGGGCGCACGAGTTCGGATGCCGGGCGGGACCGGCTACGGCCGTTCCTGCCGTCGGCAACGACCGAGGCATGAGACGCCTTGGTGACAGCAGCAAGATCAAGTATGGTCAGCCTCGATTTCGCGGGCCGTGACCCGCCGTATAGGGGGATTTCTTCGTGCGCCTGAACATCATCAAGTCCGTCCGCCGTACCGTGGGCGCAGCCGTCGGCGCCCTGCTCATCTCGGTCGCCCTGCCGGCCTCCCCCGCCGCCGCCGTGGACCTGTCCAAGTGGGACCTGCTGCTCAACCTCAACAGCAGGCTGTGCCTGGAGGTGAGCGGGTGGTCCACGGCCAACGGCGCCTCAGTCAACCAGTGGGACTGCCATGGCGGGGCCAACCAGCAATGGTTCGGAGCCCCCCACGGAAACGCCAGGCTCATCTACAACGCCCAAAGCGGCAAGTGCCTTGAGGTCAAGGGCTGGTCCACCGCCAACGGTGCGGCCATCGACCAGTGGGACTGCCACGGCGGCGCCAACCAGCTGTGGCAGCTGCGCGCCACGAGCGACTACACGGTGGCCCTGGTCAACGTGAACAGCGGCAAATGCCTGGAGATCGGCGGCTGGCGCGTCGACAACGGCGCCCCGGCCACCCAGTGGGACTGCCACTGGGGCGAAAACCAGCGTTGGTACTAGTCCGGCCGGCGCGCCTCGGGGAACTGCTCCGTTCCCCGGGGCTCACGCGCCGTCTTGCTCACCAGTGTCCATGCGCTGGGCACGAGGGACGGCCACCGCTCGAAGACCCTGCCCACCGCCCACGCAGGCGGGAGCGGCAAGAGGCCGAAGCGGTGGCGTGGCCGTGATGATCACGCTCTAGACGAAGGGGTCTGGCGCAGGACCAGGCAGAGGAAGCCGAAGCTGTCCCGGTACCCGTGCAGCCACCGCGAACGCTGGGTGTCGGCCGTCTCCAGAGCGTGGGTGGCGGCCGGATCGGCCGGGTTGTCCAGGGCCCATGCCGCCAGCGAGCCCCAGCAGGCCCACTCGTAGGCGTCCAGCTCGCCGCGGGTGCTGACGTGGCCGTGGACCGGGGTCCATCCGTCGGCGACGACGCGGTCCACCGTGGTCGCCAGGTCGTCGAGGTCGCCGAACATCTCGACGGCCGCCGGTGAAGGGGTGCGGTCCCAGAACGGCTCGCCGATCAGGACGCGGCCGCCGGGGGCCAGGTGCTCGCGGGCCGCCGCGAGGGTGGGCAGCAGTCCGCCGAAGGCGTGCGTGGCGCCGATGCTGATCACCAGGTCGAACGGCTGTGTGGAGACGAAGTCGGCGGCTTCGTGGTGGTGGAGGACCAGGCGCTCGCCGACCCCGCGTTCGCTCGCGGCCCGGCGGGCCCGCTTCAGGGCGACTTCGGAGACGTCGACGCCCTCGGCGTACAGGTGCGGGTGCGCCGCGAGGGCGCGCAGCAGCCATTCCGCCGTGCCGCAGCCGAGGTCGAGCACGCGCTCGTTGCCCCGCGGGAGGGCGCGTTCGAGCAGGGCGTTGACCGAGTCGTCGTCGAGCGGGGACTTGACCGGGTGGTCGGCGTGCGCGATGCCGGAGATCTGTTCGCGGTTCACCGACGCGGCTCGCTCGTGCCGAGGAGCAGCTTCGCGGCCACTGACGTCCCGTCGGTGCGGATCTCGCTGGCGACGGCCTTCGCACGGGCCGCGGTCTCGGGGTCGAGTGCCGTCCTGAGTGCGGCCGACAGGGACTCGGACGTCGGGACCGGGCCGTCGTGAGCCGCTCCGATGCCCAGTTCGGCCACCCGGCCGGCCCAGTACGGCTGGTCCGCGAACTGGGGTACCACCACCTGGGGCGTGCCCGCCCGGGCTGCTGTCGTCGTGGTGCCGGCGCCGCCGTGGTGCACGACCGCGGCCACCCGGGGGAACAGGGCGTGATGGTTGGCCTCGCCGATGGCGAAGCAGTCGTCCTGGTCGCCGGTCAGGGCCAGGTCGGCCCAGCCGCTCCCGAGGAGTACCCGGCGGCCTTGCGCGCGGACTGCGTCGACGGCCGCCCTGGCGATGCCTTCGGGGTCGCGCATGGGGATGCTGCCGAATCCGACGTATACCGGGGGTGTGCCGGCCTCCAGGAACGCGTTCAGATCGGAGGGGAGCGGACGCTCGCCCTGCGGCCGGAACCACGTGCCGGTCTGTACCACGTCGAGGTCCGCGGGCTCCGGCCATGGGCTCAGGACCGGGTCCGAGGCAAGCCACGGCCGGTCGGTGAGGACGTAGTCGCGGGCGTTGTCGACCGGGGGCAGGCCGATCGACGCCCGGTGGCCGTTGATCCCCTGGCCGAACACTTCGTTCATGTGCTCGGTGTTCAGGTCCCACAGCGCCCGGTTGCCGGTCACCTCCGGCGGGACGGAGCGGCCCGGCCACACCAGTGGCGGGTGGTGCGGCGACGGCAGGTACGTCGGGAAACAGGCCACGAACACGTAGGGGATGCCCAGCTTCTCGGCCACGGTCCGCGCGGCCGCCGCGGCCGGTATCAAGCCGGTCGCCACGATCAGGTCATGGCCCTCGGCCGCCGGGGCGAGCGCGTCGTAGGTCGTGGCGACCATCTCGGCCGCACGCTGGGGCAGGCTCGACGGGGGCTGCGGGGAAGCGCCGGGCACCGCCCCCTTCACCATCGGGCGCAGGGGCGGGCCGATGGGCGTCAGGGGGACGCCGGCTTCGTCCAGCAGCTCCGTGAAGTCGGGAGGTGCGCACATCCGCACTTCCGCGCCCTGTGCCCGCAACTGCACCGCGAGGCCGATCATCGGTTCGACGTCCCCGCGCGACCCGTACGTCATCAACAACACGCGCATGGTCGTATCTCTCGTTTCTTGGATTCCGCCATGGGCGGCGGCTTCGGTGGGGAGGTGAGCACGGGTACGGAGGTCAGCTCGCGTGCAGGTCGAGCTGGAACTCGCGCGTGCGCCGGTAGGAGCGGAATCCCAGGGCGTGGTTGACCGCGAGCATGTGGACGTTCTCCTCGGCGCAGTCCGTCTCGATCTCGACGACGCCGGGGTGTTCGGCGAGGAGTCGGCGCACCATGGCTGACTTGACCCACAGGCCGAGGCCGTGGCCGCGGTGGGCGGGCACGACGGCGGTGTCGTACTGCTGCGCCCGGGGCGGCAGGCCCTGCGGGAGGAGGATCTCGGTGTATCCGGCCATGGTGCCGTCGTCGTGGACGGCGGCGAGGGTCAGCAGGGTGTCGCCGCGGTCGGCGACCACCTCGGCCATGGTCCGTACGCGGTCGGCGTCCCACTCCTCGGTGCCGTAGTCCATGTCTCCGACGGGCATGTCGTTCATCGCGTTCTTGGCTGCGGCGAAGGCGGCCGCGAGGTCGTCGGGAACCGTGCCGGTCCAGCCCGTCAGCCGGTAGCCGGGGTGCACGGCATCGGCGGTGCGGCGTACGGCGTCCTCCTCCAGCTCTTCCAGGCGCAGCAGGAGGTGGTCGAGAGCCAGCACCTGGCGGAACTTCCGCTGCTCGCAGAAGGCCTGCCCCGGGCTGTCGGCCGCCGTTTCGACGATCAGGCTGCGCCGGTTCTCGGCGCGGCAGGCCGCCACGACCGCCGACAGCAGGAGGGACCCGGCACCCAGGCGCCGGTGCGCGGGATCGACGTGGAGTTCCAGCTCGGCCAGGTGATCGCGCCCCGGGGAGGTGAACAGCCGCAGGCCCGCGACTCCGACCGGATCGCCGTCCGGCCCGGTGGCCAGCCAGGTCAGCCGGTGGCTGTTCCGGGTGGGATTGGTGAGCTGGGCGTGGATCTGCTCGGGGCCGGGCGTCGGTACGTCCGGCAGGTCGTGGGCCATGGAGGCGGCGACGACCTGGTACCAGGCGAAGGCGTCGCCGGCCGAGATGTCGTGGAGCGGGGTGAGGCGGATGTGCTCGGGCAAGGCGATGTCTCCAAGGGTCTTCTGCGGGAACGTAAGTCCGGGATTCCGGACGGTGCGTACATGCCGTACGCACGACTGCGGGGGCTGTGGCCACCCTGACGGGGTGGCGTCGGGCCCTGCGACACCGGCCGACGCGACGCTCTGCGGGGCGCGGTCACCGGTGTCAGTGCGTGGGGGCGCTGCCGGGACTCCAGCGGTCCAGGGTCGTGTAGGCCGGGGCCCACTCGGCGGTGTAGGCGGCGCGAACGGATGGCGGCAGGGCAGCGAGCAGTTTCTCCACCGTCGGCTCGTCGGCGCCGTCCAGGAGCCACGGCAGCAAGAGCGGCGTGTCCGGGCCGAGCAACTGGGCTTGGACCCGGACGAAGTGGCTCCCCCGCTCGGCTGTCAGCACCCGCCCGATCAGCGGCAGGGCCGCGTCCTCCTCGTGCTTGAGGTGCCCGGCCAGGCCGGTGACCAGCGCGTCGGCCAGAACGCCCAACCGCAGCTGGTCGGCCTCGGGGTCGGCGAGCGCCGCGTCGATGGCCTTGATCAGCGAGTCGATGGCGGCGTGCTCGGCCTCCATCGCCTCCAGAAGGACCAGGTCCTTCGGGCGGCCGCGGAGACGGCTGCGCAGCGCGGGCCACAGCACTTCGTCCTCGGCCCTGTGGTGGGCGCGGAGAGCCTTCTTGAACAGTGCCCATCCGGCAGTCGCCGGTAACTGCCGGGCGTCACGGTCCGTGCCGGTGGTCATCCGGTCCAGATGGGCCAGCTCCCGGCGCAGGGCGTCGTGCATCGCGTACGTCGCCGTGAGGTCGATGTCATCACTCATGGCCGGCGGCGCCTCCAGCTCGTTGCGGCGGTTCAAGGACCCCTGTGGCGCGGCAGGTGAACATGTCGGTCACGCCGATCGACAGGATCAGCGCGGACGGCCGCTCCCACAGTCCGTCAGGGACGCCGCGCGCCACCGCGTCAGGTGGGGCAACAGGTGATCGCATGCCCTCAACCTTCGTGCCGGCCGCAATCGTGATCAAGGTACCTTCCGCGCGGTTCGTTAACCACCGGGTTATCGACTGAGAGGGGATGGGGAGCCGGTGGAGCTGCGGGACATCGAGATCTTCCTGGTACTGGCGGAGGAGCTGCACTTCGGACGGACGGCTCATCGGCTGCACGTCTCCCAGGCGCGTGTCAGCCAGGCCATCAAGAAGCAGGAACGGCGCATCGGCGCCGAGCTGTTCACCCGCACCAGCCGCACCGTGTCCCTGACGGAGGTCGGCCGGCAGCTCCGAGACGATCTGCAGCCGGTCTATACGGGCCTGCACGAATCGTTGGAGCGCGCCCGGCTGGCCGCCCGCGGCATCACGGCACAGCTCCGGGTCAGCATGATGCCCTTCAACGTCGTTGATCTGCACCCCTACTGGAAGGCGTTCCGCGCACGCTACCCGCAATGGGGACTTCAGATCCGTCCGGCGCCCTTCAGCGATCTGTTCGGTCGGCTCCGCGCCGGTGACATGGACGTCGTCGTCGCCTGGCTGCCGGTGGAAGAGCCGGACTTTACCGTCGGGCCGACCCTGTGCACCGACTCACGGGTTCTTGCCGTGTCCGCCGACCACGGGCTCGCAGGACGGGCCTCCGTGCCGCTGGAGATGTTCGCCGACTTCCCTCACGCCACCGCTCCCCACATGCCGGACTACTGGGAGGACAGCTACCTGCCCTTCCACACCCCGAGAGGCCGGACGATCGAGCGCACCCAGCTCGTGACCAACGCCGATGAACTGATCAACCTGGTCGGAACGGGCGAGATCATCCACGGCTTCCCCAGCCACGTCACCGAGTACTGGGGCATGCCGAACGTCCGATGGCTTCCCATCCCCGACCTGTCGGCCATGTCCTTCGCCCTGGTCTGGCGGACCGGAGCCGAGAACGACCTCATCCGCGCCCTGGCCGACACGGTCCAAGACCTCGGCGTGTTCCACTTCTGACGCGGCCTGCGGCGCGAGGAACGGCCGGCGACGAGCCCTGACCGAGGGCTCGGCCCCGCTGCGCGGGGCCGCCCCCCGTCCAGGCGTCCGGGCAGCGGCAGACCCTCACTCGCAGGCGACACCATCGCCATCGCGGTCCAGGTGGCGGCCGTAGCCAGGATCTCCGCGCCGGATCGGAGCAGCCCCGGCCTCCCGCACAGCGGTGCAGTTCCGGTAAGAGACAGCGACACCGTTTTCCTGGCCGGAACCGCCGCCGGAGGAAGAAGAGCCTGCGGGGGCATCGTCGAACTCCTGGACGCTGTTGTTCACGCCCGCCGGCGGGCGCGGTGGTGGCTGGGGCAGACGCGGCCGGGCGGCAGGAGGCACCGTCCCGGAGGGGGTGGAAGGGGAAGCGGCTGCCGGTGGGGGTGGCGTCGGCGAAGCCGTCACGGTCGCCGACGGGGACGCCGCCGCCGGGGCCGTGGGGGGTGGGGCCGTGGCTGTGGCCGTGACCGTGGCAGTCGTCGTGACGACCGGCGTCGGGCGTGGCTTGGCGTCCTCAGGCGCTCGCGCGTCGGGGTCAGCCGCGACCAGGACCACGAACCAGATGGAAGCCAGGACCACGGTGAGGGTTTTGCCCGTCTTTCCCCAGCGGGCCATGAACGCCAGTGCGGCCCCGAGCGGAGGGACGACCAGCGTGGCGACGATGACGGCCGGGACGGCCAGCACGGGATGCCAGCGGCCCGCCGCGGGCGGCGAAGGGGGAACGGGACCAGGATGTGAATACACGGATTCTCCAGACGGAACGAGACGGCAGGCCCGACCCCGCGCATACGGCATGCCCCGGGGGCCGGCCGGGCAGATTCGGCCCCCGGAGACGGCCGCACAGCCCGGGCACTGCCGCCGGCACCCCACACCACGGCCGGCAGCGGCGTCAGACACGAACACAGGAGACCAACGCCCCGACCAGGCATGTGGTCACCGCTGCCGGCAGACCAGTTGCCGGCCCCAGGTCGAGCGAGGGGCGGAAGGCGGCGTGGGGGGCGGCCCACCGCGTCCCCGTGCGCCGGGGCGAGGACGGGAACCCGGTGACCGCGTACGTCGAGGTCGGCGAGAAGCCCCATCCGCGCAAGCTCGTCGTGGACGTAGCCGCGTTCGCCCCGACGCCGGTCGAGTTCCGGCTCGGCGCCTACGGCGAACCGGTCACCGCGGAACCCTCGCAGACCGTCCGTCCTGCAGCCATCGAGGCCCTGGCGGAGAAGAACCTCGCGGCCGGCCTGCCCGGCAGCCAGCTTCCGGCGTTTCGGTCAGCGTCGGGTCCTGGGCTTGTTCCTGTTGGCGGACAGGTTTGAGTCCGGGGGCACCGCGATTCCGGCCATTCCCGGGAGGGCTTCTTTGGGATCTTGCCGGTGCAGCGGAACCGAAGATCGTCTAGCCGCGTCATTGAACATGTTCAAGTGCATTTGACCAGGAGGTTCCATCCATGTCCGGACGACGCCAGCGCATCGCGATATGGCTCGCGGCCACCGTCGCAGCAGCCGGACTGGGGGGTGGCGGCTGGTACGTGTCCCAGGTGGTATCAGCCGTCACGGGCAGTCTGAGGGTGTCCTGCGACGAGGCTGCCCGTTTCCTCCGGGCCGCCCGACTGCCCGACGGGACGCACGACCGACGCTGCACCACGGGCCAGTGGCTGAGCATTTCGTACGAGTTGGACTTCCGCGCGCCCCGGGACGCCACCGAAGCGTGGCTGCGGGCCTCCTATCCGGGCCTTGAGCTTCGCCCGGGTTGCGCAAACGCCGACGTCTGCGCCGCCCTGCAGCCGACCCCCGTACCGTTCACGGACGAGGACGGCCACCGGCTCACGGACTCGGTGTGGGTCGAACTCGACTACGAGGACGGAGGCATCGCGCACGCTCGGATGTCCGGAGCGACCATCTGACAGCGGGCTGCGGCCCTGATCGCGGTGAAGCCGATGCAGGCGTCGAGGACGGCGAAGCCGGGACGCCCCGGACTCCCCCGCTGTCAGGACGGCCAGTCCGTCGACATCCTCCGGGGCGCCGCAGATCCGTGAGGTCGCCTCGATGCCGTCGGTGCCGGGCCAGGACCGCGGCCGCGGCCGCGGCGACGGTGACGGTGAGCACCGCGGCGAGAACCGGTACCGCGCGCCGCGCGGGCGTGGTGAGGGCGACCGTGCAGGTGGCAGACCGCATGCAGGGGCCAGGACCCCTCGCAGCCGACGCGGGCAGAAGGAGGGAGCACGGACAACATGCAGATCTGCACATGCCCGGCTTCCCCAGAGCATCCGCACACCGACCTGATCCAATGAGCTGGTCTAGGATCCGCGGCATGGACGAACGGGGGGCCGGGGCGGTGGCCTGGCACGTGCTGGAAGAGGTGCCGGCGGGCGGGGAGGAGATGCCGGGTCTGCTGCGCGGGCTGGTGACTCTCGGGCAACGCCGGGAGTCGTGGCTGCGGTTGGAGGACAGACTCGGCTGGAGGACGGACACCCCGCTCTTCGCCCACGCCGTCGCGCACCTCCTCGTCCTGCTCCCGCAGCTCGACGAGCGTCGGCTGGTGCAGGTTCTCGACTTCCTGGCGCGGCGCGGCCATGGCGCCTGCCGCAGCTCCGTCGGTGTGCACCGCAGGGCGTACGAGCTGTTCACGAACGCCTGGCCCCACGTGGTGCCCCTGATCCCGCATCGGGCGGAGGGCGTGCGGACCGGTGCGGCCTGGGTCCTGCGCTCGATCCGCTGCAAGGAGACGGCCGCGGTCGACGCCCTGCGGCAGCGGGCCGCCGTGGAGGACGATCCGACAGCGCTCGTGTCCCAGCTACTGGCGGTCGGGGAGCTGTCGGAGGACCGGGAGTGGTTCCTGCCCTGGCTGGACCACGGGCATCCGCTGGTCGCCCTGGCTGCCGCGCGGGGCGTGCTGGCATCCGGTGGCGCGGACACTGCGGACGGCGCCGCGGGCCGGGCGGTCGCCCGCGGGCTGGCGGCCGCCGGAAAGGAGCGCCTCCCTGACGTACCGTGGTGGCCCCTCGGCTACCAGCCGGTGCAACGCTTCGCGGAGCTGTCGGCGCCTCACCCGTCCGAATCCGCGGCACTGATCGAAGCGGTGGCCGGCCACCGGCACGCGGAGCTCCGCCGCGCGTCCGTGCTCGCCGCGGGCGCGCGGCTGGGGTACTGGCGCGGCGGGGCGCCGGAACTCTGGGCGGCGGTCGCAGCCGGACTCGACGACGAGCCGGCCGTGGCCTCCGTATCGGCCAAGGTCCTCGCTGACGGTGGCGCGGCGGCGGCCCCGTACGCGGACCTGCTGGTCCGCCACGTCGAGCGGTCCGGGGGCGTCGCATGCGCGGGCGATGCCGACCTGGTGTTGCGGGCCTTGGTCGGCATGGGCGACGACCGGGCCGCCGGCTGGTACGCCGCACGCCTCGGAAGCCACTGGCTCGATGTCGCCCCGCTGCCCGCTCGTTGGGCCCCGCAGCTGCTGCCGGTCTTCCGCCGACGGCTCGCCGGCGGCGGGCAGGGCCACGCGGTCCCCAGGATCCTGCGCACCCTCGCCGAGTGGGGTCCGGTGGCGGCGCCGGCGGTGCCCGAGCTGGTCGGGCTGCTGGACACCCCCGTGGCCCGTGCGGCGGCCGAGGCGTTGGGGGCGATCGGCCCGGCCGCCGCGACCGGGCAGGCGGCCGGTCCGCTCGCCGCACTCGTCACCGCCGGTCCCGGGCCGGGTCGGCACCCGTGGCACGGCGGTGCGCAGACGGCTGCCTGGGCGTACTGGCGCGTCACGGGAGACCCGGAACCCGCCCTGCGGGTGTGCGGGGCAGCGGTCCGGGCCGGTCTCGGACAACCAGTGCTGCGCCATCTGGCCGGTCTGGGCCCGCGGGCGGCCCGGCATGCCGACGCGGTACGGCCGTTGCTGACGTGCCCCGGACAGTGGAGCCGGGTCGGCGCCGCCGAGGCCTGGTGGCGGATCACAGGCGACGCGCCACCGGCCGTGGAGGCCTTGCTGCCGGAGCTGGAACCGCTGGTCCGGCATTCGGTGACCCCACTGGTGCTGCGGACCGTGCGGGTTCTGGGCGCGATCGGCCGTCCGGCGGCGGCAGCCCTGCCCGTACTCCACGACGTCGCCTCCTCGCCCCGCCGCTACGGCGGCATCCCGGCGGACGAGGAACTGCTCCTTGCCGTCCGGGAGGCGCTGACCGCCATCGAGGCGAACTAGTCGTGGGCGACCCGGCTTCCGGGGGATGGCCGGACGCCGGCGGGATTCCCGAGCGTGAGCGGTGTCGGGGCTGGCCGTGCCAGTCCTCTCGCTCCTCTTCCTGGTCGCGATGCTGCCGACGCCTACGACCGCGAACGCGGCCTCGGCCTCGGCGTCGGACAGCAAGTACGGCAACGCCCGCCTGGACCAGTGGACGTGGACGACCACCCACAACTCCTACGCCTACGACCCGGTGAAGCTGTTGCCGCCTCGCAACCAGTCGCGCAGCATCGCAAAGCAGCTCGACGACGGCGTGCGCGGGCTGATGCTCGACACCTACGACAAGACCGTCTCCCCGCCGTACCCGGGGGACGCGGTCAGCCGGGCCCGGGCGCCGCGAGGGCACGACGGCCACCGCCCGGCACCCCGGGGGTCGCGTGGGGCTTCGCGGGGGGGGGTCAGTCCAGGAGCTCGACGTACCCGTCGGTTCCGTGCACGCGGATCCGCTGACCGTCCCGGATCAGCCGGGTGGCCTGGGCGACGCCCACGACGGCCGGCAGGCCGTACTCCCGGGCGATCACCGCGCCGTGGGTCATGAGCCCGCCCACCTCGGTCACCATGCCCGTGATGCCGACGAACAGCGGCGACCAGCTGGGGTCCGTGAAGACCGTGACCAGGATGTCGCCGGCTTCGAGGTCGGCGTCGGCCATGTGGAGGATGACGCGGGCCCGTCCCTCGACGGTCCCGGCGGAGACGGGCAGGCCGGCGAGTGCGCCTGCCGGTACGTCGTCGCGCCGGTACGACCCGGTGAGGGCCTCGCCGTCCGATGTGAGAACACGGGGAGGTGTGAGCGCCTGGTACGTCCGGAACGCGACCTTGCGCTGCTGGATGAGCCGGTCGTCCACCTGCTGCGAGCGTACGACGTCGCGCAGCTCCTGGAACGTGAGGTGGAAGGCGTCCTCCTTCTCGGCGAGCACGCCGGCCCGCACGAGCCGCTCGGCCTCCCCCACCAGGGCCTGCTTGTAGATGAAGGAGCGGCTGACGATGCCGTACTTCGGGTACTCCCGGTACCCGATGAAGGTTCTGACCCGGTCGATCATCCGCTTGGTCTCGTCGGCCTTCCGGTCCCCGTCCGGCAGTGCCCGCAATCGCGACAGCACCTCCTGCTCCTTCTCCCGCGCCGTCCGCAGCCCCTGCTCGAAGCGCCGTTCGGCGGCGCCCGGCCGGAAGTTCCTGACGTTGTCGAGGATCACGGGTACGAGCGTGGCGGGGCGTTCGCGCCAACGCGGCCGCGTGATGTCGATCTCGCCGACGCAGCGCATGCCGTAACGGCTGAGGTAGTCCTCGATGGCGTCGCGTGCTTCGGACCCGCCCGGCAGCTTCGCCAGCGCGTCCAGGAAGGCGTCGTCCTCGACGCCCTGCAGGAACGCCACCACCTCAGGCCACGGACGGATCACGTCCGCGACGTCGAGCAGCGCCAGTCCCATCTCCGACGTGACGTTGCCGGGGGCGGACAGCGTCAGCGTGTCGGCCGCGTTCTTCTCGCCCAGCCACGCCCGCAGGTTGTCGTTGAGCCACCAGGTGGCCTCCATCCCCGCCATGATGACCTGAAGGCTCCGCGGATCACCGACAAGCCGCTTGTGCTCCTGGAAGGCGTCCGACAGGAAGTCGAACAACTCCGGTCCGGTCTTCGTCCGGATGTCCCGCTCCAGGCCGGCGAGGGAATGACGGCTGCGCTCGACCAGCTCGGTGACGACGGCCGGATCGGTTTCGAGCGGGGCGGGCGCGCGGTCGGCCGGCGGCCCGCCGGGAGCCGGGGTGGGGGGCTCGGGTGGCGAGGGGAGGAAGCCGTCGCGGTCGAGGACGGTCTCCAGAGCATCCCTGACCAGCGGATCGCCTCGCCCGATCATGTCCAGGAGCCCGGCCCGACTCGCGGGCGAGGCCAGCCGCCGGGTGACGTCGACGAACAGCCGGCCGCCGGCCTCGTGCATCGGCACCATGGCCGTGAGCTGCCACACGGAAAGTCCGAGGGGCTTCATGGGGTCGGTCATCATCTGCTGGTGGCCGACGGAGACGTAGACGCGGTTCTCGTGGTCGCTGGTCTCCGAGGTGGTCCCGGCAGCGGGGGCGATGTCGCCGCGGACGGGGACGGGCACGGGCACGGGCACGGGGAAGAGCGTCGTGATCGGCCGGCTCTGGACGATGTGGAAGTCGCCGTCGGCCAGGCACCATTCGATGTCCTGCGGCCGTCCGAAGTGTGCTTCGATCCGTCGTCCGAGCCGGACGAGCCGCACGGCCTGCGCGTCCGTCAGCGTCGGCTGCTCCTGCCGCTGCGCGTCGATCGCCACCTCCTGCGTACCGCCGGCAGCCAGGGCGCGGACGGCACGCTCCTTGGCGCCGATCGCCTTGGCCACGACTTCGCCGTGCCGCACCTGGAAGACGTCCGGGTTCACCAGGCCGGACACCAGGGCCTCGCCGAGCCCGAAGCCCGCCTCCACGGTGGCGGCCTTCCGATCGCCCGTGACGGGGTCGGCCGTGAACAGGACACCGGCCGACTGCGGAAAGACCATCTGCTGCACGACCACGGCCATGTGGACCGTACGGTGGTCGATGTCGTTGCTCTGGCGGTACGTCACCGCGCGCTCGGTGAACAGCGAGGCCCAGCACCTGCTGATGTGCCGGAGGACGGCCGTCGGCCCCACGATGTTCAGATACGTGTCCTGCTGGCCGGCGAAGGAAGCAGACGGCAGGTCCTCCGCCGTCGCGCTGGACCGCACGGCGTAGGCCGCCCGCTCGCCGAACCGGGCGAGGGCGTCGGTGATCCGCGTCACGATGTCTTCCGGGACGGGGATCCCTTCGATGGCCCGGCGAACCTCCCCGCTGAGCGTGCGGATGCCTTCCCTGTCGCCCGGGTGCACGCGCCGCAACCGGTCGATCCCGTCCTCGACGGCCGGTGCTTCCGCCAGGATCCGCCGGAATGCGTCCGTCGTCACGCAGAAACCCTCCGGGACGCGGACACCCCCGATCCGCGACAGCTCGCCCAGGTGCGCGGCCTTGCCGCCGATGAGGGCGACCTGCGCCGCATCGCCCTCTCGAAGATCCCACACGTACTGTTCGGTCATCGCGACGCCTCCGGGGCGATCGTGCTCGTACGGTGCGCCGAGGCGCCCGCTCCACGCGCCGGCGCCGCCCAGGCGGTCGACGCCGTCGTCGAGCGCGCCCCGGCCCCTGGCCGCGTTCCTGCGGGCGATTCGCCCGGCCGCTCCGCGCCGAGCGCCCATCGCCGCAACTGCGCTGCCGGTCTTGCGACCGGCCTGACGGCCCCGCCTGCCCCGTACGTCGACAACGACAGCACTCGCACTCGTTGGCCCCATTCTTCGCGATTCGTGGCTTCGAGCGACGATTCTGCGCTGGGACAGGGGTCTTGCCACAAGCCCCCCAGTGCGCTATAGCTTGGAAGTGGCAGGGAGAGCGCTCTCCCTGCCTTTGCTTTTTGCCGCCCGCCGTCATGGGCTGCGCAGCTGGGATCAGGACGGCCTCACAGTCCAGGGCTCACCACCCCGCCGCACCGGGCAGAGCCCCCTGCATGCCGGCCTGGCCAGGCCGTAATTCGGTTGCCCCGGCTGCGGGTCGGCGTTGCACTGTGGCGGGGGCACCCGAGCGGTGGTGCCGGCATCCGGGGAAGGCAGCGGCACACGTGGAGATCCGTAATACGACCGACCAGGACTACGACGTCTTCGTCGGCACGATGCTCGCCGCGTTCGGGTTCCACCCGGAACCTCCGGTCGACGGTGGCGGGCAGTGGTGGTCGGCGCTCGAAATGGAGCGGTGCCTGTTCGCCGTGACGGCGGACGGGAGGCCCGTCGGCACCGCCGGTGCGCACTCCTTCGAACTCACCCTGCCCGGTGAGGTCCTCGTCCCCGTCTCCGGGGTGACCGCCGTCGGCGTCCTGCCCTCCCACCGGCGCCAGGGCGCGCTCAGTGCGCTGATGCGGCACCAGCTCGCCGAGCTGCGCGCCCGCGGGGAGTTCCTCTCCGTGCTGCTGGCCTCCGAGGCCCTGATCTACCGCAGGTTCGGCTACGCGCCGGCGACGCACAGGGCCGGGCTGACGGTGCCGCGCCACCGGGCGGCACTCGCCGTTCCCCGGGCGCGCGGGGGGACCGACGAACCGGCCACGGGCACGGCGAGCGGTTCGATCGAGGTGGTGCGGAGCAGCGACTGCCGAGAAGTCCTGGAAGAGGTCTACGACCGGTACCGCCGCTCACAGCCCGGCGCGCTGTCCCGCCCGCACCGCTGGTGGTCCCTGCGCGCGGGACAGCCCCCGATATCTCCCGCGCCGCGGTACGTCGCCGTCCACCGGGACGCCGACGGCGTCCCGGACGGGTACGCGAGCTACACGATCGAGCCCGGAGGCTCGCGGACCATGAAGGTCGACGAGATCATCACCGCCGACGACGCCGTCCACACGGCCCTGGCCCGGTTCCTGTTCGACCACGACCTCGTCGACCAGGTCTCCATCAAGCACGTCCCGATCGACCACCCGCTGCGCTGGCAGTTCGAGGACTTCCGCGCCGGCGAGGTGACGGGAGTCGACGACTGGCTCTGGGTGCGGCTGCTGGACGTCCCGGGGGCGCTGACCGCGCGCGGCTGGTTCGCGGACGGCGAGATCGTCCTCGACGTCGAGGACCGGTTCCTCGGCGAGCACGGCCGCCACCTGCTGACCGTCCGGGACGGCAAGGCCGACTGCGTCCCGACGGACCGGGAGCCCGACCTGTCCCTGGACGTGGGCGACCTGGGCTCGGTCTACCTCGGCGGCACCGCCCCGAGCACCCTGGTGCGGGCCGGGCACATCAGGGCCCACCACCCGGGCGCGGCCGCCCTCGCCGACGCCCTGTTCCGGACCGAGCGCTCCCCGCACTGCCTGCACTGGTTCTGACCTGGCGGTGCACCGTCGCCGGGGTCAGTCGAAGGCGAGGCGGCGACGGATGGGCCTGGCCGGATTCGGGGAACGGCGCGCTCGGCTCGCGGCGCGCCGTCGTGCTGATCCTGACGGACAGGGGGCCGGTCAGCCTGTGGGCCGGCGGCGGTCCGCCTTCGTGCGGGCGGCCTCGCGCCTCCTGCGCTCCTGCTCCGCCCAGGCGTCCGAGTCGATGCGCTTGCGGTAGACCTGCGATGGTTCCGCCGCGCCCAGGTGGACCGTCCACACCCACATGACGGCCGACAGGACGAAGAGGATGCACGCCGCCACCAGGTACGAACCGATCTCCTCGGACTCGTCGAGGCCCTCCTCGTGCATGAAGCCCGGTACGCCGGAGACGAGTGCGTTCACCCACCACGCGAGCGCCACGTTGAACAGGGCCAGCGAGATCCAGTACACGACCCGCATGCCCTTCGCGGGGCCGCTCAGTTCCCCCAGCAGGAGCAGGCGCCGCAGCGATACCGGCCCCGTCCGGTTGCGGGCCCCCGTATCCGTTTGGGCGCGGCGCACCGACGCGTAGCAGTCGTCCAGCCAGCGGCCCGGCTCCCAGGCCGGGTCGGGGCCCGGGTCCGGGCCGCCGGTTCCCGCTTGCTCCCTGGCCTGGATCCAGCCGGTGATGAACTGGACCTCCAGCTGTGCCTTCTCCAGCTGCCGACGGTAGTGGTGGTCGGCGCTCCGCGCCTCGCGCCGGTCCCGGATGAGGAGGCTGACCCCACCCACCAGGCCGCTGACCACGGGCACGAAGAACGGGGCGAACAGCACCAGGGAGTCCATGACAGCCACCGCACCCGCCTCCTCACCCCCAGCGTCCCATCACCGCCGCCCGCACCCCCGCCCTGCGGGGCCGATCGGGCGACGACCGCTGTCCGGGCCTCGGTCTGCCGGCCGGAGGACCCGTACGTCCCGTCGGCGAACGCGGGGTGTGGCTGATCGTCGAACATCCGCGCCTTCCACGTCAGCCCGAGACCGTAGCTCCCCAGCCGGACCAGAAGCTCGGCCAGGGTGAGCTAGCGCCGATGCCCTGGGCTGCCACGTCGAGATGACCACCACGGCGGGCGAGGACTACGCCCGCGGCACCGTGCACCAGCCGGACGAACCGCCGCTCCAGCTCACCGTGGACCATCTGCGCACCCTGCGCAGGGGCCTTCGACGAGACCGCGGACGGCCACGGCACCCACCCGTACGGGGAGTTCGTCCTCGTGTACCGGCTGACCGGCCGCCAACGCGCTACGAGGGCGTGGCGTCGCCACGTTCGGGCAGGTGCCAGCGGTAGGGGGCGACGAGGGCTTCGATGCCGTCCGGGCCCCAGCTGCCGGGGGCGTACGGTTCGACCGGCGGGGGCGCGTCGAGCAGCGGGGCGGCGACCTCCCAGAGGCGTTCGACGCCGTCGGACCGGGTGAACAGGGCCTGGTTGCCCCGCATGGCCTCCAGGAGGAGGTGTTCGTATCCCTCCAGGGAGTTCTGCGCGGCGAACGAGGTGCGGTAGTCGAACACCATGGCGGCGTCGGCGAGCCACATCGACGGGCCGGGTTCCTTGACGAGGAAGCGGGCGGTGATGGTGCCGGGGTCTCCGAAGTCGATGACAAGCTCGTTGCTCCGGCCGTCGGCGGTGGCCCGGACGTCCAGCGGGAACATCCGCAGGACCGGCTCTCGCAGGCCGAGCGTCACCACGTGCCGGCCTTCGGCGAGGGCCTTGCCCGTGCGGAGGTGGAACGGGACCCCCGCCCACCGCCAGTTGTCGATGCCGACGCGCAGCGCCGCGAAGGTCTCGGTGTCGGAGGCCGGGTCGACGCCCTGCTCCTCGCGGTAGCCGGTGTACTGGCCCCGGACGACATGGGCGGGATCCAGCGGGCGCATGCTGTGGAAGACCTTGACCTGTTCGTCGCGCAGCGCGTCCCCTTCCAGGGCGACGGGGGGTTCCATGGCAATGAACCCGAGCAGTTGGAACAGGTGGGTGACGACCATGTCGCGGAAGGTTCCGGTGCCCTCGAAGAAGCGCGCGCGGCCCTGGATGTCGATGTGCTCGGGTACGTCGATCTGTACGTGGCTGATGTGCTCGCGGTTCCACAGCGGTTCGAAGAGGCCGTTGGCGAAGCGGAGCGCGAGGACGTTGTCGACGGCCTCCTTTCCGAGGAAGTGGTCGATCCGGAACACCCGTGACTCGTCGAAGACGGCGTGGATGGCGGCGTTGAGCGCGCGGGCGGAGGCGAGGTCGGTGCCGAAGGGCTTCTCGACGATGACCCGGCCTCCTTCGGCGAGCCCCGTGTCGCCCAGCAGGGCGATGACCGAGCCGAACGCGACGGGGGGCACGGCGAGGTGGAAGAGCCGGCGCGGGCGGCCCCCCAGGGCGGTTTCGGCCTCCCGCACCGCCGCCATCAGGGGTTCCGCGGCTCCCGTGTCGGCCGTGCCGAAGGACAGGGCGGCTTCGAACGCGTCCCACTCCGGGCCCTCGGGCCGCGAGCGGCCGAATTCCGCGACGGCCTGCCGCGCGTGGGCGCGGAACTCCTCGCCGGTGGGGGCCCCGGCGGCCGGGGCGGTGCCGATGATCCGGTAGCGCGGGGGCATCAGCCCGGCCCGTGCCAGGTGGAACAGCCCGGGCAGCAGTTTGCGCCGCGCGAGGTCTCCGGTGGCGCCGAACAGGATGATGACGTGGTCCGCGGGAGGCTGGTCGGAACCGGTCGGCTCGCCGTCGGAGGGGAGGGACTGGGCGGGCTGGGTCATAGGGGGTCCTCACTCGTCCCGTTGGCGCCCGGGTGCTGCGATGTGCCGGCGCGATCCCGGCCCCTTGGCGTTCCCGCCCCGGGCGGCGGCCGTGCGTCCTCAGGGCCCACTCTGCGGACTTCCGGCCGGTCCGGCACTCCGGCCCGTCCGAAACGGTGGCGTCCCCGGGGCCGCCGTCGCCCGTACGGACGAGCCGGGAGGAGGGACGCGAGGTGTTCCGGATGCGGCGCCGCCGGGGTGGGCCTGCGGGGGCCGCGCCCCGGTCGGGGCCGTGGACGGACGGCGTTCGGAACGGTCCGCTCGGCGGGTCAGGCCGGTACGACCTCGACGGGGAGCCCGGCGGCGCGTGCTGCGGCGACCGTGTCCGCGGTTCCGCCCGGGCGGCCCGGCAGGCCGCCCGCTCGACAAGGGCTAGATCGACGTCACCTGGCGCTTCGCCAAGTAGCGCGCCGGGCGGGGGCGGTCCCGACGCACGACGACGGGCCCGCCCCCGCGGGTCTGCGAACACCGCCGGCCGCCGTCCCGCACCCCGTGCTCGCGCGCCGAACTGCGCCGGGCCCGTAAGCGGGATATCAAGGAGCGTGAAGGTGAGCGTGAGAGCCCACGGTCGCCCCCTCACAGCCGAGGAGTACGTCTCGTGGAGTTCGAGGTCAATGGAGCCCGGCGCGTGGTGGACGTGGACGATGACCCGGCAGCCGTGGAGGTGGTGCGCGACCGGCTCGGGATGACCGGCACCAAGCTGGTCTGCGGGGGCGGGGTGTGCGGGGCGTGCACGATCCAGGTCGACGGTGACCCCCGGGTGTCCTGCGTGACGCCGGCGGTCCTGCTGGCCGGTCGGCGGGTGACGACGGTGGAGGGCCTGTCCGACCACCCGGTGGCCCGCGCCTTCGCCGGCGGGGACGCCCTCCAGTGCGGCTACTGCACCCCGGGGTTCGTCGTCGAGGCGGCGGCGTTCTTCGAACGGTGGCGGGCGGCGCACGGACCCGTCCGCCCGGGCCGGGAGCGGATCTGCGAGGCGCTGGCGGGCCACCTGTGCCGGTGCGGCGCGTACGAGGCGATCATCGGCGCGGTGGCCGCGGCGTGCGCGGGTGACTACGACGCGGCGCCGGCCGGCGGGCCGGAGCCTGCGGTCCCGCGCGTCGAGGCCCCGGAGAAGGTCGACGGGTCGGCCCGCTACACCACGGACCAGCGCCCCGGGGGACTGCTGCACGGGATGATCATCCGGTCCCCGCACGCGCACGCGCACGTGCGCTCCCTGGAGGCCGGAGACGTGCCGCTGGTGTCGCTGCTGCCTCCCGACGGTGTCGTGCGCTACGTCGGTCAGCCGGTGGCCGCGGTCGCCGCGCCGGACCGGGCCGGCGCGCTGGCGGCGGCCGCGCGGGTGCGGGTGGACTACGAGGTGCTGCCCGCGGCCCTGGACGCCCGGCAGGCCCGGACCGGCGAGGGGCCGCTCGTCTACGAGGACAAGGCGGCGCGCGGTCGGGCCCCGGGATCGGGTGAGACCCCCCAGCTGGTGCCCGCGCGCTGGCGGGGCAACCTGCGGGGCCCGTCCGCCATGAGCAGGCGTCCCGCCACGGCCGTACGCCGCATCCTGGAGGCCCGCACCCGCAGCCCCGAGCGGCTGGTGGAGGCCGTGTTCACGACCGCCGCGCAGACGCACACCCCGCTGGAACCGCACGCCTGCCTGGCCCGGTGGGTGGACGGGACCCTCCATCTGGAGGTGTCCACGCAGGCGGTGAAGCAGGTGGCCGTGCTGGCGGCCGAGCGGTTCGGGGTGCCCGCCGACCGGGTGGTGGCGAAGGCCGTCCACGTGGGTGGTGGCTTCGGCTGCAAGATGGGTCTGACTTCCGACGTCGTCGCCGCGGTCGAGTTGGCCCGGCTGCACGACGCGCCCGTACGGGTGGTGCTGGACAGGGACGAGGAGCTGGTCGACGGCGGGTACCGGCCCGGCACCCGGATCCGGCTGGCGATGACCGCGGACGCCGACGGCGGGCTGAGCGCACTGGCCATGGACGTCGACACCGACGGCGGGATCGCGGTCGGCGGCACCGTCGCCGCCCTGGCCCGGTTCGTGTACGGCAAGGCCCCGCGCCGGCTGCGCGACTTCGACACGGTCACCCACCGGCCCCCGGGCGCCCCGTTCCGCGGCCCGGGCGGACCCACCATGTGCTGGGCCCTGGAACAGGCCGTCGACGAGATGGCCCACCGGCTCGGCCAGGACCCGATCGCCCTGCGCCGGCGCTGGGACGGCAACCCCAGACGGCACGCCCTGTACGACTGGGCCGCCGCCCTGCCGGTCTGGTCGGGCACCCGCGGCGGCACCGGACGCTTCCGCAGGGGGGTGGGCGTCGCGGCGGCCAACTGGCTCTACTTCCTCGATCCCGTCACCGAGGTCGAGCTCACCGTCGAGGACGGGGTCGTCGTCGCCCGTTGCGCGGTGCAGGACATGGGCACGGGAGCGCGGACCGTGCTGCACCGGGCCGTCGCCGAGGGCCTCGGTGTTCCGGAGGCCCGGGTGCGCGCGGAGGTCGGCCACAGTGACGCCGTCCACGGCCCGACCTCCGGCGGCAGCCGTACGACGCCTTCCCTCGTGCCGGCCGCCGCGGACGCCGCCCGGCGACTGCGCGAGGCGCTCGGCGGCGGTGACGTCACCGCCCGCCTGGACACGGCGCACGGCCTACGGGTGACCGGCCGCCGCCCCCGCGACCGCCGGGGCTTCGTGACCCCCTTCGGCCTCACCATGGGCGGGGTGGCGATCGGCCGTGGTTTCACCGGATCGGTGCAGGTCGCCGAGGTCGAGGTGGACACGCGCCTCGGCCGTGTCCGTCCGTTGCGGGTGTGGAGCGGCATCGCCGCGGGACGCATCCACGAAGAGCGGCTGGCCCGCAGCCAGTGTGAGGGCGCCGTCGTCCAGGGCATCGGTTACGCCCTGTACGAGGAACGGCGCACCGACCCGGTCACCGGCCGGGTGCTGACGGAGAACCTGGAGGACTACCGCATCCCCGGTATCGGCGACACCCCCGAGATCACCGTCCACTTCCACCAGGAGGGCTTCGGCCACGTCCCCGGCGGCGGTGTCGGTCTCGGCGAGATCGCGACCCTGCCCACCGCGGCGTGCCTGGCCAACGCGGTGCACGACGCGACCGGCCGGCGCCCGTACGACATGCCCATCCGGCCCGACCGGATCCTGGAAGGACCGCTCGCATGAGCAACGAGTCCGCCCTGGCCGACCTTTCGGCCGCCGTCCTGGCACGCGGCGGGGAGCTGCGCGCCGGCGGGACCGACACCACCGCCCGGCAGCGCACCGGCATCTCCCCCGGACCGTTCACCGACCTCGGCGGTTCCGGCGAGATGCACGGCATCACGCCGCTGCCCGGCGGCGGGCTGCGGATCGGCGCCCTGACCACCCTCGCCGAGCTGGCCACCGACCCGCGCGTGCGCGACGGCTGGCCGGCGCTGGCGCCGGCGGCCGGGACCGCGGCCACCCCGCAGATCCGCGCAGCCGGAACGCTGGGGGGCAACCTCCTCCAGCGCAACCGCTGCTGGTACTACCGCAATCCGCACGTCTCCTGCTTCCAGAAGGGCGGGAACGACTGCCCCGCGCGCCAGGGCGACCACCATTTCGGAGTGGTGTGCGGCGACGGCCCGTGCGTGACCCCGCACCCGTCGACCCTGGCGGTGGCCATGCTCACCTACGACGCGCAGGCCGAGGTCCACGGCGAATCCCCGCGCGGCGTGGCCGCGCTGTACGGGGACGGCGACGGCCTCTTCCGCGCCGACCACCTGCTCGCCCCGGGGCAGATCGTCACGGCGGTCCGCCTGCCGGCCCCGTGGCCCGGCGAACGCGCCGGCTACCACAGGGCCATCAGCCGGGCCCACGCCGAGTGGCCCCTGGTCGAGGCCTCGGTACGACTGGTGCTCGACGACACCACGGTCACGCACGCCGCCGTCGCGGCGGGCGGGGTGGCACGCGTACCGCTGCGGCTGCCGGAGGTGGAGTCCTCCCTGATCGGCCGGGAGGCCCGCCCGGAGGTCCTCTCCGCGGCTGCCGCGACGGTGCTCGCCCGTTGCAGGCCCCTGCCGCAGACCGGCTACAAGACCACCCTGTTCCGGGACACGGTCCTCGAAGCCCTGGAACGGGCCGCCGCGCCTGCGGGCGTCTGACCGCGCGAGGGCCGAGGTGGCTTCCGCGCCCGGAGAGCGGTGCGGGACCGGCCGGTGACCGGGCGGGGCGTGCGGCGGCTACTCCCCCGCGTACATCCCCGTGAGTTCGGCGCCGATCCGGGCCAGCCACTGCCGTACCTCCGGCGGCTCCAGTACCTCGACCCGCGTGCCCAGCCCGGCCAGATGCCCTGCCAGGGCCTTGGCGGCCGGGCCGTCGACCCACACCTCGGTCCAGCCGTCGGGCAGCGGACCGCCGACGCGCACGCGGCCGCCCAGGAACCGTTGCAGCAGGGCCAGCGTGTCGGAGCGTACGCGGGCACGGGCGGTCACCGCGTGCATGCCGTCCTGGAAGGCCCCGGAGAGCTCCCGCCAAGCCGTGGCGAGGTCGAAGTCGGGCGGCCGCACCACCGGTTCGCCGGTCGGCTCGACGGAGGTGACCCGGCTGAGCCGGAAGGTGCGCAGGCCCTTGTCCGTACCGGCGACGAGGTAGTCCACCCCGGCCTTGGCCACGAGCCCGAGGGGGTCGACGGTGCGCTCGCCGGCCGGTTTTCCGACGCCCGCGTACCCGAGGCGGATACGGATTCCGTCCACGACCGCTTCCTGGAGCGCGGAGCGGTGGGCGGCATCGGCGGTGACGGAGTTGCGGGACCAGTCCGTGGCGTCGACGACCCCCGCGCGGGTCGCGGCCTGGGCCTGCGCACGCAGGGGCGGCGGCAGGGCCCGGACCAGCTTGCGCAGGGTGGTGCGCAGCTCGGGGGTGGCCGCCAGGGGGCCCGTGGCGAGGAACAACGCCCGGATCTCGTCGGCGGTCAGCCCGGTGAGGTTCGTGCGGGCCCCGCCGACGAGGGACCAGCCGCCGCCGCGGCCGCGCTGCGCGTAGACGGGGATGCCGGACGCGGCCAGCGCCTCCAGGTCCCGGCGCGCGGTGCGCTCGGACACCTCGAGTTCGGCGGCCACTTCGGGGACGGTGACGCGGCCTCGCTCTTGGAGGAAGAGCAGGGTCGCCACCAGCCGGTCGGCTCTCACGTGCCTCGTTCCTCCTGTGTGGGCGTCCTCGTCGTCGCCTTCCATTCTCCTCGGAGAACTGGCCAGAGGGTGGCCACTTTTGCTTCCAGGATGAATGCATGAACAACACCGAGCAGCTCCCCGAGGCCCCGTTCGACTCCGCCGGTGCCGCCGATGCCGTCGCTGCCCCCGCCTCCTCTTCCTCTTCTTCTTCCTCTTTCGATCCGCGGACCGACCTCGCCGCCGCCGTCGAGCTGGCGGGCCGTACGCTGGCCGCCGTCCGGCCCGAGCAGTACGACGCCCCGACTCCTTGCGAGGATTTCGACGTACGGCGGCTGTCGAGCCACCTCGTCGCCGTCGTGCGCCGGATCTCGGTGATCGGGCGCGGCGAGGATCCGTTCAGCGTCCCGTCCTTCGCCGACGAGGTCGCCGACGGCGCATGGGCGGCGGCCTGGGAGCCGGGCGCCCGCGAGGTCGCGGAGGTGTGGGCGGACCCGGGCATCCTCGGTCGGGAGCTGCGCCTGCCGATGGGCGTCCTGCCGGGCGCGGCCGCCGCGGCCGTCTACACCCACGAACTCACGGTGCACACGTGGGACTTGGCGAGGGCGACCGGACAGGACCCGGACTGGGACCCTGCCCTCATCGAGCGGGTGATCGGCGTCGTCCGTAACGCGCTGCCGGCCGAAAGCCGCGGCGGGCGGGTCCCCTTCGCCGAAGTGGTGGCCGTGGGCCCCGGAGCGCGGGCCATCGACCGCCTGGTGGCCTGGGCCGGACGCCGGCCCTGAGGAACCCGGTGCGGGGGGGCTCTCGCCGCACCGGCGGGGGCCGCGGCGCTCGCCCCCGCCGAGCACTGCCGGCCACGACCCCGGTCAGGCTCCGCACCGCTCCACCCGCCGGCCCCTCCGGTCAAGGGGCGTCGATGAGGACCCGGCCGTCGGTCGGTACGGATGCCGCGAGCCCGTTCGCGTACGCGTTCTGCACGCGGGACCGCTCGGTCGCGTTGGGAACGGCGTTGGTGCAGGCCGTCCCCGCGCTGGACCCCGACATCAGCTGGGAGCACGGCCCCGGCTTGGTGTCCGGGAGGCCCAGGCTGTGGCCCAGCTCGTGGGCGGCGATGCGCGTCTTGTCGTACCCCTGGCTCACGGCCTGCGCGCCGAGTTCGACTCGGACCTGGCGCCCTGGACGGACCGGGCCGAGGGTGGCCTGCGGCCAGCCGGTGGTGGCCACGATGACTATCTCGGCCCGGACCCCGGGCGCGGCCTCCACCAGCCGTACGTTACCGACGTTCGCGTTCCAGGAAGCGACCCCGGCCGCGATGGCCGCTTCCCAGCCGCCGGCCCGGCTGTCGTCGTATCGGAGCGTCACTACCGCTGTGCCGGCGTCCGGTAGGGGCGCGGGTGCAGCAGTCGCGGCGGTCGCCGCCACGAGGACCAGCGCGGCGGCGGAGGTGCCGGCTTTCAGCCAGGTGCCCAGAGACATGGTCGTCTGCCTTCACGTGTGGGGGACCCGGCCCCTCGGCGGAGCCGGGGCGCTGGAGACGCCGCCACCGCCCGCCTGTGGCCCAGACGTTCGGACAGCCGCCCCTCCCGAGCCCTAAGAAGGTAGCCCCGCACTCGGTCATTTCGTCATGCACCTGCCAGCCAATTCCGCCGGGCGCCTCAGCCGGTGCCCGGTCAGCGGGCGGCACTTCACCGATCCGCTCCTGCTGCGGGACGCCGGCGGCAAGCCGGCCGAGTAGTGCGCCGGCGACGCGACGGCCTTCCAGCCGCCCGGTACGGCGGGAAGGCCGGCACGCGGTGGCCCGCGGTTCAGGCGGTGGTGCGGCGGCGCCGTCCGGTTCCGGCCACGAAAGCGGCCCCCATCGAGAGGGCGATGCCCCCGCCGACCAGTGCCCAGGTGGTGGCGGCGTCCGTGCCGGTTTCGGCGAGTTCGCCACCGGTGCCGGTGGTGTTGCCGGAGCCGCTGCCGTTCGCGTCGCCAACCGGCTTGGCGCCGCCGTCGGGCTTGGGCTGGTTGCCGGTGCCGGGGTCGGGCTTGTCGCCGGTGTCCGGCTTCGGGGTGTTGCCGTCAGGCCCGGGAGTCTGGCCGGAGCCCGCGGCGGTGACCTTGGACGCGTGGCTGACGTCCTCGGAGTGCACCGAGCCGTCATCCCAGCCGTTCTGCCCGCTCGTGCGAAGGGAGATGTCGTGCGGGGAGGTCTTCGCGTCGAACTTCAGCCGGAGCTTGAGGTCGAAGGATTCGTCCTCCTCGATGTCCACGGTGGCCAGTTCGTGGACCCAGACCTCCTCCGATCCGTCGGACTGGACCGGGTGCCAGCCCCAGGCTCCCTTGCCGTCCGGCGCGTAGATCTCGAGCTGGATGTCGCCTTCCCTGAAGGCACCGTTCTTCACCCAGAGAACCAGGTCGAGCTGGTAGTCGTCGATCGCGGGACGCCCGGAGTTGTCGACCTGCAGCGAGAACTCGCTCCAGCCCGCGCCGGCCTTGAAGCCGGCCTGGGGCAGTCCCGTCAGACCGAGCTTCGGACCGGCGAACACGGGCAGCTCCTCGCCGCCGTTCTCGTCGGGCTTCGCTTCGCCGACACGGCTGTCGAAGAAGGAGTAGCGCGAGACGACCTGGCCGCCCTCGTCCTTCCCCTCGCCTCCGACGGAAAGTTCCAGCGGTGCGGCCGGAGTGTCGGCGGTGAAGCGGATCCGGATGTCCACGGAGTAGACCTGGCCCGGGGCGACGGAACGCTTGCCGGACTCCACCTCGTAGATGTTCTCGCCGCGGTCGAGCCGCAGGGCGGCCGCCTTCCACGTGCCGTCCGCTTGGCGAACCTCGGCCTGGAGGTGCTTGGCCTTGACGATGCTGTCGTACTGGGAGACACCGACAGCGGCCACGAAGTCGTCGACGGGGAGTCCGCCTCGGTTGTCGACGTTGACCGTCAGGTTCGTCCAGTCCCCACCAGGGGTGAAGCTCTTGGGGACCCCCGTCATGGACACCGTCGGCCCGTTGTTGCGGTACCGCGGGCTCGCGACGCTCTGGCCGGCGGCTGCTGTCTGCGGCGCCGCGGTGTTCGCCTCCGGAGTGCCGTGCCGCGGACCGGACTGCGGAGTGTCCTGCGGCTCGGCCTGCGGCGCCGTGTCCGGAACGGACACGGCGGGCTTGTCCTGGGCCATGGCAGGTGCGGCCATGGCCGTCGGCCCGACCACTGCGGCAGCGGCCACGATGGCCATGCGCTTGAGCTTCACGTCTTCGATCCCCTCGATGATTCCCGAATGCGATGACGCGTCCGGCCCACCCCGACATCTTTTTGAACCTGATCAGGTTAAGCGGTGAGGCCCCGTTGCGGTCGGGGATGAAGTCACGAACCGGCATCGATCCGCTCCAGGGCATGGACATCCACCGCACCCCTCAAGGGTCGTCGGATCCCGCGCGACCAGGCGGCCATTCCCGGAGAAATCCTGTCCAACTCGGGCCGTCGAGGCATACGGCTCGTTCCCTTGCCGGTCGATGCAGATGACGCGGACGACCGGCCAAGGGCCCGTCCGCGCGGATACCGGCCGGTAGCCCTGTGGCTCACGCCCCGCCCGGCACGGGCTGGAAACGGAGGCCGATCCCAGGAATCGAGCAGCACACACAACTGGTCGACCAGATAGGCGAGTTGCAGAAGCAAGGTATGCGGCCGCGTCCACGGGGTGTCCATGTGGCGGCGGTGTAGCCGTCTTCGGACGGCGCCTGCTGAGGCCTTCAGCGAACCGGAGCCGTTCTGCGGCAAACCGCAGGACGGGGTGGATCTACACCGCCACCTTCTACACGGCCGGGGATGTCCGGGGGAGCTTCTGCCCCTGGTGCATCGCCAACGGCGGTGCCGCTGAACGATTCGAAGGTGCATTCACCGACGCATACGGGCTCGACGGCGTCAGCGAGGAGACCGTGGAGGAGGTCACCCACCGCACCCCCGGCTTCCACGCCTGGCAGAATCCGCACTGGCTCGTCCACTGCAACGACGCGGCCGCCTTCATCGGCGAGTTCGGATACACCGAACCGGCAGCCCACCCCGAGGCACTCGACCAGCTTCGACTCGACCTTCGGATGGATGGTTGGCACGACCCGTCCCAGCTGCCTGGCTAGGGGCTGACGAGGTAGCGGGCGAGGCAGACGTCCCGGCCGGTGGCCGGTTGGCCGCACTCGCCGGCTGCTACCAGTCGGCTCGGCGTCTGCAGTGCGATGTCGAAGGTCTAGTCGTCCGCCTCGCCCGGCGCAACCTGCCGCGACGGTCTTTCCGTCCTGCTGCACGGCCAGCCGCCAGATGTGCTCGTCATCACCGCCCACGCCGGACATCGGGTGAGGACGATGCCGCCGGATCCGAAGGAGCGGTCCAGCCGCCCGTCCGGGGTGTAGCGCGCGATCCGCCGCTGGAAGCCGCCGGCGGCTTCGCCATGTCCGACGAGCCAGACAGAAGGGTGCGGCGCCGGTCGTCGATCGCCAGCCCGTTCTGGTAGTCCGTGTTCCCGTCGGGCGCGACCGCGGTCCGGACGATCCCGCCCCGCCCGAACCCCGGGTCCAGTGCACCGTCGGCGCGTCGGTCGCCCGCGAACGCCGTCGGGGCCGACAGCATGGCGGCCGCGACCACCGCGGCCAGGATGCCCCGCGCTGGAACACGGCGGAGCAGATGCGGTGTGCGCAACAGGGAGGCTTCCTCTTACTCGAAGCACCGGCCCCCCCGACGGGCGATCCTCACACGGCTTCCCGTAGCCACACAGCACCAAGCCGTGGCCGCGGCGTGCGGGAACCGGTTCGGCCCTGGCCACCCGCATTCCTGTCTGCATCGACCACGAGCACGAGCACCGACTCGGTGTCGTGCAGCTGCTCAACGGCGGCCGCACCTGCTCGGCCGCCACCGGAACCAGTAGTCGGGGCCCTCGACCCGGTAACGAGCTCCAGCATCGAACCGCAGCTCGCCCACGAGCCGACGGGCGTCGTCCGGCACCAGGCGGTGCGGCGCCAACAGCAGTTCCAGCTCGTCATGACGGGCGTCGATCCCGCCGTGGTCCGGATGGCTCTCCGCTCCGACCTCGCCGGCCTTGCGGCACTCGTTCCACCTGGCGAAGATCGCCCACTGCTCGCGTTCCAGCTCCACCGCGGCGTCGCTCGCGGGCCAGACCTGGTACTCGTCGGCTTCGTCGGCGTGGTCGTAGTCGCGGCTCTGGAAGTAGTGAGGCCTCCCGTCGACGTCAGCGAGGCCGGCGCGAGGTCCGTCGTACCACTCCAACTCGGTGTACACGCGCTCGAAGCCGTCCGCGACCAACTGCTCTTCGTGCCAGGTCTCAGCCACGCAGGCAGGCTACCGGCGAGCGGCTTCCGCATCCGTGATCACGGTCTACGGCTGGAGTACTGAGCCGCCGCGGACAGCAGAAAATCGGCGAAGAGTTCGGTCAGTGGCTGACCGGTTAGTGGTTCCAGGAACAGGAACTGGCCCTGCGGGTTCACTTCAAGCCATACCGGCTCGCCGTCCGGTGTGAGTTTCAGATCCACCACACCCATGCGAAGCCCCAGGCGGCGCAGCACTTCTTCGATCTTCCTGCTCACGTACTCGGGAACGGGCCAAGCCGAAATGGGCACATTGAGGTCGGGGCGCCAGTCAAGCGCTTCGGTCGCGATGAGCGCCCCGTACATGTGGTCACCGAAGCAGTTGAGCCTGACGTGTCGGTTGCCCTCGATGTACTCCTGGTAGGTGGCGGGGCAGACCTCGAACGAGCCTTCAGGGATCGACTCCGGTACGTCAATCCAGCTTGTGTAGAGCGAAGGTCCACGGGCGCCGACCACTGGTTTGACGATGGCTCGTCCGACTTTCCGGGTAAAGGCGATGACATCCTCACGTGACTGCGAAACCAGGGTCCGCGGAACCCGGAACCCTGCCTCCCTCGCTACCGCCAGTTGATACACCTTGTCCGCGGACCGGTCGGTTGCTTCAGGGGATGAAATCCAATCCCCGTGGAAGGCGGTGGCGAGGACGCCCGCGAGCGCGCCGCGGCAGTCGTTGTTGATCAGACTGCGCTGGTGGGCACTGCTCACCCTCTCGCTGATCTCCTGATCGGCCCTGGCTCGCCGCCACCACAAACAGCTCGCCTCCTCCGGATCCACGGTCACGCCCTCGGACGTCACCAGGGTTGCCCGTCCCGGGGCATGGCTCTTTCCGGTCCCGTGCGAATGCCAGGAGAGCGCCGCTCGTCCACCGATGGTGTCGCACTCCACGATGTGAAAGTCCTGACCTCGACTGCGCACCGCGTGCTGTACCGCGACCGCATGCAAGTCCTCGCGGTAGGAGACGGCCAGAATCATGCCAAGTCACACATATCACTGCGAGATGTAAGGTTGACTTCGCAACCAGATTCGCAGACGTGGCCTGCGAGGCTGTCGGCGACTATCTCAAGGCCCGTGGTCAGGCGCACTGCCTCTTCCCACGCCCGGAGTTCCTCGGGGCTCTTCAGCCGAACGTAACCGGTCGGCTGGGTCTTGAAGACCACAGGGGGTGGAGTGTTGACGAATTCCGCGCTCTCATCGATTCGATCGCCCAGCCTGAAATCAGACATCGCCCGACCTCCTCGGCTTGCGGTAGTGGATACACGTTTCCCCTGATTCCACTAAACCACCGATACGCCGTTGGTGCAGACGAGCCGCGGCGATGGAGACGTAAGGCCGGCCGCGTCTACCCAGGGAGCGACCGGCGGAACCGAACAGACTCACCCTCCCCGAATCCGCCGAGGGTTCAGGAACCCGCACACGAAATCGGCACGCCAGCCCGTGCACCGAAACCGGGATGCCGTTCAGAGACTGCGGATGGCCTCGGCCAGGTCTGATCCGTAGGAGGCCCAGCAGATCACTGAACCGTCGCCGTCGAGCTGACCCATGAACCACTCACCGTCGTGTCTCACGAGGCACAGTTCATGGAAAGCAAGAATCGCATCGGGCCGAAGCGGCTCGTAGTCTTCCTGACCGGCGGCCTCGACGACTACGAGCCGATCGAATGAGAGCGGGGCGGCGCTTGGGTCTCCGGAAAGAGCGCGCACGCGTTCGATCGTCCATCCGGCGGGGAGTCCTGAGTTCACCGGCGCATGGTCTCAACAGCGTGCCCCCCACGGCCACTCGTTAAGGACTGCCACCAGCACGGCCGCTTCGTGGCGGACGGCGAGCTTGAGGGTGCGCGAAGGGCGTGGCCTCGTGGGCGCGGGGAGCCCACGAGGCGCGTGTCGGTGGCTTGTCGGGGTTGTCGGTGCGATGCCGGTCGGGGCTGACACCTTTCGAGAGGTCCTGCCGGGTACCCCGGCGGGGATTTTCGAGGAGGGGATCTCTGGTGCATGACGTCGTGACCGCTTCGCCGGCATGCTGCTCGACGGCGCCCAGATCGATGTCGCCGCCCTGCCGTTCCGGCTTCCCGGCCCGGCGCTCGAGTCCGTGATGACGGACCTCGAAGCGGTAGAGACGGTGCTGGCCGAGCAGGCGTCCAAGCTCGGCGTGGAGATCAGGCGCGGCGTCGCGGTCTCGGCCGTCTCCCAGAACGGGGAGAGCGTGGTCGCACAAGCCGGCGCGGACGCGTACGAGGCGCGCTGGCTCGTCGGCTGCGACGGCGGACGCAGTACGGTGCGCAGGCTCACGGGCTTCGAATTCGTCGGTACCGAGCCGCAGTTCACCGGCTACGCCCTGCAGGCCACGCTCGCCGATCCCGAGAAGCTGCGCCCCGGCTTCCACCTGACGCCGACGGGCATGTACGTCCGGATGCCCACCGACGGGCACATCGCGATGATGGACTTCGACGGCGGTGCGTTCGATCGCTCGCAGGCGCCGACCCGCGACCATCTGCAGGCGGTTCTGCGCCGCGTGTCCGGTGCCGCGTGTCCGGTGCCGACGTGACCATCGGCGAGGTCCACATCGCCTCGAGCTTCACCGATCGGGCGATGCAGACGACGGCCTACCGGCGAGGACGCGTCCTGCTCGCGGGCGACGCCGCCCACATCCACTCCCCCCTGGGAGGCCAGGGGTTGAACACCGGCATCGGCGACGCCGTGAACCTGGGGTGGAAGCTCGCGGCGACCGTGCGCGGGTATGCCCCGGACGGGCTGCTCGACACCTACACCGACGAGCGCCATCCGATCGGTGCGGCGGTGCTCGACTGGTCGCGCGCCCAGGTCGCGACCATGCGGCCGGACCCGTACGCCCAGGCGATCCAGGCAGTGGTCCGCGACCTCATCGGGACCCGTGACGGAGCGACCTACGTGTTCGAGCGGCTGTCGGGAGCGTGGATCCGGTACGACCTCGGCGGCGGGCATCCGCTGGTCGGCCGCGGCGCCCCGGACTTCTGTCTTGAGGACGGGCCTCGCCTCGGTGACCTCATGGCGGACGGACGCGGTGTCCTGCTCGACTTCAGCATCGGCCGAGGCCTGCACGCTTCGGCGGCTGGCTGGGAGGGCCGGATACGGTATGCGGCCGGGGCGGCGAGGAACGACCTCGGGGCGGGTGCCGTGCTGGTGCGGCCCGACGGCGTGGTCGCCTGGGCAGGCGGTCGTCACCCTGACAGGGAGGCGTTCGAGCAGGCCGCGAGCCGTTGGTTCGGTGCACCGGCCGCAGCCGGACTCACCGGCCGTGCCCACCTCGAACCGGCGGCCAGGGGGGCGGGTTCCGGACGGCAGTGAGCGCCTCGGCCCACCGGTGGCGGTGCGCGAGCGGTTCTGGCCGAGGGCCGCGCTGCCGCCCGCGGAACGCCGCTGCCCGGCCGGGACACAGCACACCGTCCCCGGGCGGACGCGGCCCACCCCCGGCCGCCGCTGCTGCGCCGACCCGGCAACGAGGTGCGGACGTGTAACCGTGAACACCGGTGGAAGGGCCGGGGCCGACGTACGGTCGACCAACCGGGCCGAGCCCGGCGGCCGGCACCGCACCCCCCCTGGTGCCTGCCGCCGGGGCCGGCCTCTCGACGCCATGACCGGAACAGGAGCGGAGCAGCCGATGCTTCTCTACGCCCAGACCCCAGCGCGGCGGAACCGCCAGATCCTCGCGGACCTGATCGCCGTGGTCGCGATCGCCGGCGCGGTGTGGTTCGCGCTGGCCGTCCACGACACGATCATGCTGCTGGCCGAGCCGGGACGAAAGGTCGAGAGCGCGGGCGAAGGCTTCGCCAGCGCCCTCGACGAGGCCGGCGAAACGGCCTCGGACGTGCCGCTGGTCGGCGGCCTCCTGAAGAAGCCGTTCCGGTCCGCCGCCGACGCCGGCAGCGGGCTCGCCGACGCCGGACAGTCGCTGCAGGACGCCATCAGCCAGTTGGCCACCCTGGCCGCAGTCGTCCTGATCGTCGTCCCCGTGGCCTTCGTCCTCCTGCTGTGGCTTCCCCTGCGCCTGCGCTGGATCCGTCGCAGCGCCACCGTCCGCAGCATTCGCGACGCACCCGGAGGTGCCGACCTCCTCGCGCTGCGCGCCCTCACGGGACCGCTGGGCGAGCTCCGCGCGGTCCCCGCCCCGCCGGGCGGGCTCGCGGACGCGTGGCGCCGCGGCGACCGGCAAGTCGTCGCCGCCCTGTCGGAGCTCGCACTCAGGCAGGCGGGCCTGCGGCCCTGACAGGCGCGACGACGGCTCACATCACGGGCGTCGGGCCGGCCCGGCCCGAGCCTGGAACTGCTGGTCTCGTCCAGCGGCGGCGGAGCCGAGCCGGTCCGGGCAGTTGTCGCGGGTGCACCTGGTGGGGGTGACGGGCTGTATGTAATGTCACATCGCATGATGCGCTTACGTCGTGCGGCATCGGCCGCCGCCCTCCTCGTCACCGTCCTCCCCGTCACCCTCGCCTCGCCCGCGCACGCGGCCGACGCCACCCCCGCATGCCGCCCCCCGGCTTCCGTACCGCTCGACGCCGAACAGGCACGCCTCACGGACACCCGCACCACCGCCCTGGTCGAGCGAGCCGGGTTCGGGGACTTCGTACGACGCTTCCCCGCCGCCCTGTGCACGACACGCACCCCCGCCGAGGCCGACCGGCTCCTCGACTCCTGGGGCCAGGCCCTCTGGCAGGCCTCCGTACGGCGCGCGCAGGGACAGCGGCCCGGCGGCGACCTGGCCCTTGGCGACGACCGCCCCCTGTACTGGGCGCGGCTCTCCATGACCGCCGCACTCGCCCGCTGGCAGCCGGAGTTCACCGTCGACCGGGCAGCGCTCCGCGCCCGCTTCGAAGACGCCTCCCGCGGTCTCACCGACAACGCCTTCCGGACCACGCCCGGCGTACGACGCGTCTTCATCAGCGGCTTCGACCCCTTCGGGCTCGACGCGGAGATCCGCCGCGCCAACCCCTCCGGATCGGCCGCCCTCCAGCTCAACGGACGGCACGTGACCCTCGCCGACGGCAGCCGGGCCGAGATCCGCGCCGTCGTCCTGCCCGTGCGGTACGCCGACTTCGACGCCGGGATCACGGAACGGGCGTTCGCCCCCCGCCTGGCCGGCGGGCCCGCCCCGGCCGACATCATCACCACCGTCAGCCAGGGCTACCCCGGCATCTTCACCCTGGAGGACTGGGCGGGGCGGGCGCGGTCCGCCGACCCGTACCCCGACAACGCGCGCGCCCTCTCCGGCGGCACCCGCGAGCACCCGGTGACCGCCCCCGGCCTCGGCCCGGGCCCGGAGTTCATCCGCACCACGCTGCCCGCCGACGCCGTGACCGCCGCCGTCCAGACCCCGTACCCGGTCCTCCTCAACACCGACGTGACCGAGATACCGGCAGGCGGTACCATCCCCGTCGACCGGACCGACGGTCCGACGCCCGGCTCGCGCGCCGTGGCCGGCGGCGGTGGCGGCTACCTGTCCAACGAGGTCGCCTACCGCTCCAACCGGCTGCGCGCCGAGCTCGCCCCGCACCTGCCCGGCGGCCACCTCCACACCCCCGTCCTCACCGGCCTGCCCGCCGACCCCCGACTGCTGACCGGCCCCGAGTTCGAACGCAACGAGAGCGCGATCACCGCCGAGGTCCGCACGATCCTCGAACACGCCGCCGTACGCCGCTAGGGGGTGTCCGCACAGTCCCGCCCGTCCTCCGGGCGGACGGCGCCGCTTTGCGGACACCCCCTAGGTCATCGACGTCCACCCGGGCGGCCCGTGCGTCACCACCGTGTGCCGGAGCTCGCGCTGGAGACGGCGCCGCGGCCCGCGCGGACGCCGAGCGCCGGTGGGCCGCGGCGTTTCCCGGCGATCGTCAGGGGGCGTTCACCCCCAGCTGCTGGCGGCTGGAGTTCGTGGCACCGGGGCTGGCGATGTTGTTGTTGGTGGTGATGTTGTTGAACAGCGTGACGACGCCGCTGAGGTTGACCGGGAGGATGGAGCCACCGTCTTCTCCGCCGCCGCATTCGCCGCCGGTGATGGTGGTGCGGTCGCTCGCCGAATCGCTGCCGCCGATGAGGAGCCCGTCGACCGTGGCGGTGTTGGTGACCGTGCAGGGAGCATCGGCCGCGACACTGACCCTCGCCTGAACCGTGTAGGCGGCACCTGCCGGCAGGGCCGAGGACTCGCAGCCGAGGGACTGAGGTGAGAAGACAACGCACTCGACGGACACGCCGGGTGGGGCCTCCGTGGTGATCCCGTTCTCGAAGAAGGTCAGCCCCGCGGGAAGATCGTCGGTCATGTTCATCTTGCCCGTTGCCTCATTGCCGACATTGGTGACCGTGATCGTGTAGACACCTTGCCCGCCGCGGGCGAAATTCCCCGCATGCGTCTTGGTGACCTCTGGCTGCCCCACGGCGTATGCGGGCGTGGCTCCCGGCACCAGAGTCAGCGCCATGCCCGTCCCGAGCACCGCGCAGGCCGTGGACATGCGCCGCCTGAACGACTTCCTTGCCATGTGTTTCTCCTGTCGTGGAGGACCCCGTCGCGACGGGCTCCGCACCATCGGGCGCGAACGCGCTGCGCGCGAGACACCTGCACGACTGCAACGCCCTGGTGGCGATCGGATCACGGGAGCGCGGGGGCGTTTCACCCGATCACCGACGGCGAGCCGGAACGCTCGCCCGAACGGCGTCTCGCCGATGCCGGGCCGCTCCCGCCTTGAGCCCGTTTCGAAGCTCCGCAACGGGGCTTCCGGCGTTCGGGGCCGGCACGGCGGCACGGACCCCCGGCCTCTAGGATCCGGGGATGGACATCGAACTGTCGGACGCGCTGGACGAACTGATCGAGCTGCAGGAAGCGACCGACGAAGCACACGCCGAGTTGAAGCGCCTGCAGGCGGAACTCGGCGACTCGGGGCGATGGACCGACGAGCAGCACGTGACGTGGCGGGACGCCTGGGAAGACGCGCGCGAGCCCTGGTGGCTGCTGGACACCGCCCTGGACAACTACGCGGAGACCCTCGGTATGGACCGCGAAGAGCTGGAGGCCACCGTGCGGAAGGCGGCGGGCCGCGTCCCGCCATCGGAGGAGGACTGACGGCCCGCCGCGGTCGAGTCGGCCTGACGTGCGTCCTCCCCGCAAGCAGTCTGGGCGGGAACTCGGCTACACGGCGGTCGGAGTCGGCTCCTGGCCGGGGCGCCGAGCGGCTGACGTGCTCAGGTACGGCCGGTCCCGCTTCGCGACCGCGGCGATCGGGCCGGCGGCGCGGAGCACGGTGTCGAGGACGCGTTCCGGCTCGGCGGCGTAACAGTTGGCGAACCATGCCATGTTCGCCTCGACCACCGCCCAGCCGCCGCCGGCGAGCCGGCCGATGTCCAGGCACACCGCGCTGGGCAGGCCGGCGGCCGTGGCGTCGAGGACCGTACGGCCGAAGGCGCGGCTCTCGGCGTCCAACGGCGCCGGGTCGAGGCGCCCGCAGACGGCGTAGCGGCTCCCGGTGACGACTTCGCCGTCGATGACGAACAGCCGGTACTCCGCGATGAACTCCACGACGCCGCTCACCAGGACCGGCGTGGAACCGTCAAGTGCGCCGGGCAGGCCGGTCCCGTCGTCGTGAACGGCGGCGGGCAGCAGGTCGATCTTGGCCGATGGCGGTTTCACGAAGGCCCGTTCCCGCAGCCCACGGGCCTCGCCGAGGGTGGTGAGCCGTACGCGGCGCCGCAGGAGGGGGCCCGGTACGCGCGTCAGCCAGTCATCGGCCGGTTCGAGGAGCCCAAGGCCCAGCGGGCCGGCAAGCCGTGCGGCCGCACGGGGGCCGCCGTACCAGTGCACCCTGCGCCCTTCGGCCCTCGCCGCCCGGTCGGTCACCTCGTGGCCGCGCCAGGCCGCTGCACGGGCGAGGAGTTCGCCAGTGGAGGTTCGGGGTGCGGACAGGAGAAGGACAGGCGGGGTACGGACTTCCATGCCGGCGAGCCTAACGAAGCCAGCCGGCATTCGGACGTCCGGTAGGACGGGATCGGGAGTCGGGGCGGCGTGGGGCCGGCTACGCGGCAGCCTCCCAGGCGAAGCCGTCCGGGTCGGTGAACGTGCCGGCGGTGCTGCCGAGGGTGATGCGGTGCGAGCCGGTGCCGTCGACGGGGACGCCGAGGTCCTTGGCCAGGGCGCGGCGCTTGTACAGGGCGAGCTTGACGGGGCCGGCGGTGCCGGGGGCGAACTCGGTGTACTTGCCACCGAAGCTCTTGGCCACGGTCAGGCCCCGGTCGACGTAGAACTGCCTGGTGGCCTTCACGGCCTCGACGCCGAGCAGCAGGACGATGTCGTCGATCTCGCGGGTGTCGGGGCCGCTGTCCTTCTTCGCCCCGGTCGCGATCTTCCAGATCGTCCCGTCCGGGGCCTGGACGACGCCGCTGTAGCCCCACAGCGACTTCGCGGTGGGCTTGAGGACCGTGGCGCCGGCGTCCACGGCGGCGGCGAAGAAGCCGTCGACGGTGGCCGGGTTGGACACCGTGAGCCCCAGGGTGAAGCCGCGGAATCCGGTCGAGTGCGCCTCGGACGCCCGCAGACGGATGTAGGTGTCCACGCCGAAGGCGGTGTAGAAGCGGTGTGCGGCCTCGGGGTCGGCCACCTCGAGGGTGACGGAGGCGAGGGACGTGTGGGCTGCGGTGGAAGCGGTGGTTGCCATGACCATCACGCTAGGGGCCGGAGGGCGGCCGGGGCTTCTCGATTCCTGACCGGTCGCGCGAGCGGTGGCGGACCGGCGACGGTGGTCACCGAGGTCACCGACAGCGCGTGGGGCGACCGGGGAGGGAGGGTGCGAGACCCGTTCGGCAACATCTGGTGGGTGACGAGCCGGAACGAGGACATCGCACCGGACCAGGCCTGGCAGCGGTTGTCCCAGCCGAAGTACGCGCAGTCGATGCGCATCGCCCAGGAAACCCTGGACGCCGAACTCGGCGGACGGGAATCCGGAGTGGCCAGCGCCCCGCAACAGCCGGCCCCCCGACCCCCCGGACGGGCCCGCGGTAGGGGAGCCGGCGGGCGGGGTGGGAGACGCCGAACGTCCCGGCGCTCCGGCAGCGCCTCTGAGGACCCTTCGGCGTCGTCCTCCTCCCGCCCTTACAGGAGGAGGACGACCCGCCCTTCTGGCAGGGGCGGACGGGGAACCCGAGACCGAAACGAGTCCGCTACTTTGCCGCAGCGTTCGCTTATCGTGACCCTGACCAGGCATGATCACGCTTTGTGCTCACGAACGTCATCACCGCCGTCGGTCTGGCCGTCCTCCTCTGGGCGATCGTCCACACCACCCGCCTCGCCATTCGCAACCGAAAGGCGCGGCACTTCGACGCCTCCGCCTACGGCCTCGTCCCCCGCGAGCAGCTCGACAGCCGGCGCTCCGGCCCGCCTCGGGAAGACCCCGCGCTGCGCCTCGCCGTCGACGCCGCCTCCCTCAACGGCGACTGGGAACCCGCTGCCGCACTCCTCGCGGACACCGCGGAGCGCCAGGACTGGACGGAGCGCTGGCGGCTCGTCGAGGTGTTCGCGGACCTGGCCGCGGAGGACGAGCGCTGGCTGCGGATCTGGCGCGCCAGGCGGCCGCAGGACGCGGACGCCGTCGTCGTACACGCGCATGCCCTGCTGCTCCGCGCTTGGGCCGCGCGCGGTGAGAAGTACATCGAGCAGACCTCCGACGAGCAGGTGGCGATGTTCGGCGAACTGCTGCCGACCGCCGTGTACGCCGCCCAGGAGGCGGCCCGGCTGGCACCGGCCGATCCGTCACCGTGGGTCACCATGGTCGCCGCCGCGCGTGGTCTCGGGCTCCCCCACGACGAGTTCCGCCGCCTGTGGAGCGAGGTCACGGCCCGGGCGCCGCAGCACTACGACGCCCACTGGCACGCCCTCCAGTACTGGTGCGCGAAATGGCACGGCTCCCACCAGCTGATGTTCAAGTTCGCCAAGCAGGCGGCGGGGGCCGCTCCGGCCGGAAGCCTGATCTCGGGCATCTACCTGCACGCCGTGTACGAAGCCACCCTCCGGGACGGCGAGGCGGCCTACCGCACATGGGCCACCCGGCCCGTGCTCGCCCGTGTTCAGGCCGACCTGGCGCAGGCCGATCCGGCCGACCGCCGGCTTCCCGCGATACGGCACCTGTACGCCGCCGTACTCGTGAAGACGGGGCGCTACGCGGAGGCCCTGGCGCAGTTCCGGCTCATCGGCGGCTGGTGCGGAGCCGCGCCCTGGACCGACACCCGGGATGCCGCAGCGGCGTTCGACCACGCCCGCGGCCTGGCGGCCCTCCACTCCGGCCGCCCCTGAGGCGTCACTTCCCGATTCGCCCCTGTCCGAACGGGGCGCGATCACAGCCGCCGCCGGAGAAGGCCGTAACCTGAGTCGTCCAGGCATGGAACCCGGCGGCGAGAGGGACCAGCATGCGGACCGGCATCGTGATGGCCGCACGCCCGGGTGTGGAGCGCCTGGCCGCCCGTGCGGAGGAACTCGGCTTCAGCAGTTTCTGGGTGTACGACACGCCGATGGTCCATGGTGATCCGTTCGTCAGCCTCGCGCTCTGCGCCAAGTCCACCAGCCGGATCAAACTCGGTATCGGGGTCACCTCACCGGCACTGCGTTCCGCGCCCGCCGCGGCGGCGGCGGTCAGCAGTCTCAACGCCCTCGCCCCCGGCCGCATCGTCTGCGGGGTCGGCACCGGCAACACCGCACGCCGCACGCTGGGCATGCGGCCTGCGAAGGTGGTGGAGCTGGAGTCGTTCACGGCCGCCCTGCGGGACCTCACCGCCGGCCGCGAGACGACCTACCGCGAGGGGACCCTGACCGGCAGGGTGCGCTTCCTGCACGGCGGCGGCTACGTCAACACCGAGGACCCGGTGGAGTTCGTCGTGGCCGCGTTCGGCCCGAAGGTCGCCGCCATCGCCGGCCGCCTCGGTACAGGGATGATCTCCTTCGCGCTGCACGCCCCCGCGGCCTGGTCCGCGCTCGGCCGGGCCCGCCGGGCGGCGGCGCAGGCCGCGGGCAACAGCGGGGAGACGCATTCGTACCTCATCTCCTCCCTGTACGTCCTCGCCGACGGCGAGGACCGGTACGGCGATGCCGTCAAGGACGCGATGGGGCACATCGCGGTGAGCGCCCTGATCCTCGCGGTGGAGAACCCGGCCTTCCGGGCTGCCCTGCCCCCGGACGAGGCCGCGGCGGTCGACCGCCTGCTCCGCCTGCGCGGTACCACCGCCACGGACCCCGACCGCCACCGCACGCTCTACCGCAACTACCTCGGGCGGCTGTCGGCCGAGGACCGCGATCTCGTCGTGCCGTCGCTGGTGGACAAGTTCGGTCTGGTCGGTACCGGGGACGAGATCGGACAGCAGATCGACGCTCCGGAGAAGGCGGGGGTCGACGAGCTCGTGCTCCAGCCCGTGGTGGACCCCGAGGCGGAAATGGCCGAGCTCGCCCGGCTCCTGCCCTGATGCACCTGGCCGAGCTGATCACCGAGCACGTCATGCACCGGAGCCATTCCTGTGCCGACGAGTTCGCGTACGGGCTCGACCTCATCCTCGGCAGCCTCGAACCACGCCTCGCAGGCCGGTGAGGCGAACCGGCTCAAACACTCCCGCGGCGGGACCGGCCTCAGGCGCAGACCCTGGCCGCGGTGGCCGCCGGGGTGCGGCGTGCGATCCGCATCCGGGCCCCGACGTACTCCACCGTCTCGCCCGGCAGGATCAGCAGCCCGGCCTCCCCGTCCGGCCCGGACCCGATCCGCCGGACCTGGACCGCCGGGCCCAGTCCGCCGGCCATGAACACCATGGGGTCGATCTCCCAGCCGTGCCCGGCCAGCCAGCGCTCCAGCGCCTCGCCGTCCGCCGCCTCCGCCCAGCGCGGCCATGCGTACTTGGTCGTGCTCTCCATGCCTACCCCCTGTAGCTGATGGGACCACCGGCCCAGATGGTGCCACCCGCCTCCGACAACGGCCTCATGGATTCCGCGCCCGGCGACGCGTACGGACACGCCTCTCCTTGAGGCCTCAAGGCAGACATCCCGTTTCGTCCTGGGGATCGAAGTACCGCCCGGCTACCGCGCCTTCGAAACCGCATATGCCGGGTGTGGGCGACACCACTCGAAGGTGGCGAGCCGCACCGCCACCGGGTCCGTGGAGGAATCGGCTCCGCGTGCGGCGGCGCAGGTTCACGCCAACTCCTCTGTTCCACGGTCGAGTTGATCTGCGCTGGCCTATCTTCTAGGGGCCCACAGCGGTTCCCGGTTTTCCACGGTTCGCCCAGGAGGTCCGATTGCAGCCCAGACGAATCCGCGCCCTCGCCCGAGCGTTACGCCGCTCCCCCCTGCTCATCGCCTTCGCCCTCGGCTCACTGCTCGTCGGGCTCACCCCATGGCTGGGAGTGGCGAGCACGGGGCCGGGCGGACAGGGTCCGGCACCCCGGCCGGCGCCGGGTGCCCTTGACCAGCAGACGGCAAAGCAGTCGCCGCACCACGGCGTGGCCCCGGCGAACGCCATGGAGCCGACGGCTCCCGTCCTCGACCGGACCGGATGGACCGCCACGGCGAGCGACGAGGAGACCGTCGGCGAGAACGGCCGCGCGGCCAACGTCCTCGACGGCGACACGGCCACCATCTGGCACAGCAAGTGGACGGGCACCCCCGCCCGGCTGCCGCACACCATCACCGTCGACATGCACCGCACGGCGGTGGTCTCGGCGCTCGTCTACCAGCCCCGCACCAACGGGGCCAACGGGCGCGTCGGCGAGTACAGCATCAGCGTGAGCGCCGACGGCCAGAACTGGGGCGGTGCGGTCGCCACGGGCACCCTCTCGGACGATGCCGGCGCCAAGACCCTCGGATTCGCCCCGCAGGGCGCCAGGTTCGTCCGTCTCTCCGCGGTCACCGAGGCCGGCAACCGCGGCCCGTGGACCTCCGCCGCGGAGCTCAACCTGCTCGGCGACCCCGGGACCCCGGCCGCCACCGTCGACCTGCCCCGGACCGGATGGACGGCCACGGCCAGCGACGAGGAGAGCACCGGGGAGAGCGGCCGCGCGGCCAACGTCCTCGACGGAGACGCCGCCACCATCTGGCACAGCAAGTGGTCCGGGACCCCGGCCCCGCTGCCGCACAGCATCACCGTCGACATGCACCGCACGACGGCCGTATCCGCCCTGGTCTACCAGCCCCGCAACGACGGCCCCAACGGTCGCGCGGGCGCGTACACCATCACCACCAGCACCGACGGCACCACCTTCGGCGCACCGGTCTCCGCAGGAACCTGGCGCGACGACGACACCGTCAAGACCGCCACCTTCACCCGCGCCGAGAGCGCCCGCTACATACGCCTCACCGTGACGGGCGAGGCCGGCAACCGCGGGCCCTGGACCTCCGCCGCGGAGATACGCCTGAGCGGACCGGCCGACCCGGCCGCCCACGGCTCCTGGGACCGGATCACCGGCTTCCCCCTGGTCCCGGTGGCCACCGCCGTCCTGCCGGGCGACAAGCTCCTGGCCTGGTCGGCGTACGGGGTCGACCGGTTCGGCGGCAGCAACGGCTACACCCAGACCGCGATCCTGGACCTGAAGACGGGCAGGGTCACCCAGCGCCGCATCGACAACACCGGTCACGACATGTTCTGCCCGGGCATAGCGATGCTCGCCGACGGCCGGGTCCTGGTCACCGGCGGCAGCAACGCGGAGAAGGCCAGCGTCTACGACCCGGCCACCGACAGCTGGTCCGCGACCGCCGCCATGAACATCGCCCGCGGCTACCAGGCCATGACCCTGCTCTCCACCGGCGAGGCCTTCGTCCTCGGCGGGTCCTGGAGCGGAGCCGCGGGCGACAAGGCCGGCGAGGTCTGGTCCCCGGACACCCGCACCTGGCGCAGGCTCCCCGGTGTCCCCGCCGCCCCGGCGCTGACGGCCGACCCGGCAGGCGCCTACCGCGCCGACAACCACATGTGGCTGCACGCGACCTCGGGCGGCAAGGTGCTCCAGCTGGGTCCGAGCAAGCAGATGAACTGGATCACGACCGGCGGGAACGGGAACATCACCTCCGCCGGCACCCGGGCCGACAGCCAGGACGCCATGACCGGCAACGCCGTCGCGTACGACATCGGCAAGCTGCTCACCCTGGGCGGCTCGCCCGCGTACGAGAAGACGCCCGCCACCCGGCGCGCGTACACCGTGAACATCGACGGCGATCAGGTCCGGGCCGCGCGGACGGGCGACATGGGCCACGCCCGCGCCTTCGGCAACAGCGTCGTCCTGCCCGACGGCAAGGTCGCCGTGTTCGGCGGGCAGGCGTACCCGTTGCCGTTCAGCGACGCCACGTCCGTGCTGGCGCCCGAGCTGTGGGACCCGGCGACCGGAAGCTTCACCCCGCTCGCCACCATGGCCATCCCGCGCAACTACCACAGCGTGGCGAACCTGCTGCCCGACGGGCGGATCTTCTCGGGCGGCGGCGGCCTGTGCGGCGACTGCGCCACCAACCACGCCGACGGGGCCGTGTTCACACCGCCGTACCTGCTCAATCCGGACGGCTCGCCCAAGCCGCGTCCCGTCATCACCGGCGGCGTGCCGCCCCGGGCCGCGGCCGGCACCTCGCTCACCGTCGCCGCCGAGGGGCCGGTGGCCTCCTTCGTCCTGATGCGGGCCGCGGCCGCGACCCACTCCACGGACAACGACCAGCGGCGGGTCCCGCTGGCCTCCACGGCCGCGGGGACCGGCACGTACACGGTGTCCATCCCGGCCGACAAGGGCGTGGTGCTGCCGGGCACCTACATGCTCTTCGCCCTGGACGCCCAAGGGGTGCCGAGCACCGCCCGGTTCATCACCGTCTCCTGACGGGAGGGCGGCAAGTCCACGAAGGCGTCGGCCCCCGAGACCGGACCGGGTCTCGGGGGCCGACGTCACGCCGAGCGGTCCGACGCGGAGGTTCAGCTCCGGGTGCTGTACGTGCCGGAGCTGGAGTCCACGCCGTAGGGACATTCGGCCTTGGCGTACTCCCACCGCCACGCGCTGGACGAGACACTGCCGTTGGCGCACCGGACGGTGGCCTTCACGTACTTGCCCGATCCCGCGCACTTGGCGTGGTAGCGGCCCGCGCCGCCGGGGCCCGCGTTGTCGTGCCAGGTCTGGCAGGCCGCCGCCTTGCTCTCCGTGCTCTCCGTGCTCGTCGTACTCGCGACGGCAGGTGCCGCCACCAGGACCGACGACAGCAACGCAGCAGCGGCCATGCCCGAAAGAATCCGCTTCCTCACACTTCCCCCTACAGGACAGGAACGAGTGGTCTGTGGTGGAACAGGGTCGAAGCGATCCTTCAGCCTCCTGCCGACGTTGTCACGAAATGTTCTGGCCACATCCCCCGCCCGACGTGCTCGGCTCGCGGCCGTGACCGGTTCCTCGCCGTCAGGTACGCGGCGCGGACGGCCCGCTGAGGACTCCGCATCCGCGGCGTCCGGGGGCCTCCGCGCACGTCCGGTGCGTGCCGGGAGAGGGGCGGGCTCCGCCGCACGGGCGACTGGTGCGGGACGGGCGAGCCGATCGGCCGGACGGCCGATGGCCGGTGTCAGCTGCCCCCGCCGCCTCGCGGGGCGGAGAACGCCTCGGCCAGGATCCTGGCCGTCCGGGAGACCAGCGCGTTGTCCGACTCCGCGTCCTGGTCGGGCTTGGTCGTCAGAACCGCCAGGACCAGCGGCGCCCCGTGCGGCCGCCACGCGATGCCGACGTCGTTGTTCGTACCGTAGGAGCCGCCGCCCGTCTTGTCGCCCAGTCGCCACTCGGCGGGCAGGCCCTCGCGGAAGCGTGCGCCGCTCGTCGTGTTGGCGCACAGCCAGTCGGTCAGCAGCCCGCGGTCCGCGCGGCCGAGCGCGTCGCCCAGGACCAGCCGGGCGTACGTGCGGCCGATCGCCCGCGGGGTGGTGACGTCGGTGACACGGTCCGGTTCGGCGCTGTTCAGCTCGGGCTCCCACCGGTCCAGGCGGGTCACCGGGTCGCCGAGGGAGCGGGCGAAGCGGGTGACGGCGGCCGGGCCGCCGAGTTCGCGCAGCAGCAGGTTGGCCGCCGTGTTGTCGCTGTAGGTGATGCTCACCTCGCACAGTTCGCCGATCGTCAGGCCGTTCGCGAGGTGCTCCGGCCGCTTGGTCCACTCGGAGTAGCCGGACCGGGTGATGTCGGCCTGGGTGTAGTGGATCCGGCGGGCGAGGACCGAGCCGTCGTGGTCGAGATCGCGCAGTACGGCCGCGGCGGCGAGGGTCTTGAACACCGAGCACATGGGGAAGAGCTCGTCCGCCCGGTGGGTGACGGCCCGTCCGGTGCCGGTCTCCAAGGCGTACACCCCGAGTCGTGCGCCGTGCTCGCGTTCGAGCCCGGCCAGGGCCCGGGCGACCCGGGGACCGGCCCATGCCGCCGCCCGCCCTGCCTGCCCGGACGAGGCCGATGCGGTGGGGGCGAAGCCCGTGGTGAGCACGGTGCCGGCGCCGAGGGCCGCCAGTACGGTACGGCGGGCAGGAGGCATGGGCATGTGGACCTCATCCTTCTTCGGAGAACCTTGACGATCATGACGCGGGCAAGGGATACGACGGTTCCACCCCGATTTGCACCCCTCCCCCGTCGGACCGTCGGACCATCGGGGGTTCCCCGTCGTCCTGTGCGGTGGTCAGGAGCGCGGCGGGGTCTTGCGGGCGTGCAGGACGTGCGCGTCCAGGGGCAGGCTGTTGTGGCCGTGGAGGTGGAGGCCGGCGTCCGCGAGGAGGCGGGCGTAGTGGCCGGCGTCGCGTTCGCGGCCTCCGACGTTGCAGAGCATGTGCAGGTTCCAGGCGGTGGCCAGCGAGGGAGATCCGTCGGCGGGCAGGAGGCGTTCGACGATCAGCAGGTCGGCGTGGGCGGGCATCGCGCGGGCGCAGTGGCGCAGGATCTCCCGGCAGCGGTCGTCGTCCCAGTCGTGCAGGACGCGGGAGAGGAGGTACACGTCCCCTCCGGGCGGTACGTCGGCGAAGTCGCCCACGCGGTAGGCGCAGCGCGCGCCGCAGCCCGCGGCGTCGAGGAGCCGGCGGGCCGCCTCGACGGCGTGCGGGCGTTCGAGGAGGACGCCGCGCAGGCTCGGGTGGGCGGTGAGGATCTGTCCGAGCAGCTCTCCGTTGCCGCCCGCGACGTCGACGACGGTGGCGGACGCGGGCGCCTGGGCCGCGGCGGTGACGGCCGGGTGGGCGGGCAGCGGCTGGAACATGCGCGCGCTCGCGGCCATGGACCGGTCGAACAGGTCGGCGAGGTCGGGGTCTCGCGCGAAGTGGTCGAAGTGGTTCTCGCCGAAGAGGTGGTCGAAGGCCGGCTGCCCGGTCCTCACCGCGTGGTCGAGGCCGCCGAAGGAGCGGTAGAACGGGCCGCCGTACATCATTGCCAGGGGGCGCATCGACGCGGGCTCGTCCGTGCGGAGCAGGGCTCCGACCCCGGTGAGGCGGAATCCTTCCGGCCTGCCCGGAACGGTGTCCTGGGTGACGGCGCCCAGCATCGCGAGGTACCGCAGGAGCGTGCCGAGGCTGCGGGGGTGGGTGCCGGTGAGGCGGGCGAGGTCCTCGGTACGGGACGGGGTGCGGGTGTCCATCGCGTCCGGCAGGCGCAGCCGGGCGAAGGAGGCCAGGGCCTGTGTGGTCCACGCACCGGTGAGGAGGTGGAGGAGCGTTTCGGCCGGCTGCCGTTCGCCGTGGTCGTCGAAGTGGGCGGCGAGGGCGTCGCGGTGGTCGCCGTGGGCGTAGAGCTCCATCCGCCGGTAGCCGCCGGCCGCGTCGGCGGGGGTGGTGAAGTACAGGACCGTACCGTCCTCGTGCGGGTTGTAGCCGCCGCCGTCGGGACGTGCTCCGTGACGGGCGAGGGTGGCGCACAGGCCGCGCAGGACCAGCGGGTCGGGGCTCTCGATGTCGAAGGCGAGGTGGGTCTCGTGCCGGCGGGTCCGTTCGTAGGAGGCGATGTGCTCCAGGGCGGAGTGCGGGGGCACGATCATGGCGAACACCTCGACGGCGCGGGGTTCCCCGGAGCTTGCGTGCACCCGGGGGCGCAGGATCCGGACGTCGAGCTCGGCCGGGTCACGCCGATGGCGCCGGGCGAGGCGTTCCCTGACGACCACGCTGGGGTGGGAGGGGGTGTCCGCGGCCAGCCCGCACGCCTGCAGCTGGGCCCGCAGGCTCTGCGCGTCCGGTGGGAAGAGCAGCAGCCCGGCGTGGGCGAAGCGGCAGCGCTCGGCCAGCGACCGCAGGTCCGGACCGTCGAGGCCCGGCAGGAGGAGGGGCAGCAGGCTGGTGCTGTCGTGCTCCCGGACGAACGCGGCGGCCGCGCGCAGGCGCGCCGTGTCGTCCTGGAGCATCGTTTCGTCGGGCAGCATCGTTTCGTCGGCGAGCGTCGTCATCGTCGTCGTCATCGTGGGCATGTCCTCGGTGCCGGTACTGATCGGGGCGGGGCAGGGTCGTGCGGGGCAGGGCCGTGCAGGCCTGGGCCCGGCAGAGCGGGGGGAGGGCCGGGCCGGGGCGCGGCGGGGATCACACGCCGACGTAGTTCTCGGCGAACCAGTCCTGGTGGATGCGCGAGGTGCGCAGCGAGGCGATCCGGGACCGCCGTAGTGCGGCCTGGAAGAACGATCCGGCATCCGGGGCGCCGTCGGGTGCCGCGTGCAGCAGCCGGGTCATCCAGCCGGTGAACTCCTGGGCCCTCCAGATGTGCGCCAGGCACCGGGCCGAGTACGCGTCCAGTCCCCTGGTGTCACCCCGGGTGAGGGCGTCGATGAGGGCCTCGGCGAGGATTTCGGCCTCCAGGACCGCCAGGTTGGCGCCTTTCGCGGCCGCCGGGGCCGGGACGCTGGCCGCGTCGCCGGCCAGGAACAGCGAGCCGTGGCGCAGCGGTTCGACGACGTCGCAGCTCAGGTCGAAGAGCGCGCGCTCCAGTAGGGCGCCGCGGTTGAGCGGGCCGTACTCCGCGGCGCGCATGCGGGTGTCGAGCTCGTCCCAGATCCGTTGCTCGGTCCAGGCGCCGACGGCGGCGCCGCGGTGCCACTGGAGGTAGTAGCGGGTCACCTCCGCGGTGCGGGCCATGTGTCCGGCGAAGCCGCGGTCGTGGATCGCGTAGCCGACGGCGTCGAGGCTCGGCGGGGCCTGGGCGAGCAGGCCGAGCCAGGTGACGCCGTGGTCGTGGCGGTGGACGGCGTCCGGTGGCAGGGCGCGGCGGGCCGCGCCGTGGCGCCCGTCGCACCCGGCGACGTAGCGCGCCGTCCAGCGGGCGGCAGGGCCGTCGGGCTCGCGCGTCGTGAGCGAGGGCCGGGTGCCGTGGGTGTCGTGGACGGCGAGCGCCTCGGTCTCGAAGTGGATGCGTCCGCCGCGGTCGAGGTAGTGCCCCAGGAGGTCCGTGACGAGGTTCTGCTGCGGGTAGACGTGGTGTCGTACGCCCTGGCCGAGGGCCCCGTAGTCGAGGCGGAACCGCCCGTCCTGGGTGCGGAATTCGCACGTGCCGTGCGGGCGGCCGTGCTGGTGCAGGCCGTCGGCGAGGCCGTGACGGTCCAGGATCCGCACGGTGTTCGGGGCGAGGAACCCGGCGCGGGCGCGGGTCCGGACGCGGGAAGAGGTGGTGCGTTCCAGGATGACGCAATCGATCCCGGCGGCGAGCAGGAGGTTTCCGAGGACGAGCCCGGCCGGACCGGCACCGAGGACGACCACGTCGGCAGAGGCGCGTAACGCGCGGTGTGTGTGACTGTCCGTCATAGCGGGTGAAGCATAAGCACTCCAAGTTCAGTGAACCTACGCGATCCACCCCTTAGCGGGAATAGAGTGACAATCGCCCTTTGGGTGTTCGCCCTGTGCTGATGGGCCGGAAGCGCGCGCCGCGAGCCCTGTCGGTGGTGCGCGCCGGGCGTGCGGGAGCGGGAACACGCGCTCGCGTACGCCCCGCCCGCCCGACAGAGGAAGGCTACGAGCCGGCCGTGACGGCGCGGCCGTGGGCGCGCCGTCGCCGCGACTTCGGACATTACGCAGATCGGTGATCGCCCAGGCCTCGCAGCGGGCTACGGTGGCGGCCACCCCGTACCAACCACCCTTGATGAAAGGCAACTTGTGAGCATGCGTGACGATTCGCAACCGGTGCCGACCCCGCGGTCCGAAGACCTGGAGCAGCTGCTGGTCACAGCCGCGGATCTGGCCGGCGCAGGCCTCGGCGACTTCACTGAGCTGGCATCGCCCTCGTCCGATGAGGACCCGCCGCCGATGACCGCTTCGGCCCCCGAGCTCACGGCGCTGCTGAACAGGGCGTTCGGCGACAAGGCCGCGAGGGAGGTCAGGACCTCGTTCATGAACTCCGACTCCTCGATCGTCGTCGACGAGGGAGTCTCGGAGCGGGCAGCGGGCGCGGCCGGGGCCTGGATGGCCGACATGCGGCAGGTGTACGCCCAGTGCGCCGCCTGGACGATGAGCGTCGGCGATCAGGAGATCACGGTCCAGGTGGTGGATCCGGCCGGTGATCCGAGCGAGCCGCTCAAGGTGGAGCAGAGGTTCGGCGACGAGGCCCTGATGCGCACGATGCTCGCCGGTGCCGCCGGGCAGCAGGCGCAGATCACCACTCTTCTGGTGCGCCACGGCGACCGGGCGCTGGAGCTGACGTTCCGCAGCCTGGCGGGCGAGCCCGGTGGGCCCGGGGCGGCCCGCCTCGCCGCCGGGATGTCGAAGTTCCTGGAGCTGGCACCGGCGAAGTTCCTGGGCCCGCCGCGCGGCTAGGTTCCACGGCTGGAGCGCGCGTCGGGCGGATGCCGCCGCCCGACGCGCGGGGCGGTCAGCCGGTGCGGAGCGTGGTGGTGTACACGTCCGTGCGGTTCTGCGGCGCGTCGGAGTGGGTCTCGGTCAGGACCGCCCGGACTCCCTTCCCGTCTGCCACGAGGCCCTGGTAGTCGCCGAGGAAGTAGCCCCCGGCGAACGGCGCCTGCAGCCAGTCGAAGACCCGGGAGATCCGCCGTTCGGTCCGGTGCTGCGGATCTCCGTGCGGCAGCGTGGCCAGCTGGTAGGCGGTGGGCAGGGTCGCGGTGTCGCCCGGCTTGAGGAAGCGCAGGTCGTAGTAGGAGAGCGCGACCGTGCCCCGTTCGTCGACCGCGATGGACGGGGAGAAGGCCGGGACGTCCTCGGGGCTGATCAGCTCCGGGGTCCCCCAGGTGCGTCCGCCGTCGGTGGAGCGCACCAGCTGGATGGAGTCGAACCTGCCGCCGGAGAAGTCCGCGCCCTCGTAGGCCATGTAGAGCGTGCCCGTCTTCGGGTCGATGGCCGGGCTGGGCAGGGTGGACCCGGCGCGCAGCGGCTTCTCCGGGTCGTTCGGGTCGACTTCGGGTACGGAGCTGTCCCGGGCCACGGTGACCGGGGCGCTCCAGGTCTTCCCGGCGTCCGTGGAGGTGACCACCTGGTAGTGGGCTTCGGTGACGGTGGCCAGGTCGTCGGCGTAGGTGATCCGGTCGAAGAAGTCGTACAGGGTGCCGGTGCGCCGGTCGACGACGACCTGATGGCCGATGGTCTGTGTGTTGGGCACGTCGCTGGTGTCGACGAACTCCCGGGCCGTGCTCCAGGTGCGGCCGCCGTCGCGGGTGAGGGAGATGTAGCCCGGTCCGTTGAGGGAGCTCGGGCCGGGCGGGTCGTTGTCGAGGCGGTTCCAGACCTGGTAGGCGGTGCCCTTGCGGACGGGGTCGGCGGTGAGCGAGGGCTTGTCGTTGAAGAACGGCAACTCGTCGACGTGGGTGGTGGTCGGGTTCTGCCAGGTGCGGCCGCCGTCGCGGGAGGTGGCGGCCAGGAGGCCGGTGCGCGTGCTCTTGACGAAGTCGACTCCTTCCCCGCCGGCGTAGACGGTGCCGTCCGGTCCGGTGCTGACCCAGGGGTCGGTGGCCCGCTCGAAGTCCGCGCCGCCCGGGGCGCAGAGGCTGAAGGGGAGGGTGCTCCGGTGGAAGGTCCGGCCGTCCGTGCTCCAGGAGGCGACCAGGCCGCGGGCCCCGCCGTCGTTCCAGCGGTCCTGCTGGAACACGGTGACCACGCGTTTCGGGTCGCGGGGATCGACGGACAGGTACGGCTCGACCTCGGTGCCGGGGTAGACCACGCTGTCGGGGGAGACCGCGCCGATGGCGCAGTCCGCGTACGGGTCGCCGTGGGACACCCTGACCAGTGGCGCGCCGCCGGGGCTCCCGTCCGGGTCCGCCGCGGCGCGGGTCGCGCCGGTGACCGTGGTCAGCAGGAGCGCGGCGGTGGCGGCAAGGGTCAGGGGCACGAACGGGCGCATGCGGGATCTCCTCCGGGCCTGGGCGGCGTGGGGCACGGAAGGGAAACTCCGCTCGATCCTTTTCGGCGTGCCGGCCGGTGCGCTTGATGGGCCGGAAGGCGTAGTCGTCCGGGGTGGGACCTCTCCCCGCCCCGAACGAGCAGGTCAGGGGCGGTCCGGTCGTGGCGGGAGCGCCCCGGTCGTACGGTGGAAGCAGCAGGAGGAGCCGCCCCGCAGCCCCCTGCGAGCGGTGGCCGCCCGACCGGTCACGACGGCTCGGACGGCTCAGCAGATAAGCCCTCGCCGGGCCGGTCCGACGGCCCGGCGCCGTTCCCGCGCGGGTCCGGCAGCGCCAGGCTCCGGACCGCGTGACGATCCCGCAGAGGCAGGTACGCCCATGCGCACGTCCACCCGCGTCCTCCGGACCCGGATCGCCGGTGTCCTCACCGGCCTGACCCTCGCCCTCGGCGGCGCCGCCCTCATGGCACCCTCCGCGCACGCGGACGTCACGGCATGCATCAACCAGGTCGAGCGCGAGCTGCGTGGCGGCGAGGCCCCGGAGTCCGTCCGGATGGCCTGTCACGCCGGTCAGACCGGCAACCACGACCAGTGCGTGTCGAGCCTGACCAAGGGCAGCGGAGTCACCAACGGGACCGCGGTGAGCGCCTGCCGCCTGGCTCCCTAGTAGACAGCGGCCGCAGGAAGCAGGTGTCTGCCATGCGTACGTCGACCCTCATCACCGGTGTCCTCACCGGCCTGACCCTCTCGCTCGGCGGTGCGGCGCTCGCCGCCCCGGCCGCGCGGGCTGACATCCCCGCATGCGTGAACATGGCGGCGCAGGCGGGTGCCGGCGCCACCGAGGCCGTCACGGCGGCCTGTACCCGCGGGGTCCACGGGGACCTCCCGGGCTGTGTGGACGGGCTGACCCAGGCCGGAGTGCCGGGTGGCGCGGCGAGCGGGGCATGCCGGCTCGCGGCGACCGAGCCGAGGTAGCCGGACCCCTCGGCGCGACGGCGGAGCGACGGCCGGGTCCCCTGCCCGCAGTGCGGGCAGGGGACCCGGCCGTCGCTCCGGTCCGCCGGTTCGTCAGGTGACCGTCTGCCTGCTCCCGTCGGGCAGCGTGCAGACGGTGCCGCCGTAGGGGATCTGCGTGACCTGTCCGCCTGCGGCGGTGCATTCGTCCCTGGTGATGTCCGGGGACGCGGCGGCCTGGGCGCTGACGGCACCCATGGCGCTGACACCCGCAAGGATTGCCGCGGCCAGAGCGAGACCCAGCTTTCGCGCACGCATGTCTCTCCTCCGATCAGGCGCCGGTTCCGGCCTCCTGGAAGGACAAGGACATCTCACGCCGACGGCGCCTACCACCAGCATGGGCGACCCGCAGGGGCCCCGCGAGGCGGGATCTCGGTCCTCCCGCCGGCGTCATGCCGGTCCGCCGCGTCCGCGCCCGGCTCCCGGTGCGGCGGGGCGCGCGCCGGTCATGAGCGCGGTGTAGAGCAGCAGGGACGCGGCCAGCCCCACCGCCCAGCCGTAGTCGGCGAGGGGCTTGAGGACGGGGATGAGGCCCTCCTCGGGGAACGGGCCCTTGCCGGGGGCCGAGTGGGAGCCGCCGATGGCCAGTACCCCGCCGACCGCGAAGGCCGCCAGTGCCCGGAGGTTCCAGCCGCCCGTGTACCAGTACGGGCCTCCCTCCCGGTAGAGGTCCGGCAGCGAGAGCCGGGTGCGGCGCACGATCCAGTAGTCCGCGATGAGGACGCCGGCGACCGTGCCGAGGAGCCCGCCGACCAGGCCCAGCCAGGTGAAGATGTACAGCTCGGGGGTGGAGGTCAGTTTCCACGGCATGATCAGCACGCCGACCACTCCGGTGATGAGCGCGCCCCGGCGGAAGTCGATCAGGCGGGGGGCCAGGTTGGCGAGGTCGTAGGCCGGGGAGACCACGTTGGCCGCGATGTTCACCGAGATCGTCGCGATCAGTACGGTGACCAGGGCGAACAGCAGCCCGAAGACGTTGTCGGTCTTGGCGACGAGCTCCACCGGGTCCCAGATCGGGGCGCCGTACACCGCCTCGGAGCCGGAGGTGACGAACACCGACAGCAGCGCGAAGAGCGTCATCGTCGTGGGGAGCCCGAGGGTCTGTCCCAGAATCTGGGAGCGCTGGCCGGCGCCGAAGCGCGTGAAGTCGGGGATGTTGAGGGACAGGGTGGACCAGAAGGCGATCATCCCCATGAGCGAGGGGAAGAAGACCGGCCAGAAGTCCTCGCCCCATCCGAGGCGGGACGGCTGGTCGAGCAGTTCGCCGAAGCCTCCCGCCTTCAGCCCGATCCACACCAGCAGGGTCAGCGCGCCGACGATGACGAAGGGCGCGGCCCAGTTCTCGAAGCGCCGCAGGGCCTCCATCCCCCGGTAGATGATGGCGAGTTCGAGGGCCCAGAAGACGATGAAGCACAGCCACAGCGTCCACGGCTCGCCGCCGATCTCGGCGGCCCCCGCCCAGCCGCCGAAGATCTTGCCGAGCAGGACGAAGATTCCGGACCCGCCGATCCAGGTCTGGATCCCGAACCAGCAGCAGGCGACGGCCGCCCTGATGAGCGCGGCCATGTTGGCTCCCCGCACCCCGAACGAGGCCCGGGCCAGCACCGGGAACGGGATGCCGTACTTGGGGCCGGCGTGGCCGGTGAGGAGCATCGGCACGAGCACGACGAGGTTGGCGAGCGCGATCGTGAAGACGGCCTGCTTCCAGTCCATCCCCAGGGCCACCAGCCCCGAGGCGAGCAGCCAGGAGGGGATGTTGTGCGCCATGCCGACCCACAGGGCCGTGAAGTTGTACGTGGTCCAGCGCCTGGCCCCGACCGGTACGGGGAGGAGGTCGGGGTTGGCGAAACGGCCGTCGGAGGGGACTTCGCCGGGGGCGAGTTCGACGCGGTCCCCGCTCTCGGCGGTCGGGTGGTGGTCGGGCATGTGCGCACGCCCCTTCGGGTCGGTCGGAGGCCTCGGGCGGAGATCTCGGTCAGGGCTGGACACCGGTTCGCGGTCCATCGTGTCCTCCCGGGGCGCTCCGGGGCGAGAGGGACACCACCTCCTTTTCACTGCGCGCGCGGTGCGGCGCCCCTGCTCAGAGCCAGCCGTGGCGCTGTGCCTGGAGGGCCATCTGGAAGCGGTTCTCGGCGCCCAGGCGGGCCATCAGGATCTGGAGCCGGCGGAAGAAGGTGCGGCGGCTGATGCCCAGTTCGCGGGCGATGACCTCGTCGCCCGCTCCGCCCGCGAGGAGGCGGAGCAGGCGGCGGTCGGCCGGCGGCAGGCCGGCCGGGCGGGTGGCGCGGCCGTGGAAGGGCAGGGCTTGCTGCCAGGTCTGCTCGAACAGGGCGAGGAGGGCGGAGAGCAGGCCGCACGGCTGTACCACCAGCATCGTGTTGTGGACGTCCGCCTCCCTGATCGAGAGGGACACCAGCGCGTACGCCTCGTCGATGATCACCAGCTTGACCGGTACCGCCGGCGCCACCCGGGCCTGCTCACCGGCCTCGATGCACGGCTCGATGGCCGTCTCCAGCTGCCCGGGCATCTCCAGTGACGCCTTCGAGTAGACGACCCGCTGCGTCACGCCCCGGGCGAGGGTCGCCAGCGCGTCGTCGAGGGCGCCCGCCAGCGGGAAGTAGGGCGGCGAGTCGAGCTGGCGGATCTGCGCGCGGGCGCTGGTCCAGGCCTGGCGCATCCTCGGGCCGATGGCGTCGCCGGTCACCACCTCGACGAGGTCGTCGTTGTACGCCGCGAGCCGCTGGCGGCGGAACGATTCGAACGCGCCGCCCACGGTGACGCGCGACCCTTCGAGTTCCGCCGCCCGGTGCCTGGCGAGGATCTCCAGGCCCGCCGCGGGAGGCACCGGCGCCACCACGTCCGCGCCCTTGGCGGCGGCGCTGGCCAGCCCCGCGTCGACCAGTTCCCCGTACGCCGCGGCGAACTCGGCCGCGTCCAGCCCCGCCGCCTCCCCGATCTCGGTGAGCGGGGCGGGGGCCAGTTCGAGGAGGGACAGGTACACGCGGCCCGCCGCGGGGCCGATCCCCAGCATCCGCAGGGCCTCGTCGAGTTTGGGGTTCGCCATGCACCGCATTATCGACGACCGCCGGGCCGCGGTGGCCGATCGGTGCCACTGGCACCACCGGTCCTCCCGAGCGTGCCGTCCCGCAGTACCGTCCGGGAACCGCCGGGAACTCTCGGCAGCCGAACCCATCCGGAAGAAGGTGCACGACGTGGCGAAGGCTCGCAAGAACGGCCTCTACTCGGGGGTTTCCGAGGAACTGTCCGCTCTGATGAGGACGGGCTGGGCGGACACCGAACGGCACGGCCTCCCGCTCGACGAGCAGGCCCCGTACGCGGCCGGACGTCGCGCCGCGCTCTCCGCGCTCTTCCCCGGCGAGCGGCTGGTGATCCCGTCCGGCAACCTCAAGACCCGCTCGAACGACGACACCTATCCGTTCCGCCCGTACTCCGGCTACGTGCACATGACCGGGGACCAGGCGCGCGACTGCGCGCTCGTCCTGGAACCGCGCCCGGACGGCGGCCACGACGCGTACTGCTACCAGCTGCCGCGCGACGGCCGGGACACCGACGAGTTCTGGCTGGGCTACACCGCCGAGCTGTGGATGGGCCGTCGCCGCTCCCTCGCCGAGTCGGAGGACGTCCTCGGGCTGCCCTGTCGCGACGTCCGGACCGCGGTGGACGACCTGGCCGCCGCGCCCGCCGTGCCCACCCGCATCGTCCGCGGCGTCGACCCGGCGCTGGAGGCCGCGGTCACCACCGATGCCGGGCGCGACGGTGAACTGGAGGAAGCGCTGAGCGGGCTGCGCCTGGTCAAGGACGCCTGGGAGATCGGCGAGATGCGCAAGGCGGTGGACTCCACCGTGCGCGGGTTCACCGACTGCGTCGGTGAACTCTCGCGGGCGGTCGCGTCCTCCGAGCGGTGGATCGAGGGCACCTTCTTCCGCAGGGCACGGCTGGAGGGCAACTCCGTCGGCTACGGCTCGATCTGCGCGGCGGGCGAGCACGCCACGATCATGCACTGGACCGACAACGACGGGCGGGTGCGCCCCGGCGACCTGCTCCTGCTCGACGCCGGCGTGGAGACGCACACCCTCTACACCGCCGACGTCACCCGCACCCTGCCGGTCAGCGGCACGTTCACGCCCGTGCAGCGCAAGGTGTACGACGCGGTGTACGAGGCCCAGGAGGCGGGCATCGCCGCCGTGAAGCCGGGGGCCTCGTACCGTGACTTCCACGTGGCGGCACAGCGGTACCTGGCGGAGAAGCTCGTCGAGTGGGGCTTCATCGAGGGCCCGGCGGACCGCGCCCACGAGCTCGGCCTGCAGCGCCGCTTCACGATGGCCGGCACCGGCCACATGCTCGGACTGGACGTCCACGACTGCGCCCAGGCCCGCAACGAGGAGTACGTCGACGGCGTGCTGGAGCCGGGCATGGTGCTCACGGTCGAGCCCGGCCTGTACTTCCAGCCGGACGACCTCACGGTTCCCGAGGAGTGGCGCGGCATCGGGGTCCGGATCGAGGACGATCTGCTGGTGACCGCCGACGGCAGCGAGAACCTCTCGGCGGGGCTGCCGCGCTCGGCGGACGAGGTCGAGGCGTGGATGGCCCGCGTCGCGGGCTGACGGAAACCGGCGCCCCGCCGTCCGCGGGGCGCCGGGCCGGCCCCCTCCGGGCCGCCTGCCGGCGAGCTCGTCACGACGGGCGGTGCCACGTGATGCGGGTGGCGCACAGGGTCACGAGGAGGGAGGACGCGGCGACCGCCGCCATGCCCCGGACGAGGTCGCCCGCACTCGCGATGAAGCCGATCAGGGCCGGTCCGGCCAGCAGGCCGGTGGTTCCCATGGCGGCGACCAGGGCGAGTGCGTCGGGGCCGTGCCCCGCGGCGGCCACGTATACGCAGGGGGTCACGGCGGCCGCTCCGAGGCCGACGCAGGCGAAGCCGATCAGGGTCGGCACGAGTCCGCCCGTCAGCAACGCGAGCGCCAGCCCCGTCCCGGCGAGGGCGCTGCCGGCGCGGACGACCCGCCCGTCGCCCCAGCGGCTGCGCAGGCCGTCCGCGAAGAGGCGCGCGGTCACCATCGTCACGGAGACGACGGCGATGCCGAGCGGCGCGATCTGCTCGGAGGCTCCGACCACCGTGTCCAGGTAGAGCGCCGACCAGTCGTTCATGGCGCCCTCGGTCACGGTCGCGAAGGCCATCGCGGATCCCATCCACAGGGCCGCGGCGGATACGACGGTCCGCGGCCTGCGGGTCTTCTCCCCGCCGCGGTGGGATTCGTCCGGCAGCAGCCGGGGCCGGGCCCAGGCCAGCGACAGCAGCAGGAGGACGCAGGCCAGCCCGAAGTGGGCCGGCAGGCTCGGGGTCAGGGTGGTGACGCCGGAGGCGAGGAGCGCCGCGCCCAGGGCTCCGGCGCTGAACGCCGCGTGCAGCCGTGCCATGGCGGTGCGGCCGTGGGCCGCCTCCAGGGCGGCTCCCTGCGCGTTCATGGCGACGTTCAGACAGCCCACCGCGATGCCGTCGCAGCAGATGACCACCAGTGCGGCCGGGTAGTTCGGGGCCAGTGCGAGGGCGGGCAGGAGCAGCGCCAGGACCGGGGCCGAGAGCAGCAGGAGGCGGCGGGAGCCGAGCCGTCGCATCAGGGCGGTCACGAGCGGGAAGGAGGCTGCCGCGCTCGCACCGCAGGCCATGAGCAGGAGGCCGAGTCGCGCCTCGGACAGGTCGAGCCGCGTGCTGAGGGCCGGGAGCCTGGACGCCCAGGTGGCGTACTGGAATCCGAGGAGGCAGAACACCGACGCGATGGCCAGCTGGGCGCGGGGGAAGGGGATCAGGGCAGGGGTGGCTGTCATGTGGGGCGGTCGGCTTCCCGGATCGGCCTGGACATGTAGACGGCGTTCCCGCCGTAGTGCTGTGGTGGTGTGACCTCGTCCTGGGGGCGGTAGCCGCGGGCGGCCCAGAAGGTCTCCATGCCGGAGACGGCGACGAGGGAGATCCTCCGGTACCCCGCCGCCCGCGCGGTGGCCGAGAGGTGGTGCAGGAGGGCCTTGCCGTAGCCCCTGCCGCGGAGGTCCTCGGCGACGACGATGTCGTGCAGGTGCAGGTTGTCCGAGCGGTGCAGGGTGCGTTCCGGCCGGAGGAGGTCGGGGCAGCGGCTCGCCGGGTAGGGGAAGGCGAGCACGTATCCGGCGAGCCGGCGTTCGTGGTGGAGGCCGAAGCAGGTGGCCGGCGAGGCCTTGCCCCTCGATTCCAGGGCGGTCCGGCCTTCCGAGAGTCCCCGGGGTCCGTACTCCGCGCCCTCCAGTGCCGCTATGGCGTCCCAGTCGGCCGTGGAGATGCCGCGTATCCGTGTCCCGGCAGCCATGGGCTACGCCTCCCGGTGGTGGGGCGGGCGGAGCGGTGTGGTCCGGCACGCGTGCACCATCTCCGCCCACGAGTCGACGAGGTGCGCGAAGTCCGCCATGTCCGCGCGCGCCTCGCCGAGGAGGCGCGGGCCCCGCAGGCGCAGGCCTTCGGCGAACTCCGCGTACGCTCCGCCGAGGGTGCGGTAGGAGCGGGTGAGGGTGTCCAGGCGCCCGACGTTCTCCGCGTCGTCGAGGCCGGTGCTCTGCCGGACGAGTGCGGCCACCCGGTCCGCCCGGAGGCGGTGGTGCCCGTCGAGGAGAGAGGCGCCCGCCAGCGCCATGCGCTCGTGGAGGAACCGGAAGTGGAGCATGGACAGCAGGAACTTGGTGTACCGGGTCTGGTAGGCGGTGAAGCCCGCCCCGGTCTTGCGTTCGTGGGTGTGGAAGTTCACGATGTGCCGGTTGTGCAGGACGCCGGGCAGGCCCGCGTGGTGCACCAAGTGGAAGAGGAAGTAGTCGCTTCCGATGGTGTCGGTCGCCGGGGGCAGCGGGACCCGCTCGTGGACCTCGTGGTGGAAGGCGATGTTGCACATGTCGACCCGCATGGGGTCGACGAGGCCGAGCACCGTGTGGTCGTGGGTGAACGGCTCGGTGCCGGCGCCCTTGAACGACTCGGCGACCAGGTCCGCCCGCTCCTGGTCGGACCAGGTGGCGGGCGCCCACAGGCCGACGACCTCGCGGTGGACGTCGGGTGCCCGGCGCTGGAGGTCGGCGAGGTCGACGGACGGTTCGCCCACGAAGGAGGCCCCGGCCATGACCACCGGCCGGTCCGCGTGGTCGGCGGCGAGCGTGTTCTCGGTGACGGAGGCGGCCGCGTCGCCCGCCGTCTTCCCCAGGTGGGCCAGTTCGTGCTGGATGGGGAAGACGGGCTCGCCGTCCCGCTCCTGGTACCGGCTGTCGGAGTCCCGGCGGTGGACCGAACGGCAGCCGAGGGCGGCGGCGATGAGGAAGGCTCGGTTGGTGCACGCACCGTAGGAGACCGCGGACGGCAGCATGAGGCCGAGCGTCCGGTCGGGGTCGGCGAGGCCGGCCCGTTCGATCGCCGCGCGCAGGAAGGCCCCTTGCTCCGCCTCGTCAAGGTGGTGTGCGATCACGCCCGGTGCGAGCCCGGCCGCCCGGACGGCGCGTGCGTGTCGTGCGTACGCGGGCCGGTCGGCGGAGTCGAGGACCAGCAGGTGGACCTCGGCCCCGAAGTGGCGTGCGGCGTGGGCGGCCTCGCGGCCGACGGCCTCGATCGTGTCGGTGCAGGGCCGGTTCGTGGGGAGGGTCAGGCAGATCTTGTCCACGTCGTTTCTCCTGTTCACTGCGCCGGCGCGGGTGCGGTGCTCCAGGACCGGAGCCCCAGCAGCCTGCTGCCGAGGTCGTTCAGGGCGGCCCTGTCGTACCGGAGGGATTCGTGCCGTGTGGCGTCGCCGACGAGGGTCCCGTTCCAGTCGGGGGTGGCGAGCCGGCGCCAGGATTCGATGCGGGAGCGCCGCAGCCGGGTGTGTTCCTCCAGGGCGGGCATCATGGAGAGGTACTGGACGGCCCTGACCCGGTGTGCGGAGGTGTTGGGTGCGACGCCGTGTGCCAGGTGTCCGTTGAAGATGAGCAGGTCGCCGGCGGCGAGTTCGGGCCGGATCACGGGGAACTCCGCGCGGTCGATCGCGGGCCTGATCGGATCGCGGTCGGCGGGCTGGGCCGCCTTCCACTGGTCGAACCGCCGGAACAGCTCCGGCGCGCACTGGAAGCCTCCCGTCTCCGGGTGCGTGTCGTCGAGCGCGATGATTCCCTGGACCCGCTGCGGCGGCACGCCGAGCGTGCTGTCCACGTCCCAGTGGAGGTCGATGTCGAAGCCCCGGTCGGTCGGTTCGATGAGGGCGCGGTCGCGGTTGCCGACGTTGGGCGGGTTGAGGTTGAGGCGGTCGAGGGTCACCCACAGCTCCTCGCAGTCCCAGACGTCGACGAACGCGTCGTAGACGCGCCGGGTCTGGCGGCTGTCCCAGATGAGCTGGTGGTGATAGGCCTCGACGAATCCGTAGATGTGGAGGTGCCGGTCCAGTTCGGAACGGAACTCGCGTTCCGCGTACCATCCGTCCGGCCGGTCGGGGTCCAGGCCCTGGAACTCCCACGCGAACTCCAGGAGGCGCCGGGCGGCGTCGGAGGATATGGCGTTCCGGACGATCACGTAGCCGTCGGTCTGCCACGCGGCGAAGTCCTGTTCGGACAGCACGCGTAAGGGGCGGGTCTTGCGCAGGTCCCGCAGCCGGACGGGCGAGAGGTAGGTCTCGCCGTCGGCGCTGAAGTAGGGGAGGTCCGAGGCGGCGCGGTACAGGTGGCCGGGACGTTCGGGATGTTCGGGGTTCTCAGGGTGCACGGGGTGCTCAGGGTGTTCGAGGGCGTCGAGGGTCGGCATGCCACGCTCCATGGTTCACAGCGCCCGGGGTGAGCGGACGGGCCGCTCCCCCGGGGTCCTCGTGTCGTTGTCGGTCGCTTCTCGCGGTTCGGTTCAGACGGCGCCGAGCAGCACTTCTGCCGCGGCGATTCCGCTGACGCGCGTGGCGCCGTGCGTGTTCAGGTGGACGGCCGCGGGTGCGGCGCCCGACGGGACGCCCATCTCGACGACCACCGCGTCGGGGCGGCTCCGCACCAGGCCGTCCAGGGCCCGCTCCATCCAGGAGTGCCGGGCCGCGTCGCGTACCACGACGACCAGGGCGCGTCCCTCGGCGGGGGCCAGCGCCGCCCGGTCGAGGGTGTCGCGCTGTGCCAGGTCCGATTCGCCGAGCCGTACGGAGGTGGTGTCCGGGCGCAGTGCGCGCAGCGGGTCGGCCACGCCCCAGGGAGTGCCGCCGTCGATGGCGAGGTGGGTCGCGGGTGCCAGCTCGACGACGTGGGGCGCGCCCGCCAGGGGCAGGGACGTGGGGGCGTCCGGCCGGCGGAGCACGCGGACCGCGCGCCGGGCTGCCGCGAGGCCGGTGTCCCGGCCGGCGTCCCGGTCCGGTTCGGCCTGCGGGAGCCGGCTCGACCAGCCGGCGAACTCGGTGACGCGGCCGGAGGCTTCGATCAGCCGCTCCTCGGGCAGTTCGCCGTCGAGCACGGCGCGGGCCAGGGCCTCGGCCAGTGCGACGGTGGTGGCTTCGTCGGCGCTCTCGCCTCCGACGCACACCGCGTCCGCGCCGGCGGCGACGGCCTTGACCGTCGCGCCGGTGATTCCGTAGAGGCCGGATACGGCGCCCATCTCGATGCCGTCCGTGATGACCAGGCCGGTGAACCCGAGTTCGTCGCGGAGGAGGCCTTCCACGATCCGGGGGCTGAGCGTGGCCGGCAGCGCGTCGTCGTAGGCCGGGATGAGCATGTGGGCGGTCATCACGCTGCGCACGCCCGCCTCGACGGCCGCCCGGAACGGCGGCAGGGCGACGCGGGCGATGGTCTCGGCGTCGGCGTCGAGACTCGGCAGGCCGTGGTGGGAGTCGACGGTGGTGTCGCCGTGGCCGGGGAAGTGTTTGGCGCAGGCGGCGACGCCGGCGGACTGCAGGCCCCGGATCCAGGCGGCGGTGTGGCGGGCCACGGTCTCGGTGTGTGCGCCGAAGGAGCGGACGCCGATCACCGGGTTGAGCGGGTTGGAGTTCACGTCGGCGCTCGGGGCGTAGTTCAGGGAGACGCCGGCCGAGCGCAGTTCGATTCCGAGGTCGTGGGCCACCCGGAAGGTGAGGTCGGGGTCGTCGACGGTGCCCAGGGCGAGGTTGCCGGGCCGGGAGGATCCGGTGTGCCTCTCCAGGCGGGTGACGTCGCCGGCCTCCTCGTCGACCGCGACGATGAGGTCCGGGTTCTCGGCGCGCAACGACGCGGTGAGCGCCGCGACTTGTTCCGGGTTCTGGATGTTGCGGCCGAAGAGGACGACGGAGGTCAGGCCGCCGGCGATCCTGCGGAGCACCCAGTCGGGCGCGGTGGTGCCCACGAAGCCCGGCTGGAGCACCGAGTTGGCGAGGCGGATGAGTTCGGGGTGGCGGTGGTCGGGCATGCGGGTCCTTGCGGAGAGGGAGGCGTGGGGGTGGTCGGCGGCGCTACGGGCGGGTGCCCGCTGCGGGGGTGTTCCCGGGCGGTGTCGGGCCGGTGTTGAGGCGCTGTTCGAGCACGGTGTCGGCGCGGCGGCCGGCCGTGCGGGGGGATTCGCCCGTCAGTACGTCGGTGAGCAGGGTCTTGACGGGGTTGGGTGCGGCCTCGACGGTGGGCCAGCGGGGGTCGACCGGGGTGGTGTGCCCGTTGGCCGCGGCCTCGGCCTGGACCCGGACTCCGGGGTGGTCGATCGTCCGGGCGAGGGCGAGCCGGTTGGGGAGCACCCCGTTCGCGGTCGCCAGGCGCTCCTGGTAGGCGGGGCCGGTCAGCCTGGCGACCCAGTCGGCCGCGAGGGCGGGCTGTCGGCCGCGTTCCGCGACGGCCAGGTGCGATCCGCCGAGGAAGACGCTGCCGGGGCGGTCCTGTGTGGTCCCCGGGACGGGGAACATGCCCAGTTTGCCGCGCAGTTCGGGGTTGATGCGTTCGGCGTCGGCGAGTTCCCAGGGCAGGCCGATCATCTGGCCGACCTGTCCCTTCGCCAGCACCTCGTACTGGAAGGGGTGGGCTTCGTCCTGGTCCTTGGGGGCCTGGGAGTACGACTGGAGCGCGCGGTAGTACCTGAGGGCGTCGGCGGCGGGCCGTGTGCTCAGGCCGCCCCGCCAGCGTGTGCCGTCGTACTGCGCGATCCGTCCGCCGCGGTCGTGGAGGAGCCCGGACAGCACGTACCAGTTCTGGCCGGGGAGGTGGATCGCCTGGAACCCGGGCTCCGCCCGGTGGGCCCGTGCGAGGCGCCGGGTGGTGTACAGCCATTCCTCCTGGTCGCGCGGCTGCGTGAGTCCGGCTTCGGCGAAGAGGTCCTTGCGGTAGATCACCACGCGTGAGGCGGCGTACAGCGGGATGCCGTACTGGCGCCCCTGCCAGTTACCCGACTCGCGCAGGGAGGGGATCCATTCCCCGGCGCCGAGCCGGTCGGACTGGTCGGAGAGGTCCTTCAGGAGCCCCTTGGCGGCGAAGTACGGTGTCGTCGTGGTGCCGGTCTCGACGACGTCCGGTGCCTCGTCGGAGTTCAGGGCCGCTTCCAGCCTTTGGTCGATCCCCGGCCATCCCTGCATCCGCACGTTGACGGTGACGCCGGGGTGGGCCTGCTCGAACTCCTCGGTGAGCCGCTCCACTTCCGGCTGGGGGACGGAGCCCCACATCAGCCAGACGGTGAGCTCCCTCGCCTGTGAGGGGCCGGGTCCGGCCGCGGCGTTCGCCGCGGCCGCCGGGCTCAGCAGGAGGAGGCAGGCGAGGAGGGCCGCGGCGTGTCGCAGACGTCGTGGCATGTCGTTCCTCTCTTGGGTTCAGGCGGTCGGTTTGCGGGCTTGGAGCACGAGGTAGGTGGGGACGGCCCGGCGGGCGGTGCCGGTCCGCTGGTCGCGGAAGTTCTCCGGCCTGGGCCGGCCTTCCGACAGGGCGGTCAGCGGCAGCCCCGCCTCGCCGAGGGCCGCCACGTACGTCTCGACGGTGCGGTGGACCTTGCGCACGGAGGCGCCGAGCCACTCGCAGTCGCGCGGGCCCTCGTCGAAGTAACCGCGCACGCGCATCTCGGACGGCACGCCGTCGTGCCAGTCGCCGTCGTAGGCGCAGGTGACCACGGGGTGTTCCACCGAGACCACCAGGGTGCCGCCGGGGACGAGGCAGCGGCGGACCTCGCGGAGCAGCGAGGGCAGGTCGTCGAGGTAGTGCACGACCATGCGGGCGGTGACGACGTCCCAGGCTCCGGGTTCCGCGGAGGTCCAGGTGGTGAGGTCGGCCTTCTCCAGCGTGCCGGGGTCCAGGCGGGTGGCGGCGAGGGCGAGCATCCGGGCGCTGCCGTCGACGCCGTGGTACCGGCGTGCCCCGGCGGCCAGTGCGGCCACGCCGAACCGTCCGTCGCCGCAGCCGAGGTCCAGCACGGACCTGCCGCGCAGGTCTCCGGCGAAGCGCGTGACGTAGGGCTCCTCCAGGGTGGCGTTGCCGTCGTCGCCGGCGGCGCGGGCTTCCTGGTACCGGGGGAAGACCTGTTCGTCGTCGTAGAAGTCGGGGCCGTAGCCGTAGGTGTCGTGCGTCGTGGACACGCGTTCTCCGTGGCGGTGAGGTGGGGCGTCAGTGGGAGACGGGGTGGACACGGCCGTCGTACGAGCCGGCGAGGAAGCGGCCCGCCCCGGTGTCGTAGGTGAGGGAGGAGATGCCGGCGGTCGTGACCCGGGTCGTGGTCCAGGTGCCGAGGTCCACGTCGTACACGGCGACCAGGCCGTGGTAGGAACCGGTGGCGACGAACCGCCCGTCAGGGGTCGCGGCGACGGACTTGATCGAGTGGTCGTGCGGCGTGGTGACGACGGTGGGTTCGAAGCCGCGCCACAGCCGCAGCTTGTAGTCACGGCTGACACTGGCGAAGTCGCCGTCGGGGAGGGCCGCGCAGCCGTTGGCGATGCGGTCGTGGGCGTCGTCGACGTGGTGGAGTTCGGTGAGGGTCTCCACGGAGAACCAGGTGGCGCTGCCGTCGGCGCAGACGGAGAAGATCCGGTCGCCCGACACGGCGAGGCCCTTGACGGCGTTGCCGTGGAGCCGCAGGGTCGTCTCGTGGCGGAAGGTGCCGTCCGCCGCCACGGAGAAGACGATGCCCTCGCCCGTGTAGGCCCCGACGACCACGTGCGGGACGCCGTCGCGTTCGAAGGCCGCGCCGCAGTTGAGCGGCGAGCGGTGCTGGTGGAGCACTTCGCCGGTCATGGCGTCGAACACCTTGCCCATCTGGCCGCCGGTGACGACGCGGCCGCCGACCGGGGTGAGGAAGTTGCACAGGCTGCCGGTCTCGCTGTGCGGGGTGCCGTCGACCCAGAGCACTCCGGCGTCGCCGATGGTGAGGGTGCGGTCCGCCTCCACGTGCACCGCGTTCACGCACGGGGTGCCTTCGATGCCGTCGAGGTTCCATTCCTGTGCCGCGACGCGGTAGGTGGCGTACGTGGACCCGAAGGTGGCGAAGGCGAGGGTGTCGCTGTCGAGGAAGGCACAGGACCGCGGCCAGACCTCCGGCGGCAGGGAGGAGGTGGCCACCGGGGCGAGCCCGCCGGAGGTGTCCCACACGCGCAGGGTGCGGTCGTAGCTGAGGCTGACCAGCAGTTCCCGGTCGGCGTTGTACACGAGTCGCTTGATGCCCGCCTCGTGGGCCGGGTGGGTGGTCGTGGCGCCGTCGGCGATGGCGATGATCTCGCCCTCGTCGTTGCCCGCGTAGATGGCGCCGGAGCGGGTGATGGCGACCGTGTCGGTCTCCACGCCGTCGAGGTCGATCTCGGCGAGCATGCCGCCCGTCTCCAGGGACCACCGCTTGATGGTGCCGTCGTCGCTGGAGGAGACCAGCTCGTCCGTGCCGGTGACCCACTCGACGGATATGACGTCCGCCGTGTGGCCGGTGAAGGTGGCCTGGAGCACGCCCGCGAAGTCGAACACCCGCACGTGGTGGTCGCGTGAGGCGGTGGCGATCAGCTGCTTGGCGGGGTGGAAGACGGACATCTCGACGTCGTCCTTGTGGTCGGCGAGTACGGCGACCAGCCGGAGGTCGGGGACCGACCACAGGCGGGCCGAGTAGTCGCTGGAGGAGCTGACCAGGTGGCGGCCGTCGGGGCTGAACGCCGTCTGGTTGCTCAGGTGGTCGTGGGTGGCCCGGGCGAGGGCCCGCTTGTCGGCGGCGTCCCAGAGGATCAGCTGGTTGTCGTAGCCGGCGGTGGCGACGTACCGGGTGTTGTGGGCGGCGACGCCGCTGATGGGGCCGTAGTGGCGGATCATGTGAGTGTCTCCCTCGGTGTGCGGTACGGGGTGGAGGAGTTGGACGGGTGTCAGGCTTCGGCGGACTGTGCGCGCGGGCTGCCGAGCCGGTGGGGTGCCAGGCCGCCGGTGAACCGGTAGCCGAGGCCGCCCAGGGCCACGAGGCAGGCGAGCACCACCCACAGGAGCGCGGCCCGGCGCTCGACCAGTGCGCCGACGAGCGCGGGCCCGGTCGTCGCGGACACCGTCCAGGTGAGGTTGAACAGGGACAGGAAGCGGCCGCGGGCCCCTGGCGGGGCGAGGGTCGCGGAGAGCGCCACGATGGCCGGGGTGGCGGTCATCTGGCCGGTGGTGAAGAGGAGCACGGCGCCCAGCACGAGGGCGATCGAGACCGCTCCGCCGGTGAGCGGAACGAGGGCGAGCAGGCCCACGGTGGCGAGCATCAGCACGGCCGCCCAGGAGATCACGCGGCTGCGGGCGATGGTGCCGAGCCGGGCGGTGAGGGTGGACTGCACGGCGACGATGAGCAGCGCGTTGACGGTGAGCGCGGTCGACGGCAGCCAGGCCGGCAGGTCCTGCACCTCCACGAGGTAGACCGGGAGGATGAGGGTGGGGATCAGCCAGCCGAAGGTGAGGGCGGTCTGGGAGGCGAGGACGCAGAGCAGGATCCGGTCGGCGAAGACGGCCCTCCAGCCGGACCGGGCCGGTTCCGGCTGCGGTTCCGCCGCCCCTGCCTGCCCCTGCTCCGGTCCCTGTGGCGGTCGTGCCGCCGTCCCGCCGTCCGGGCCCGGGGGCTTCACCGGATCCGCCGGTCGTACGGGCTTCCAGAAGAGCAGGGCGGTCAGCACGCTGGTGGAGGCGTTGACGACGACGATCAGCATCCCCGCGCCGGACCAGCCGCCGGCCAGCAGCAGTCCGCCGGCGACCCCGCCGACGGCGACGCTGGCGTTCTTGCCCGCCGCCGTGAACGCGTACCAGCGGTCGAGCTCGGCGCCTTGGGCGAGGTCGGCGACGAAGGCCGGCCAGGCCGCCCAGTACATGCGGTCGGCGCACAGGACCACGAGCATGCTCGCCACCAGGGTGGGGAGCGAGTCGACCAGGAGGTAGCAGAGGTACCCCGCGGCGGCGAGCAGGTTGTTGGAGATCAGCGACGCCCTGGGGCCCCACCGGTCGACGGCCATGCCCGCGAGCGGGGTCAGGGGTATGGACAGCAGCGTCGCCACGCTGGTCCCCAGTCCCACCTGCGCCACCGTCAGGTCGGTGGTCATCAGGAAGAACAGGAAGGAGAGCGGGGTGAACATGCCCGCGCCGAAGGTGTCCAGCGCCGTGGCGGCCACGATCCTGCCCTGACCCGACAGGTCGGGGACCCCCAGGGCGCGGCGCCACCGCGCGGGCGCGTCCGGCGCGGCCGGCGTCGGCCGGGTCACGCCGGTGCCACCTCCGTCAGGGCGATCCGGTGGCCGGCGTGCAGGACCTTGGCCTCGATGTACCGCCGGTTGCCGGCGCCGAGGAAGACGCCGGTGCCGACCGAGTCGTGCACGGCGATGCCCGATGCCTTCAACTGGGCAGCCTTGTCAGGGTTGTTGGTGAGGAGTCGGATGCCTTCGACGCCGAGCGCCCGGAGCATCTGCACGGCGACCCGGTAGTCCCGTTCGTCGTCCGCGAAGCTCAGGCGGCGGTTCGCCTCGAAGGTGTCGAGCCCCTGGTCCTGGAGGACGTACGCGTCCAGCTTGTTGTAGAGGCCGATGCCCCGCCCCTCCTGCCGGAGGTACAGCAGGACGCCGCCATCGGCCAACCGGCCGGTCGCCTCCTGGAGCTGGGGCCCGCAGTCGCAGCGGCCCGAACCGAACACGTCGCCGGTGAGGCACTCCGAGTGCAGGCGCACGAGGGGCACGGGGGCGATCTCGTCGCCGAAGACGAGCGCGAGGTGTTCGCGGCCGTCGATCAGCCCGGAGAAGGTGAACATGCGGGCTGTCAGGGTACGTCCGCCCGCCTCGATCGGAACGGACACCTCCGCGCGGATCTCGCAGCGGGGGACGTCGGATGCGGGGGTTTCGTCTACGGGAAAGGCCGTGGCCATCGGTGTTCAACACCCTTCATGGGTTCGTGCCGTGGGGGTATGCGGGGGCCGGGCCGCGCCCGGGCATGGGGGCGCGGCCGGGGACCGGAGCCTGGGTCCGGTGTCGGCGCGGTCGGCTCAGGTGGAGAGGGCGAGCCCGGGGTGGCGCCAGATGTGCCGGGCCGCGGGCAGTCCGGCCAGCCGCTCGCTCGGGAGGGCGGGCACCGGCCCGTGGGTGCGCCGGTCGTCCCGGCCGGCCGTGAAGGCCTGCTCGGCGAGGTCGGTGAGGCGTGCCGCGCGTTGTTCGATCCACAGCCGGTGGCCGGGGTCGTCGGCCGTGCCGCCGAGGATCAAGCTGCGCAGGGCGACACGGATGAGGACGGGAGAGGGCGGGTGGTCGGTGGGTGGGGTGTGCAGGCCCAGCAGGTAGCCGCCGTGCCAGATCTCCTCGCACAGCCACAGCAGTTCGTCCGGTACCCGCAGGCCGGAGAGGGCTGCCCGGGCACGGGTCCACAGTTCCCGCGCGCGCCCGGCGGCGGGTGTGCCGCGCAGGTACGCATCGCGGGACAGGAACAGCGGCTCGTCGCCGGCGCCGTCCGGGGCGGTGAGGACCACGTGGGCGTGGCCGTGCGGGCGGTGGACGAGGACCCGCGGGGGTTCCGGCAGTGTGCCGGAGGTTGCCGGACGCCCGGTCTCCGCGTCCTGGACGTCGTCGGCGAAGCAGGCCGAATGGCGGGGCCCGAAGCGGTCGTTGCCCATGATGCTGGTCGATCCGACGTGTTCCACCAGGTGCGGGACCGAGATCAGCACCCGGCGGCGACGCGCGGCCAGTTCGCGGGCCACGACCACGTCGTCGGGTTCCGGCCGGGCCCCTTCCGCGGGCACCGCGGACAGCAGCGCCGTCACGTCGTGCCGGGGCAGGAGCAGCGCCAGGGTCGGCACCCACTCCCCCGGTACGGCGGGCACCCAGGAGGCCCCCTGGAGTGCGGCGGCCCTGGTCGCGGCGCCGTTCCACGAGTTCCAGTTGGCGTAGAAGGCGAGCGGCGCGTCCGGGTGCTCCCCGACCGCCTCCTCCACCCGCCGGACGAAGTCCCGGCAGAGCTCGACGTCGTCCTGGAGCACGAGGTGGTGGGTGGCCGCGGCGCCGATCCGGGACCAGGCCGCGCGGGCGGTGCGCAAGGTGGTGGGCGGCCCGTGCGGGTCGGGGTCGACGGCGATCGCGGCCTGCCAGGGCCGCAGGGCGTCCGCGAGCCGTCCGGCCTCGTCCAGACGCCGGGGATGGGCCATGATCGCTGCACTGATCACGGGCGCACGCCCGGTGGCGGGGGTCAACGGGACACCCCTTCCTCGTTCCCGGGCGCGGTCGGCGCGGCGCCCGCCACCGCGGGGTCGGCCGTCTCGCGGACGCTGTGCCAGCCCCGGTCGCCCCGTGCCCATTCCCACACGGCGCGGTACACGGCCAGGGCTCCGACCAGGTGCCACGGCACGACCAGGGTCCAGGCCAGGCCGTCGGCCCGGTCGCGGTACTCGGCGGTGCGCCGGGCGCCCAGGACGCAGGCCGCGTCCGCCGCCAACACCGCGGCGGCGGCCTTGCGGGCCCGGGGTGAGACGACGGCGGCGGCGAGGAGCGCCGGCATCGCGGCCCTGGCCGCCATGCTGCCCACCGTGACCGCCCCCAGCAGGCGTCCGCGCGGGGAGAGTTCGGGCCAGGACACGGCCACGGCCCGCAGCTGCCCCCTGGCCCACCGGGCGCGCTGGCGCAGGGCCGCTCCCGTACGGTCGGTCGAGCTGACCCGCGACGGCCGTCGCAGGAAGCCGGTGGTGGCGCCCTCGCTCATCAGCCGCAAGGACCAGTGGTAGGACTCCTCGACGTCGTCCGACACGATAGGGCGCACCCGGTCCCAGGTGGCGCTCCAGGCGTAGACCGAACTCCCGGCGACGACGTGGACGCCGGCGGCCCGGGCCAGTCCCCGCACCGAGGCGTGCCACACCGTGTCCTCGGCGGTCTTCACGCGTGAGGTCAGCCGCGTACCGGGCTCGCCGACCTCCTCGGCCTGGACGAGTGCGTAGCCGTGTTCCAGGGCCCAGACCGCTTCCGCCGGCTGGCCGGGGTCGGGTACGACGTCGGCGTCGACGATGGCGACGACTTCGCCCTCCGCGTACGGGAAGGCGTGGTTCAGGGCGGCGCCCTTGGGCCGCATGCCGGGCAGCCGCAGGATCCGCCAGTCGAGTTCGGGGCGGCCGGCGGCGGCCCGCGCGTCCTCGGCCTGCTGCGCCTCGCGTGCGTGCTCCGGGCCGTCGGCGACGAGCCACAGCACCTGGAGCAGCTCCGCGGGGTATTCCAGCTCGGCCACGGCCCGGGCCGACCGGGCGAGCGTCGCCTCGGTCTCGCGGTGGAACGGCATCAGGAGGGTGAGCCGGCGGGTGGGCCGCCAGTCGGATGGGGGCGGGGCCGCGGCGTACGGGCGCAGCGGCCAGGTGGGGACCAGGATGTCGGTCATCGGTGCCTCGACGCGGCCAGCGGAGAGGTTAAGAACCTGCGCTTCTTCGTTCTCGACCGGGACAAAGCGACTCCTCCGTGAGTGACTGTCAGGTTCCAGCTGTAGGTTGGTCCGACGGTGCACCGGATCTCATCCGGTGGAAGGTTCCGCAGAGGGCGGACACACAGATCGACGAGGCCGTCGAGACCGGTTGGCTCCAAGATCGACGGCACGCATTGGACTGTACCAATCGCCCGGCGCCAGGCCAACCCTGTTCTTCGGGCGGTGCGGTCGGCCCGTTCCGCCCTCGCGTCCACGCCCCGCTTCCGCTCAGAGGAGCCTTCCCGTGCCCCGTCCTTACGTCCTGCTCTCGGCCGCCGTCTCCCTGGACGGCTGCCTCGACACGCCTCCCGGGGAGCCGCGGCTGCTGCTCTCCAACGAGGAGGACTTCGACCGCGTCGACTCCGTGCGCGCCTCCTGCGACGCGGTCCTCCTCGGAGCCGGCACGCTGCGGGCCGACGATCCCCGGGTGCGGGTGGCCTCCGCCGCGCGGCGCGCGGCCCGCGTCGGCGCCGGACTCCCCGAACACCCCGCGAAGGCCACCGTCACGCGCAGCGGCGACCTCGACCCGGGCGGGCGGTTCTGGCACCACGGGGGCGCCAAGGTCGTCTACGCGGTGGGCCGCGCCGCCCGGGACAGGGCCGTGGCGGCCGTCGGCGACCTGGCCACGGTCCACCTGGTGACGGAGGACGACGTGTGGCCGCAGGTCCTCGACCACCTGCACGGCCTCGGCGTGCGCCGGCTGATGGTCGAAGGCGGCGGCCGGATCCACACCCAGTTCCTGCGGCAGGGGCTGGCGGACGAGCTGCAGCTCGTCATCGCCCCGGTCATCGTGGGCCGGCCGGACGCACCCCGGATGTTCGGACCGGGGGACTACCCGGGCGGGCCGGAGCACCGGCTGGCGCTCGCCGGGACGCGGACGATCGGTGACGTGACCCTGCTGCGCTACGCCGCCCACCGCCGCCCGGGAGCCGGGGAGGAGGCCACCGCCGCCGACGCGGCCTGGCTCGGGGACGCCTGCGCACTCGCGGGGGCCTGCCCGCCCTCCGCCACGGCCTTCTCCGTCGGGGCGATCGTCGTCGCCGCCGACGGCCGCGAGCTCGCGCGGGGCCACTCCCGCGAAGGGGGCGATGCGCGCGTCCACGCGGAGCAGGCCGCGCTCGCCAAGGTGCGCGGGAATCCCGACCTGGCCGGCGCCACCGTCTACAGCAGCCTGGAGCCCTGCGGACACCGCGCCTCGTACCCGCACCCGTGCGCGGAACTGATCGCCGGGGCCGGGATCCGGCGCGTGGTGACGGCCTGGCGGGAGCCCGACACCTTCGTGCCGGACGCGAACGGCACCGAACGGCTCCGGGCGCGGGGCATCACCGTGGTGGAGGCTCCCGAGTACGCGGAGGCGGGCCGGGCGCCCAACAGGCACCTGTCACCCGGGGAGTGACGTAGCGGCGTGGGCCGCCGGCGCCGCCGGCGGCCCGGCCGGGAACCCTGAACGGGCTCGCTCCTTCGTGTGGCCCCTGCGCGTCACCATGGCAACGGTCGGTCACTTTCCGTAGCGTCGACGGGACCGCGCACGCCGGCCCGTACGCACCACCCAGGAACCACGGAGGAACGGCCATGCCCGCAGGACTGTCCATCCACATCGGCATCAACGAGATCGACGAGACCAGCTACGGGACCAAGGGCGAGCTGAAGAACCCCGAGAACGACGCCCTGACCATGCGGGACCTCGCCAAGAGCAACGGGTTCGAGACCCTCGCGACCCTGCTCACCAAGGACGCCACCAGCGAGAAGGTCACCTCCGCCCTGAAGGCGGCCGCCGCACGGCTCACCGCCGGCGACCTGCTGCTGCTCACCTACGCCGGCCACGGATCCCAGGTCCCCGACAAGAACGGGGACGAACCCGACCGCCGCGACGAGACGTGGGTGCTCTACGACCGGCAGTTCATCGATGACGAGCTGTACGCCCTCTTCGCCTCCTTCGCCGAGGACGTACGCATCCTGCTGCTCTCCGACAGCTGTCACAGCGGCACCGTCTCGCGGGACGTCTCGCACTTCCTCAGCGACGCGGAGCTGGTGCGCGCCTTCGACACCAGCGAACCGTCCGCGGTCCGCGCGCGCATCCGCGCCCTGCCGCAGGACGCCCAGTTCCGCAACTACCAGCGCGATCAGGAGCTGTACGACGAGATCCAGCGTTCCGTGCCCCCGCTGGACCTGCAGGACATCGGGGCCGACGTGCTGCTGATCTCCGGCTGCCAGGACAACCAGACCTCCAGCGACGGCGTGGGGCCCAACGGCCTGTTCACCGAAACCCTGCTCAAGACCTGGAAGAACGGTGCGTTCCAGGGGAACTACGCGACCCTCCACCGCCAGGTCGTCGAGAACATGCCCTTCTACCAGACGCCCAACATGCTGCAGACGGGCAAGCGCACCCAGGCGTTCGCCGCCCAGACGCCGTTCGCCATCTGACCCTCCGGCGCTCCCCTCAACTACCCAGTGGTAGTTATATCTTGACCGGCTCGTACGCCCGAGGGGGGTGTGCGGGCCCCAACAAGGGGAACACGCTTCATGACAACGACACACCGTCGGAGCAGGCCAGTGCTCTCGACGCTTTCCGCCGGGATCGCGGCCACCGCCCTGCTCCTGGGGCTCGCCACGTCGGCGGACGCCGCTCCGCTTGCGGACGCGCCGAAGGGCGGGACCACGGCAGGGCCGGCGGCGGACGCCGTCGCCGGGCCGGCGCCCAAGTCCACGGCCTCGGCCTCGGTCTCCAGGGCGCTGAAGCCCGGACGTGAGGTACCGCCGATCCAGTACTTCGGCACCATCGACACCTTCGGGCAGAACGCCGAGCACGAACGGATCACCCGCGCGGCCCTCGCCTGCGCACCGGGCACCTCTCCCGGCGCGGCCGGCGCCTGCTTCCAGCCGGCCTCCATCCGCCAGCTGGCGGGGGCGAACGGCACGATGGGGGCCATCGGCGCACCGGACGTGGACCAGGTGCTCACCGAGGCCGCGCACTGCGACGGCGCCGACTACCTGAACGCGGCCGGCTACCCCCGGACCAGGGCGCAGGCCACCTCCGTGCTGCTGGCCTGCATCGCGCACCTCAAGGGCAACTTCAACCGCGGGGTGGAGAAGGCGGACGCGCTCGTGGACACCGCGGGCACCGTCCGCGCCCCCGACACCGACCTCGCCTCGGACTGCACCTTCGTGCTGGGCGTCCCGGGCCGCGGCAAGTGCAACGCCATCGAGGGCTTCGGCCGGGCCCTGCACGGCACCGAGGACTTCTACTCGCACAGCAACTGGGCGGACCGGGCGGACAGCAGGTCCGCCATCGGCATCGGCAACCCCCCGGGCCTGGCCCGTACCGGACCGGCGCCCTTCCTCCGGCTGGCCGCCCCGGCACCCTCCGCCTCCGACATCCCCGGCGACCTCACGACGGGCTGTTTCAGCCTCAACCCGTGGGGCTGCGGCAAGCGGATCACCCACGGCGTCCTGAACAAGGACAACGGCGTCATCGACCCCGCCACGGGGGCGGCCACCTCCCCGACCACCTCCAGGGGGCAGGTCGCCGACAACTTCAACGCCGCCGTCCGAGCGGCCGTCGCCGACACCCGTTCCCAGTGGGACGGATTCCGCAGCTCCCTCATCGCCCGCTACGGCACCGTCCGCGGACAGCGCATGGCGTGCGCGATGACCCAGGACGACCCGGCCCGCGACTGCCGCTAGCCGGTCCCGGCCCCGGGCCGGCCCGGGGCCGGCTCAGGCCAGGCGGGCGGTGATGAGCTCTTCCCAGGAGCGGATGAAGGACGGGTAGTCGGCGGCGAACTCGTCGAGCGCCTTGGCCGCGGCCGGAGTGAGGGGCGTCATGTCGTAGGTGACCGTCACCTCGCTGCCGGCCTCGGTCGCGGCCAGGGCGACGCTGACCGTTCCGGCCCGCACGCCCGGGGTGATCCGGGCGTAGGAGACCGACCGCGGGAAGTCGCGGGAGGCCACCAGCCAGGTCGTCTCCTCTTCGGGCGACGAGGTGAGCCAGACGGTTCCCGGCGCGGTGTCGTCCGGCGTCCCGACCGGGAAGACGGGTTCCCAGCCCGGCACCCAGTCCCGCTCGCCCCGGGCGGTGAAGAGCCGGAAGGCCGCTTCGGGTGGCAGCGGGACGACCAGCACGGCACTCAGGACGCGACGGTTCATTTCTCCTCCAGGGCGTGGGCGCCGGCGGCGGTCGTCGAACGATAGCGTGCCGACCCCAGGGGCCCCGGCTACCGGCCGGGGTCGGCACAGGCCTCCCGCGGCAGTTCGCGGGCGGACGGCCGCGGGACCCCCGGCGCCGGGGGCGGCAGCTCGAAGGCGTAACAGCCCGCCACCGACCGCTCGTACACGTTGATGAAGGCCCGCGGCGGTCCCTGGCCCGACAGTTCCGCGATGACGGTGACACCCCCGCCCTGCCGCGTCACGCCGACGAGTCCCCTGCCGGGTTTCGACGGAGGGAAGACCTGGGCGATCTCCGTGTCCGGCAGGCTGCCGTCCGCCGCTGCCGCGCCCAGCCGGTCGCGGAACACCTCGACCTCGTCCCGCAGGTCGGCCCGCGCCCGGGCCTCGTCCCGCGTCGGCTGTGTCTCCAGCCAGATCCACCCGCCGACGGCGGCCACGAGTACCAGGCCCAGCAGGGTCAGGCATCCGTTGAAGAGGCAGCCGCCGGCCGTACCCGCCCGCACCTGTGATCGTCTCGCCATGAGGACAGCGTGCACTACAGGTACACGACAAGTCCCCATGGGCGCAGGACAGGCGGCCCGACAACCCGGCGGGCTGAGGCATACCTGCCGTGGGAGCGGGCGAGTAGACGAGTGGACCGAACATCCGCAGACGGACCGGCTCGGACTCAGACCCGGGCCCAGACCCAGCCCCAAGGAGAATTTGATGATCATGCCGACGACGGCGCGGCTCGCAGCAACCGCAGGGCTCACGGCCGTTCTGGCGACGAGCTCGCCCCTCAGCGCCGACGCCGTCGCCCGGACGCCGGAGCCCAAGGCCCCCGGCGAGTTCGTCTCACTGAGCTCCGTCGACCCCACGATCATCCAGGAAATGCGCTACGTGTCGGCTCACAATTTCATCGGCGAGCGGATCGACGGCTACCGGCAACCGGTCTGCATCCTGACCCGACCGGCGGCCGAGGCCCTGCACCGGGCCCAGACACGCCTCCGGCCTCAGGGGTACTCGCTCAAGGTGTACGACTGCTACCGCCCGCAGCGGGCCGTCGACCAGTTCGTACGGTGGGCCAAGGACCTGGCCGACGAGAGGCGGAAGGCGGAGTTCTATCCGCGCGTGGACAAGTCTCGCCTGTTCGAGGACGGCTACATCGCCGAGAAGTCCGGCCACAGCCGCGGCAGCACCACGGACCTCACGATCGTCCCGCTCCCGGCGGTACCGGCGCCGCCGCCGAGGCCCGGACAGGAGTCCGTCCCCTGCTACGCGCCGCAGGCTGAGCGGTACCCGGACAACTCCGTCGACATGGGAACCGGCTTCGACTGCTTCGACACGCTGTCGCACACCGACGACCCGCGCGTCCAGGGGACACAGCGCACGCACCGCCAACTGCTGAAGACGACGCTGGCCGCGGAGGGCTTCGTCAACCTCCCCGAGGAATGGTGGCACTTCACGCACAAGCCCGAGCTCTTCCCCGACACCCACTTCGACTTCCCCGTCGCGCGCCGGTCGGTGGCGGGGCACCGCCCCTGACGGGTGCCATGGGCGCACGGGTCACACCGCAAGGGCCTCCCCGTTCCCGTCGCGCACGACGACGTCGGCCGGGCCGAACCAGCGGGTGAGCGTCTCGGTGTGGCCGGTGCCCCCGGCCCGGCAGACGTATCCGTCGGGGCGGACGAGTACGGCATCGGCACCGACATCCGTCTCGACCGGCATCCACTCCTGGGACAGCGAGAACGTCACCGGGAGCCGGCTGGGCTTCCGGGCGGCACTCGACGACCCGGAGCTCCACGAGCGGGAAATCTCCCTCCGCGAGCACGGAAGCCGTCCCTCCGGGCGGCCCGGCACCCTGTACCCCGGCATGCCCGTTCGGTTAGGCTTACCTTGCCTGACCTGCGAGCGTGTGGGATCAGGGGCAACCCATGGGACCGGACGGGCAGAGGCAGGCGTCGTGGACAAGATCGCACTCACGGCCGGAGCCCTGTACGCCATCGTCCTGCTCCGCGCCGGAGGGACGTTCGCCATCGGGTGGCTCGCAGGCGCCGGCGCCCGCCGCAGCAGGTTCGCCGAGCGGATCTCCTCGGCGAAGTTCCAGCGCGCCGAGCAGGCCATCCAGCGGTGGGGCGCGCCGGTGGTGGCCGTCTCCTTCCTGACCGTCGGCTTCCAGACCGCCGCCAACTTCCTCGCCGGCAGCATGCGCATGCCGTTGACGCGCTACCTCCCCGCCCTGTTCCTGGGCGGAGCGGCCTGGGCGCTGATCTACGCGACCGCGGGCCTCGGCGTACTCGAATTGCTGGGACGGCTCTTCGCCGAGCGGACGGCCCTCGGGGTGTCCGCCGTCGCCGTCCTCCTCCTGGTGGTGTGCGGGGCGGTGGCGTACCGCAGGAGAAGGGCGGCGCCGGCCCCTGCCGACACCGCGGCCGAGGGACCGTGAGCCGGGCCGCCCGCGCCTTGAGCGGCATGCAGCGATTTGCCTACAGGCTTTAGGCAGCAACATACTGCCTGTAGGCGAATCGAGAGCGGGTGGTGGTTGTGGTCAGGGCGGGACTGAGCCCGGAGCGGCTGACGCTCGCCGGAGCGGAACTCGCCGACGAGGCCGGCTTCGACCAGGTGACCCTGTCGGCGCTCGCCCGGCGCTTCGACGTGAAGGTCGCGAGCCTGTATTCGCACCTGAAGAACTCCCAGGACCTCAAGACCCGGATCGCCCTGTTCGCTCTGGAGGAACTCGCCGATCAGGTCGCCCATGCCGTGGCCGGACGTGCGGGCAGAGAAGCCCTGACCGCCTTCGCGAACGCCTACAGGGACTACGCCCGGGCGCATCCCGGCCGGTACGACGCCGCCCGGTTCCGGCTCGACCCGCAGACGGCCGCGACCAGCGCCGGCGTCCGGCACTCGCAGATGACACGGGCGATCCTGCGCGGCTACGACCTGGCGGAGCCGGACCAGACGCACGCGGTCCGCATGCTCGGCAGCGTCTTCCACGGTTTCGTCAGCCTGGAGGCGGCCGGTGGCTTCGGCCACACGGACGTCGCCGCGCAGGAGTCGTGGGCCTGGACCCTGGACTCCCTCGACGCCGCCCTGCGGAACCGTGCCGTCCGCTGATCCCCCACCCCCTGCGCCCAGAACCAGAGGCCGAGGCAATGAGCACCGAACAGAACTGGATCACCACGCCGGTCACCGCCGAGTTCCTGCGCGGACACCTCGACGTGGAGCGGACCGCGCACGGCCTGCTGCCGCACCGGCTGCCCGCCCGGGCGCGCCGGCAGATCCCCGACGAGCGCCTGGCCGTGGCCGAGGCGCAACCCTCCGGCGTCCGGCTGGCCTTCCGCACCCGCGCCACCACCGTCGAGCTGGACGCGCTGCCCACCAAGCGGGTCTACCGGGGCTTCCCGCCCCCGCCGGACGGCGTGTACGACCTCGTGGTCGACGGCCGGCTCAGCGGCCAGGCCACGGTGGCCGGCGGGAACCTCCGTACGGTCACCGACATGGTGACCCAGGCCTCGGAGTTCACCGAGGGGCCGGCGGGCACCGCCCGCTTCACCGGCCTCCCCGGGGGCGAGAAGGACATCGAGGTCTGGCTTCCGCACGCGGAGATCACCGAGGTGATCGCCCTGCGGACGGACGCTCCCGTCGAGCCCGCCCCGGCCGGCGGACGCCGCGTGTGGCTGCACCACGGCAGTTCCATCAGCCACGGCTCGAACGCCGTCCGCCCGAGCACCATCTGGCCGGCGCTGGCCGCTGCCGCGGGCGGCGTGGAACTGGTCAACCTGGGATTCGGCGGCAGTGCGCTGGTGGACCCGTTCACCGCGCGTGCGATGCGGGACGCCCCCGCCGACCTGATCAGCGTCAAGCTCGGCATCAACGTCGTCAACAGCGACGCGATGCGCCTGCGCGCCTTCGCCCCCGCCGTCCACGGCTTCCTCGACACCATCCGCGAGGGCCACCCGACGACACCCCTGCTCGTGGTGTCACCGCTGCTGTGCCCGGTCCACGAAGACACCCCCGGGCCGCTCATGCCGGACTTCGACAGCGGGACGCTCCGCTTCAAGGCCACCGGCGATCCGGCCGAAACCGCCGCCGGACGGCTGACGCTCAGGATCATCCGCGACGTACTCGCCGGCATCGTCGAGCAGCGGGCGGCCGAGGACCCGAACCTCCACCACCTCGACGGGCGCGAGCTCTACGGCGAGGGCGACCACGCCGAGTTCCCGCTCCCCGACGCGATCCACCCCGGCCCGGAAGGACACCGCCGCATCGGCGAGAACTTCGCGCGGCTCGCGTTCGCGGACAACGGCCCTTTCACCGCCCAGGCCGACTGACGGTTCGGCCGGCGGAGAGACCCAGCTCCCGTTCCATGACGGAGCGGAAGCCCCGTGCGGGGCGCCCGGTGACGCGGAGGACGGAGTCGGTGACGCGGTCTTCGGAAGGCGTACCGCGCGAGCGGCTGCGGGCCCAACTGGCGGCGTACGCGAGCAGGGTCGTGGCGGCCCGCTGGGACCAGCCGGGTCGGCACGGCGGTTCCGCGCCGTGGCGGCGCGTCAGCCGGCCTGCCCCCGCCAGATGTTGTCGAAGGCGGCCTCGTCGACGGCGCGCCGCTGCCGTTCGGAAGCGAGTTCCATCACCGCGTCGTTGACGGCGGCCAGCACGGCCGCGCTGTCGTCGTCGATGGCGTCGGGAGCGTCACCGGTCCGCTCGCCGTCGACCGCGGCGGTTTCCAGGAGGGCCGCGAGTACGGGTTCGGCCGCGGCCCGGCGGTCCCTGGCCCGGCGGCGGGCCGGCGTGTCCGCCGCCACCGGCTCGCCCGCGCGCGCGAAGAGTCCGCGGCGGGGCTCCCTGGCGAGCTGCCCGTCCGCCTCCAGCGCGGCCCGGTAGGCCTTGGCCAGGCCGCTGCCCCGGCGCCACAGCCACTCGGTGAGCGACTCGAACGGAGCCTCCCCGACGAGGGACGCGGCCGCCTCGGCCAGCAGCCGGTCCGCGGGGAGCGGTCCGCCTCCCGGCACGATCCGGTCCCCGTCCAGCCGGACGGCCCCGGCCCCGATGAGGTCGATCACCTCGGCTCCCGCGAGCGCGAGCGACAGATCGCCCTGTTCGGCGGTCCGCCCGGACCCGCCGTCCAGTGCGAGGATCAGCAGATCCCGTGCAGTCGTCATGAACCCGCCCATCCCGTGCCGTCGCCGTGTCCGCGCACCCGGGGGAATCGGGTGCTCGGGCGCCAGCCTACAAAGCGCGGGCGGGGCACGCCCTCAGTTCCGGCCCGCACCGGCCAGAATGTCCGCCAGCGGGCCAGGACGGCTGAGCGCGACGCAGTGACCCGCCCTGATCTCCTGCGGGACCACGCCCAGCCGTTCCCGCGCGAGCCGGCGCTGGAGGTCGGGAGGCAGGAACCGGTCCTCGGTGCACAGGACGTATCCGGTCGGCACCGCCGGCCAGGCCTCCAGCGGCCACGGCTGGGCCGACGCGGCCGGCGACGGGTGGGCCCGTTCCCGGCTCATCGCCTCCACCGCCAGCTCGCGGGGCACGTCGTGGCAGAAGGCGACGTAGGGGTCGTCGCTGCCGGTCAGGCCCCCGTCCCGGGCGGCCTGGCGCCGGACGGCGTCCGCGTAGCCGGTGGCACTCCACCACCGGTCCGGTGATTCGCCCGGCGCGGGGACCATTCCGGCGACCAGGACCAGCGAGGTGACGGGACGGCGTGCTGCGACCAGCGGCGCGGTGAACGCGCCGAACGACTGGCCCACGACCACGAGATCGCGCCGGTCCGCGACGGCATCGACGACGGTGTCGGCGTAGTCGTCCAGTGTCGACGCGGCGTCGTCGCCCGGGAGGTCGGGAGCCACCACGTCGTGCCCGCGCGCCCGGAGCTCCGCCGCCACCAGGTGCCAGTACCAGCCGCCGTCGCCGGCACCGTGGATCAGGACGAAGGTGCTCACGGCGGGGCTCCCGTCCGGCCGGGTCAGCCGGTGCTCTGGCGGTCCACGAGGTCGCAGTCGGTGTAGGCGGCCGGCCTCGTCATCAGCGCCGAGAGCGCCTGGGCCAGCTCGTTGGTCTCTGGCGCGTCACTGTTCGCCATGGCCGTCTCGTGGGATTCGAACTCGACCACGGCGAGATAGCGGTTGGGATGGGAGCGGTCCTTGAGCAGCGTACGGGCGACGGGCCTGCCGCTGCGGCCCTGCGAGCGGGCCCGCTCCTCGTAGGCGCGCAGGAGATCGCGCACCTCGTCGATGCGCTCGGTCTCGAAGTCGATGATCTGTGCGAACTTCATGTCTACGGTTCCTCCTGCTGCGGGGTGCCGTGGCGGGACTGCCTCCTGGACCCAGCAAACACCGTGACGGGCCGTGTCCCCGGCTCACACGCTCAGTGCACCGGCGATTCCACTCCTCGTGACCCCCGTCACTTCCCGTTACGGAAGGGGCATGTGTGGCGAGCGGCAGGGCAAGCGGGCCGAAAGCAACAGCATCGCGGGCGAGCCGCGGTGCCGGAAGCGGAGGTACAGCGCGTCGTGTCGGAGCAGAGAACCATCCACATCGCCGGGACCTGGCGGTCCTCGGTCTCGGGAGCCACCCGTGAGGTCCTGGACCCGGCGGACGGGAGCGTCCTCGCGCTCGTCGCCGAGGGTGCCGCAGCGGACGTCGACGCCGCCGTCGCCGCCGCGCGGGCCGCCTTCGACGACGGGCAGTGGCCCCGGACGCCGGTCACGGAACGTGCCGCCCTCCTGCGCCGCACCGCCGAGCTGCTCCAGCGCAACCGCGAGTGCATCGCGCTGCTGGAGAGCCGGGACACGGGCAAGACGCTGGAGGAGGGACGCGTGGACGTGGACTGCGTCAGCGACGCCTTCCGCTATTTCGCGGACCTGGTCACCGGCGAGAGCGCCGGACGCGTGGTCGACGCCGGCTCCCCCGACATCCACAGCGTCGTGGTCCACGAACCGGTCGGTGTCTGCGCGCTGATCACCCCCTGGAACTACCCCCTGCTCCAGGCCGCCTGGAAGATCGCCCCCGCCCTCGCCGCGGGCAACACCTTCGTCCTCAAGCCGAGCGAGATCACCCCGCTGACCACGGTGGAGCTCGTCCACCTGCTGGCCGAGGCGGGGCTGCCGGCCGGTGTCGCCAATCTGGTGACCGGCGCCGGCGACCCCGTGGGCGCCCGCCTGTCGGCCCACCCCGATGTCGACCTCGTCTCGTTCACCGGCGGCCTCTCCAGCGGCACGAAGGTCATGCGGGCGGCTGCCGACTCGGTCAAGAAGGTCGCCCTCGAACTCGGCGGCAAGAACCCGAACGTGGTCTTCGCCGACGCCTGCGCCACCGCCGAAGGCTTCGACACCGCCGTCGACCAGGCCCTCAACGCCGCCTTCATGCACAGCGGCCAGGTCTGCTCGGCCGGCTCCCGGCTCATCGTCGAGGAGCGCGTGGCCCAGCGCTTCGTCACCGAACTCGCCCTCCGGGCCGACCGGATCCGCCTCGGCCGCGGCACCGACCCGGGCGTCGAATGCGGGCCCCTGGTCTCCGAGGCCCAGCTGGCGCGGACGCAGGAGTACGTGGACTCGGCCCTCGCCGAGGGCGCGGTGCTGCGCTCCGGCGGCTCCCGCCCGGACGGGCCCGGGTACTTCTACCGGCCGACCGTCCTCGACCGGTGCCACCGGAAGATGCGCGTCGTGCGGGAGGAGGTCTTCGGGCCGGTGCTGACCGTCGAGACCTTCCGTACCGAACACGAGGCCGTGGCGCTCGCCAACGACACCGAGTACGGGCTCGCCGGCGCGGTGTGGACCGCCGACCAGGGCCGCGCCCGCCGGGTGGCCGGCCGGCTGCGCCACGGCACCGTCTGGATCAACGACTACCACCCCTACCTGCCGCAGGCGGAGTGGGGCGGCTTCGGGAAGTCCGGCACCGGACGCGAGCTGGGCCCGGCGGGCCTGGCCGAGTACCGCGAGACCAAGCACGTGTACCAGAACCTCGCTCCGCGCCCCGTGCGCTGGTTCGCGGGCTGAAGGAGGAGGAGAACCATCAATACGGACACGAACACGGACGTCCCCGAGTACGAGTACGACTACGTCGTCGTCGGCGGCGGGACCGCCGGCTCCGTCATCGCCTCCCGCCTGACCGAGGACCCCGGCACCACCGTCGCCGTGATCGAGGGCGGCCCCAGCGACGTGGACCGGCCCGACGTGCTCACCCTGCGCCGCTGGATGGGCCTGCTGGGCGGCGAACTCGACTACGACTACCCCACCACCGAGCAGCCGCGCGGCAACTCCCACATCCGGCACAGCCGCGCCCGCGTCCTCGGCGGCTGCTCCTCGCACAACACCCTCATCGCCTTCAAGCCGCTGCCGTCCGACTGGGACGAGTGGTCGCGGGCAGGTGCGGAGGGCTGGCACGCCGCCGCCATGGAGCCGTACTTCGACAAGCTCCTCAACAACATCGTCCCGGTGGCCGAGAAGGACCGCAACGCCATCGCCCGCGACTTCGTCGACTCCGCGCGGGCGGCCCTGGACGTCCCGCTCGTCGAGGGTTTCAACCGCAAGCCGTTCCACGAGGGAGCCGGCTTCTTCGACCTCGCCTACCACCCGGAGGACAACAAGCGCTCCTCCGCCTCGGTGGCCTACCTGCACCCCGTGATGGACGAACGCCCCAATCTCCGGCTCCTCCTGGAAACCTGGGCGTACCGCCTCGAACTCGACGGTGCCCGGGTCCGCGGGGTGCACGTCCGGTCGCAGGACGGCACGCGGTCCCTGGTCACCGCCCGCCGGGAGGTGGTGGTGTGCGCGGGCGCCGTCGACACCCCGCGCCTGCTGCTGCACTCCGGGATAGGCCCGCGCGCCGACCTGGAGGCCCTCGGCATCGCCGCCGTGCACGACCTGCCCGGGGTGGGCGAGAACCTGCTCGACCACCCGGAGTCGGTGATCGTCTGGGAGACCGACGGCCCGATCCCGGAGAACTCGGCGATGGACAGCGACGCCGGACTCTTCGTGCGGCGCGACCCGCAGTCCGAGGGCCCCGACCTGATGTTCCACTTCTACCAGGTGCCCTTCACCGACAACCCGGAGCGCATCGGCTACGAACGCCCCGCGCACGGGGTGTCGATGACCCCGAACATCCCCAAGCCCCGCAGCCGCGGCCGCCTCTACCTGACCAGCGCGGACCCCGAGGTCAAACCCGCCCTGGACTTCCGCTACTTCACGGACGACGAGGACTACGACGGCCGCACCCTGGTGGACGGCATCAGACTCGCCCGCGAGATCGCCGCGACCGAGCCGCTGTCCGGGTGGCTGAAGCGGGAGGTCTGTCCGGGGCCGGAGATCACCGACGACGAGGCGCTGAGCGCGTACGCCCGCTCGGTCGCCCACACCGTCTACCACCCGGCGGGCACCTGCAGGATGGGCGCCCCCGAGGACCCCGCCGCCGTCGTGGGACCCGACCTCAGGGTGCGCGGCCTCGACGGCATCCGGATCGCGGACGCCTCCGTCTTCCCGACGATGACCGCCGTGAACCCGATGATCGGGGTCCTGATGGTGGGCGAGAAGGCGGCGGAGCTGCTGTCGGCGGAAGGCGGTGCCCGGTGAACGCCACCCCCGCCGAAGCCCCCGTCTTCTCGGTCGAGGGCCTCTGGAAGGTCTTCGGCCCCAGGGGCGCGGCCGCGAAGGTCCCCGGTTCCGAGCACGCCGGGCTGCCGGCGGCGGAGCTGCGCGAGCGCACCGGCTGCACGGCGGCCGTCCGCGACGTCACGTTCGACGTCCGCAAGGGCGAGGTCTTCGTGGTGATGGGCCTGTCCGGCTCGGGCAAGTCGACTCTCGTACGGTGCCTGACCCGGCTGATCGAGCCGACGGCCGGGGCCCTCGCCCTCGACGGCGAGGACGTCCTCGCGATGGACGCCGGCCGGCTGCGCGAACTGCGCCGCCACCGGGCCGCCATGGTCTTCCAGCACTTCGGTCTGCTCCCTCACCGCAGCGTCCTGGACAACGTCGCCTACGGCCTGGAGATCCAGGGCGTGGGCCGCGCCGAGCGCCGGGCCAAGGCCGCCGAGGTGGTCGAGAAGGTCGGCCTCGCCGGACTCGAGGAGCGCCGTCCCGGAGAGCTGTCGGGTGGCCAGCAGCAGCGCGTCGGGCTCGCCCGGGCCCTCGCCGCCGACCCCGAAGTGCTCCTGTTCGACGAGCCGTTCAGCGCCCTCGACCCGCTCATCCGGCGCGAGATGCAGGACGAGGTCGCCCGGCTCCACCACGAGGAGGGCCGCACCATGGTCTTCATCACCCACGACCTGGCCGAGGCCCTGCGCCTGGGCGACCGCATCGCGCTGATGCGGGACGGCCGCATCGTGCAGCTCGGCACGCCCGAGGAGATCGTCGGCTCGCCGGCCGACGACTACGTACGGGACTTCGTCCGCGACGTCCCGCGCGAACAGGTCCTCACCGTACGCAGCGCGATGCGCCCCGCCGACGGCGACGACGCCGAGCAGGGCCCCGCTCTGTCCCCCGCCACGACCGTGGCCGACGCCATCGAGGCCGTCGTCCGCAGCGGCGGTCCGGTCCGGGTCGTCGACCGGGGCCGGTGCCTCGGTGTGGTCGACGAGGTGGCGCTGCTCGCGGTGGTGGCCGGGCTCCCGGCCACCACCGGGCGGGAGGCGGCGGCATGAGCGGCACCGCCCGACCCGCTGCCGCCGTACCCGGCACCGGGAGGTGGTGCGGATGACCGCGGCCACCGCCCCCGCACGCGAACCCTCCCGGCCGGGCGGCCCGCAGTCGCCCGGCCGGGCCGGGCAGCCGGGACACGCGGCGGCCGGGGCCGGAGCGCCCGGCCGCCCGCGCAGCGGCCCGTCCCTGTTCGGACGCCCCCTGGGCCGCGCGCTGCTGCTGCCCCTCGCCGTGGCCGCCGTCGTGCTGATCCCGCTCGCCGTCGCCTTTCCGGCCTCCGGCAGCTGGCCCGACGCCCTGGCCGTGGACCTGTCGGGACCCCTCGGCCGGGCCGGCGACTGGGTCGTCGACCACCGGGACAGCCACCCGCTGTTCCTCTACTTCTTCGGGCACGTCAGCAATGCCGTGGTCGTGTCCGTCCGGGCCGTCTACGTCGTCCTGCTCGCCGCGGGCTGGACCGGCGTCACCGCGCTGGCCGCCCTGGTGGCCTGGCGCCTGGCGGGCCTGCGGCTCGCCCTGACCTGCGCCGCGGCCTTCGCCGCGTGCGGGCTGCTCGGCATGTGGGTCCCGACCATGCAGACCCTCGCGCTGATGGTCGTGGCCGTCGCCGCCTCCGTCGCCGTCGGCGGGCTGCTCGGACTCGCCGCCGGGCTCTCCGCGCGGGCCGACCGCGTCCTGCGCCCCCTGCTCGACACCATGCAGATCCTGCCGGCGTTCGCGTACCTGCTGCCGATGGTGCTGGTCTTCGGCATCGGCGTGCCCGCCGCCGTGCTGGCCACGGTCGTGTACGCAGCCCCGCCGATGGCCCGCCTGACCGCGCTCGGGCTGCGCGAGGCCGACGCGGGGGTGCTGGAGGCCGCCGCCTCGCTGGGCGCGACAGGACGCCAGCGGCTGCTGACCGCCCGGCTGCCGCTCGCGCGCCGGCAGCTGCTGCTGGGCGTCAACCAGGCCGTCATGACCGGCCTGTCGATGGCCGTGATCGCCTCCGTGATCGGCGCGGGCGGCCTCGGCGACCGCGTATACCAGGCCCTCGCGTCCGTCGACGTCGGCGCCGCGCTGGCCGCGGGCATCCCGATCGTGCTGCTCGCCGTGGTCCTCGACCGCACCGCCGAGGCCGCGGGCCACCGGATCGGCGCGGCCGACTCCCCCGCGCGCGGCGCCCGGCAGCTCCTGCTCAGGGTGTTCGACGGCTGGTACGGATGGCTGCTCACCGTCCTCGTGGCGGTGGCCGTCGCCGTCGGCGGCCGGATCGCGGGCTCCTCTCTGTGGCCGGCTTCCTGGACCGTGTCCATCGCCGAGCCCGTGAACGCGGCCGTCTCCTGGATGACCGCCCACCTCTACTCCGGGGTGCCCGTCGTCGGAGGCAGTGCCGACTGGGCCGCCCGGTTCACCGGCTGGGTCCTCGACCCCCTGCGCGGCGGCCTCCAGGCCGCGCCCTGGTGGCTGCTCCTGCTGCTCGCCGCGGCGCTCGCCCTGCTCGCCGGCACCTGGCGCACCGCGCTCACCGCCGTGCTCGCCCTGGCGGGGGTCGGCGTACTCGGCGTGTGGGAGGCCTCCCTCGACACCCTGTCGCAGGTCCTCGCCGCCGTCGCCGTCACCCTCGTGCTCGGTTTCGCGATCGCGGTGGCCGCGGCCGGCAGCGCCCGCGCGCAGCGGCTGCTGCGCCCCGTGCTCGACGTCTGCCAGACGCTTCCGCAGTTCGTCTACCTCATCCCCGTGGTCGCGCTGTTCGGGGTCGGGCGGGCGCCCGCCGCGGCTGCCGCGGTCGTGTACGCACTGCCGGCGGTCATCCGGATCACCACGCAGGGCCTGCGCGAGGTGAACCCGGCGGCGCTGGAGTCAGCCCGCTCGCTGGGCGCGACCCGGTCGCAGCAGCTGTGGCAGGTGCAGCTGCCGCTGGCCCGGCCGGCGTTGCTGCTGGCCGTCAACCAGGCGGTGGTCCTGGTCCTCGCCGTCGTCATCATCGGCGGGCTGGTCGGCGGCGGCGCGCTCGGCTACGACGTCGTCCTCGGCCTGGCCCAGGGCGACCTGGCCACCGGCCTCGTGGCCGGCGCCGCGATCGTCTGCCTCGGCCTGCTGCTCGACCGCGTCACCCAGCCCGCCAAGGAGGCCTGAGATGCGAAACCGACCCTTCCACCGCAGACGCGGCGGCCGCGGCGCGGCCCTGCTCGCCGCCGCGACCGGACTCGCCGTGCTCACCGGCTGCGGAGCGGCCGACATGACCCGGCAGGCATCCCCGTACGCCGCCGCGCAGGGCGCGAAGACCGTCACCCTCTCCGTGCAGTCCTGGGTCGGCGCCCAGGCCAACACGGCCGTGGCCGGCTACCTCCTGGAACACGAGCTGGGCTACCGCGTGGACACCGTGCAGGTCGACGAGGTCCCCGCCTGGGACGCCCTCAGCCAGGGGCGGGTGGACGCGATCCTGGAGGACTGGGGCCACCCCGAGCAGGAGAAGCGGTACGTCGAGGGCAAGGGGACGATCACCCGGGGCGGCGACCTGGGGGTGACCGGCCACATCGGCTGGTTCGTCCCCACGTACTTCGCCGAGGCCCACCCGGACGTCACCGACTGGAAGAACCTCGACAAGTACGCCGACCAGCTGCGCACCCCCGAGAGCCGCGGCAAGGGCCAGCTGATGGACGGCTCCCCGTCCTACGTCACGAACGACAAGGCGCTGGTGAAGAACCTCGGCCTCGACTTCGAGGTCGTCTTCGCCGGCTCCGAGGCGGCCCAGATCACCCAGATCAAGCAGTTCGCGAAGGAGGGAAAGCCCTTCCTGACGTACTGGTACAAGCCGCAGTGGCTCTTCGAGCGGGTGCCCATGACCGAGGTGAAGCTCCCCGAGTACACCGAGGGCTGCGCCGACGTCCCGGAGAAGGTGGCCTGCGCCTACCCGCACACGCCTCTGCAGAAATACCTGAACACGCGCTTCGCCGAGTCGGGGGGCGGGGCGGCCGACTTCCTGAAGAAGTTCCGCTGGACGACGGCGGAGCAGAACGAGGTGGCCCTGATGATCGCCGAGGAGAAGCTCTCACCGCAGCAGGCGGCGAAGAGGTGGGTCGAACGCAACGAGCACGTCTGGCGGCCGTGGCTGGCCTGACTCCCGCGGGCCGGAAGGGACACGGGGCCCGTCGCCGTTCGGGGCGGGCGTCGGCCAGCGGCGGGGCGGCGCGTGGTGCTCACCGTCCGCCGGGTCCGTGGCCGAAGTCCACCGAGGCGGCGGCGCGGTCCCGTTGGCGGCGGTCGAGCAGGACCACGGAGCTGATGCCCGTGCCCGGCGGCAGGCCGTCGTGCGCGAGGCGCGCCAGCAGTTCCGCGAGTCCGCGCCGGTGGATCCAGAAGACCCGTGGTGAGGCCAGGCGTCGTCGGGCGCGCTGGCCGGACAGGGCTTCCCGGGGGCCGACGTCGAGCACGACCATGTGCAGGGGGCGCCGGCCGCGGTGGGCCGTGTGCGCGAGCCACCGGCGCATCCACGCCCTGCTGCCGCAGTCGTGTATGAGCACGGGGTGGCCCTGGCGCATTTCGGAACGTATCCACCGCATGTGGCTCAGTCGCGCCCATGGCCGGTACACCGCGTAGGGAAGCCAGCCGGGCATCCGCGCCTCGTAGGCGGTGCGGGTGGCACGGGGATCGACGACCGCGGCGGCGGAGGACCACGAGCGCAGCAGGGTGCTCTTGCCGCTGCCCGGGAGTCCGGCCACGACGACGGCCGCGTTGGGCGGATAGGACAGCCTGATGTCCTGGTCGGAGCGGCCTCGGAGGTCGACGACCCCCTGAGGGGGTATCCGGCGGCGCGGGCGCGGGCTGCCGCCCGGCTGCCGGACGGCCGTCCGGGGGCCCGGCGCCCGTTCCGTCGGGTCTTCGGCGCTGAGGGGGGTGCTCACGGGTGATGGGCCGTTCGGACGGGGTCTGGGAAGGACCCGAGGCTACCGGAGCCGGCGGGTGGGCACCGCCCGGCCCGGGCGGCGGTGGAGCAACGCGGCGGACCGCCGCCGGGTTCCGGTCCGGTCGGGGATACTGGCGCGATGCCGCAGACGCCGCCCGCCGCCGCCCCGGAGCCGATATCGGCCGACCCGCCGCACGCGGCCGAGCGCCCCCTCCTCACTCAGTCGTGGCTGGACCTGGCCTTCCTGCACTGGGCCGCCGACCCGTCCGACGTGGCCCCGCTGTTGCCGGCCGGCACCGTGCCGGACACCCTCGACGGGGTCACGTACGTCGGCCTGGTGGCGTTCCGGATGCACGGGGTCGGCTGGTTCCGCCTCCCCGGCGTTCCCTACCTCGGCTCCTTCCCGGAGACCAACGTCCGTCTCTACTCCGTCGACTCACACGGCCGCCGGGGCGTGGTGTTCCGCTCGCTCGACGCCTCCCGGCTGGTCCCCGTGGCCGTCGGACGGGCGGCGTTCCGCCTCCCGTACGTCTGGTCGCGCATGACGGTCCGCCACGGCGGCGGCACCGTCACGTACACCAGCCGCCGGCGCCTGCCCGGGCCGCGGGGAGCGCACAGCCGGATCACGGTGCGGATCGGCGAACGGGTCGCCGACCCGACCGCGCTGGAGCACTTCCTGACCGCCCGCTGGGGCATGCACACCGCGTTCCTCGGCCGGTCGCTGTACCTCCCGAACAGCCACCCGCGCTGGCCGCTGCACCGCGCCGAGCTCCTCCACTGCGAGGAGAGCCTGGTGGCCGCCGCGGGCCTGCCCGCCCCGGCGGGACCGCCTGCCAGCGTGCTCTACTCCCCGGGCGTCCCGGTGCGGTTCGGCCCGCCACCGCGCCGCCAGGACGCGCTCCCGTGGGACGTCTCCGATGGAACCGTCTCATCTAGGGTGCCCTCATGGATCACGACACTGCTGCCGGCGGGCCGGGGACGGCGGCCGACCCGCGGTTCGCGGCCGCCCGCCTGAAGGAACGCATCTACGCGACGATCACGATCGTCTCGGTGGTGATCGGGCTGCGGGCCTCCGAGCACGTGGACGCGGCGGGTGCGGCCGCGACGCTGGTCACCACCGCGGTGGGGTTGTGGCTGGCGGCGGTCGTGGCCGACCAGCAGGCGCACCGGGTGGTGCACGGGCGGCTCGCCACCGGTCGGGAGCTGCGCGGCATCCTGTCCGTCAGCAGCCCGCTCCTGCTGTCCGCCGTCGGCCCGCTGGTGCTGGTCGCCGCCGCCGCGCTGGGCGTGATGAGGGTCGACACGGCGCTGCTCGCGGCGGCGGCCGTCAGCGTCACCGGCCTGTTCGCCTGGGGCTGCTACGGCGGTGTCCGCATGGGCGGCGGCGCCCTCGCCGCCATCCTGGCCGGGGCCCTGGACGCCGCGATCGGTGTGGCCGTGGCCCTGGTGAAGGCATCCGCCGGGCACTGAACACCGGCGTGTCGCCGGAGCGGTCGCGCGTCGTTTCCGTCGCCGTTCGGGTTCCGGCAGAGTGGGCGCGGAATTGCCCCGTCCGGGGCGCACGAGGAGAAGATCACCTGCCATGAGCACCAGGTCCACGCCCTTCGACGAACTCGACCGGCAGATCGTCGCGACCCTGATGGACAACGCCCGGGCGAGTTTCGCGGAGATCGGGGCGGCGGTCGGCCTGTCGGCCACCGCCGTCAAGCGGCGGGTGGACCGGCTGCGCAAGGCCGACGTGATCACCGGGTTCAGGGCCACGGTCCGGCCGGCGGCGCTGGGCTGGCGCACCGAGGCGTACATCGAGGTGTACTGCGACAGCGCCGCACCGCCGCGGCGCCTCGCGGAGGTGGCCCGCAAGTACCCGGAGATCGCGGCGGCGATGACGGTGACCGGCGCGGCCGACGCGCTGCTGCACATCAGGGCGACCGACGTGGAGCACTTCGAGGAGGTGCTGGAGCGGATCCGCAGCGAGCCGTTCATCCGCAAGACGATCAGCTACATGGTGCTGTCGCACCTGCTGCCGGAGAGCCCGGAGGCGGGGGCCAGTGCGTCCGCACCGCCCGAGGCCGCCGCACGGGCGGCCGACGGCGCAGCAAACCTGCTCTGAGGGCCGGGAACGCGCAGGATTCCTGCGCGGGCGCGCAGCGCTTCGTTCTTGTCGCGCTGACCTGCCGCTTTCTACGGTTGGGCCACCCCCCAGTCGTCACCGCAGGAAGCGGAGGAACCTCTGTGCCCGTAGGACACAGGCCGGTCGGCCGTAGTCCGCGCCCCAGGCGCTATGTGATGTGTGAGCCTCGCTATTTCGATGTGCGCTACGCCATCAACCCGTGGATGGACGTCCGCACGCCGGTCGACCCGGTGCTGGCCGGCGAGCAGTGGCGGGCCCTGGTCGAGGCCTACCGCGCCCACGGCCACACGGTCGAGACGGTCGCCCCCGTCGACGGCCTGCCCGACATGGTGTTCGCGGCGAACGCGGCCCTCGTGTCGGGCGGCCGGGTCTTCGGGTCGTCCTTCCACGCCGCCGAGCGCCGGCCGGAGTCCGCCGAGTACGAGGCGTGGTTCAAGGCGGCCGGGTACGAGGTCCACCGCTCCCGGTCGGTCTGCGAGGGCGAGGGGGACCTCGTGCCCGCGGGCCGGTTCGTGCTGGCCGGCACCGGCTTCCGCACCCAGCGGGCCGCGCACCGCGAGGTGCAGGAGTTCCTCGGCCGGCCGGTGATCGGCCTCGAACTGGTCGACCCCCGCTTCTACCACCTGGACACCGCGCTGTTCTTCCTCGGTGAGGAGGGCGGCGAAGACGGCGGGACCGGCGGGGGCGACATCGCGTACTACCCCGAGGCGTTCTCTCCCGGCAGCCGCGAGGTGCTCCGGTGGCTCTATCCCCGCGCGGTGATCGCCACCGAGGAGGACGCCCTCGCCTTCGGCCTCAACTCCGTGTCGGACGGCCGCAACGTCTTCGTCGCTCCACAGGCCCACGGCCTCGTAGGCCGGCTCGCCGACCGTGGATACCTTCCCGTCCCCATCGACCTGTCGGAGTTCCGCAAGGCCGGTGGCGGAATCAAGTGCTGCACCCTGGAGATCCGCTCATGACCGGCCCCGCCACCACCACCGTCCCCGCGCCCCCCCGGGCGTCCGCTTCCGAGACGCGCTCGTCGGCACAGCTGATCCGCGCCGAGGCCCCGGTGCTCGCGCACAACTACCACCCGCTGCCCGTGGTCGTGGCGCGCGCGGAGGGCAGCTGGGTGGAGGACGTCGAGGGCCGCCGCTACCTCGACATGCTGGCCGGCTACTCGGCCCTGAACTTCGGGCACCGCCACCCCGCCCTCGTCGACGCCGCGCACCGCCAGCTCGACCGGGTCACGCTCACCTCGCGCGCCTTCCACAGCGACCGGCTTGCCGGCTTCGCCGAGCGCCTCGCGGAGCTGACCGGCCTCGACATGGTGCTGCCGATGAACACGGGTGCCGAGGCCGTGGAGAGCGCCGTCAAGGTGGCCCGCAAGTGGGCGTACGAGGTCAAGGGCGTCGCGGCGGACCGGGCGACGATCGTCGTGGCCGACGGCAACTTCCACGGCCGGACGACGACGATCGTGAGCTTCTCGACGGACGGGACGGCCCGCTCCGGTTTCGGCCCCTTCACCCCCGGCTTCCGCGTCGTGCCCTACAACGACCTGGCCGCGCTGGAAGCGGCCGTCGACGAGACGACGGCCGCCGTGCTGATCGAGCCGATCCAGGGCGAGGCCGGCGTCCTCATCCCCGACGACGGCTACCTCACCGGGGTCCGGGAACTGACCCGGCGCGCGGGGTGCCTGTTCATCGCCGACGAGATCCAGTCGGGCCTGGGGCGCACGGGCCGGACCCTGGCCGTCGACCACGAATCGGTCGTGCCGGACGTCCTGCTCCTGGGCAAGGCCCTGGGCGGCGGCATCGTCCCGGTCTCCGCCGTCGTCGCCCGCCGCGAGGTGCTCGGCGTACTGGGGCCCGGGGAGCACGGGTCGACGTTCGGCGGCAACCCCCTGTCGGCGGCGGTCGGTTCGGCGGTCCTGGAGCTGCTGGCCACCGGTGAGTACCAGCGGCGCGCCGCCGAGCTGGGGGCCGTGCTCGACCGCGGTCTGGCCGAGATCGCGGGCGCGGGCGGCGCCGTCACGGCCTACCGGGCCCGGGGACTGTGGGCGGGCGTGGACATCGATCCGGCGCTCGGCACGGGACGGCAGATCAGCGAAAGGCTGCTCGCCGAAGGCGTGCTGGTCAAGGACACCCACGGCTCCACGATCCGGCTGGCCCCGCCGCTGACCATCACGGAAGGGGAACTCGGCACCGCGCTCGGCGCCCTGCGGAAGGTCCTCGGCTAGCGCCACCGCGCGACATGGGTGGGCCGCCACGGCGGCACGCCCCGCATGGCCGCGCCCGGGCCGGGACCTGTGGCGGGACGGCGTCGTTCCCGGCGGCGCCGAGCACCCCGGCGAGCAGCTCCACCAAGTGGCCGCGCGCACGGACGCGCTGCTGGACCGTATTCGTCCGCTGTTGGGCGAGGGCGAGGGCGACGTCGCCGTCGTCGCGCACGGCCATCCGGCCCGGGCGCTCACCGTGCGCCGGCTCGGACTCGACGCGTCCGCGAGCCGGCTGCTCGGGCACCCGCACATCGAGGACGGACAGCCGGTCGGCTCCGCCTGGAACGTCCCGTAGCGCGAGCCCGCGGGCCGCTACCGGTAATCTTCCCCTCGCCGGTCACCGGGGCGCGACGAGCCGGCCGTCCGATCCCGCTCGTTCCCCCGAAGGAAGCAACGCACATGTTCAAGGTCAACGAATACTTCGACGGCTCGGTCACGTCGATCGCCTTCACCCAGGAGCAGGGCCCGGCGACCATCGGTGTCATGGCCCCCGGCGAGTACGAGTTCGGCACGGCCGCCCCGGAGGTCATGCACGTCGTCAGCGGCGCCCTGACCGTGAAGCTCCCCAACACCGCCGAGTGGCAGACGTTCTCCTCCGGCAGCCACTTCAAGGTCCCGGGCGACAGCAGGTTCCAGCTCGAGGTCACGGTCGAAACCGCCTACCTCTGCGAATACCGCTAGTCGCCGGCCAGGGGCGGACGCCGGCCGGTCCGCCCCTCCGGGTCGGGCCGGCCCGGACGGGAACGGCGCCGCCTGCGGCGGGGGCCGGGCTTCACTCGGTCGCGTGAATGTCTTCGCGTACGCCCGTAGCGGCCCCTCGGAGCCGCGGTTCGGGGTGCCGTGTCCGGCCTAGACTCCCCGCTCATGTCGCTATGGCTGCTCAACCATTTTCAGCACCTTCACCCTGGCCTCCGTCTCCGTCGGCGGAACCGTTCTCCTTGCTGTGGCGGGCAGCGTGCTCCTGCGCCGCAGACACCCCTCGCTGGCCCGCGGAGAGCACAACGACATGGTCGGCGTGACCCTGGGGATGTTCGGCGCCATCTACGGGATCATCCTGGCGTTCGTGATCGTCACCCTGTGGACGCAGCTGGAGGACACCCAGAACATCGTGGCCTCCGAGGCCACCAACGCGGCGCTCATCAGCCGTGACGCCGCCGCGTTCCCGGAGCCGGTCAGGACTCGGCTCGATGCGGCCATGAGCGGCTACGTCCACGCCGTCGTGGAGGACCAGTGGCCCCTGATGCGCGCGGGAAGCCCCGGTTTCGGGGCCACGGAAGCACATTTGCAGGCCGCGTTCCGAGTGCTCCAGACGTACGACCCGCAAGGCCAGGCGGAGCAGGTCTTCTACGAGCAGGCCGTCGGCCATCTCGACGACATCGCCTCCGAGCGCCGCGCCCGCCTCACCATGGCGCGCCGGGAACTGCCCCCGCTGCTCCAGGCCTTGGCCTTCGGCGGGGCGCTGGTCCTGATCCCGCTCACCTTCCTCTACGGTCTGCGCAAGCTGCTGGTGCAGGTCCTGTTCGTCGCCTCGGTCGCCGGGCTCGTCGGCTTCAGCCTGCTGCTGGTCTTCGTCCTGGACCGGCCGTTCTCCGGCGACCTCAGCGTCAGCCCCGCCCCGTACCGGGAAGGCGCCCTCGCCCACTACTGGACCCGCTGAGCCTGTGCTCCGCTCCTGCCTTCGGCGGCGACGGCCGCGGCGGAGAGCAGGGTGGCTCCGGCGAGGGTGCCCCACAGGGCGGTCGGGCCGTGGGGGGCGAGGGCGGTGATGGCGGCCGGGGAGACGGCGAGGCCGAAGCCGGTGGAGAGTTCGAAGCGGGCGAGGGTGCGTCCCAGGGCGCCGGCCGGGGCGAGGGCCGTCACGAGGGCGGTGGCGCTGCCGGCGTAGACGATTTCGCCGAGGGTGCAGACGACGGAGACGGCGGCGACGGCGGGGGCGGCCCATCCGCCCCCTTCCCCGCTGCCCGCTCCCAGGGACGTCACCGCGAGGAAGCCCGCGTACGACGCCGCCAGGACGGCGCCGGCGACGGTCAGCGCGGTGCGCCGGGCGTAGCGGGACATCATGACGGTGACCGGGACCTGGAGCGTGACCACCAGCACCGTGTTGGCCACGAAGATCGCCGCCGACCACACCGGTGAGGCGTGCAGCTGCGTGAGCAGGACCAGCGGGAGCGCGATCTCGGGGACGTTGAGGCAGAAGACGTACACCACGTTGGCGGCCAGAAGGGCGCGCATGCGGGACGGGGGTTCGCTCCGCTCCTCCGGTGCGACGGACCGGGTCGCCTCGCGTTCCGCGCGCACGCGGACCGACCACGCCAGGCCGGCGGCCACCAGGTACGCCACTCCCGTGCCGGCCGCCAGCGCCCGCAGGGCCGAGGTCCCGCCCGCCAGGCAGGCCATGGCGAGGAGCGCCCCCACGCCCAGCCCGGCGTTGCGCAGGGCGCGTCCGGCCGCGAGGGCGGTGTCGCGTTCCCTCCCGCGGGCGATGGTCGCGACGAGGGCCGCGTGGGCGGCCGGCCAGGCCTGGTTGCCGATGCCGAGGAGGAGGGCGGCGGCCGCGAACGGCCAGACGTGACCGGCCGGGGTCGCCACCAGCACGGCCACGCCCAGCACGCGTACCAGCATCGACGCGGCGACGACGGTGCTGCGGGCGCCGCGGTCCAGCCACCTCCCGACGGCGGGCGTGGACAGCAGGCCGATGACGATGCCGGCCGTCATGGCGAGGCCGGTGGCCGACGCGGACAGGCCGAGCACCGTCACTCCGTAGAGGAGGAGGAAGGGTCTCAGCAGGCCGGTGCCGAGGGCGTCGACGGCCAGGGCCACGGCGTACCGGGGGCCGCCGGAGGCGCGCAGCAGGGCGCGGGGCCGGACCTTGGGACCGGCGGGCGGGGTGGGGGTGGGTGCCGGTGTGGGGGCGCTGGTGGTGGCGGTCATGGCGTGAACGGTGGGTCCTCCGGCCCGGCCGGGCACGTCGGTTGACGGTAATCGTCAACAGTTGTCGACGCCGTCCGCCGGGGCGGTGATGATGTGCGGATGACGTTGAGGATCGACATCGGCGGCATGCCGTCCGAGGGGCTGCGGTTCGCCGCCTCCCCGTTGGCCGAGCTGACCGCGATGCTGCACGTGCTCGCCGAACCGGAGCACCATCCGGAGTTCGCCGCGTGGGCCGCCGATGTGTGGGCCGGGCTGCGGCCGGGGCTGGCCGAGCGGTTGCGGGAGGCGGAGTTCCTGTGGCACACGTCCCAGGCCGACTTCATGCTGCCGGCCCGGCCCCGGGCGACCCTCGGGGAGGAGCTGGACGACGTCGACCGGATCGACGACGAGCGGTACGTGTCCGCCGCGCTGGCCACCACGTGCGGCAACCGGATCCACTTCACCTCCCCGTCGCCCCTCACCGATGCCGCCGCACGCGACCTGGCCCTCGACCTGGCCCAGGCCCGGGGTGCACGCCAGGAGGCCTTCGCTGCGCGGCTGCTCGCGGACCCGGCGGCGGTACGGGCGCGCGTCCGCGGAACCCTGGAGGCCTGTGCCGAGGCCTTCTTCGACGCGGCGTGGGCCGACGCGGCCGTCCGGCTCGCCACGGACCTGCGTCTGAAGAACGACCTGCTGAAGCGCCAGGGCCTCGGGGCGGCCCTCGCCGCGGTCTCCGGTGCGGTGACGCTGGCTCCGGACGGCGACGGCATCCTCGTGGACAAGCTGCTGGACAAGGTGACGACCGCCCACGGCACCGGCGTGACCTTCATCCCGAGCGTCTTCGGCCGGCCGCACCTGGCGATGGTCCACGCGCCCGGTTGGCAGCCGGTGGTCCAGTACCCGGTGGACGGGCCCGGCCCGTCGGAGCCGGTCTCCCTGGAGACGGTCACGCTGCGTCTGGAGGCCCTCGCCCATCCGGCTCGGCTGCGTCTGCTCCGCACCCTGGCCCGCGGCCCGCACACCAACGGAGAACTGGCCCACGCCTGGGAGCTGACGCCCCCGGAGGTGTCCCGCCACGTGGCCCTGCTGCGGCGGGCGGGGCTCCTCACGGCCCGGCGGGAGGGGCGGTACGTACGCTACAGCCTCAACCTGTCGGACCTGACGGCGCTGGGGAGCGACCTGCTGGCGGCCGTACTGCGGTGAGGGCGGGCCGGGCGGCCTCACGGGCCCCGCCGGGCCCGTCGGCCGGGGGACGGTCAGCGGGTGCGGGGGCCGCTCGTCACCGGAGCAACCGGGGGTGGAGGTGGGTACACCCCGACCGGGGCGCCAGGTGCAGTGGCCGGGGCCCTCTGGACCGGCATCGTCGTCTGCGTGGTGATCCGGGCGACGGGAGGGACGGGCATGGCTGTGGTGGGCGGAGCGGAAGCGGCGGGGCGTGGCGGGGTGTGGGGTCCGGCGGGGGTGTTCACGGCGGTCGCCTTCGTGGCGGCCGGGGCGCTGGGGGCGGTGCAGCCGGTCAGCGGGGTGCCCGCCGAGGTGGTGCAGCTGACCCAGTTCGGGCCGGCCCTGGGGGTGGGTGCGGTCGCGCTGTACCGGTGGCGGGAGACCCGCGAGCTGCTGCGCGGGGGCAGGGGGCGCGGGGCCCGCGGGGCGGTGGCCCTCCTCGGTTCGGCCGTTGTGATCGTCGCGCTCACCGTCCTCGGGTACGGGGCGGCGGCGGGGGATCCGGATTTCACGGCGCCGGGCGCCCTGCACCACCCCTTCCTGCTGATCGCGGTGGCGCAGTTGGCGGGAGCGTGCGGGGAGGAGGTCGGCTGGCGCTGCTTCCTCCAGCCGCTGCTGCGGGCCCGGCTGGGCGTACCGGCCGCTTCGGTGCTGGTGGGGGTGGTGTGGGGGGTGTGGCACGTACCGGTCTTCGCGCAGGCCCCGGCGTACGCGGCGGGCTTCCTCCTCGCCACCGTGGCCATGTCGGTGGTGCTGGGCATCGCCCTCGACGGCACGGGCGGCGCGTACCGGCTGCTGCTCGCGGGCGGCTTCCACACCCTCGTCAACCTCGGGCTGCTGCTCTTCATGGACGAGGAGTCCGGGACCGTGCTGCCGATGGTCTGCTTCGGCCTGGCCTGTCTGCCGGTGGCCCTGGCACGGGAGGGACGGCGACGGCGGCGGGCGGGGCGGCGCGCCCCCGTGGCGGACGGGGCACCCGCGCCCACTACCCTGCACGGAACATGAGTTCGACAACCCTTGGATTCCGTGCGGCTCTCTCCCGGCAGTCGGCCGCCGTCGGCCGCTGCCACCTCAACGGTCTGCTGGCCGTGTGGGCCGTCGTCGCCGGGTCGGGCGTCGTGGGCGCGCTGCTGTTGCTGCCTGTGGGCCTCGGCCACCGGCTGCTGCCCCCGGCCGCCGGCGCGCTGCGCCGGTGCGCCGGCCGCGCGCGGCAGCGGGCCGCCCGGTGGTCCGGGGTGGGGATCGACCGGCCGGATCCCCTGCCGCGCACGGCGGGGGCGCGCGCGGTCCTCGCCGACGCGGGGTTCTCGCGGGACCTGGCCTGGGCCTGGTTGGAGCCCCTGGTCGGCGGTCTGCTGCTCGCCGTGCCTCCGTCCCTCGTCGTGTACGGGCTGTTCGGGGCGCTCGTCCAGCCCTTCGTGTGGCGGCTGCTGTCCGACGGCAACTGGTACGCCTTCGTGCCCGTGCACAGCACCGGCCTGATGTTCGCGGCGGCGGCGCTGGGCCTCGTCTTCACGGCAGGGGGCCTCCTCCTCGCACCGTCCGTCCTGCGGTTGCACGCCCACTGGGGCCGGTGGCTCCTCGCCCCGCCGGATGGTGTCGAACTCCGGCGCCGCATCGAGCGGTTGACGGAGACCCGGGCCGAGGCCCTGGACAGCCGGGCCGTGGAACTCCAGCGCATCGAGCGGGACCTGCACGACGGTGCCCAGGCCCGGCTCGTCGCCCTCGGGATGCGCCTCGACAGCGCGACCCGCCTACTCCAGGACGACGCCCCGGCCGCCCGGGCCGCTCTGCGGGAGGCGCGCGAGCTCTCCGCCCGCGCCCTCCAGGACCTGCGCGACCTGGTCCGGGGCATCCAGCCACCGGTCCTGACCGACCGGGGCCTAGGCGACGCGGTGCGCTCCCTGGCCCTGGACAGCTTCCTCGACGTGACCGTCGAGGTCCGGCTGTCCGGGCGGCTGCCGGCCGCGGTGGAGTCCGCCGCCTACTTCGCGGTCAACGAGCTGCTCGCCAACGCGGCGAAGCACTCGGGCGCCGAACGCGTCGAGGTCCACCTCGTCCACGACGGGGCGGCGGCCGACGGTCCGCGGCTGCGCATCACCGTCACCGACGACGGCCACGGCGGGGCGGACCCCGCCGGGGGGACCGGACTGCTCGGCGTACGGCGGCGGTTGGCTACCTTCGACGGGAGCCTCGCCCTGCACAGCCCGCGGGGCGGCCCGACCACTGCCACCCTGGAGATCCCGTGCGCGTCGTCCTTGCCGAAGACCTCTTCCTCCTGAGAGACGGCCTGGTCCGTACGCTCACCGAGCACGGCTTCGACGTCGTCGCCGCGGTCGACAACGGGCCCTCCCTGCTGCGCGCCCTGCTGGAGCACCAGCCGGACGTCGCGGTCGTCGACGTCCGCCTCCCTCCCTCCTTCACCGATGAGGGCCTGCAGGCCGCACTCGAAGCACGCCGCCATCACCCGGGCCTGCCGGTCCTCGTGCTGTCTCAGTACGTCGACCAGCTCTACGCCAACGAGCTCCTGGCGAGCGACGACGGCGGCGTGGGCTACCTGCTCAAGGACCGGGTCACCGACACCGGCCAGTTCGTCGACGCCGTACGCCGTGTCGCAGGCGGCGGTACCGTCCTGGATCCGCAGGTGATCGGCCGGCTGTTGTCGCGCGGCGACGCCCGGGGGACGATGTCCGCCCTCACGGCGCGGGAGCGCGACGTACTGGAGCTGATGGCGGAGGGTCGCTCCAACGCCGCCATAGCCGCCGCCCTCCACTTCAGCGAGAGCGCCGTCGCCAAGCACACGGCGAGCATCTTCGCCAAGCTCGGCATCGCGCCGTCCACCGAGGACAACCGCCGGGTCCTGGCCGTCCTCGCGTACCTGCGGCGCTGACTGTCCGGGGTTCGTGGTGTACATGCGGGAACGCCCGGCCGAGGGTCTCGGCCGGGCGTTCCCGTCATGTTCTGCTGGTGGTTTAGTACCAGTGGTTGGCCTGCCAGAAGTTCCAGGCCTCGACCGGGCTGCCGTAGCGCTCGTTCATGTAGTCCAGGCCCCACTTGA
>NZ_JBVIXO010000016.1:134208-156420 GCF_055593565.1 Streptomyces sp. NPDC040718 | reverse complement strand
TCCAGCATCGCCTCACGGAACTTCTTCGACCCGTTCGCGTTCGTCCGCTCACCGATCGCCATGTACGACGTGTCCTGCCGGAACGGCACCGTCTGATACAGCGACGCCGCACCCGGCTCCGGCTGCGGCGAGCGCTCGGTGATCGCCGTGCCGCGGACCCGCTCCACGACCTTCCGCAGGTGCTCGGGCGTGGTGCCGCAGCAGCCGCCGACGAGGGAGAGGCCGTACTCGCGGACGAAGGTCTCCTGCGCGTCCGCCAGCTCGGAGGCGGACAGCGGGTAGTGGGCGCCCTGCTTGGTCAGCACCGGCAGACCCGCGTTCGGCATGCACGACAGCGGGATGCGGGCGTTGCGGGCGAGGTAGCGCAGGTGCTCGCTCATCTCCGCCGGACCGGTCGCGCAGTTCAGACCGATCATGTCGATCCCCAGCGGCTCCAGCGCCGTCAGCGCCGCACCGATCTCCGAACCCAGCAGCATCGTGCCGGTGGTCTCGACGGTGACGGAGCAGATGAGCGGAACGCTGACGCCGAGGGCCTCCATGGCGCGGCGGGCGCCGATGATGGAGGACTTGGTCTGGAGGAGGTCCTGGGTGGTCTCCACGAGCAGCGCGTCCGCGCCGCCGGAGATCAGGCCCTCCGCGTTGACCTGGTAGGCGTCACGGATCTGGGCGTAGGTGATGTGGCCCAGCGTGGGCAGCTTCGTGCCCGGCCCCATCGAGCCCAGCACCCAGCGCTGCTGCCCGGTGGAGGCGGTGAACTCGTCGGCGACCTCGCGGGCGATCCGGGCCCCGGACTCCGACAGCTCGAAGTTGCGTTCGGGGATGTCGTACTCGGCCAGGGCCGCGTAGTTCGCACCGAAGGTGTTGGTCTCCACGCAGTCGACGCCCACCGAGAAGTACGCCTCGTGGACCGAGCGGACGATGTCGGGGCGGGTCACGTTCAGGACCTCGTTGCAGCCCTCCAGCTGCTGGAAGTCCTCCAACGAAGGGTCCTGCGCCTGGAGCATGGTTCCCATGGCTCCGTCGGCGACGACCACACGGGTCGCCAGCGCCTCCCGGAGGGCATCGGCCCGTGTCTGGGTGTCTGCGGGCGGGTTCGGCAACGAGGCCATGGTTGAGCTCCCTGGGCTGCGACGGCTGTCGGCTTTGCACCCTCTGTGTCAAGGGTGCACGCGGTCAGGGTAACCGCGCGGCAGCGGACCCGGTGAGGGCGTCCCACGTGGCGGACTGCATCCTTTGCCCGGGAGCCGCGTGGGAGGGTGCCTCGGGCACGCCGCACCGTGAAACACCCAACCATGCACGAGGTCGGCATCGACCGATACTGTTCAGCATTGTCGAACTACGTCAGCAGGAGGCTGCGCGATGGCACGGAACATCCAGTCGCTCGAACGAGCCGCTGCGATGCTGCGGCTCCTGGCCGGCGGGGAACGCCGGCTGGGTCTCTCGGACGTGGCGTCCGCCCTGGGCCTGGCCAAGGGCACGGCGCACGGGATCCTGCGCACGCTGCAGGCCGAGGGCTTCGTGGAGCAGGACCCGGCCTCCGGGCGGTACCAGCTCGGCGCGGAGCTGCTGCGCCTGGGCAACAGCTACCTGGACGTGCACGAGCTGCGCGCCCGCGCCCTGGTGTGGACGGACGACCTGGCCCGGGCCAGCGGCGAGAGCGTGTACGTGGGGGTGCTCCACCAGAGCGGGGTGCTGATCATGCACCACGTGTTCCGCCCGGACGACAGCCGTCAAGTGCTGGAGGTGGGCGCGATGCAGCCGCTGCACTCCACGGCCCTGGGCAAGGTGCTGTCGGCCTACGACCCGGTGGCGCACACGGAGGCCCTGGACGCGGAGCGGGAGGCCTTCACGCCCCGCACGGTGACCGACGCGGCGGGTTTCGAGGAGCTCCTGGACCTGACCCGGGCGCGCGGCTGGGCCTCGGACGTCGAGGAGACCTGGGAGGGGGTCGCCTCGGTGGCCGCGCCCATCCACGACCGGCGGCGGATGCCGGTCGGCGCGGTGGCCGTCGCGGGCGCCGTGGAGCGGGTCTGCGGGGAGTCCGGGGAGCCGCGGCCGGCCCTGGTGGCCTCCGTGCGGGACTGCGCACGGTCGGTTTCGCGCGATCTCGGCGCGGGCCGGTTCTGAGCTTGACCTGATTCATTCGGTCCACCCAATGACCCCTCTCGCGGGTCATTCGGGTGGACTTTGGCGTTTTCCGATCATCCATTGGCCTGATTTGGGCGATCGTACCGAGTGGTAACGATCCGGTTCTTTGACCTGGTCAGCCCTTGACGCGTTCTTCACCCAGGCGGAAAACTGCCGTTCATCGGTCGGCATTGTCGAACACCTACCGGCAATACGCGTTAGGCTATGGCGAGGCCATGGACCGGTGAAGCACTCACCGAGTGTGTGGACCACCGGAGGGACCCGGTGTCCGCCCACCCCTGGACGTAAGACAAAGGAGTCGCGGGTGTCCAGCTCCGACATCTTCATCGGCGAGACCATCGGTACCGCCCTGCTCACTCTGCTCGGCGGCGGCGTGTGCGCCGCCCTCACGCTCAAGAGCTCCAAGGCCCGCGGCGCGGGCTGGCTCGCGATCACCTTCGGCTGGGGCTTCGCGGTCCTGATCGCCGCCTACGTCTCCGCGCCGCTCTCCGGCGCGCACCTCAACCCGGCGGTCACCGTCGGCATCGCCGTGAAGACCGGCGAGTGGGGTGACGTCCCCGTCTACTTCGCGGGCCAGCTCCTCGGCGCCATGCTCGGCGCGGTCCTGATGTGGATCACCTACTACGGCCAGTTCCGCGTGCACCTGGCGGACCCCGAGAACATCAAGGACGCCACGCTCGGCCCCGAGGACCCGCACCCGCACGACCAGGCCGGCCCGGTGCTCGGCATCTTCTCCACCGGCCCCGAGATCCGCAACGTGGTCCAGAACCTCGCCACGGAGATCATCGGCACCTTCGTCCTGGTCATCGCGATCCTGACGCAGGGCCTCCAGGACGGCGGCAAGGGCCTCGGCGTCATCGGCGTCCTGATCACCTCCTTCGTGGTCGTCGGCATCGGCCTCTCCCTCGGCGGTCCGACCGGCTACGCCATCAACCCGGTCCGCGACCTCGGTCCCCGCATCGTCCACGCCCTGCTCCCGCTGCCCAACAAGGGCGGTTCGGACTGGGGGTACTCCTGGATCCCGGTCGTCGGCCCGCTCGTCGGTGCCGCGCTCGCCGGCGGTCTGTACAACATCGCGTTCGCCTGATCAGCTTCGGCCGCGCTCGCAAGAACCGCACCGCCCTCCTGATTCCGCCTACTCAACAGACCTGCCAGGAGCAGCCATCATGACCAGCAGCACCGGCCCCTTCATCGCCGCGATCGACCAGGGCACCACCTCCTCCCGCTGCATCGTCTTCGACCGCGACGGCCGCATCGTGGCCGTCGACCAGAAGGAGCACGAGCAGATCTTCCCGAAGCCGGGCTGGGTCGAGCACGACGCCGTCGAGATCTGGACCAACGTCCAGGAGGTCGTCGCCGGCGCCATCGCCAAGGCCGAGATCACCGCCGCCGACGTCAAGGCGGTCGGCATCACCAACCAGCGCGAGACCACCGTCCTGTGGGACAAGAACACCGGCGAGCCGGTGCACAACGCGCTGGTCTGGCAGGACACCCGCACCGACGCCCTGTGCAAGGAGCTCGGCCGCAACGTCGGCCAGGACCGCTTCCGCCGCGAGACCGGCCTGCCGCTGGCGAGCTACTTCGCCGGCCCGAAGGTCCGCTGGCTGCTCGACAACGTCGAGGGCCTGCGCGAGCGCGCCGAAGCCGGCGACATCCTCTTCGGCACCATGGACTCCTGGGTCATCTGGAACCTCACCGGTGGCGCCCAGGGCGGTACGCACGTCACGGACGTCACCAACGCCTCGCGCACCATGCTGATGAACCTGCACACCCTGGCATGGGACGAGAAGATCGCGGAGTCGATGGGCGTCCCGCTCAACGTGCTCCCCGAGATCAAGTCCTCCGCCGAGGTCTACGGCCACGTCAAGGACGGCGTCCTCGCCGGCGTCCCGGTCGCCTCGGCGCTCGGCGACCAGCAGGCCGCGCTCTTCGGCCAGACCTGTTTCGCCGAGGGCGAGGCGAAGTCGACCTACGGCACCGGCACGTTCATGCTGATGAACACCGGCGACAAGATCATCAACTCCTACAGCGGCCTGCTGACCACGGTCGGCTACCAGATCGGCGACCAGAAGCCGGTCTACGCCCTGGAGGGCTCCATCGCCGTCACCGGCTCGCTCGTCCAGTGGATGCGCGACCAGATGGGCATGATCAAGACCGCGGCCGAGATCGAGACCCTCGCGCTCTCGGTCGAGGACAACGGCGGCGCCTACTTCGTGCCGGCCTTCTCCGGCCTGTTCGCCCCGTACTGGCGCTCCGACGCCCGCGGTGTGATCGCCGGCCTCACCCGGTACGTCACCAAGGCGCACATCGCCCGTGCCGTCCTGGAGGCCACCGCCTGGCAGACCCGCGAGATCACCGACGCCATGACCAAGGACTCCGGCGTCGAGCTGGCGGCCCTCAAGGTCGACGGTGGTATGACCTCCAACAACCTGCTGATGCAGACGCTCTCGGACTTCCTGGACGCCCCCGTGGTGCGCCCGATGGTCGCCGAGACCACCTGCCTCGGCGCCGCCTACGCCGCCGGCCTGGCCGTCGGCTTCTGGCCCGACACCGACGCCCTGCGCGCCAACTGGCGCCGTGCGGCGGAGTGGACCCCGCGCATGCCCGCCGACCAGCGGGACCGCGAGTACAAGAACTGGCTCAAGGCCGTCGAGCGGTCCATGGGCTGGATCGACGACGAAGACGCCAGCTGACGCACCGGCTGAGTCAATCGACGAGGAGCTGAAAGAGATATGAGCACCCTGCAGAGCGTTCCCGCCCTGGGTACGCACCCGACTTCCGGTGCCAACGCGAGCCGCGCGGAGACCCGCGAGCAGCTCTCGAAGGCCACGTACGACCTGCTGGTCATCGGCGGTGGGATCCTGGGCACCTCGGTGGCCTGGCACGCCGCGCAGTCGGGTCTGCGGGTTGCCATGGTGGACGCCGGCGACTTCGCCGGCGCCACCTCCTCGGCCTCCTCGAAGCTCGTCCACGGCGGTCTGCGCTACCTGCAGACCGGCGCGGTCAAGCTGGTGGCGGAGAACCACCACGAGCGGCGGGTGCTGGCCAAGGACGTGGCCCCGCACCTGGTCAACCCGCTCACGTTCTACCTGCCGGTCTACAAGGGCGGTCCGGTGGGTGCGGCCAAGCTGGGCGCGGGCGTCTTCGCCTACTCCGCCCTCTCGGCCTTCGGCGACGGCATGGGCAAGGTCATATCCCCGGCGCGTGCCGTCGCCGACAACCCCGGCCTCAAGACGGACAACCTCAAGGCCGTCGCGGTCTACTACGACCACCAGATGAACGACTCCCGCGTCGCCGTGATGACGGTCCGCGCGGCCGTCGAGTCCGGCGCGGTCGTCCTCAACCACGCCGAGGTCACCGGCCTGCGCATGACGCGCGGCCGGGTCAGCGGCGCCGAGCTCAAGGACCGCCTGGACGGCACCGAGTTCGGAGTCGACGCGCGCGTCGTGCTCAACGCCACCGGCCCGTGGGTGGACCACCTGCGGCGCATGGAAGACAAGCACGCGATGCCGTCGATCCGCCTCTCCAAGGGCGCGCACATCGTCATGAAGCGCAAGTCGCCGTGGAAGGCCGCCATGGCCACCCCGATCGACAAGTACCGCATCACCTTCGCCCTCCCGTGGGAGGACCAGCTGCTGCTCGGCACCACCGACGAGGTGTACGAGGGCGACCCGGCGGACGTGCGCGCCACCGAGTCCGACATCCAGCAGATCCTGGACGAGGCCGCGTTCTCCATCAAGGACGCCGACCTCGACCGGTCGCTGATGACGTATGCCTTCGCCGGCCTGCGCGTGCTGCCCGGCGGCCCCGGCGGCGTCGAGAAGGCCAAGCGCGAGACGGTGGTCTCCGAGGGCGCGGGCGGCATGCTGTCCGTGGCCGGCGGCAAGTGGACCACGTACCGCCACATCGGCCGCGTGGTCATGGACAAGCTCGCCAAGCTCCCCGGCAGCCCGCTGACCGAGGACATGGAGCCGGTGAAGTCCCTCGTGCGCCGCGTCCCGCTGCCCGGTGTCGCCAACCCGAACGCGGTGGCGCACCGCCTGCTGGTGGACCGCGAGCCCGGCGCCCGCATGGACCCGCTGACCGCCCGCCACCTGGCCTCGCACTACGGCTCGCTGGCCTTCGACATCGCCCGCCTGGCGAACGAGGACCCGGCGCTGGCCGAGCGCATCCACCCGGACGGTCCGGAGATCTGGGCGCAGGTCGCCTACGCCCGTGACAACGAGTGGGCCCAGACGGTCGACGACGTGCTGCGCCGCCGTACGACGGTGACGGTCCGAGGCCTGGACGACGAGGCCGTACGGGCCCGCGTCCAGGAGATGCTGGGCCGCAAGGCATAGCTCGTACGCAGGTGGGGAAGAGGGGCGGTTCCGAGGGGAACCGCCCCTCTGTCGTGGGCTGTGGCCGACGTACCCCGAAGGCTTAGGCTGACCCACGTACGCAAGGAACTTCGGAAGGAGACCTGGGTGATCGAGCTTGAGGGCGTGCCCGAGCTGATCGACCCGGTCATGGTGGCCGCGTTCGAGGGCTGGAACGACGCGGGTGACGCCGCCTCCGGTGCGGTGGCGCACCTGGACCGGGAGTGGAAGGGCGAGGTCTTCGCGGCGCTGGACGCCGAGGACTACTACGACTTCCAGGTCAACCGGCCGACGGTGTGGCTCGACAACGGGGTCAGGAAGATCACCTGGCCCACGACGCGGCTGTCGGTGGTCCGGATCGGGGGCGCGAAGCCGCGCGACCTGGTGCTCGTGCGGGGCATCGAGCCGTCGATGCGGTGGCGGTCGTTCTGCAACGAGCTGCTCGGGTTCGCGCACGAGCTGGGCGTCGAGATGGTCGTCATCCTGGGCGCGCTGCTGGGCGACACCCCGCACACGCGGCCGGTGCCGGTGAGCGGGGTGACCTCGGACGCGGACCTCGCGCGGACGATGGACCTGGAGGAGACGAAGTACGAGGGCCCCACGGGGATCGTGGGCGTGCTCCAGGAGGCCTGCACGCACGCCGGGGTTCCGGCCGTGTCGCTGTGGGCCGCGGTCCCGCACTACGTGTCGCAGCCGCCGAACCCGAAGGCGACGCTGGCGCTGCTGAACCGGCTGGAGGACCTGATCGACATCCGGATCCCGCTCGGCGAACTGCCGGAGGACGCGCGGGCCTGGCAGCTGGGCGTGGACCAACTGGCCGCCGAGGACAGCGAGGTGGCGGAGTACGTCCAGACGCTGGAGGAGGCGCGGGACACGGCCGACCTGCCGGAGGCGTCGGGGGACGCGATCGCCCGGGAGTTCGAGCGGTACCTGCGGCGGCGGGACCCGTCCGCTGCCGCGGAGCAGCCGGGTGACGGCTCCTACCTCCGGGACACCTCCAGCGGGCTGACGCGGCCGCCGCGCCGCCGTGACGCCTCCGCGGAGGAACCCCAGCCCCCTGCGGCCCCGCCGGAGCCGGACGAACCCGGGGACACCCCCGAGCCCTGACCCTCCGCGGGTCCGCCGCTGCGCGGGGCTGGTCCCCTACCCGCCCTTCCACCGTTCACCGGGCTCCGCCCGGACCCGCGCCTCAAACGCCGGCGGGGCTGGATTCTCCAGCCCCGCCTGCGTTTGAGGCGAGAACGGGTGAAGGGCGGGGCGGGGAGCGGCGCCGCAGGCAGCCCGGCCCGCCCCCGGCACCCGGCACGGCGATGCCCCCCGGCTCCGGCGGAGCCGGGGGGCATCGGAAGCCGGTGCTACAGGGCCACGCCCAGGAGGGCGTCGACCGTGCGGGAGACCAGACCGGGAGCCGACTCGTCGTCTCCGTCGGAGGCGTTCTGGGCGTCCACCCAGGCGTCCACCGCCGCCAGCGCCGCCGGGGCGTTCAGGTCGTCGGCCAGGGCCGCCCGGACCTCCTCCACCAGTTCCTCGGCCGGCAGGCCGTCCGGCCGGGAGACGGCCGCGCGCCAGCGCGCCAGGCGGGCCTGCGCCTGGGCGAGGACGTCGTCCGTCCACTCCCAGTCCGCCCGGTAGTGGTGCGCGAGCAGCGCCAGGCGGATCGCCGCCGGGTCCACCCCGGCCCGCCGCAGCGCCGAGACGAAGACCAGGTTGCCCTTGGACTTCGACATCTTCTCGCCGTGCAGCGCGACCATGCCCGCGTGGACGTAGGCCTTGGCCATCGGGAACTCGCCCGTCAGGGCCTGCGCGTGCGAGGCGCCCATCTCGTGGTGCGGGAACGCCAGGTCGGAGCCGCCGCCCTGGATGTCGAAGCCCATGCCCAGGTGGTCCAGGGCGATGGCCACGCACTCGATGTGCCAGCCCGGCCGGCCGCGGCCCAGGGAGCCGCCGTCCCAGCTCGGCTCGCCCTCGCGGGCGGCCATCCACAGCATCGGGTCGAGGGGGTTCTTCTTGCCCGGGCGGTCCGGGTCGCCGCCGCGCTCGGCGGACAGGGCCCGCATCGCCGCGGCGTCGAGGTGGGAGACCCCGCCGAAGTTCGGGTCGGACTCCACCGAGAAGTAGACGTCGCCGTCGAGCTCGTACGCCGCGCCCGCGTCCCGGAGCCGCTCGACCAGCGGGACGATGCCCGGTATGGCCTCGACGGCTCCGATGTAGTGCTGCGGCGGCAGCATGCGCAGGGCGGTCATGTCCTCGCGGAAGAGGGCCGTCTCGCGTTCGGCGAGCTCGGTCCAGTCGTGTCCGTCGCGCAGCGCCCGCTCCAGCAGCGGATCGTCCACGTCCGTGACGTTCTGGACGTAGTGGACCTGCCGCTTGTTGTCGAGCCACACGCGCTGCACGAGGTCGAACGCGTTGTAGGTCGCCGCGTGACCGATGTGGGTCGCGTCGTACGGGGTGATCCCGCAGACGTAGAGGCGGGCGACGGGACCGGGGGCGAGGGTGATCGTCCCCTGGGTCGCGGTGTCGTGGATCTGGAGGTCGCGGCCCTTGCCGGGCAGGGCGGGGACCTCAGAAGCGGGCCAGGCATGCATGGTTCGAGCCTAACCGGACGAGTGTTCCGCGAACGAATGGGACCAGCACTGTTGGCTTGATCGGCACTCTTGCGGTCTGGCCGGTTCTATGCGTCCGCGATCATCCGGCGACGCCCCTGCTCAGACGGGCGGCCAGGGGATCGCCGGCCACTGCCCGGACGGCTGCGGGTGCTTCCCGTCCCGCAGCAACTGCGCCACGCGGCCCCGTACCGCGGCCAGCTCGACCGGGGTGATCAGTTCGCCCAGCCGGGTGGCGAGCGGCGCCCCGTCCGCCAGCTGCGCCCCCAGGGACCCCAGGACCTCGCGGGCCTCGTCGGTGAGCGGCTCGCCCGCCCAGCCCCAGAGCAGGGTGCGCAGCTTGTCCTCCGTGTGGAAGGTCACGCCGTGGTCGATCCCGTAGAGCCGGCCGTCCGGCGCGGGCAGCAGGTGGCCGCCCTTGCGGTCGCCGTTGTTGATCACCGCGTCCAGTACGGCGAGGCGGCGCAGCCGGGGGTCGTCGGCGTGTACGAGGAGGGCGGTGCGGCCCTCCCCCACCTCGGCGAGGGCGACCGGCTTCCAGCCCTCCCCCGCCTCCTCCCCCTCGACGAGGGCCAGCAGCCCGGACTCCGGTGATTCTCCGGCGTCGATCCAGTGCTGGACCATGCCCTCTCCGTACGGGCCGTCGCGCAGCACGGTGGTGGGCACCAGGCCCCACCCGGTGGCCTCGGAGACCAGGTAGGCGGCGCGCTCGCGCCGGGCGAGGTTCCCGTCGGGGAAGTCCCACAGGGGCCGCTCGCCCTTGACGGGCTTGTAGACGCACTCCGCGCTGCGCCCCTCGTGGGCGACGGTGCACAGCAGGACCGCGTTGGAGGCCTCGGCGATGCGGCCGCGGACGGTGAGCTCACCTCGGGTGAGCAGCTCCTCTATGGGGGTCACCTCGCTCACGCCTGGCGCCGGTACCCGTTCTGGCGGGGGCAGACGTGGCCCTCGGGGTCGAGGGGCAGGCTGCACAGCGGGCACGGCGGCCGTCCCGCGTTGACCACGTCGAGGGCCCGCTTGGCGAAGGCCCGGGCCTGTGCGCCGGAGAGCCGGACCCGCAGCATCGGCGGGCCGTTCTCCTCGTCCTGGAGCAGGCGCTCCTCGGCCTCGGCGAGGTCCTCCTCGGAGTCCGCTTCGAGTTCGACGAGCGCCTGCGCCTCGACGATCATCCGCTGCTCCTCGCCGTCCCAGGCGAGGGCCATGGTGCCGACCCGGAACTCCTCCTCGACGGGGACGTCCAGCGGTGCGGTGTCGGCGGCCTCGGTGGAGGCGACGGCCGGGACGGGCGCGTTGCCGCCGGTCCGCCGCACGACCTCGTCGAGCAGCTCGTCCATCCGCTCGGCCAGCGCCGCCACCTGGGTCTTCTCCAGCGAGACGCTGGTGACGCGGGCGCCCGCGGAGGCCTGGAGGAAGAAGGTGCGGCGTCCAGGCAGACCGACCGTGCCGGCCACGAAGCGGTCCGGGGGGTCGTAAAGGAACACCTGACGGGGCACGTCCAGTCTCCAAGTCTGAGGCAGGGGCAGGGCTGCTCACGTGTTGTTGGCCCTGCCACCCTACTGCTCCGTTCGATCAGGCCGCGCCCGCGCCGCCCCCCACGACGGCGTTGCCGCCGCCCTCGGTCTCGGCCTCGGCGGAGGCGACCGGGTGCGGGATCAGCGGGGCGAGGTCGCCGGTGTCTCCGAGGCGCAGCAGGAAGGGCCGGGTGGGGGTGTAGCGGATCGCGGTGACCGAGCAGGGCTCGACGTGGATCCGCTGGAAGAGGTCGAGGTGCATGCCGAGGGCGTCGGCGACGAGGGACTTGATGATGTCGCCGTGGGAGCACATGAGGAAGGCGGCGCCGGGGCCGTGCTCCTCCTCGATCCGCGTGTTCCATTCGCGTACGGCGTCCACGGCGCGGGCCTGCATGGCGCGCATGGACTCGCCGCCGGGGAAGGCCGCGGCCGAGGGGTGCTGCTGGACGATCTTCATGAGGGGTTCGTCGGCGAGTTCGGAGAGCTTGCGGCCCGACCAGTCGCCGTAGTGGCACTCGCCGATCCGCTCGTCGGTGTGCAGCGGCAGGTCGGGGCGGTCCGCGAGCAGCGGGGCCAGGGTCTCCCGGCAGCGCTGGAGCGGGCTGGAGACGGCTGCGGCGAGGGGGATCCCGTCGAGCCTTCCGGGCAGTGCGGCGGCCTGTCCGGCGCCGTGTTCGTCGAGGGCCACTCCCGGTGTCCATCCGGCGAGCAGACCTGCGGTGTTGGCGGTGGACCGCCCGTGTCGTACGAGGATCAGCGTGGCCATGCATGCAGGGTATGCGGTGCCGTCGGCGTGCGGGCGGGCGCGGGTGGGGGAAGAATGCCCGGCGTGATTGTCGACTGCGCGATGTACCGGGACGGCCGCCGCTCGCAGGCGCCCGAGGACTTCTCCGACGCGCTGGAGGAGGCCCGGGCCCGCGGCGACGCCTTCCTGTGGGTCGGCATGTACGAGCCGACGCCCGCGGAGTTCGACCGGGTGAGCCGCGATTTCGGCCTGCACAAGCTGGCGGTGGAGGACGCGCTGACGGCGCACCAGCGGCCGAAGCTGGAGGTGTACGACGACTCGCTCTTCGTGGTCCTCAAGCCGGTGCTGTACGACGACGACACGGACACGGTGACCACGGGCGAGCTGATGGTGTTCATCGGCGACTCCTTCGTGGTGACGGTGCGGCACGGCGAGGGGGCCGCGCTGGCGGCCGTCCGGCACCGGCTGGAGCAGGAGCCGGACGTGCTGCGGCACGGCCCGACGGCGGTGCTGTACGCGGTGTCCGACGCGGTGGTGGACCACTACATCGAGGTGGCGGCCGAGCTCCAGGCGGACCTGGAGGAGCTGGAGGCGGAGGTGTTCGCGCCGAACCCCCAGGACTTCAAGAACACCGCCGCCCGGATCTACGGCTTCAAGCGGCAGGTGCTGGAGTTCCGCCGGGCGACGAGCCCGCTGCTCCAGCCGATGAACCGGCTCGCGTTCGGGGAGGTGCCCTTCGTGCACGGGCACGCCCAGCCCTTCTTCCGGGACGTCGCCGACCACCTGACGAAGGCGAGCGAGTACATCGAGGGCCTGGACCGTCTGTTGTCGGACGCCCTGGCGGCGCACCTGGCGCAGATGGGCGTCAGGCAGAACGACGACATGCGCAAGATCTCCGCGTGGGCGGCCATGGCGGCCGTCCCGACGATGGTCGCGGGGATCTACGGGATGAACTTCGACGACATGCCGGAGCTCAGGCAGCCCTGGGGCTATCCGGCGGTGGTGGTGCTCATGGTGGGGCTGTGCCTGGCCCTGCACCGGATGTTCAAGCGGCGCGGCTGGCTCTGATCACCGGGGGCTTCCTACGCGAACTCGCGGGTGGTCGTGGGCACGCCGCCCAGCGGGTCCTGCCGGTCCGGTGGGCGCAGGCTGACCATGCGGTGCCAGCCGCTGAAGCGCTCGTACGCGTACATCGCGCGGATGCCGGCGGCGAGGGCGGCGGCCTTGGGCGCGGGCCAGCGGAGCAGCCGGCCCATGTGGTCCATCACGGCGAGGCTGACGTCCCGGTAGACGCCGATCTCGGTGAGGGCGCTCTCGCGCAGGACCCGCTGGATGGTCCGGCCGTGCCCTTCGCGGGCGAGGCGCAGCAGCTCCTCGTGGCAGTAGGCGAGGTGGTTGTCCTCGTCGTTGCTGATGACGCGGACGGCCTTGCCGACCTCGGGGTGGTCGCCGAAGTGGCGCAGCAGCATGACCATCTGGTCGGCGGCGCGCTGTTCGGTGACCCGGCTGTGGGCGAGGTAGACGACGATGTCCTCCTCGCTGAGGGTCTCGTCCCGGCGCAGCTTGTCGTGCGCGAGGCCGATGCCGCGGCGTTCCAGCAGCATCGTGTAGTCGGTCTCGGGCGGGACGGGGACGGCGGGCAGGCCGCGCTTGCGCAGCAGGGCCCGGAAGATCCGGCCGTGCTTGTCCTCGTCGGCGCCGTGCCGGGTGATCTTGGGGGCCAGGTCGCGCATGCCCTCGGGTACGAGGGCGGCGATCCGGGCGTTCTCCCAGCCGCCCTGGGACTCCCCGCTGGCGGCGATGGAGCAGAACAGCTGGAAGGAGTCGTCGTGGTCGACGATCTCCTGGAACAGGCTGCGGGCAGAGAGCATGCAACGAGTCAAATGCGGATCGACCGGGCGGGCAACCGATGCGTCCCCGCGCTCGGCCGAATGAACGAAACCGGCGGGTGCCCGGCGGGGCGTAACCCCGGGGGCGGGCCGGGCGTTGTTCGCTGTGTCGGCCGTGGCGGGGAAGACCCCCCGAGCCCCCACCACGGCCGCTGACCTCCTTTTGGACGCCGCCCTCGCACCGCTTCGCGGGCTTCGGGCGGCTGCGTCGGACTCCGTCCGACGGCTACGTCGGCTTCCCGCGCGTCAGGCGAGGCCGGCGATCTCCAGGGCCTCGGTACCGGCGCGCAGGGCGGCGATCCGCTCGTCGAGGGTGAAGCCGGCCGGGGCCAGCGTGAGGGTGGTGACCCCGGCCTCGGCGTAGGCCCGCATCCCGTCCGCGATCCGCTCCACGGAGCCGAGCAGGGTGGTCGAGTCGATCAGCGAGTGCGGGACCGCGGCGGCCGCCCCGTCCTTGTCGCCGCCCAGGTACTTGGCCTGGATCTCGGCGGCCTCCTTCTCGTAGCCCATGCGCTGGGCGAGCTGGTTGTAGAAGTTCTGCTTCGGGCTGCCCATGCCGCCGACGTACAGGGCGGTGTAGGGGCGGAACATGTCCGCGAGGGCGGTCACGTCCTCGCCGATGGCCAGCGGTACGGTCGGGCAGACGTCGAAGCCGTCCATCGTCAGCCCGGCCTTCTCGCGGCCCGCGCGGATGTGCCGCAGGGCCGTCTCCTCCAGGTGCTCGGCGGCCGGGAAGATCAGCAGGGCGCCGTCGGCGATCTCGCCGGTCTGCTCCAGGTTCTTGGGCCCGATGGCGGCGATGTAGAGCGGGATGTGCGGGCGCTCGGGGTGCACGGTCAGCTTGAGCGGCTTGCCGGGGCCGCCGGGCAGCGGGAGGGTCCAGTGCGCTCCCTCGTAGCTCAGCCGTTCGCGGGACATGGCCTTGCGGACGATCTCCACGTACTCCCGGGTCCGGGCGAGCGGCTTGTCGAACTTCACGCCGTACCAGCCCTCGGAGACCTGCGGTCCGGAGACGCCGAGGCCGAGCCGGAAGCGGCCCTTGGTGAGCGAGTCCAGGGTGGCGGCGGTCATCGCCGTCATCGCGGGCTGGCGGGCCGGGATCTGGAAGATGGCCGAGCCGACGTCGATCCGCTCCGTCTGGGCGGCCACCCAGGCGAGTACGGTCGCCGCGTCGGAGCCGTAGGCCTCCGCCGCCCAGCAGACGTCGTAGCCGAGACGGTCGGCCTCCTGGGCGACGGCGAGGTTGTCGGCGTCCATGCCCGCACCCCAGTAGCCGAGATTGATGCCGAGCCGCATGTGTCGTCCCCTAACGGATGTGCCGGTTTACCGATCAGTAACGTGGGTCTGCGGGGGACTGTAGCGCGCCCGACGGCCCCGCGTCAGTGCCCCAGTAGTCTCAGCGCTCATGGAGCAGAGGCATCTCGGCCGCACCGGACTGCGCGTCTCCCGGATCGGCCTCGGCACCCTGACCTGGGGCCGTGACACCGGCGAGGAAGCCGCCGCCGAGCAGTTGAAGACGTTCTGGGAGGCGGGCGGCACGCTCGTCGACACCGCCGACGTGTACGGCGGCGGGGAGGCGGAGTACCTCCTCGGGCAGCTGGTGGGCTCCCTGGTGCCGCGCCGGGACGTGGTGATCGCGACCAAGTCGGGCAGCGTCCCGGACCCGGACCGGCGCTTCAACGGCTCGCGCGGTCACCTGCTGGCCGCCCTGGACGACTCCCTCGACCGGCTGGGCACCGATTACGTGGACCTGTGGCAGGTCCACGCCTTCGACCCGCAGACCCCGCTGGAGGAGACCCTCCAGGCGCTGGACCTGGCCGTCTCCAGCGGCCGGGCCCGGTACGCGGGGGTGTCCAACTTCAGCGGCTGGCAGCTGGCGAAGGCCGCGACGTGGCAGCTCGGCGCGCCCGGGGTGCGGACCCGGCTGGCCTCCACCCAGATGGAGTACTCGCTGCTCCAGCGGGGCGTGGAGCGCGAGGTGCTCCCGGCGGCGCTGGACCTGGGGGTGGGGCTGCTGCCCTCGTCCCCGCTGGGGCGCGGGGTGCTGACCGCCAAGTACCGCGACGGGACGCCGGCCGACTCCCGGGGCGCGTCGCCGGCGCTGGCCGCGCTGGTGGAGCCTTACCTGGACGAGGCGGCCGGCCGGATCGTGGACGCCGTGGTCACGGCCGGGCAGGGCCTGGCGGTCACGCCGCTCCAGGTGGCGCTGGCCTGGATCCGCGACCGGCCGGGGGTGGCCGCCCCGATCGTCGGCGCCCGCACGTCCGCGCAGCTCGCGGCGGCACTGTCGGTGGAGGCCCTTACCCTTCCGGAGGAGATCCGCCGGGCGCTGGACGACGTGTCGGCGCCCGTGCACCGCTACCCGGATCAGGACTGGAGCACGCTGTGAGTACGGCCCCCGACCCCGCCAACCCCGCTGCCGCGGAGGACCCGTACGAAGCCGCCGCCCATCCCGGCGCCGGGACCCCGGAGGGCCGGGACGCGGGGGACGTGCCGGGCACCGCCGGTCCGGGCGAAGCCCCGGAGGGCACGGATGGTGCCGGTGCGGCGGACGCCGATGACCAGGGCGCGGCTGATGGCGACGGCCCCGGTGCCGGTACGGCGGACGCCGAGCAGGCGCAGGGCCCGGACGCGGCCGGCTCCGCCGCCGACGCTCCGGCTGCTCAGGGCGAAACCCCGGCCGGCCCGGGAGCGGGCCCGGACGGCCCCGGAGCGGGCCCGGACGGCCCCGGAGCGGGCCCGGACGGCCCGGCTGCCGCCGAGGCGCCCGCGCCCGGCGACGCCGGAGCCGAGGCCCCGGGCAGCTCCGGCGAACCGGCTTCGCCCGGGCCCTCGGCCCCGGGCGAAGCCGGCGTAGCCGGGACCGACGGCCCGGACGTGTCCGACGCAGTCGGCGGGGGGCCGGGGGCGGAGCCCCCGGTTTCGGGAAGGGGCGGGGTGGGGGAAAGCCCCGCAGGGCCCGACGCGGAGCCCGAGCCGGACCAGGACGCCGCCGGGGAGCGGACGGACGGAGCCACCGAGCCCGAGCCGGGCCAGGGCGCCGCCGGAGAGCCGGCAGGGCCCGACGCGGAGCCCGAGGCGGGCCAGGGCGCCGCCGGGGCAGGGGCCGCCGGGGCGGAGCCGGTCGCGCCCGGGCTCACCGAGGCGCAGGCCGAGCTGGCCGCGCAGAAGGTCGAGCGCGAACGCATCGCCCGCCGCAAGGCCGAGCGCGAGGGCCCCGTCGACGCCGGTGCCAAGCTCAGCGGCAAGGCCGCCGACCTGCTGGCCGCCGTACGGGCCGTGGAGAGCGGTGCCAAACCGGCCGCCCCCCTCTACTTCGACGAGGCCCCCGCCGCCCCCCGCAAGGCCGCCCCCGCTCCCCCGCAGCCGCGCCCCGCGGCCCCCGCCCCGGCCGCCCCCACCGCCGGGGACATCGGTGCCGTCCGCGCCGTGCTCGCCCGCGGCGGCGCCCCCGAGGCGCTGGCCGGGCTGGCCGCCGAGGCCCTCGGCGAGGGCGCGGCCGAGCAGCTGACCGAGGATCCCTGGCGGCTGCTCGCCGTCCCCGGGGTGCGCCCGACGCAGGCGGACGGCTTCGCGCAGGCCCTGCTCGGCCCCTCGGCGGGCCCCGCCGACGAGCGCCGCGGCGCCGCCCTGCTGGGCTGGCTGCTGGACCAGGCCGCCGCCAAGGGGCACACCGCCCTGGAGGCCCCGGTCCTGGAGAAGGCCCTGGCTCAGTACGGGGTGCCGGCTCCCGCCGAGGTCCTGGAGGCCGCCATCGGCGACGGCGCGGTGCTGGTGTTCCACGAGCCGCTGGGCCCGCCCGCCGGTGAGGACGAGGAGCAGCCCGTACGGATCCTCGTGGGCCTGGAGGGGCACGCCCTGGCCGAGGAGGCCCTCGCGGACGGCCTGGCCCGGCTGGCGGGCACCTTCGCCGGCCCCGCCGACTGGTCTGCCGCCGCGGCCGGCGGCCCCGGAGCCGAGCTGGTCCGGGCCGTCGCCGGCCACGGCCTGGTCACCCACACCGGCGGCGAGGCCGCCCGCGCCGAACCGGCGGCCCTGCTGGCGGCCGCCCGGCAGCTCGGGCTGCGTGCGGTCCTCGCCGCGCACGCGCCGGCGCCCGGGGCCGTCACCGTGGCCGGGCTGCTCGCGGGGACGGAGGGCCCGGGGCGGGACGCCGACGGCCGGTTCGACCTGGACCTGCTGATCGTCCTGGACGCGCCGCAGCTGGACGTGGAGGGGGCGGCCGCGCTGGTGGAGTCCGTGGCCGACGGGGCCCGCCTGGTGCTCTCCGGCGACCCCGGCGTGCTCGGATCGGCGGGACCGGGGCGGGTGTTCGCCGACGTGCTGGCGGCCCGCGCCTTCCCGCAGGTGGTGTCCCGCGCCCCGGACCCGGGCCCGATCGGCGAGCTGGTCTCGGGGATCGGGGTCGGGGAGCTCAACCGGGTCGACGCACCCGGCAAGGAGGTCGTCATCGTGCCCGTGCGGGACGCCGGCGAGGCCGTGCACCGCACCGTGCAGCTGGTCGCCGAGTCGGTGCCCCGCGCCTTCGGGATCCCGGCCGAGGACGTGCAGGTCGTCACCCCGGGCCACGGCGGCGCGGCGGGCACCCGCGCGCTGAACGCGGCCCTCAAGGAGCGGCTGAACCCCGGCCCCGGCCGGTTCGCCGGCTTCGACCCGGGCGACCGGGTGGTCCACGTGCCCTCGCCCGGGCGGGCCCTGCCGGCCAGGGTGGTGTCGGCCGACGCGCAGGGGCTGCACCTGGAGGCGCGGGGCGCGCGGGTCGTCGTACCGCAGGAGCGGGTGGAGGCGCAGGTCCGGCACGGCTGGGCGGTGACGGCGCACCAGGCTGTCGGCTCGCGCTGGCCGGCGGTGGTCGTCGTACTGCCCGGGGACGCGGCGCAGGCCCTGTCCCGGGACTGGGTGTACACGGCGTTCGGGCGGGCCGAGCGGCACCTGTCCGTGGTGCACGGGGTGGACGAGGCGCTGCCGCGCGCGGTGGCGCAGGGGCTGCCGAAGCCGCGCACGACCCGGCTGACGGGCCTGCTGCGCGCCCTCACGGCCGCGCAGGAGGAACAGCCCTAGCGGGCCGCGACGCGGACCGTGCCCCGCCCCGCCGGTGTCGGCGGGGCGGGGCACGGGGAGGGCGGCGGCTCCGGAGGAGGTCAGGCCGGGGTCAGACCGGACTCGGCCGCGCTCTCCTCCTCGTCCGCGTCGTCGTCGAAATCGGGCTCCTCGTCGAAGACGGAGCTCACGTCGAAGCGGTGCAGCACGTCCTGCGGATCGGTCTGCCCGAAGGGCGAGTTGAGCCAGTCCCCCGGTTCCGCGACCTCCTCCAGGGCGGCGATCCAGAGGGTGGAGTCGCCCTCCTCCAGACCGAACTCCTTGTAGCGGGAGGCGATCTCGTCGGGCTCGTACTCCCCGAAGAGCACGCCCAGCGCTCCGGCGGTACCGCCGCCGTCGAGGAGCTCGGCGTCCTGGTCGTGCGCGGCGACCCGTTCGGCCTGGGCGATCAGCCGCGCCGGTTCGACGACGGCGTAGTCACGGCGGATGAGCACGCTGAAGGCGGCGGGCTCGGCGGGGCCGGTGTACGGGACACCGGTCTCGGGCGTGGGGATCTCGAAGGGGGTGACCTCGTCGTGGCGGTCGTAGAGGAGTTCGTCGTACTCCTCGGCCGCGGCGGCGAGTTCGTTGAAGGCGGCGTAGACGGCCGGGTCCTCGTCCCCGATCCTGCTCTCGACCGCGGCGAGGTGACGGTCGAGTGCGGCCTTGACCGCCTCGGCGGCGGCGCGTACCTCGGCAACAGTGGGCAGAGCGGCATCAGACATAGTGCAGACGCTATCCGTAGCGGGCCGGTGCCCGCACAATAGATGCGATGCCGGAATACGAATTCGTCGACGTGTACGTGCCCCGTGGTACGCCCCGCAAGGAGGCGACCCGGCTGCTGACCGATCATGCGGAATACGGAAATTGGGAGCTGGACCGCCTGACCCTGTACCGGGACGGCAGCCGCCGCGCGCGGCTGCGCCGCCGGATCATCCGCCAGGTCCGCGCGACCTGGTGACGCGGGCCCCGGGTGCGGGGCCCGCGTCGTGAGTGCCCGTCAGGCGGCGTTGCGGGCGCGCCGGTAGAGCACGGCGCCGGCCAGCAGCAGCCCGCCGGCGAGCGGTACGCCGGCCGTCAGGGCGTCACCGGCACCCGTGGCGGCGAGGGCGGCCTCGGCCCCCTGGCCGGGACCGGCGGCCGGGCCACCGGGCTTGCCGGGCGTCTGACCACCCGGGTTGCCCGGAGTCTGCCCGCCAGGGTTCCCGGGCGTCTGCCCGCCCGGGTTGCCCGGGGTGTGCCCGCCCGGCGTGCCGGGGTTCCCGGGCGTCTGCCCGCCCGGGTTGCCCGGGGTGTGCCCGCCCGGCGTGCCGGGGTTCCCGGGCGTCTGCCCGCCCGGGTTGCCCGGAGTCTGCCCGCCCGGGTTCCCGGGGTTCTGCCCGCCCGGGTTGCCCGGGGTGTGCCCGCCCGGCGTGCCGGGGTTCCCGGGGTTCTGACCACCCGGGCTGCCCGGAGTCTGCCCGCCCGGGGTACCCGGATTGCCCGGGTGACCGGGGTGATCGTCGTCGTCGCACGGCTCGTCATGGCCGCCGCCCGGGTGACCGGGGTGTCCCGGGTGACCCGGGTGCTGCGGCTTGCCCGACTCGTTGGCGCAGCGGTTCCCGAAGGCCGGGTTCAGACCCCCCACCACCGTCACCGTGTTGCCGCACACGTTCACCGGCGCGTCCACCGGCGCCTGCACGTTGTTCCCGGACAGCAGTCCCGGAGAGTTCGAGGCGTGCCCCGACGCCCCCGAGTCCGCCTGGGCCTGACCGCCGGCGAACGCGAGGACACCCCCCGCGGCCGCCATCGTGATCAGTGTCTTCCTCGTGACCTGGACCGGTCGTCGCATCTGTACTCGTCCCCTGGTGTGTACGTTCCGTTCGGCGCGCGGACCGTACGGGCTCCCCCGCCCGCCACGCCGAAGCAGTGAGCTTCCGGGCCGTAAAAGCCCGGCGGCCCCGGAGCGCTGGATTGCGCTCCGGGGCCAGAACTTCAGAAGCGTCAGGCGTTGACGCAGGTGTTGCCGAAGGCCGGGTTCAGCAGGCCGATGATGCTGACGGTGTTGCCGCAGACGTTGACCGGGATGTGGACCGGAACCTGGACGACGTTCCCGGACAGGACACCGGGGGAGCCGATGGCCGCGCCCTGGGCACCGGCGTCGGCGGCAGCCATGCCCGCACCCGCGAGAACCAGACCACCGGTGGCAGCCGCAGCGGCGACAACCTTCTTGAGCATTGTTCCTCCTAGTAGGCAAGTGCGGTCCCAGCCGCGGACCGCACCACCTGTAACGAGGAGGGATCACCGGGGCTACGAGCGCATGAGCGCATTCACTCTTCTCAGTGGAATCCGCACACCTTCCCGAATCTCCGGCGTTATGGGGCGACGCGCTCGCGTCAGGCGTTGTCGATGAACCGGTCCAGGACCCGGACGCCGAACTTCAGCCCGTCCACCGGCACCCGCTCGTCCACGCCGTGGAACATCCCGGCGAAGTCCAGCTCCGGCGGCAGCTGGAGCGGCGCGAAGCCGAAGCAGCGGATGCCGAGGTCGTCGAAGGACTTGGCGTCCGTCCCGCCGGAGAGCATGTACGGGACCGCCCGCGCGATCGGGTCCTCGGCCCTGAGGGCGCCCTGCATGGCGTCCACGAGCCGCCCGTCGAAGTCCGTCTCCAGGGCCTTGTCCGCGTGGACGTCCTCGCGCCTCACGCGCGGGCCGAGGATCCGGTCGAGGTCGGCGAAGAACTCGTCCTCGTACCCCGGCAGGAAGCGGCCGTCCACGTGGGCGGTGGCCTGGCCGGGAATGACGTTGACCTTGTAGCCGGCGCCGAGCATCGTCGGGGCGGCCGAATTGCGCAGGGTCGCGCCGACCATCTTCGCGATGCCGCCGAGCTTGGCGAGCGTGGCGTCCATGTCGTCGGGGTCGAGCGGGGTTCCGAGGGCGTCCGAGAGCTCGTCGAGGAAGTGTCGAACGGTCTTCGTGACGCGCACCGGCCACTGGTGGCGGCCGAGGCGCCCGACGGCCTCGCACAGCTCGGTGATCGCGTTGTCGTTGTTGGTCATGGAGCCGTGGCCCGCGGTGCCGTCGACCGTGAGGCGCATCCAGTGCATGCCCTTCTGGGCGGTCTCCACGAGGTACAGCCGCAGGTTCTCGTTCACCGTGAAGGAGAAGCCGCCGACCTCGCCGATGGCCTCGGTGACGCCCTCGAAGAGCCCGGGGTGCTTGTCCACGAGGTGGCGGGCCCCGTACGTGCCGCCCGCCTCCTCGTCCGCGAGGAAGGCCAGCACGATGTCCCGCGGGGGCTTGCGCCCGCTGCGCATGCGGTCGCGCACGACGGCCAGCGTCATCGCGTCCATGTCCTTCATGTCGACCGCGCCGCGGCCCCAGACGCAGCCGTCGGCGATCTCGCCCGAGAAGGGGTCGTAGGTCCAGTCGGCGGCGTTGGCCGGGACGACGTCGGTGTGCCCGTGGATCAGCAGGGCCGGCCGCGAGGGGTCCTCGCCCTCGATGCGGGCCACGGTCGACGCGCGCCCCTTGTGCGACTCGAAGATCTGCGGCTCCAGCCCGACCTCGGCCAGCTTCTCCGCGACCCACTCGGCCGCCTTGCGCTCACCGGGGCCCGAGTGGTCCCCGTAGTTGCTGGTGTCGATCCGGATGAGGTCCCGGCAGAGGTCGACGACCTCGTCCTCGCCGGAGACGGCCTTGCCCGCGCCCGATGCGCTCACGCTGTTCCTCCCACTGATCAGTACCGGCTACCTCCACCATCCTCCCGCCCCGGGCCCGTCCGCCCAAGGGCGTTCCGAGCCCGCTGGGGGGTGTGATCGGGGACCCCCTGCCGTTTGGTAATGTTTTCCACGTCGGAACGGCCCGCGAGGGACGTGAGGCGCACACCCTGTCCGGGTG